>JAVJVK010000004.1:617108-1234216 GCA_040221175.1 Phycisphaerales bacterium
CCGATCCAGATGAGATCGTTGTTGCCCCGGATCCCTGCACGGACGGCAGTAACCTCCGATCGATCAATGCCAACACAGTGCTTCGGCTCGTAGGTGACTCCAGGCCGCATGGCCAACAGAACCGGCTGAACGATCTTCTCCACAGCGAAGTTAATCTGAAGTGCAGCAATAGCTGCGTTAGAGCACTGAGAGTCGCCGTAGAAAATCGCCATGACGCGATCGCCATCGAAGCTGGCAATTTCACCTTGGTTGTTTCGGATGATCCGAACTGCGCTCAGCAAGAACGCCTTTGAGATGGCCGCGGCAATCCTTGCTTGGTTGTCCCTTGCGAGCCCGGTCGAATCGGCAAGATCGGCATAGAGCATCGTTGCATCAATCTTGGAGCCAACGTTGCCGTAGCCGAGATCGTCTTGCTCGGGGACCTTTCTGCCATCACGTATAGACCATTCCCCGAAGAGGTCGCGGATATCAGCCGTCAGCTTGTCTGCAAACTCACCCATGAAAAACCTCCCGCCATGCCAGAATCTACGCGTTACGATCCTTTGTTCGACAAGCCGTCGTCGATCTTCATGCGATTCCTGATGACGCCCTCTCGCTGGATCTCACGCATGAGCCTGTCGGCAGCCGGCCGCAGGTCGTCTATCAGGGCGTTCTTGATGTTGCGCTCGAACTGAATCGGCTCTAAGCCAAAGAGGTCAGACGGGATCTTCAAATCCATGCCTCGCTGCTTCGTCATGAAGACCCTGTCGCGGCCGAGCCGTCCGATGAACAACCCCATCTCAAAAACGACGTTATCGCGAACTGCGTCCTGCAGCACAGCTCTAGACTCCGTTTTGTCGTCTGGGCCAAAAACGAACAACGCGAAGTCTGATCGGTTGACTTGATCGATGAGCGATTCCATCGCGTAGCGACTCGGCAAAAATACGTCGTCCGCCGTCCACTC
Organism: Phycisphaerales bacterium; assembly: GCA_040221175.1. Classification (NCBI taxonomy): domain Bacteria; kingdom Pseudomonadati; phylum Planctomycetota; class Phycisphaerae; order Phycisphaerales; species Phycisphaerales bacterium. The sequence continues at coordinate 618,052 of JAVJVK010000004.1, forward strand.
GATCACTTCGATCGCTTTTTTTGGCTTCATGGCCTCTTTAAAGCCTTTGGTGACCGGCAACGACTCTCTTGAGGATCCGATGAACAGCACCGGTTTGTCATTGGGTGGTACATGGAATTTCGATCGTTCTCGCAGGCGATCGGATGCGATCCTGGCCAGCTTGATCGGCATGGAGCAGTGCGTGTTGCACAGATCAAGAAAGTCGCTTGAAGCCAGCCGCCAAGCCGCGACGTCGCCCGCTGCGGTAACCGTGGCCGATCGAACAGCAGCGCAGTCGATGGCCGCCATCTCGCCGACAGCCTCACCCGCTCGACGGGTTGCAACATGGTGGCCATTCACCAGGATGTCTACGCATCCCGCCAGGATGAAGTAGGCATCGTCATCACACGCGTCCTGCTCGACGAGGAGTTCACCCTTCTTGTGTCGAGAAAGCTCGCCTCGCTCGAACACGGCCTCGGCTAGTTCACTATTGCCGGCGATCAGGGCCTGCTCCATCAAGGCTCGAACCGCTGTGCTCTTGCCGTCTGGACCTTCGAACCGTTCTGCGATGTGACCGCATTCGCTCATCTGGCCTCCCCAAGCAGGTCACGCAATCGTTGCTCATGCTTGTACTGCTCGACGCCCTCCTGCCCATGACCCCAGAACGGCCAATCCGCAGGCCACTCGGTAATGCCCTCTTCCTTGGCGATCCAATGCTTCACGATCAGAGCCCTGCTGTTGTTGATGGCCAGTTCACATCCCTCTTGGATGATCGCGTCCGCCGGCTTCCCCTTCCAGTCCATGGTGTCGCGCCACTCGTCGGGAAGCACCCAGCACATCGGGGGAAAGTTGTGCCAGTCGGCGCCCGTCTTCATCCACGACTCGTCACACCAAATGATGGGCCCGTGCCGCTTGAGGTCATTGAACAACCATGGCACTCTCACAATGACTTTGGCATAGGCTGGCCCGATGTCCAGGTGGCCGATCGCCCCGTAAGCCTCGGAAGGCAGCTCGACGACACGTGGGTGGCGCAGACTGGCGGCAATGGTGTTCGCAAACTTCAGCGAGCGACTCATGTCGTCGCTCACTTGAAGTAGGGCCGATTGTCAACCGGACGCTGAACGCCCGCCGCCACAGTGACGACGGTCGGAAAACCATCGACGCGGGAGCGGGCGTACGTGCGTGCCAGTTCCTTGGTACTGCTCAAGCGAAAGAGGGTTGAGGTCTGGCCCCGCTGGTTCGTCGCGGGCCCGAAGTCGGCCTTGTAGTCGTCCGCCAGCCGATCGTGATCGGGCATGAATACCACCACCTCGCCAGTTTCGGGATTGATGTCACCAAACGCCTGGGTGCTGCGCCCGAATCCCTCGCCGGCCCCAACCAGGAAACGCCGCTGGCCGATCTGGATGCCGCCGAGATAGACGTTGCCGCCAGCGTTGCCGTGCACATCGCCGCCAGCGACTCCGTGGGCCCAACCGTTGAAGGTGGACCTGGGCATGGACAGGCCCATCTCCTTGTCGAAGTCGACCGGCAACTCCGCGAGCTTCGTGGCGCTGGCCTTCTCGTATTCGTCCTTCGAGCGGTACACAGCGGCGACCGTGAAGTTATCGCCCGCCCACGGCAATTGGGCCATCGTCACCGTCTCATGATCCCGCACGAAATCTGCGGCCGCCTCCATGATCTCGGCGAACTCGTCGGCGAGTTCCTGGAGACGATCGTCATCATCCAGGCAGTCTTGCACACGCCTTGTGAATCCATCGAGGTCGGCACGCAGCACCCAGCCAAAGTACACGTACGGCTTGTCGGGAGAGGGGGCCAGCGGTGAACCACCGGGGGCGATGGGCGCTGCATCGGCCATGACCCGCCGCATCCCCGCGCGGAAGTCGATCTGAGGCTCGGACTTGCGGATGGCCTCGCCGGTGCTGCGAGCGTCTTCCAGGCGGACGGGCAAGGTGTCAAGCGAGCTGTATGACCAAGCGCCGGTGACCGGGTGCCGCACGCCAACATGGAATCGCTGGAGCCGCCGGTCCGCCTCGGGCTTGGAGAGTTGCCTGTACAGTTCTTTCGCCGGCCTGTTGGCCGCCTTGCCCAGCGACACCCATGAATCGTCGTCATGCACGCCCCGACCAGAAACGACGAGAGTCTTGCCCGAGTCCACGGTCATCCGCCAGCCGTCCACCCGCGTGTGGCCCTCGGGGAACAGCGACTTGAACGCCTGATGCAACGCGGCGACAAACGTCAGCGCGTTGTCGTTAACGCTCGAATCGTTGAGGCCATTACCCCGCTGCAGGGCCACATGCAGGGTTGAACCTTGCACCTCGAACAGCGCGCCACCGCATTGCTGCGCCAATAGCTGGGCCGCCTCGGCGGCCCGAGCGATAGATCGAAGAAATCTCTTTGCATCCTCCGCCGTACGAGCATTCTCGTACTCAAGGGCAAAATCGAGCTTTATGTAGATATGGTCAAGCGGCGTTGGCGTGTACGTCGATGTTAATCCTGCCTGGTGAGCCTCGACGAACGACTTAAGATCCGAAGCCCGCTGGTACCCGTAACGATCTTGCATTGCGAATCCTCCGTGGCGATATTGCCCGCGGGGAGGTTGCAATGGGTGTGCCAAGTACCCTGACGTCTTTTGCACCTACGGGAAGGCCCCAAAAACCCTCACGCCTGCCGTACGGGTGCGATGGCTGCCAATTTGGCGGTCGAGGGGTATCAGCGAGCGACCGACGCCCCCCTCCAACCTCGGAAGATCTCGGCCACCTCCCCGGCCGGGGGCGGGGGAGGGAACGGATCGCCGCCGCAACACCGCCCGAGAACCGCGGCCCTTCCGCCCCGTCTTCTTCACCGCCGCCCATAACCCCCCGCAGCGCCCGGTCCGATAGAGAAACCGCCCTTGCGCCCCCTAGCAGAGTTTCGGGCGTGCAATCCGTCGCTCATGGCGTGCCGTCAGCCGCTCATGGCACGCCGTCAGCCGCTCGTGGCGTGCCGTCAGCGGCTCACGGCGTGCCGTCCATCGCTCATGGCGTGCCGTCGGCGGCTCATGGCCTGCCGTCCGTGGCTCATGGCGCGCCGTCGGCGGCGGGTGGCGTGCCGTCCATGGCTCCGTGGACGCCGTCGGCCGCGCCCGGCGTGACCCGCGTCGCTGTTGTCGGGGTGGCCGGGGCGGGGTTCTCGGGCGTTGTGCTCTGGCGGAGCAAGGTGGTTCGGGTGCGTCGTGCTCTGGCGGTGCGCCGAGGTTCGACGCCCCGGCGGAGCGCCCCTGAGGACAGGGCCGCTGCGCCGGGGCTCGCTCAAGCGTGGTGTTCTTAGGGCGCTCGCGGACTCGCGTGCGGGCTGCGCCCGGGCGGCGGGGCCGCCTCGACGGGGACATGCGCGGAGGACCGCGGATGCCCCGTCGCCCTTACAAGATCTAGTGGCCCTTCGGCCGCCGCCCTACCATGGAGGGAGCCCCCCCCGGCCCCAGGGCTCACCACGCCCCACCACGCCCCCTCACAACAGATGATCTGCCCATACTGCAGCCATAACGACGACAAGGTCATCGACTCGCGGCCGGCCGAGAGCGGGCGGGCGATCCGGCGGCGGCGGGCGTGCCTGAACTGCGACCGCAGGTTCACCACCTATGAACGCGTCGAGCAGCAGGCGCGGCTCGTTGTCGTCAAGCGCGATGGCAGCCGGGTGCCGTTCGACCCCGACACGGTCTTGCGGGGCATCCAGGCGGCGTGCGGCAAGCGGCCCATTCCCGAGGACGCCAAGGCGGGCGTGGTCGAGGCGGTGGAGGACGAGCTGCACCAGGCGTACGAGCGCGAGGTGGAGAGCAGCGTCATCGGCGAGCTGGTGATGGCCAAGCTGCGCGAGGTCGACGAGGTCGCCTACATCCGCTTCGCCAGCGAGTACCACCAGTTCATGAGCGTGACCGAGCTGCAGCGCGAACTGGACCAGCTCAAGACCCGGCCGAGAGAAGTCAAGGACCAGCGGGTGCTGTTCGACCCCGAGGAAGACGGCCGGGCGCCGGGTCGCTGACCCGGATGACCGACCCGGATGACCGAATAGGATGAGGGCATGAGCCAGCAACGCAGGGACGGCGTGGTATTCAAGAGGATCTCGATGGCCGCGTTGGTGGCCGGCGTGCTGTCGCTCGTCGCGTGCTCGAGCACGCCGCCGCCCAGGCCGTTGCCCGAGCCCCGAAGCCAATCAAGTACCCAGACGAGCAGCCAGCGCGCGGCGATCGACGAGCGGGCGCGCGAAGAAACGCCCACGCGCACGGCGGAGGCCGACGCCTCCACCCCCACCACGCCCACCACGCCCGAAACCACGCCTTCGACTCCCACCCCCACCACGCCCGACTGGTACCGCGAGGGCGCCTTCGAGATCGACGGCCGCGAGCACCGGGCCTTCGCCGTCACCGCCGGCGACGTGCGCGAGGCCCGCGGCCAGGCGATGGCCATGGCCTACCAGCGCTACCCCGGGGGCGAGGTGGCCGCCCACGAGGCCGTGCGCCTGGGCGATGGACGCTGGCGGTTCTTCGTGCTGATGGCCGCGGGGGGATAAAGGGCCCCAGAGCGACACGCGAGCCCCGGGGAAGCCCGGGGGACGCATGCCCGGACCGCGGCTCGACCCCGGCGGGGGCGGCGCTATCTTGCTTCTGGCCCTTCTCCTCGTGCCGGAGGCAGCATGTCGAACACGACGCCCGATCCGACGAACGACCCCACGACCGACACAACGACCGACACAACGTCCGGCCCGACGACCCTGCTCGAGCCCGAAGTCGCGGCCGACGCCGAGAGCCAGGCGCCCGAGGAGGCCGTGCTCGACGAGGCGGTCGACCGCGGCGACGGCGGCGTGTGCGCCCAGTGGCTCGAGAGCGCCAGCACCGAGCAGACCGTCCACGCCGTCAGCGCGATGGATAAGCACGAGCAGGCCCGGCTGCTGGCGCTGCTGCCCGCCGACACCGCCGCCGAGGTGTGCGAGGCCCTGCCCCGCGTGCAGGCCGCCGGCGCGCTGGGGGCCCTGGGCGCGGTCGACCACGAGAAGGCCGCCGAGATCCTCGAAGAAATGACCAGCGACGACCGGGCCGACCTGGTCGCCGCCATCGACGAGGACGAGGCGCACACCATCCTGGCGGCCATGCCCGCCGACGTGGCCGACGAGACGCGGCGGCTGGCCAGCTACGACGAGGACGCCGCCGGCGGGCTGATGCTCACCGAGTTTCTGGCCTTCGACGACTCGATGACCGTGCGCGACGTGCTGGGCGACATGGAGCAGAACGCCGAGCGCTACCGCGACTACAACATCCAGTACTCGTACGTGGTCGACTCGGGCGGCGCGCTCCGGGGCGTCATCCCCATCCGGCGGCTGCTGATGGCGCGTCGCACGACGCCGGTGGCCGAGATCATGGTCAAGGACCCGGTGCGCGTCGCCGACACGACCGAGTTCGACGCGCTGCGGGGGGTCTTTGACGACCACGGCTTTCTGGCCCTGCCGGTGGTCGATGGGCAGCAGCGGCTGCTGGGCGTGGTGGAGCGCGCGGCGGTGAGCGAGGCGGCTCGCGAGGACGCCGACGACATGTACCGCGCCAGCCAGGGCATCGTGGGCGGCGAGGAGCTGCGCTCGATGCCCCTGAGCCTGCGCAGCCGGCGGCGATTGGCGTGGCTGAGCATCAATATTGTTCTCAACATCATCGCCGCCAGCGTCATCGCCTTCCACCAGGACACGCTCGAGGCGGTGATCGCGTTGGCGGTGTTCCTCCCGATCATCTCGGACATGAGTGGCTGCTCGGGCAACCAGGCGGTCGCCGTGAGCATGCGCGAGCTGACCCTGGGCGTGGCCCGGCCGCGCGACATCTTCCGCGTGCTGATGAAGGAATGCAGCGTGGGGATCATCAACGGCTTCGTGCTGGGCATCCTGATCGGCGCGGTGGCCTTCCTGTGGAAGGGCAACCTGGCGCTGAGCCTGGTCGTCGGCAGCGCGCTGGCGGCCAACACGCTGATCGCCGTGTGCATCGGCGGCGGCGTGCCGTTGCTCTTGAAGGGGTTCAAGACCGACCCCGCGCTGGCGTCGGGGCCGATCCTGACGACCATCACCGACATGTGCGGCTTCCTGATCGTGCTGACCCTGGCCAGCGCGTCGATGGCGTACCTGGCCCCAGCCCAGGCCGAGGACGGGGCCGGAGTCGGAGCCGGGGCCGGGGCCGGGAAAGCGGACGCGCCGTATTCCCAACAAGATGGCGACGCACCTTCGACCCCGGAAGGAACCCCGCCATGACAGCCATGACCGCCACGCCCTGCCGCCACGCCGCCCCACCCCCACCCCCACCCCCACCCCAGCTGCCCGCCGACACCGATGCGCCGGCCCAGGCGGCGCCGCGTGCCAAACGCCGCTGCGGCGGCTGCCAGGCCGTCGCCGCCTCGCCCGCTCGTGCGATGATGGTGGTCATGGCCATCGCCACCGCGCTGGCGACGGTGGTGGCCATCGGCCAGCTGGCCGAGGGCGGCTCGGGCGAGACCGCCGGCGAGACGCTGTTCGTGGTGGCGGCGTTCAACCTGGTGTTCACCGCGCTGTTCGCGCCGCTGGTGGCGCTGTTCACGCTGCGGCGCGGGTTCTTCAAGGCCATCGGCTCGTTCTTCGGCACGATCTTCACCGGCATCGGCATGACGCTGTGCCTGCTGTTCTCCAGCGTGGTGATCCTGTTCGCGCTGGCGGCCGTGTTCGGGTAGGGGGCAGATCTTCAGAACATCCCGCACGCTCGGGCGTCCAATGGGTGATGGCCGAGCGTGCTGTACCTGGTGGATGGCGGATCGTGGCCCTCGCGGCCTCGCTGGGCGTGCTGGGGCTGTCGACCTCGGTGGGCGTGGCCTGGGTGGCGGCCGTCCTCGACAGCCCCGAACCCGGGCAGAACGTGCTGCTGGGCGCGGGCACGGTGCAGTCCGGCCGACTGCCCGGACGCCTGGGCGGCTGGGAGGCCGCCCAGTGGCGTCAGCGCGGCCTGACCACGCGCCTGATCGCCACCCGCGAGCCCATCGGCATCTGGCAAGATGGCGTCGTCGACCCGCCCCGGCACAGCCTGGCCCACGACCTGCCGCCGGCGCACGAAACCCACGGCCACCAGCGCCTGGTCGAGAAGGATGCCGGATGGCCCGTGCGCTGCCTGCGCGTTGCATGGCCCGTGCACGACCCGGGCATCGACCGACGGAGCGCCGTGGTGCGCGGCGGCATCGCCTGCGACGACCTGGCGTGGGGATTCGACGAGGACCAGTACTTTCCCGGCTGCTTCGGCGGCGACATGGCTTACTCGATGGCCAACGGCCACACCGCGCTGCCGCTCACGCCCCTGGTCGGGCCCCTGGCGCTCAACACCGTGCTGTTCGCGTCGGGTTGGGGTGGACTGGTATTCGCGGCGTGGCCCTTGCTTGCCGTCCCCGCGGCGGTGCGACGCCGCTGGCGGCGCACCCGCGGTCGGTGCGTGGCGTGCGGCTATAGCCTCGAGGGATTGCGGCTGGCGGACAAGGCCGACCCGCCGCCGTGCCCCGAGTGCGGTTCGACGGGCCATCGGCCTGCGTTTCGTGTGCCCGTTGTCGTTCCCGCAACGCTGGCGGTGCTCGTCGTGGCAGCGGTCTTGGCCCTGGGCGTCGAGCAATGGCGCACGGCGCCCAGGACCGACGCCGTGTTCGTCGCCGCCGAGCGTGGCGACGTGACGGGCCTGCGGCAGGCGGCGTTGCAGGGCGTGGACTTCGCGGCGGCTTGCCAGAGCGAAGACTGGGGCTGGGTGGGCGTCGACCTGGACGGCGAGGCGCCGCTGGCCTGGGCGGCGGCGCATGGCATGACAGACGCCGTGGCGTGGCTGCTTCACAATGGTTCGCCCGCATGGACCACGCAGACCAGGCCGGCCCGCTCGTACGGCCCGGTCATGCTCGGAGATGCCGCGCTGACCCTGGCCGCCCGGCACGGCCAGGCCGACGCGTGCCGCATGCTCATCGACGACCTTCGGGCAGCCGCGATGCACGATCCGGCCTTGGAGGCGCGGATCCCCAACCTGTTGCGGTCGGCCGCGGCGCGTGCGGCGTTGCGGGGCTCGCCCGAGGTGGTGGCGCTCACGATCGAAGCGGGGCTGACGCGGGATCCGGATTGGACGCTGCTGCCCTCGGCGGTGACCGGCGGCAATGCGCGCGTGGTGGCCATGCTCGTGGACGCCGGGCACGACCCCGACGAGGGCGGCGGAACCTGGGGCGGGTCGGCCGTCATGCGCGCCTACCAGACCGGCCAGCCCGAGATTTTCGAGATGCTGCTGGCCGCCGGTGGCGACCCCAACACGCGCGACGTTGACGGACGGGGGCTGCTGCATCGCGCGCCATGGGGGCCGGAGAACATCGAACCGGACGAGGCCGACCGCATCCGCCGAACGCTCATGCGCCGCGTCGCGTCGCCCGAGATCGGGGTCGACCTGAACGGCGCCAGCGCAACGGGCAAGACGCCGTTGATGGAGGCGGTCTCCCGGGGCGATGCCACGCTGGTGCGCGTGCTCCTGGAGGCTGGCGCCGACGTCCACGCGACCGACCGTGCGGGCCGAACAGCCCTGCAATACGCCCGGGGCGGACTGTCGTACCAATACCAGTCGGGCGGCTCGCAGATCCATACGCGAACGATCTCGCCCAGCCCGGAAGTCGTCGTCCTCCTCGAAGCCGCCGCGGGAGGCGGCAATTAGTGTTCCGGTCGAGAAGAGCGCCGACCCCCGATACACTGCTTTTGTGCCTAGTACAAAGCCGAACAAGCCAGAAACATCCGGAGCGGGCTCAAACGGCGCGCCTCCGGCCTCGCCCAACGCCAGCCCCGTCACGCCCAGCGAGCACATCGCCGACATCTTCAAGCGTGACGGCACCACGGCGAGCTTCGAGTTCTTCCCGCCCAAGAACGCCGACGCGGCCGAGAAGCTGTACGAGGCCATCAGCGAACTGGTGCCGCTGCGCCCGAGCTTCGTCTCGGTGACCTACGGCGCGGGCGGCTCGACCCGTGAGCTCACGAGGGAACTCGTCCTGCGCATCCGGCGCGAGACGCCCCTGCACCCCATCCCCCACATGACCGGCGTGTGCCACACGCCCGATGAGGTGGAGGGCATGCTCGAGGGCTACGCCCGCGCTGGGGTGCGCAACATCATGGCGCTGGGCGGCGATCCACCGCTGGACGGCGGTTCGCCAAGCGGCCGCAGGGAAGGCGAGGATCCCTTCGCGCATTTCCGTTTTGGCGCCGACGTGGTGCGCGCCATCCGCACCTACAGCGACACGCACCTGGGCAAGGACCGCGCCTTTGGCATCGGCGTGGGCGGCTACCCCGAGGGCCACGCCGCCACGCCCAACCGCCTGAAGGAGATGGACCACCTGAAGGCCAAGGTCGACGCGGGGGCGGACTTCATCATCACCCAGTTGTTCTTCGATAACCACGACTTCTACGACTTCCGCGAGCGGTGCGAACTGGCGGGCATCCGCATCCCGATCATCGCGGGCATCATGCCCATCACCAGCACCAAGGGCATGGGCAAGATGGCCGAGCTGGCCGCGGGCAGCCGCTTCCCCGCCCCGCTTCTGCGCGCCCTGCGCCGCGCGGGCGACGAGCCCGATCTGGTCCGGCGCGTGGGCCTGCACTGGGCGACCGAGCAGTGCCGCGACCTGCTGGACCACAAGGTGGCCGGGTTGCACCTGTACACGCTCAACAAGAGCACGGCCACGCGCGAGATCTATCGCACGCTGGGCGTGAAGGACTCGCGGGCGCTGTCGTGACGCGCGAGCAATTGAGCGTGGCCGCCGATGCCGCGGCACGCACGCTGCTCGGCTGGTTGCTTTGCCGACGCCTGGAAGACGGGGCCGTGCTCACCGGCCGCATCGTCGAGACCGAGGCCTACCTGGGCGCGGCCGACGAGGCGGCCCATACCTACCAGGGCCGGCGGACCGAGCGCAACGAATCGATGTATGGCCCGCCCGGCACGTGCTACGTCTACTTCACCTATGGCATGCACTGGTGCATGAACGTGGCGTGCGCGAGCGAGGGCGACCCGCAGGCGGTGTTGCTGCGTGCGATCGAGCCGGTCGCGGGCGCCGAGCACATGGACGCGTTGCGGCGCTCGAATCCCAAGGCGGCGCGGGCGCTGCCGGCGGCCAAGCTCGGGGCCGGGCCGGCGCGCCTGTGCGCGGCGATGGGCATCGATCGGCGGCACAACGGCCTGGACCTGTTCGAGCCGGCGGCCGAGGGGCCGGCGCTCTGGCTGGCCCCCGGCGAGGCGCCTCAGGGCGTGGCGTGCGGGCCGCGGATCGGCATCGACCGAGTGGGCGAACCGTGGCGGTCGGCGCCGCTGCGCTTCGGGGTGGCGAGCAGCGCATCGCTGAGCCGGCGGTTTCCGTAGGCCGGCGGTCCGCGGCATTTGTTTGGAGGTTGTCGGGAGTTGGGGGGAAACACCGCGGCTGGCCGATACAGTGCCCGGCACCGTGTACCATGCAGCGGGCAGGCCCGGCTTATCGGGAATGACCGGACCCCCCAGGCAGGTTAAGAACGGCATGGAAGAGCTCATCGACTGGCAGCGGCTTCGGACCCTGGCGCCCTTCTCGCCCGAGGCGTTCCGCTTCGTGCAGGAGGGGCTCCAGCACACCCTGGAGAAGGGCCGCGGCGAGTCCCCCGATGCGTCGCACGGGCAGGAACAGGACGACGACGATCTGGACCTGGCGCTGCTGGGCGAGATCGCCGGCTTCGAGCCGGCCGAACTGGACGAGATCGCCAGCGCCCAGAGCCGCCACGTAACCGGCCAGGAGCTGTGCCTGGGCCTGCGCTCGCTTGCGGTCGAGAAGTACGGCCTGCTGGCGCGCACGGTGCTGCGCGGCTGGGGCGTGCGCACGACCGAGGACTTCGGCAAGATCGTCTACGCCATGGTCGACACGGGGCTGCTGCGCACCAGCGAGCAGGATTCGCTGGACGACTTCCGCGGCGTGTACGAGTTCGATGAGGCCTTCGACGGCCCCCTGGACCGCTGCGCCAATGGTCCGGGCGCCACCGACGAGGCCGGCGGGCTTGGCTGACGCGAAGCAAGACCCCGACGCGAAGGGCCCCGCGCCCGCCCGCCAGCCGTGGTTCACGCGGCACCTGTGGCAGATCCAGCCCATCCGAGACATCCTCGTGTTCGCCGCCATCTTCGGCGTGCTGTACCTGGGCTACGTGCTGCGCCCGGTGACGGTGCCGCTGCTGCTTGCCCTCCTGCTGGCGTACCTGCTCGAACCGGTGGTGTGCAAGTTGGAGAGGTCCAGGCACTTCACGCGGCAGGGAGCGGTGTCGGGCATCCTGGTGGCGGTCGTGGTGTTCGTGGCGGTGCCGGCGGCGCTGGCGACGGCGTTCGCGGTGGTGCAGGGCGTGAGCTTCGCCCAGACGGTCGTGGACAGCACCGACCGCATCACGACCGTGACGACCTACGTGAAGAACCACGAGGACGACGTCCTGCCGCGGTACGACAAGGAGAGCCAGACGATCTCGTTCTACGCGGTCGAGCCAGCCAGCCAGTTGGGCGAGCCCGTGCCGGCCGGCGAAGGCCCGGAGGACCCAGCCGAGGGCGCCGTTGAGACGCGCCTGAACACCGCCGACAGCCGCAAGGCCGAGCGCGCCTTCGCCGGGCTGCCCGACGTGCTCAAGCCCGTTGTCTACGGCTATGCGCGGCGGACGGTCGACACGGCCGACGGCAGCGGAGACATCGACGGCACCGCGGACACGATCGCCCAGCTGTTCGACTGGGGCCTTGGCATCATCCGCGGCAACGCCGCCCGCATGACCGACGCGGCCGTGCAGGGCGGGCGCATCACGCTGGCGACCGGGCTTGCGACGGTGACGTCCATCGGCATGCTGCTGTTCGGGCTCTTTCTGACGGGGTTCTTCTTCTACTTTCTGTCCACCGGCTACGCCAAGGTGCGCGGCTTCGGGTACGAGGTGCTGCCCCACCAGCACCGAGACCAGATCGTTGACCTGCTGCGGCAGATGGACCGCGTGGTCGCCGGCTTCGTGCGTGGGCGCATCACCATCGCGATCATCCAGAGCGTGATCTTCACGATCGCCTACTGGCTCATCGGCGTGCCGGCGCCGCTCATCTTCGGGCCGCTCGTTGGCATCCTGAGCATCGTGCCATACGTCGCGCTGCTGGGCATCCCGCTGACCATCACCGCCCTGGCGCTGGATAACAGCGGCTGGTTCGCCTTCCAGGGGACGTGGTGGTGGACGCTGGGCGCGCCCGTCGCGGTCTACTTTGCCGGCCAGGCGGTGGACGACTACCTGCTGACGCCGGCCATCCAGGGCAAGGCAACGAACATGGACACGCCCACGATCCTGTTCGCCTCGCTGGCGGGGGGCATCCTGGCGGGCGTGTACGGGCTGCTGCTGGCGATCCCCGTGGCCGCGTGCGTCAAGATCCTGCTGCGCGAGCTGTTTTGGCCGCGCTTCCACGCGTGGCTGAAGGGCGAGGAGAAGGACTTCCTGCCGCTGAGGCGGTAGGGTTGGGCCGAGTGCACGCACCACACGACCGGGGGACGCATCATGAGCCAGGTACCACCGACCCAGCCGGGGCCGATCGCCCCGGACCCCACCACCGTCCGCGTCGCGATCCTCGTCTCGGCGATCTTCAACATCCTGACGGCCGTGAGCTGGGCGTTCACGTGCATCGGCATCGTGCTCAGCGTGCCGCTGGTGGTGCTGGCGGTGTTCGAAATCATGCACTTCAACGCCCTGGCGCAGCCGCCCTACGGCCCCAAGCGGGCGCGCACGCAATTGCTGGGCATCCTGGAGGTCTGCACGATCCTGGCGGGCAACCTGCCGTCGCTGATCTGCGGCGTGATCGTGCTGGCGATGCTCGACAAGGTGCGTGATTAGTCGCGCGATGAGCCGCGGGATGAATGGCGACGCCGGGCGCACACCAGAAGCCCGCCGAGCACGGCAACCGACGCTGGCGTGGGGATGACGCGAATAGTTGCGTTGCCCTCGGCAAGCAGGTCGAGGCGGCTCTCGCCGAAGACCGCTTCGCGGGTGGGATACACCTCGAAGCGGCTGGTGTCGGTTGACAGCAGCACGTCGAAGGGCGCGGCGACGTCCATCGGGGCGGTGTAGGTGACGGTCCAGAAGTCGATGGGGTTGGTGGGTGGTGGCAAGCCGGGAACGGGAAAGTTGAGCTGGCCCGCGAGGATGCCATCGATGCCGGTGCCGCTGGGCGCGCCGGGGGTTGTGCCCGGGCCGGTGAGGGGGGCAACGAGCTCCCAATCGCTGAGGCCGCGTTCCCCCTCGGAACTCACCAGATCGGTCAAGACGAGCGCGAAAGCCCAGTCGTGCGGGGCGTAGGCGGCAGAAAGCGTCACCGATGTGCTCTGGCCGGGCAGCAGCGTGTCGTCCTCGATGTCGAAGAGGATGGCGTATTGGGCCAGGGTTTGGGTGGCGGCGGCCAACAGCAGGACGCAGGCGGTCACGGGGCGCATGGGGTCCTCCTCGCGCGTTCAATATACCGGAAGCGGCGGGGCCACGCAAGGGCACTTGTGCGCGTCGCGTCGCGGACCACGGCGAGAGAGGGTGTTGTTCGGGAGACGCGGCCTGGCGGGCCGTGAGAGCCGATGGGCACCGCGGAGGAATGATTTCTCCGCCCGGCCAGATGATCTGACCGCCCGGTCAGGTCTTCTCGCCGCCCGGTCGGATGAACTGGCCGCCCGGTCAGGTCTTCTCACTGCCCGGTCAGGTGATCTGGCCGCCCGACGAGACCATGCAACCGCCCCGGCGGCGTCGCGTTACTTCCGCTTCTTGCGCTGCTTGAAGCCCTTGGGCTTGCCGCCCTTGGTGCTCTTGCGGCGGGCGATCGAGGGCATCATGGAGGCGGCCGCGGCGGCGCTGTCTCCCCCGGCCGCCCCCTGGGCCATGTGGGTCATGGTGCTCATCTTGCTGCGGGCGCTCATGTCGCCCATGCCGCGGGTGAGCTGGTTGATGGTGTTGAACTGCTTGACCAGCCGGCCGACGGTCTGCTGGTCGACGCCCGCGCCCCTGGCGATGCGGCGCTTGCGCGAGTTGTCGATGAGCTTGGGCTTCTTGCGCTCGGCCGCGGTCATCGACTGGATCTGGGCCTCGACGCGATCGAGTTCCTTGTCGTCGATGCTGACGTCCTTGAGCGCCGAGCCCACGCCGGGCAGCATGCCCAGGACCTGCTTCATGGGCCCGAGCTTGCGGATGGTCTTGAGCTGCTTCAAGAAGTCGTCCATGCCCAGCTCGCCGCGCATCATCTTGTTCTGCAGCTTCTCGGCCTCTTCCTCGGTGACCTCCTGCTGGGCTTTTTCAACCAGGCTCACCACGTCGCCCATGCCCAGGATGCGCCCGGCGAAGCGCTCGGGGTGGAAGGGCTCCAGCGCGTCGAGCTTCTCGCCCGTGCCCACGAAGCGGACGGGGGCGCCGGTGACCTCTCGAACGCTCAGCGCCGCGCCGCCGCGCGTGTCGCTGTCGAACTTGGTGAGGATGACCCCGTCGATGCCGAGCTGCTCGTGGAAGGCCTTCGCTGACCTCACCGCGTCCTGGCCGGTCATGCTGTCGACCACCAGGAAGATGTAGTGCGGGTTGCACGCGGCCTTGACCTTCTTGAGCTCGCCCATCAGGTCGTCGTTGACGTGCAGGCGGCCGGCGGTGTCGAGGATGGCCACGTCGCTGCCGTTGGCGCGGGCCTGCTTGAGCCCGCGCTTGCAGACGTCGACGGCCACGCCCACGCGCTCGCCGTACGCGCCGATCTGGTCCAGCTCGCCGTGGAACTTGACCGGCGCGCTGCCGGGAAAGCCGCCGGCCTGCTGGGCGACGGTCTCGAGCTGCTCGACGGCGGCGGGGCGCTGCAGGTCGGCGGCGACGAGGGTGCTGGAGAGGTCCTTCTTACGGAGCCAGGCGGCGATCTTGCCGCAGGTGGTCGTCTTGCCGCTGCCCTGCAGGCCGCACATCATGATGACGGTGGGGCCGGGAGAGACGGTGTGGATGCCCGGGTCGCTGGCCGTGCCCGGCTCGCCGCCCAGGAGCACGACCAGCCGGTCGTGGACGATCTTGATCATCTCTTCGCCCGGCTTGACGCTCTCGGTGACCTTCTTGCCCAGGGCTTCCTGGACGACCTGGTCGCAGAACTTTTCGACGACCTCGAGGGCGACGTCGGCCTCGAGGAGGCTCTCGCGGACCTGGGCCATGGCCTCGCGCACGTTCTTCTCGGAGATGGCGCCCTGGCCTGAGAGGTTTCGCAGGGCGGACTGGAAGCCTTCGGTGAGTCGTTCGAGCATGGGTGTCCTTGGAAGAAAGGCCTGGGTCGCCGGTGGATGTTCGGGCGAAGGGGATTGTAGAGGGCCCGGCCTGGTGCTTCAGCCGGTGAGGTGGGTGAGCCTTCGTTCGCGGAGGAGGGACCAGTCGGCCTTGAGGTCGGCGAGCGTCGCATCATGATGAGCGTCGGGGCGAACACCTTCTTCGCCGTCCCAGCAGGGATACACATCGACGGCCGCCTCGGCGGTCAACTCGCCGAGCAGGTCGAGCATGGCACACCGGTACCGTTCGTCATCCTTATCGATCTCCCATGTGGAGTCCTCGGGCATGCCACGCACCATGATCCCCAGCGGGCACGCGCAGCCCTCCGCGGTGCTGATTTCATAGACGTAGGCATATCTGAGAGAACTGAGAGCGTTTGGCCGATCCGCGTCCTCTCTGCGCCGGAGGGTGAGACCACCGCGAGGATGCCGCGGGGTCAACGGAGACGCCGTCGCGATGTACAGGCACATGCACACGGAGGATCGTAGAGCAGGCATTGGCACCCCGAGGCACTACGCCGCTACCTACCGTCTGGTAAATGGATAGCTTTCCTACTGCCGCTGCGAGTCCTACTTCCGTCGACCGTCCGCTGCGTCTGGCGGCCATCGACGTGGGCAGCAACTCCATCCGCCTGCTCATCGCCGAGCGTGACGACGAGGGCGGGTACCACGTGCTGGACGAGGAGAAGGTCAGCCCGCGCCTTGGCCACGCCCTGGCCGAGACGGGGATGATCGCCCCGGACCGGCTGGAAGACGCCATCGGCGCCGTCGAGCGAATGAAGCAGATCGCCCTGGGCTACGGGGTGGCCGAGATCCGCGTCATCGCCACCAGCGCCGTGCGCGAGGCGGGCAACGGACACGAATTCGTCGCCGGCGTCGAGCGGCTGAGCAACCTCAAGACCGAGGTCATCGGCCACGAGGACGAGGGCCGCCTGGCCCACAAGAGCGTGGCGGCGGCCTTCGACGTGCGCAAGCTGCCGTTTGCCGTCGCGGACATTGGTGGCGGCTCGACCGAGGTCGTCTTCAGCCGCAGCGGGGCCGTGGAGAAGGTCGTGGGCCTGAAGCTGGGCGCGGTGCGCGTGGCCGACATGTTCGGCGGGGCCAGGGCGTCCGAGCCGCACACCTTCGACGAGATGCGTCAGTATCTCAAGGGCGCCATCGAGGTGGCCGTTGGGAAGATGCCCCTCAAGCCCAAGGTGCTCTTCGGCACCGGCGGCACGTACAGCGCGCTGGCGTCGATCCAGATGGCCCGCGAGGGCACGAGCGCCGAGAGCGTGCAGGGCCACCGGCTGACCCGCGAGCAGGTCACCAAGACGCTCACCAAGCTGCGCTCGGCGCTCGAGAAGGGCGAGTCGGTGGCCGGGCTCAACAAGGACCGCTACGACATCATCCTGCCGGGCGCGGCCATCGTCGAGGCGCTCATGAAGACACTGAAGGTCGACGAGCTGGTCGTGCACGACCGTGGTATCCGCGATGGGCTCATGCTGTCGATGCTCGAGGGCCACACCGCGCAGAGCAAGGGCCGAGGCGCCCCGCCCGCCGCTACGCCCACGCGCGCCACGCTGGGTAGCCGCTCGGAATCCATCCGCCGCTTCGCGCGCAAGTGCCGCTACCACGAGGCCCACAGCGAGCACGTGACGATGCTGTCGCTGGAGATCTTCGACCAGTTGGCCCAGCAGTTGCCCGAGATCGCCCGCGAGCTGGCCCGCTCGCACCCCAGCCACCCGCTGGCGGTCGACCACGAGACGGCGATGGACGCCCAGGGTCGCGGCGTGCTCGAGGCCTCGGGCGTGCTGCACGACATCGGCTACCTGGTCAACCACTCCAAGCACCACAAGCACAGCTACTACATCATCGCCAACGGCGAGCTTGACGGCTTTAGCCCCAGGGAGCGCGAGCTGATCGCCAACGTCGCGCGGTACCACCGCCGCAGCCCGCCCAAGAACAGCCACGAACCTTACGCGGCCATGGACAACCACGACCGCAAGATCGTTCGCCGGCTGGCGGGCATCCTGCGCGTCGCCGATGGGCTCGACCGCACGCACACGCAGGTGGTCGATCGCGTGGCGGTCACGATCGAAGCCCGCGCCTCGGATGGACACCCCGCCGACCACCCCAACACGGCGGTCTTCACCGTCGAGTCACCCAGCGACGTGAGCACCGACGTCTGGGGTGCGCAGCGCAAGAGCGAGCTCTTTTGCTCGGCGTTCGGGCTGCGCACGGCGTTCGAGACCGCCTAGGTCGGCCAGCACGCAGAAAGTCGTCTTGATTCGGCCCCGCTTCGGGTAGACTGGGCGAACGCGCCCTCCGGAGGAATGGCCATGACCATCGCCGCATCGAGGTTTGTTGCCGTCGTGTGGTGCCTGTGCGCTGCCACGCTGCTGGCCCAGTCGCCCTGCCCGCCGGCCGAGCAGTCGGCAATCGGCGGAGCGATGTTCGACGTGGCGATCCACGAAGACGTCGCCTACATCGCCAACGGCGGGGGTGGCTTGCTCGTGCTCGATCTTCATGACCCTGCCCGGCCGACCGAGTTGGCCGAGCTAGCGCTGCCCGGGCAGGCGCAGGCCATTGCACTCGAGCCCGCGGCGCAGCTGGCGTACATCGCCGGCGCGGACGGGGGGCTGCACGTCATCGACGTCGTGCAGCCTCGGCGACCACGCCTGGTGTACTCGCTTGCGACCAACGGGCTGGCCCGCGACGTAGCGATCGCAGATGGGCTGCTGCTGGTGGCCCAGAGCGAAGCGGGGCTGGGCGTCTACGACCTTACCAACCCGCGCGTACCGGCCTTTCGATCGCACTTGGTGACGCCGGAACTGGCCGTCGGCGTGGCAGCGCAAGACTCACTCGCGGTGGTCGCCCTGGCGCGCGTCAGCCCCATCCTCGTATCGCTTGAGGACCCGGCGGCCCCGTCCATCACCGCAACGCTCACCGAGTTGACGTCCTGCTGGGACGTGGACATGGGCGACGGCTACGTGTATGCCCAGGGGCGGCTTTCGCCGGTCGACCTGTGTGTCGCCACGTACGACGTTGGCGACCCAGCCGTACCGGTGCAGACCGACTCGGACTGCATCGCGGGCGGCCGGCTGCGTGTGGCCCAGGATCGGTTGCTGGTCACCCGCCATCGCGAACTGCTGATCTACGACCTGGCCGACCCGTCGCAGCCCGAACTGGCCGAACGGATCTCCACCGGCGTATACCTCACCGCCGTGGCATGGACCGGCGGCCCGTGGGTGGTCGCCGGATCGGAGGCCCTCCTGGCCATCGCGAGTGATCCGCCGCACGGCGTGCTCGGGCGATTCGATCAGGTCGACCTCAGCCAGTTGGATCGCGCGGTCGTTGGCGGCGACCTGATGGTGACGGGGGGCGCGTTCCAGGTAGTCGACGTGGCCGACCCGACCACGCCGACGTTCCGGGGGCGGGCCGAGATCTATGGCTACGACGCGGCGATCGATGGTGATCTGGCGTACGTCACGCGTTTTCTTGATCTGACCGTCATCGACTTGGGCGACCCTGCCCGCCCCACCGCCGTCGGCTCGGTGCGCGTGCCGGGCAGCGATGCGGAGACATACCGCGTGGAGGTGCGTGGCAACATCGCGTACACGTACTCGCTGGACATGTACTTCCGCATCATTACCACGCTGGCCAGCATCGACGTGCACGATCCGAACAACCCCGCCGTGCTGGACACGCTGGTGGGCGTGGGCAACGCGTTCGACATGGCGGTTGGAGACGGCCTGATCATCACCGCCGATGGGCCGCTGCGCTTCGTCGACGCCACCGACCCGGCCAACCTGCGGCCGTTGGGCCAGCTCGAGGGTTCGTACAACGCCGTGACGTTGAACGAGGATTTGGCGTTCACCATCCACGGCGGGCCGGTGCAGTCGCTGCGCATCGTCGACGCCTCCGATGCCGCAACGCCGCGGATCATTGCCGATCTTCCGTTGACCCGGGCCCCAGCGTACCTGGAAGACCTCGTCGTCGTCGACGGCGTGGCGTACCTGGTCGGCCGCGAAGCCGGACTGCTCCGCGTCGATGTTGCCGATCCGAGTGATCCCGTCGAGCTCGAACCGGTTGCGATTGCGGGCGAGCCGTATTCGATCACGGCCCGCGGCACGTTGCTGGTGGTGACCACCACGCGGGGCGTCCGTCTGCTGGAGACGGGCCAGTGCGGGCCGTGCCGCGCGGATCTCGACGGCGACGGATCGCTCACGTTGTTCGACTTTCTCACGTTCCAGAATGCCTTCGCCACCGGCAACCTCGACACCGCCGACTTCGACGGCGACGGCGTGCTGACGCTCATGGACTTCCTGGCGTACCAGCGGGCGTTCGCGATGGGCTGCGGCTGAGGCGGCTTACGCGGCGGCGGCGGCCGTGCGCAGATCATGCACGAATTGCTCGAAGGCCTGGTCGCGCGTGGACTGGTCGGGCATGCGCAGTATGGCCGAGGGGTGGATGGTGCCCAGCACGGCGGCGCCCCACTGCTCGCTGTCGATGAGCTCGCCGCGCTGCTGGGTGACGCGGTAGGTGCGGCCGAGCAGGGCCTGGCCGGCGGTGGCGCCCAGTGCGACGATGATTGCGGGGCGGACCTGCTCGATCTCGCTGCGCAGCCAGGGCAGGCAGGCGCGCACTTGCGACACCGTGGGCTTCATGTGGATTCGACGCTTGCCTCTCGGCTCGTGGCGGAAGTGCTTGACGGCGTTCGTCACGTACACCGCTGCGCGGTCGATGCCCGCGGCCGCGAGCGCCTCGTCGAACAACCGGCCGGCCGGGCCGACGAAGGGGCGGCCGGCCAGGTCCTCCTCGTCGCCGGGCTGCTCGCCCACGAACATCAGCCGTGCGTCTTTCGGCCCCTCGCCGAAAACGGTCTGCGTGCCGACGTCGCAGAGCTCGCAGCCCTCGCACTGCCTGGCGGCGCTCCTGAGCTGCGGCAGCGAACGGTGCCCCTTCGGTGGGAGGAACGCCTCGGCCCCGGGGTTCTCGTCCTGCTGGCGGGCCATCATGGTTTTCACCCTCTCGGGGGCTTCGCGGAGCAACTCGTCGATGATTCCCGTCTCGGGCATGGTCGACCAGTACCGCCTCGGCATCTCCTTGAGCATGGCGCCAGTCTTGATGCGGGCGGGGTTGAAGATGTTGCGGTAGTAGGTCTTCCAGAGTTCTTCCATATTGTCGTTGGGGCCGTCGCGCTCCGACATCGGATCTCGATCGACGCCCGGGCCGTACGTCAGGCTCCGGCCGTCCCAGTCGGCGCTCTGGTGGGGCGTGAAGATGGTCCATCGCATCACGCCGAAGCGGCGGGCGAAGAAGGGGCCCACCAGCGGCAGCACGCGGTGCTCGGGGCGGTGCCAGGCGAGGTAGCGCTCGCCATCGGCGTCGTCGTCGACCTTCCGGAACCGCACGAACGCCTTGGCCTTGTGGGCGTCGAAGCGGACCTGCTTGTGCATCACCTCGAAGGGCCGCACGTCGGGGTCGGCCGCGTCGAGGAGCAATCCGCGGTCGCCCTCGACGCCGATGCGCCACACGAGGCGGTACAACACGGCCCAGCGGGATTCGTCGCGGTGGCAGGCGACGGTGCGGGCCCGCTCGAGGAAGGTTGCCGGCAGCCTCACCGCGGGGGCGGTCCCGCTGTCTTCCACGCCCGGGTCGAACAGCGAGCCGCCCGCGTCGGCGTCGCGCCAGGCCACGGCGTCCGGCGGCACGCGGCGGCGCAGCAGGCGGCGCGCGTGGTCGCACCACTGGTCGAAGTCGTGGCTTACGCCCACAACGATCACGCCGGCCGCTCCAACTGGTCGACCGCCAGGCGGCGGGTGAACAGCCGCATCTGCCGGTCGCTGGGCTTGAAGCGTTCGATCAGCAGCTCGGGCGTTTTCTTGATGACCTCGCCGCCGGGCACGCGGATGAAGGGGCCCGCCCGGTTCATCGGCGTCCGCATCGCCCGCAGGTCGGCCTCGCGCACGCGGCGACGCGTGCGGAGCTTCATGATCCGCCCCACCGTCCGCGTGCCGAAGCCCGGGACGCGGAGCAGGTCGGCCCGCGGCGCGGTGTTGACGTCGACGGGGAAGAAGGCCGGGTGGCGCAGGGCCCACGACAGCTTGGGGTCGTGCTCCAGGCTCAGGTCGGGCGCGTCGGGCATGGTCAGCTCGCTGGCGTCGAAGCCGTAGAAGCGCACGAGCCAGTCGGCCTGGTACAGCCGGTGCTCGCGGATGAGCGGCGGGGTCATGGCCGGCAGGTCGCCATCGGCGCCCAGGAACGGGCTGTAGGCCGAGTAGTAGACGCGCTTGAGGTTCTGCCCGGTGTACAGCCTCGTCGCGGTGGTCAGGATGTCGCGGTCGTTGGCCGGCGAGGCCCCCACCACCATCTGCGTGCTCTGGCCGGCGGGCATGAAGCGGGGCGCGCTGCGGGTCTTCTTCCGCTCGGCCTTCGACTCGATCAGCCGGTCGCGCAGGGCGCTCATCGTCAGGTCGACGGTCTTCATGCTCTTCTCGGGGGCGAGCTTCTTGAGGTCGGCGTCGGTGGGCAGCTCGACGTTCGCGCTCATGCGGTCGGCGTAGCGGCCGGCCTTCTCGAGCAGCTCCCCGCTCGCCCCCGGCACGGCCTTGAGGTGCACGTAGCCGAAGAACCGCTCGTCCTGCCGCAGCCGCCGGGCGACCTCGGCGAGCTGCTCCATGGTGTAGTCGGGGCTCTGGATGATGCCCGAGCTGAGGAACAGCCCCTCGATGTAGTTCCGCTTGTAGAACTCGACGGTCAGGAACACGACCTCGTCGACGGTGAACCGCGCCCTCGGCGTGTCGCTCGTCACCCGGTTTACGCAGAAGCGGCAGTCGTAGACGCACCAGTTGGTCAGGAGCAGCTTGAGCAGGCTCACGCACCGGCCATCGGGCGTGTAGCTGTGGCAGATCCCCACCCCGTCGGTGTCGCCCAGGCCCCTGGCCTTGCCGAGTCTGCCGTTGGAGCGCTTGGCCCCGCTGCTGGCGCACGAGGCGTCGTACTTGGCCGCGTCGGCGAGGATGGCCAGCTTCCGTGCGAGATCCATGAAACGATTCTAGATCCGCCAGGGCTATTGTTTGGGTTGTGGGCGGGTAAGTGTCAATGCGGGTCGGCCCTGCTCCGCCGGCCGCCGAATGGCCAATTCTGAACAGCCCCCGCACGCCAGCAAAGCCGCCGCTGAAGCCCGCGTGAGCATCGCCTCAGAGTGCACGAACTCCCTGTCGAACCCTTGTTTTACCGAAGAAAACGGGCAAGCTGTCCTTCGGGCCGTCGACGCACGGGTGGGGCGGCACGTGCCGCCCGCGACGCTTTCAACCCCTGGAGATCACCCATGCATCCCGTCACCCGTATCACCTCGCTTGCTTCCATAGCCATTCTGATGGCCCCGCCCGCCCTGGCCCAGTGCGACTGGCAGCGCGTCGATTCGCCAAACCCAGGCGACTACGCCAACAGCTTCGCCGACGCCCACGCCGCCGACGCCGACGGCAGCCCGCTCTACGCGCTGCTGCTGGCCGACAACACCGCCGCCTTCGGCAACCCGCTGGACTACCTGGTCTACCGCCGCGACGCGGGCGACTGGGTCGCCCTCCCGCCGCCGGGCCGCGGCTCGCTGGACACCATCCCCCAGTACTTCGGCATCCACGTGGATGAGCAGGACCGCGTGTTCATCTTCGGCACCGAAGACTTCGACGAGCCCTCGCTCCAAGCCGACCCGACCATCACCATGTACGACGGGTTCTGGCGCGAGCCGGTGACGATCAACCTGGGCATCATCTTCGGCCTCCCCACGTTCCAGCGGGGCGGGGAGATCCACGCGATGGACACCGCCCCCGACGGCACGATGTTCGCCGTGGGCAAGGCGACCGGCCACGCCCGCACCGATGACGGCAACATCCCGCTGTTCATGATCAACCGCGGGGGCGAATGGGTCGAG
The DNA here is from genome assembly GCA_040221175.1 of Phycisphaerales bacterium. Taxonomy (NCBI): domain Bacteria; kingdom Pseudomonadati; phylum Planctomycetota; class Phycisphaerae; order Phycisphaerales; species Phycisphaerales bacterium. The sequence continues at coordinate 641,254 of JAVJVK010000004.1, forward strand.
CTGGTCCCCGAGACGATGGACTTCCCCGGCGCCCTGGACCCCAGCACCATCCTGACCGACGTGCGTGCCTTCGCGGCCGACGACGTGTGGGCGGTGGGGGCGCACGGACGCAACGACGACACGGGGCTCGACGCCGGCGGCCTCATCCTGCACTGGAATGGCTCGGAGATCACCATCGTCGAGGACCCGCGCACCGGCGGCGAATTCGAGGGCTTCCCGCTCGAGAAGATGGACGCGATGGGCCCCAACAACATCATCGCCGTGGGCGGGTACGTGTTCGACGGCACGAGCGCCATCGCCCACTACGACGGCACCGAATGGACGCGGGTCGATAGCCCGGTCGACGACACCTTCCTGGACGTCGCCTTCGACGAGGACGGCACGGCCTGGGCCACGCCCTTCGCCGCACACCCCGAGATCGCGTTCTTCGATGGCTCGAGTTGGTCCGCCCGGCCCGCCCCGCGGCCCGAGGACTTCCTCAACACGCTGGCCACCGACGGCGATGGGGCGGTCTGGCTGCTGGGCCAGGATACGGATTTCGACTCGGCCAGCCTCGTGCTCGACTGCGACGCGTGCCCGGCGGACTTCAACGGCGACGGCGACCTGGACGTCTTCGACTTCCTGGCCTTCCAGAACGCCTTCGACGCGGGCGACCCCAGCGCCGACCTGACCGGCGACGGCGTGCTGGATATCTTCGACTTCCTGGCGTTCCAGAACGCCTTCGACGCGGGCTGCGAGTAAGGAGGACGCCACCCGGTGCCAGCGCCCGAGCATGACCAATCCAAGCCGGAGGGTTCAGGCCCCAAGCCCGGCACGCTGCACCGCGAGCTCAAGTTCCGCGATGCGCTCATGTTCGGCGTGGGCGGCATGCTCGGGGCGGGCATCTACGCCATCATCGGCGAGGCGACCGCCGACGCGGGCAACCTGCTTTGGCTCTCGCTCTCCCTGGCCGCGCTGGTTGCGTTGTGCACCGCGTTCACCTATGCCGAGTTGGTATCGATGTTCCCAGACGCGGGCGGGGGCTACGAGTACGTCTCGCAGGCCTTCGGCCGCACGTTCGCCGCGTGGGCGGCGACCCTCTTGTTGGGCACGGGCATCATCGCCGCGGCGGCGATCTCGATCGCGTTTGCCGACTACCTCGGCCGGTTGGTCGATCTCAACGCGCGTGTGATCATCGCGGGCATCCTGGTGCTGGTCACCGCCTTCAACGCGTGGGGTGCGGGCGAGTCCTCGTGGTTCAACACCGTCGCGACCATCGCGACCGTGCTGGGGCTGCTGGTGGTCATCGGCTTCGGCGTGCCGGCGGTGTTCGGCCTTGGCGATGGATCAGAGGGCGGCACGGACCTGCTCGGCCCCGCGCCCGGCGGCTGGATCGGCGTCTCGGCGGCCGCGGCGCTGGCGTTCTTCAGCTTCGTAGGCTTCGAGGACCTGGTCAAGATGGCCGAGGAGGTCGAAGAGCCGCGGAAGAACCTGCCGCGCGCCCTCATCGCCTCGACGCTCATCGTCACGGTCATCTACGCGCTGGTTGCGATCTCGGCGGTGAGCATCCTCGATCACGAGAGCCTGGCCGAGTCCAAGGGCCCGCTGTCTGCGGTCATGCGCGAGGCCTGGGGCCCCATCGGCGGCGTGGGCATCACCATCATCGCCCTGTTCGCCACCAGCAAGACGGTTCTGACCAACGTCATGGGCAACTCGCGGCTGCTGATGGACGTGGCGCGCGATCACGACAAGCTGAGCTTCCTGGCCTACGTGGCCCCCAAGGTGCACACGCCCGTGGCGGCCCTGGGGCTGACCTTCGTCGTGACCCTGGCCTTCGCCCTCATCGGCGACCTTGGGCTGGTCGCGTCCATCAGCAACTTCTGCGTCTTTTCGGCCTTCATCGTCGTCAATGCCGCCCTCATCAAGCTGCACGTGAGCCGGCCCGAGCTGCGCAAGCAGCAGGGCTTCCGCGTGCCCCTGCACGTGCCCCTGGGCGCCGGCCGCGTGTCGGTGCTGCCCTGCGTCTCGATCGTGCTGCTCATGGCGCTCATCGCGGCGAATGTCAAGAACCTGCTGGGATAGCGGCAGCCCCGCGTTCTGGCACTGATATTGCACCCTTGCCTGCCGTGGCCGCGAAGAGCGAGTGGCCGCGCCCCCGCGGGCCCACCGTGGCCCGCACGAGCCCCGACATGGCCACCAGTGGCCCACCCGCTCGGGCACAGCACCCCGGATTGGAGAATTCAACGATGCCCACGGCCCCCTCCCCCCGTCGTGCGTGCGGCCTGCTCGCCGTCGCCGCCCTGACCGCCGCCAGCCCCGCGCTGGCGATCGATGATGTCGAGCCCGGCCCGACCCGGGCCCTGGAGCGCGACACGGTGTTCCAGCCGTCGTATGGCGACCAGTTCTACGGCGAGGTCGCCGCCGGCGTGGACGAGTACTTCGCGGTGTGGGCCGACACCCGCGTGGGCGGGCGAGCACCCATCGGCTTCGACCTGTACGGCCAGCGCATCAACCCCGATGGAACGCTGGAGGCCCCCGGCAGCATCGCGCTGCTGGCCTCGCTCGATCGCGACGTCGACGGCGTGCCGGTGGTGGCGTTCAACGGCTCGATCTACCTGGCCGCGTGGTGCGAGGGCGACGAGCTATGGGCCATGCGCATCGAGCAGGACGGCACGCCCATCGACCCCGACGGCTTCCTGGTCGGCGTGCGGCGCACGCTCCAGTGGCCGTCGATCGCCAGCGACGGCGACGGCTTCCTGATCGCCCAGGGCGGACGCGATGGCAACCTGTACGCGACGCGCGTGGGGGCCGACGGCGCGGTGCTCGATCCCGATGGGCTCGTCATCGACTCGGGCGTCACCAGCAGCGGCTTCCCGAAGGTCGCCTTCGGCGACGGCGCGTACGTGGTGACGTGGAGCCGCCTGCCGGGCGGGAACGTGCGGGCCCTTCGCATCACGCCCGATGGCACGCTGGTCGACGGCGTGGGCGGGTTCGACGTGTCGGGTGGCGACTTCGACGTCTCGCCGCAGATCGCCTATGACGGCGAGAAGTTCCTCATCGGCTGGTCGCGTGAGGACGTGACGCACTTCGACCTGTACTCGTCGACGGTGGACTTCGGCGCGGGCATCGCGGTCTCGACGCCCCAGGAGTTCCTCGACGGCGCCACCCTCGGCTTCATCCGCAACACGCAGATCAATTTCAACGGCCGGGACCACCTGTTCCTGATCACCGTCGATGAGCCGGCCAGCGTCTTCCGCGACGTGTACGCGATGCGCCTGGATACCGGCGGCTTCGCGCTCGATCTTCCCTTCCCCGTCGACAACACGCCGCAGCTCGGCCAGACCTCGTTCGGGCTGGCGAGCCTGGACGGGCAGTGGCTGGCGGGCTACGAGGCCAACGACATCCTGGGCGTCGACCTGGTGTACGACGTGCAGGCGGCGCGCATCGACGCAGGCGGCACCGTGCTCGATCGGCCCGAGCCGCTGGAGATCTCGCCTGGCGCGACGTGGCAGGTGCAGCCGGCGATCGCCGCGGCGCCCGGCACTTCGCCCGGTTCGCCCGCGTTTCTCACGGTCTTCGAGGACTGGCGCGAGGGGCCCAGCGACTACCAGCCCGACCTGTACGGCGTGCGCGTGGATTCCAACGGTGTTCCCATCGACACCACCGCGTTCCCCGTCGCGACGATCGCCGGCTCGGCCCAGACCGATGCCCACGCGACGTACGCCGACAGCTCCATCGGCGAGCAGTTCGCCGTGGCGTTCCAGAGCCAGAACGGCGCGGTCGACCAGATCCGCCTGGCGCGGCTGACCTTGGATGGCGCGCTGCTGACGCCCGCGGGCGGCACGCTGCTGTTCGCCAACCAGCCCAACGGCGACGCGCTGGACCCGCGCATCGCCTTCAACGGCGACCGCTTCGCCGTTGCCTTCAGCGACGGCCTGCTCGCGCCCGGCGAGTCGGCCCTGCGCGTGCGGCTGGCCGACGCCTCGGGCGCGCCCATCGGCGACACGCTCAACGTGCCCGCCGCCGACCGCGTGAACATCAACGCCTTCGACGTCGCGGCCGGGCCCGACGGCGAGTTCCTGATCAGCTGGACGCGTCCCTCGCCCGGCGGCGCGTACGCGACGCGGCTGTCGAGCGACGGCGTGTTCCTGGGCACGGCCACCCTGCAGACCACCGGCACCACCACCATCCGCTTCTCGCGCGTGGCGTACAACCCCAGGGCCAACGGCGGCGCGGGCTCGTACCTGGTGGCGTGGACGCAGTTCGACGGCGGCGGCCTGCGCGTCTTAACGCGCCCCCTCGGCAACGACGGCCGGCCCCTGGGCCCCACCGTCGCGCTGACCGACCCCACCTCCAACATCGCGGTCGTCAGCGTCATGGCCTCGGGCGAGGGCTTCGTGCTGGGCGGCTCGACGCTGGTCGGCTCGGGCCCCTCGGCGACGTTCCAGCGCTGGGTGCTGCCCGTGGACGACACCGGCGCGACGACGGCCGAGCGCACCGTGCTGGCCACGAGCGAGCGCGACCTGACCTACGGCGACGCGGCCTTCGCGCTCTCGGACGGCTCGCTGCTGGCCGGCTACAGCCAGTTCGAGGGCAACCCCAAGAACGCGGCGCGCCTGTTCGTGCAGCCGGCGGCCATCGGCGGCTGCCCGGCCGACTTCGACGGCGACGGCGTGCTGACGATCTTCGACTTCCTGGCCTTCCAGAACGCCTTCGACGCGGGCGAGCCGATCGCCGACTTCGACGGCGACGGGCTGCTGACGCTGTTCGACTTCCTGGCGTTCCAGAACGCGTTCGACCAGGGCTGCGTATGACTTCTTCGGCGGCGTGGAGCGGTAGTACTCGCGCCGCGCCTCGGTGTGTGCCTTCTTGAGAGCTTTGGCCTTTGCGATGGCCCGGCCCCGTGCCTTCATTCGGGTACGGATGGGCAGGGTTGTCCGGTTCAGGTTCTCGTCGAGCATGACAACACCTTAATGCAACGGCGTGCGGCGTCAAGCCGTTTCCGTTGCATCACCACCACACTGCGCACTTCGGCAGTGATGGGGTGCAGATTGTGTTGCATGTGTAGGTGGGATCGGGGGATACTGGGAGGATGCGCGATGCGGCTACCCGGGCGTGCGCAGCGTCCGCGTGGCGATGTCGAACTCCAGCAGGTGCCGGCCCTTGGTGATGAACAGCACGCCGTCGTCTGGGTCGTGGCGGAGGCGCACCATGCCGTAGCCGCCGGCCATGTCCTCGGGCAGGGCGTACTCGGTCCACTGCCCGTCGGCCAGGTCGAGCACGACAAGCGTGTCGCTGCCGTTGGCCCAGTAGACCAGCACGCCATCGGCCACGATCTTCTCGGCCGAGCGGTCCAGCCGGCGTGGCAGCGGCCAGCGGGACTGGCCCACGGACACACGCGTCGCCTCGTCGGTGGTGTCGGCGTAGACACGCTCGCCCGCCGCGGTGAAACCGATGGTGAACGAGCCGAACGGCACAGCGGGTTGCGCCTCCAAGAGCGGCGCCGGACCACGCGTGCGCACTATCAGTGCCGCGTCACCCTCGGGAAGGCGCTCGAACAAGGCCACCGAGGCGGCGTCGATCACGAGCAGGTCGCGGGCCTGCATCGCGGGAGCACCCGGGAAGAGTTCGAGCCTATCGAGGTTGGCGACGATCGGCCGGCGCGGGAACCCGCCCGAGAGCATCACGATCGTGGAACCGAACCGCGCGCCCGCACCCGCCCCGAGGCCATCGGTGCCCGGCAGCGTCGCGGTGCGTCCATCGAAGCGGACCTCGATGGGTCCACCCTCACGCGGCATCCACGCGAAGGAGCCGTCGCCGAAGAGCGCGATGCCGTCGGCCGATTCGAACCCCGGGGCCCGGGCCAGCACCTTGCCCGACTCGTCAACGAGGCGGCGCGGCTGGCGCATCTGTCGCACAACCGCCAGCAGTCCATCGGCCGTGCGCGCGACCGCGTGCACCTGCTCGCCCTCGGCCGCAATGCCCATCGGCGCGAGGCTCCTGGCCGGTGGTGCGGGCGTGGGCGGGTCGCCGCAGCCGGCAACAAACGCGAGCAGGATCAAGAGCGCGGGCCATCGCATCGGCGATAGTAAGCCGCAACGCGTCCGTCGCGCTCGCCCGTTTGCCACCGCAAACCCCTAAAACACGCGTTGCGGAATCTTCCCGGCGCAGCCGAGTTCTTTAGAACCCCCGCCGTCCCTCGATCGCGTCCTCGAGCACCGCCTTGCTCGCCCAATCGATCTGGCCGCCCGAGGGCAGGCCGCGCGCCAGGCGGCTGACGCCCACGCCGCGCCTTTCGAGTTCTTCGGCCAGGTACAGGCCCGTGGCGTCGCCCTCGAGAGTTGGGTTTAAGCCCAGCACGACCTCCTTCACGCGCACGCCGCCGGCGTTGCGCGCGGGGTCGTCGACGCGAGCAAGCAGGTCGGCGATGTTCAGGTCGCCCGGGCCGACGCCCTCCAAGGGGCTCAGCCGCCCCATCAAGACGTGGTAGACGCCCGCGAAGGCGCCGCTGGCCTCGATGGCGAACAGATCGCGCGGCTGCTCGACGACCAGGACGAGTGAGGCGTCGCGCGCAGCGTTTCCGTCCGGCCCGGGCACCGCCGCCCGGCACACGCGGCACGGCGGCTCATCAGCGAGGTTCCCGCAGATGGGGCAGGGCGTCGACCGCGTTCGCATTTCGGCGATGGCCTGCGCGAGGCTCTTGGCCGCGTCGGGCGGGCCCTTGAGCAGGTAGAACGCCAGCCGCTCGGCGGTGCGGCGGCCGATGCCCGGCAGGGCGGCCAGCTCGTCGATGGCCCGCTGCACGCTCGCCGGGTAGGGCGTGGGGGCCGGACGCTTCGATCCGGCGGGCTTACGGGTTGGTCCCCTGTCCTTGGGCGTGTCCTTGGGCATCGCCCAATCGTATTCCTACCCTTGGCCATGACCGAGACGCCCGACGCACCGGCCGAAACCCCCACCACCCAGAAGAAGTCCCGCCGGAGGCTGATCGCTCCCGTGCTGGTGCTGCTCGTGCTCCTGGCTGGCATCATCTGGTACGCCGATGATGGCCACGAGCTGTTCTGGCCCAAGCGATGGGGCGTGGTGCAACAGGACGCCATCTACCGCAGCGGCGAGCCGCTGCCCGTGGCGACGGGCCGGGCGGTCAAGGCCCACGGCATCCGCACGATCATCGACCTGGGCGCCCACACGCCCGGCACCGAGGAGGAGATCGCCGCCCAGCAAACCGCCGAGGAACTGGGCGTGACGCGCTACCGCTTCGGGCTGATCGGCGACGCAACGGGTGACCCCAACGACTACGTGGCGGCACTCCACCTGATGAACGACCCGGCCAATCAGCCCGTCTGGGTGCATTGCGCCGCCGGCAGCGAGCGCACGGGCATGCTCATCGCGCTCCATCGCATCATCAACGAGGGCTGGGACGTCGACCGCGCCTACGACGAGACGCACCAGTACGACCACGACGACAACGAGTACCTCCGCAAGATGCTCGACCGCTGGCTGCCCGAGATCGAGCGGGCGTACCGCACGGGCGAGACCATCGACTACGACCCGGCCACCGATGGCCTGGGCGCAGCCGGGCGGGGTGAAACGAATGGTGGGCGGACGGGGCCGTTCAAGCAGCTCGAGCGTGCGCCGGAAGTGCTGGAGGGCGGCTGACATGGACCCTATCCGCGTCGCCTGCGTCCAGTACCTGAACACCGCGCCCCTGGTCGAAGGGCTGGAAAAGCTCGAGGGGCTCACCCTCATCCCCGCCGTGCCGGCGGATATTGCGCCGATGGTCCGTAGTGGCGAGGCGGATGTGGGGCTGGCGTCGGTCGTCGATGCGGTGGGCGAGCCCGAGCTTGTCATCCTGCCGGCGGGCATGATCGGCTGCGACGGGCCCACGCTGACGGTCCGGCTGTTCTCGACCATGCCGCTCGATCAGGTATCGACCGTGGCCGCCGACGCCGACAGTCATACGTCAGTTGCGCTCGCGCGCGTACTGCTGGCCGAGACGTTCGGCGTGACGCCCCGGTTCGTGCCGTTCAACGCGATCGAGCGCATCGCGCTGGAGGGGGACACCGTCGAGCAAGACGGAGACGGCTGGCCCGCCTGCCTGCTGCTCATCGGCGACAAGGTCGTCACCCACAGCCCCCCGGCCGTGCGTTATCCCCACCAGCTCGACTTGGGCGAGGCATGGAAAGAGCTCACGGGCCTGCCCTTCGTCTATGCGGCGTGGCAGTGCCGGGCCGACGCGCTCGATGGCGATGAAGGCCGTCGGCGCATGGCGCTGGCCAGCGCGATGCTCGACCGCCAGCGGCGGCACAATCAGACGCGGCTGGACTGGCTCGTCCAGCAATGGGCTCCCCGCGCGCGCTGGCCGGTCGACCTCGCCCAACGCTACATCGGTCAGTTGCTGCGATACGACCTGGGCGCGCACGAGCGCGAGGCGGTGGAGCGTTTCTTTTCGCTGTGCAACGTGCACGGCGTGTTGTCCGCCGGGGTGCCCCAGTTTGCAGACGTTGCCCGCCCCAACCCGGTGCCCGGGAACGCCTGAGCCATGCGTGCGCGCAGCCCGGCCAGCCAGCCGGCACGCGACGCCTTGGCCGAGCTCCGCCGAGCGCCGCGCCGCGTAGTGCTCCGCGCCATCGACCGGCTGGAAGACGCCGCCAACCAGCTCGACACGGGCGCAGCGGTGCAGGCCGGCTGGTTCCTGAGCACCGCCTCGGGCTACGACATCCACGTGGCCGGGCGCGTACCGGGCGACGTGGCCCTGACCGATGCGTGCGCTCTCATCGAGTCGTTGTGCATCGCCGCCGACCTGCGCGCCGACGAGCTTCCCCCCGGCTGCCTGGACGCCAGCGAACTGGCGAGCAGGTGGAGCGTCGCCGAACGAACCCTGCACCGCTATCGCAAGAGCGGCCTGCCATCGCGCAGCGTCCGGAGCGGTCGCACGCGTCGGCTCGCCTTCACCCCCGCCGCCGTCGCAGCGTTCGAAGCGCGCCGCGGGCCCGCTTTGAAAGGCGCCCGATCGTTCACGCGTATCAGCGACGAGGACCGTCAGCGGGCGATCGAGCGGGCCGAAGCCTTGCAGGCCACCGGCCTGAGCCCCAACGCAGCCGCACGCACGGTCGCCAATGAGTTGGGCCGCAGCCACGAGGCCATCCGCCAGATCCTGCGGAGGCACGCCGGGACATCGACCGCGTGGACCGAATCACACAAACGATTCGCCCTGCGCGCCCACGACCGTTTCATCGAGCCGGCCAGGATCGCGTCTCGCCTTGATTGCAATACCGCCGCGACCCGGCGCATCATCGACGCCGCGCGCCTGGCACGCCTGCAAGCGCTGGACCTTGACGTAGCCGCGGCGCCCGAACCGCAGGCAATCCGACTGCCACTGGGCGCTCCGGGTCCGACGCTGCTGGCCGATCTCGTGGCCGAGATGCGCGAGGCGACCGTGCCCGACCGCAAGAGCGAGCATGCCCTCACCGCATACGCCCGCTTCCTTGTGTCGCGAGCGGCTCGCACGATCGAAGAAGAGCGCGCCGCCGCGCTGCGGGCCGAGCCCATCGACGCCGCCGAGACCGATCTGCTCTGGGCGGCCCGGCTGCGCGTGGAGGCCCTGCGCCCCTTGCTCGGCATCGTGCTGCGAAGCGTCGAGGCGCGGCTGGGCGACTCCATCGAGTCGCTGCCCGCGCGGGCGGCCATCGCCAGGCTCGAACTTGCCCTTGCCGCCGCAGCCGAAGCCGCCCATCGCTATGACCCGGCACGTGGCGGGCGTCTGAGCGCGGCGGTGACCATCGCCGTGGACCGCGCGGCGGGCGAAGCGCTGGTGCCGGCCTCGCGGATCAGCAGCGCCCGTCGAAGCTTTGCCCTCTCCCACGTCAACGACTGGACGCGCCGTGTCAGCCCCTGGCAAGGCTTCCTCGAGGCGCCCATCGTCCTCCGCCTGGGCCTGTCCCGCGTACCGGCCGAGCAGCGATCGCTGCTGGAGGCCCGCTTCGGCCTGGGTGAGCGACCCCACACGCTTGCGGAACTGGCCGACCGCTTCGGCATCCACCGCCCCTGGATCGCCCGCCGCGTGCGCGAGGCGGCCGTCGCGGCGATCGCGGCGGGCAGGCAGGCGGCTCCAACCGATACGATGGCTCCATGACGACCGCCACGCCCGACATGTCCGCCGCCCAGCGCCAGGCCGCCGAGATCACCAACGTCCGTCTGGTCGTCGGGCTGGAGGTGCACGTCGAATTGGCCACGGCCAGCAAGATGTTCACCCGGGCGCGTAACCCTACCTCGCAGGCCGCAGCCGATGCCCAGCCCAACACGCTGATCGACCCCGTGGTACTCGCGCTGCCCGGCGCCTTGCCGGTGCCCAATGCACGCGCCATCGAGCTTTCGATCGCCGTCGGGCTCGCGATGGGCTGCTCGATCGCCCGGGTCACGCGCTTCGATCGCAAGAGTTACTTCTACCCCGACCTGCCCAAGGCCTATCAGATCAGCCAGTACGACCAGCCGCTGTGCTTCGATGGCCTCGTCGAGGTGCCGACGTTCAACGATCGGGGCGAGGTCGATCCGGTCGGCCCGCGCACGCCCATCCGCATCACCAGGGCCCACCTCGAAGAAGACGCCGGAAAGCTGCTGCACGAGGCTCCCGGCGGACGCGCCATCGATCACTCCATCGTCGATCTCAACCGCGCGGGCACGCCCTTGCTCGAGATCGTCACCGAGCCCGACTTCACCCATGCCGGGCAGGCAGAGGCCTTCTGCCGGTGGCTACGCCACACGGTGCGGCTGATGGGCGTCAGCCAGGGCGTGCTGCAAGAGGGCCACATGCGCTTCGAGCCCAACATCAACTGCGTGCTCACACTGGCCGGCGGGCAGACCATCACCACGCCGATCGTCGAAGTCAAGAACCTCAACAGCTTCCGCGCCGTCGTCGGCGCCATCGAGTACGAGCACCGCGCGCAGCCCGAGCGTTGGCGCCAGGACGGCCGCACGATGGGCCCGGGCGCCAAGGCAACTTCCGGCTGGGACGACGCCAACCAGCGCACCATCGTGCAGCGTGAGAAGGAAGACGCCCACGACTACCGCTACTTCCCCGATCCCGATCTCCCCCCCGTCCGAATCGAGCAGGCCATGCTGAACGGCGCGCAAGCCATCGCCGCCGAATCCTGGAGCGATCGTCTGGCGAGACTCACGGACGACCTGAAACTGCCAGTCGCCGATGCTTCGATCATCCTGAACGACCTGGCAACCGCAACATTGTTCGAAGCCGCGCACGCGTTACTGCTCGAGCGCGGCCACGACCGGGCCAAAGCCGCCAAGGCCGTCGCAAACGCCGTGACGCAAAAGCTCGCCAGCCTGGCCAACGAGCGCAGCTGCACGCCCGGCGAACTGCCGATCTCCTCCGATCAACTGGCGGGCTTGATCGACCTGCGGCTGGCGGGCGAGATCAGCAGCAACGGCCTGGACGAGTTGCTCTTGTCGATGGCAAGCGATCCCAGCGACGCCGATGCGCGTGCGCTGGCCCAGTCGCGCGGACTGCTCATCGTGCAGGACGTCGACGCGATCGACACGTGGTGCCAGGCCGCCATCGATGCCCATCCACAAGCCGCCGAGGAAGTGCGCGGCGGCAAGCCCCAGGCCATCGGCCGCCTCATCGGCCACGCCATGCAACAGGCTCAAGGCGCGGGCGATCCCAAGACCATCCGGGCGCGCCTGCTCGACATGCTGGGCTGAGTAGCTCTCGGCTGAACTAATCGAAGATCGAGGGAATCGGAGGCGTGCCGATGTGCGGGCGTGGGCCGGGCACGGGGTGCGGCAGGTACTCGTACTCGTCGCCCAGGTCGTCGGCGAAATTCGTAAGCCGAACCGACCCGTCCAGGAACAGGACGTTGCCCGTGTCGGGCTCGGGGTGCCACGACGCGTCCACGCGCCATTCCCGGTCGACCACGATCTGCCATTGCGGAACCGCGATGAGCAGCAGCCGGCTGGGCATGGTCTGGATCTCGTGCTCGGCCAATGGGCCCGGCCCCGCCTCGGGGTCGGTCAGCCGCTGGTCGAGCAGCAGCGGATTCGCGCGGTAGCTGGTGCCGAATCGCTCGAACACCGTGGGCTGGGGAAACACGTCCTGGGTCACCGGCTTGCCCGACGCCTCGGTCCAGCTGTAGCCGCGATCCAGCGGCGAGCGGAAGAGGTACGCCAGACTGTCGGCCTCCTGCTCGCTCTCGGTCACGATGTAGCCGTTCATCGGCCGATCGCTGGCCAGCACGGCCCTTCGATCGGCGCCGAAGAACGAGGCCCCGCCGTACTTCCAATCGGCATCTTCGCGGAAGGGCATGGCCTGGTGATCATCGACGTACTGGCGCCAACCGATGCCGATCTGCCGAAGGTTCGTCGCGCACACGGCGCCGTTGGCGGCGTATCGGACGTATCGGAGCGACGGCAGCGACAGGCCCAGCAGCACCGCCACGATGCCCATCGTGATGAGCAACTCGAGCATCGAGAACCCGCGACGCGATGGGTTGGTTGGCGTGCCCAGGGGCGTGCTCATGGCTCGGAAATCCTAGACCGGCTCCAGTCGGCGTTGCGGCGCGTCCTGCGGCCGCTCAGGGCCGACGCGTGTTGTATGCCGCTGGCCCTAAGGGCGTTTCGGCGCAGGCGCAATCGAGCAGGTATCTGGCCAAATCGCTGCGATCGCCCACCGGGGCACGAAGGACGCATCGCTACGTTTGGACGCTGGTCGCCGCTGCGGCCGCCGCCGGCGCCAGCAGCATCGCGGGCAGGAACACGCTGAGCCATCCGGGCATGCCCGCAATCGGGGCCGAAACACCAAGAACCGACAGCACCAGGGCCGCCAGCACGATCGGGGCGCACTTGGCCGCCTGGATGCCCATGTTCCGCGGCTCACGCGTGACGAAGAACGGCAGGGCAATGACCAGCGACAGCGCCGTGGCGACCCAGGCCCCAACACGGCCCCACCGGTCGCGTTGCAGGCGGCGGCGCAACTCGGGCGTCAGGCTCTTGTCCTGATCAAGCATGCGTCCGAGCGTCGCGAAGCTCAGGTGCTGGCCCAAGCCGGCAAAGCGGCGCACGGCCAAGGCGCTCGGGTCCATCTCCGTCTGGATCCGATCGACCGCTTCGGGCTCTCCCGCACGCCCCACCGGCTGGGCCACGCCGCCGACCAACACCCAGGCCGAGCCGTCCCACGTCGCCCGTTCGGCCGAGATCAGCCGCGTCGGCACGCCTACCTCGTTGCGCTCCCAGATCTTGACGCCCTGCATCTCGCCCGCGTCGGGGTCGAACACGCTGGCGAAGAACAGCCGGCCGCTCGCATCGGGCGTCGTGGGAAGGTTCGTCACCCCGATCCGTGCGTCTTCCCGCGTGACGCGCGGATCATCGGCCAACAACACGCCCACGATCCGCGGCAGGACCAGCTCCTGATTGGCCACGCCCACCAGCATGAACCCCAGCGCGACCACCATGACCGGCGCCATGGCCCGCCACAGGCTGATGCCGCTGGCCAGGATGGCCACCAACTCTCGCCGGGCCACGAGCTGGGCGGCCGTAAAGCCGAGCGCCGCCACGAGCACGAACCCCAGCGTGAAGTTGAACAGTTGCAGCAGCCTGGGCCACCACAGGCTCCAGATGACCGAGATCGTGGCCAGCACCTTGGAAACAAACGCATCGTGCTCGCCGGCGTAGCGAACGTACCGATGCAGGTTGAGCGAAGCATCGACCACGACGATGAAGCTGCCGAGGATCAGCAGCAGCAGCAGCACGTTGATGAGGTACTGCCTTCCGATGGTCCGATCGAGCAGTCGCACGCCCACGCCCCCTCAGCCTTTCCGCCCGCTGATGCGCAGCGACGTCCACGCCACCAGCCCCGCCAGGACCAGCGGGCCGCCCCACAGCAGAGGCAACCCCACGACGCCGTAGTCCTCCACCATTTCCTGCCCGGTCGAGATAACCAGGACCATTGCCAGCGCCGGCAGGAACGCCGCCAGGTAGGCCGTCAGCGGCGGCGCTTCCTGGAATCGGATGGCCGCAACCGCCCCGGCGATCGCCAGGATCAGGGCCGAAGCGCTCAGCGCCAGTCGCTCCTGGTGCGTGCCCAGGATCTCCCGGCGCGTCTTGGCGATGCGCTTGCGCAGGTCTTCGGTGGGCGGGGTCAAGAAGGGATCTTCGCCACCCCACCGTTCGTTGTGGGCCGCAACGGCCGCCAGCAGTTCATTGCTCGACATCGCGAGCATCTGAGAAACCGGATCGCTCTCGACCTTGAGCGGCCCGAGCGTCATCTCCTCGCGCACGCCGCCCACGCGCGAGCCAGTATCGGGCCCCTGGGCTACCGCCGTGCGTACGTTCTCGCCCAGGAGCATGAGCTCCATGCCGCGATTCGAAGGATCGCCCGTCAGGTTGGCTTCGATGGTGGCACGCTCGATCTCGAATCGGTCGAAGGAGCGAGAGCCACCACGCTCGGGCCGATATCGCTCCACCACGATCGGCTGCGATCCCCGTTGGGCCAGCCGCCAGGCCTGCGAATCGTCGTCCCACTCGATGCCGCCAGCCCGCAGCACGAGCGTCGATCCATCGGCGCCGAGCATCTGCACGGCCCCACCCCCACGCAACTCACCCACCGTGCGTTCGATGACCATGCGCAGCGCCAGGTGGAATGCCAGGTCGCGCCGGGCCGCATCGATGGGGCCCAGCGGATCGGGATTCTCGTACGCCCGGCGCATCTCGCCCCAGGTCAGGAACTTCGGCCTGTCTCCGGCGCCCCCGGGCATGAACAGCGTGTCCTGGAACTCGCCGACCTTGCCGTCGGCCAGGCGACCCGCGTCACCCACCGCCTCGCGCACGCGATAGATCACCTCGCTGACGCGCTCGCCCGGGGCGCCGGGCGCCTCGTCAGCCGAGACCAGGTCGGCCTCGGTAATCTCACGGGGCTTCATGACGTACAGGTCGGCTCGCTCGGCCGCGCCCCAACTGACCATCTCGCCTTCGGGATCGAGCTTCACCAGGTGGGCGCCCAGGAGCACCAGGTGGGCCTGCACGCCGGGCTGGTCGACCTCGGGCGTAAACACCTGATCGGCATAGAGCAGGAAACCCTCGACCTGCACGGCCTCGCCTCGCTCGATGGCGCGGCTGATGAGCCCGGCGGCCTGGCCCGACGCCACCTCGCCCATGCGTTGCAAGAACCTGGGGATCACCTGCTCGCTCAGCACGCCAAGCGACGCCGTCAGCACCACCCCCGTCACGATGGCCGGCATCAGAAGGGCCACCAGGCTCATGCCCCCGGCCTGGGCGGCCATGATCTCCCGGTCCTGAGCCATGCGGTGGTACGCCAGCGTGCCCGCCAGCGCACCGGAGAACGGGATGGCATATGCCAGCATCGGAACGGCCGCCAGGCCCATGAACTTCAACGTGTCGACCGCCGTGAGTTGGCCCTTGGCATAGTGCTGCACCGTGGCGCCGAAGGCCGTCACCAGCACCAGCACGGCCGTGATCAGCAGCACGTGCCGCCACAGCTCGATCGTGATGTGCCCGATCAGGGTCCAGGAGACACGCACGGGTGAGGGTAGGGCCTGGCGCTCCCCCTGGCGGCCTACAACCACGTCCATGGGTCCCGACATCGACCAACTGCCGCTGACTAGCTTCATCATTCCCTGCTACAACCACGGCCGGTTCGTGGATGACGCCGTCCGGTCCTGCATGCTCCAGATCGATGCCGAGGTCGAAGTCATCGTGGTCGACGACGGCTCGGACGATGGCGCCACCCCCCAGGCCTGCGACGCACTGGCGGACGATGACGTCCGGGTCATCCGCCAGCCCAACGCCGGCCTGCCCGCCGCCCGCAATGCCGGGGCCAAGTTGGCCCGGGGTGAGCACCTGGTGTTCCTCGACGCCGACGATTGGGTGGAGATTGACTTCGTCACCCGCCTGCGCGGGCACATGGAGCTTCTTCGGGAACTCAAGCAAGCGGATGAGGTGAGCCATGTTTACTGCCAGGAGCGCCTGACCGATCTGGGCAACAACGTCGTCTGGCGGGTGCCCGAGTGGGACCCGATCCTGCTCATGGTCACCAACCTGCACCCGGTCACCTGCCTCATCCGCCGGGACCGCTTCGAGGCCGTTGGCGGCTTCGACGAGACCATGACCGAGGGCTACGAAGACTGGGACCTCTGGCTCCGCTTTGCCGAGCGAGGCTGGCGGGGCGAGCGCTGGCCCGAGCCGCTCTTCAACTGGCGCCGCCACAGCCACCAGACGATGATCGACGATGCGGTCGCCCGGCACGAGGCGCTCTACCGCCGCCTGCTGGAGAACCACCGCGATTTCTTCGACGCCCACGCCCTCGACGTAGCCGTCCGCGCCAACGCCCTGCTCCGCCGCGCCGATGCCCACTGGATCGACGAATCGGGCGTGCCCATCGAACTCCAGTACCTCCACGCCGTCCGCGACGCGTACCACGCCTCGGGCGCCATCGCGATGGCCCGCAGGCTCGATCGCCTGACGCCGGGGATGCTGAAGCGGTTCGTGCGCCAGGTGATCGGCCGCGGCGCGAACACCCTCGACCACCCTTTGTCGCAACCGCCCGACGAAAAACCGGAAGCCTGAGGCTTCCGGTCGCGTGATACGCAGGTTGTCGGGCTCGATCAGCCGCCGATGCCGCCGTCGAACACGTCGTCGGAGAGATCGACCAGCGTGCCCTGCCCGAAGGTGCCGGTGCTCATGGTCACGGCCCTTCCGCTGACGCCATCATCACCGATGCGAGAGAGCGACACGCCGAACTGGCCGGCATTGGGCGTCACGCCGCCGCCACCGGGCCCGATGGCGATGCCGGCGATGAAGATGGTGTAGCGACCCCAATCCTCGCCAAGCGTGATGGTCGCCAGGATGTCGTTGAAATCGCGCGCCGAAATGTCGGCCCGCTCGCCCGGCTGCAGCATGGGCAGGAAGCCGAACTGCACGAACTGGCTGCGATCAAAGAAGTGGAACTGGATCGAGAAGTTCAGCTCGATGCCGGCCGTATCGCTGTAGGGGTTGTACAGCGAAATGACCTCTCCACCCGAGCCGGCATCGAAGCCGCCCGAGAGCACGACAAGGTCGGCCAGTTGCGTCTGGAACGCGGTGGACTGGGTCTCGTCGCCGATCGTGGCCGTGTAGTGCGCGGCCACCGGCTGGACCGAGCTGTAGCGGATGGTCATCACCTCGCCGGGCGTGAAGACGCCGCCGAAGTCGACAAGCAGTCGCTTCAGGTCGTACGTCCCGCGATCGCGCGGCGCCAGCACCACGCTCGTCATGGCTTCGTTGTCGTCGTTGTCGCTGATGGTCAGCGTCACGACCGTGCCGGCCGAGTTAGTGTTCAGGAAGGTCAGGTACGCTTCCTCGTCCGCGTCGCCGGAGTATCGCACGCCCGCCAGCACGCCCTCGGTCGCGCCGCCGTCGATCACGCCCAGCGTGCCGTAGGCGACGTTGGCGAACGCCGCCGAGCCATCGGCGGTCAGCAGCGTGTCGTAGGTGCTCATGGCCGCGATGATCGGCACGTCGGAATCCACGTACACGGCCTGCACGCCCTGGGTCGCAAAGCCGAAGAGGTTGTGCAGTTCGGCTCCGCCACGACGATGGCCTTCCAGCGTGTAGGTCATGCGCTCGAACGTGCTGGCATCGGTGTACACCGTGAGGGTGACCGTGCCGGCCATCCCGGTCAGGTTCTGCCAGACCACGTACGACTCGCGTGCGTCCAGGTTGTCGATCGACCCGTCCATGTCGGCATCGCCAATGGTGGACTCAATGCCGCCGAAGCCCCATGTGTTGAAGGCCCCGGCGCCGCGTGCATCCAGGTCGGCGAAGTTGACGAACGACTCGGTCAGCGTGGCGCCGAAGTCCGTGTGCGTCAGCGACGCGCTCATCGCCTCGGTGCTGTGCACCTCGATGGCGAACGGCGTGAACTTGCGCGCCTGCTCCGCATCGGCAATGCCCGGATCGCTGAGCGCCAGACGCGTCCGCGTGCCGGGGTCCAGCGTACCGGTGTACAGCACCTCGTCTCGAACGCCCGTCTCGTAGCGCAGCACCACCTGGTAATACGAGGCCGAACCGCCCGAGGTGTTGGTCGTCAGCTCGAGGTACGTCACGCTCGTGTCGTTGGCGTAGCCTTCCGGATACCCCGCCAGGAACGTGTAGAACTTCTCGGCATCGGCCGGCTTGATGATCAGCGTGCTGGTGACCTGCACCAGGAACCGCTCTTCCAGCGAGGTGCTGCGGATTTCGCCCGGCGCGATCGGATCGGGCGTCGAACGCACTGGCACGTCGGTCAGCGCGAAGCTCACGACGTCGGCGTCGGGGTCGTCAAGGAAGAACGGCGAGACCGACGGGTTGCCCTCGTTGTCGGTCAGGTTGCCGTCTTCGTCGACGTAGACGTCGGCAAAGACGAAGGTGTCGAGGTTCTGGATCGCCTGAACCACCGACCACGAGCGGTCGTTGGCGACACGGCCGAACACCGTGAAGTCCTGGGCGTCCAGGTCGATGTCGCCCGCGCCGGCGCTGCCGTTGTTGTCCCGCAGGTTGATGAAGAACTGGCTCGTCGCCGTGTCGGTGCCCACGCTGGTGATCAACGCCATGGCGATCGAACGCTCGACGTTGGAGCGGGCCGGGTCGGCCTCGTTCTCGATCGCCTCGTCGGTGTCCACGCGGCTCAGGCCGTCTTCGTCGGTGAAGATGAAGCCGCCGCCCTGGATCACGAACGGGTCGCCGTCGATGTCCGGGTTGCTCGAGTCGATGGTCACCGAGCGATGGAAGAAGCTCTCGAAGTAACGACCGCTGTTCACGTAGTTCAGGAAGTTCTCGACCGTGATGGGCGCCGCGCTCGACCCGCCGGGTCCGCTGCGGTCGTAGAGCTCGAAGTCGATCTCGCCCAGCGTGGTCTTGAACCGCACCACCGTGTTCTCGGGATCCACCAGGTCGGAGATATCCGGGAAGCTGGCGTCGAGCAGCACCCGCGGCTCCAGCGCCTCGACCAGGGCCGTCTCTCGGGGTCCCTGCCCCCTGCCCGCCATGCGATCGATCCAACCAAGCGCGCGTCCATACAAAGACATGGTTCAACTCTCCGTTTGAGGTCCGCCCGCCAGGCGTGGGGCCGAGGTCCATCGGCCGATGGCGGGTCGTCGGGCCGCCCCGTCAGGGCGGCTGCGGGGGTAAGCATGTTAGCGGCCAGCCGAAGCTGTCGCGTACGCTTCCGCGCCCCGCGATGTTCTCCAAGTGCCGTACGCTCCTGCCCATGGAACGGTTGACCGAATCCGGCCATCAACCTGATTATGCAGCGCACGGGGGCTCTTCCGCGTCGCCAAACCTGTGGGTTATCAGTCCATGCTTCAATCGGTCCGCCGACGCCCAAAACCTTTGCCAAGCTCTCTCGGCCCTCGCCTTACCCCCGAAATGCACCCCCACGCTGCTCCTGGTCGACAACGCAAGCAATCCGCCCATCCGCGAATCGCTCGGGCCTGATGCCCTCCCTTCGCCGTGGACGCTCATGCACCTGCCCCAGGAACGCAACTCCGGCGGCAGCGGCGGATTCAACGCCGGGCTGGCCTGGTGCCTGGGGCATTCCCGAACGAGGGACCTGGTGTGGCTCCTCGATAGCGACGCCGCTCCAGAGCCCGATGCACTGAGCTACCTCGTCGATGCCCTTTCGCGAACCGATGCCGCCATGGTGGGCTCGAGCCTGATCGACCCGCTCACCGGTGGCCCTTTCGAGTGCGGCGGGTTCATCCATCCTCGCACGGGCGAGTACCAGCAGCGGCCGCCCGAAGGCGACCACCCCATCCCGTGCGACTATCTGGCCGCCTGCAGCATCCTGACCACCACGGACACGATCCGCCGAGCGGGGCTCTTCCCCGATACCTTCCTCAATGGCGACGACGTGGGCTGGGGGTGCCGCGTTCGCCGGGCGACCGGCCGGCCCCTGCTGGGCATTCCCGCCAGCCGCGTGGCCCACCCCAGGCCCGATCGCATGCGGACGGCGGCCCGCTACTTCGCCGCCCGCGGCGCGATGGTGGCGTTGCAGGAAGCGGGCGTCCCCGTCTTCGGCCGGGCAATGCGCGAGGCGGCCCGCGGCGCTTCATTGCACGCCACGGGCCTGCACGCGCTGGCAGAATTGCACCTGGCCGGGCTCCGCGATGCCGCTGCTGGACGGGTGATGGGTTCGTTGCCGCAGGGCCTCGACCCGGGCAACCCCGATCGGCCGGGGCTTTCCATCGAACAGGCGCGGGAAGACGTAAGGGGCCGCCGCCGCGTCGTGAGCGCGCGAGCCCGTCGCGCCGACCTGCTCAACCCGCCCGGCTCGATTGCGGTCGAAGCACAGGGCGGCTGGACGATCTCGACCTCGCGGGCCACCCAGGCGTGGCGCGCGGCGATGGCGTTGCTGCGTGGCCTGAGGCTTGCATGGCGGCTGAATCGGTCTGGCGGCGCGTTCGGCCATGCCCCACCAGCACCAATGGACCAGGACGTTCGCGGCGCCGAGCACGGCTTGAGCATCGTCATCGTTGCCTACAACCGCAAGGACGCCCTGTTGCTCACCCTGGCGCGCCTGAGAGAAGCCGAGCCCGCCGCAAGCGCCGAAGTCATCGTCGTGGATAATGCCTCCAGCGATGGCGCCGCCGAGGCGATACGCGAGCAGTTTCCGGCCGTCCGTTGTCTCGAGCAGTCGAGCAATTTGGGTGTCGAAGCCTTCAATCGCGGCGTCGACGCAGCCTCGGGCGACCTGGTCCTCATCCTCGATGACGACTCTTGGCCCGATCCGACGGCCCTCGCACTTGCCCTCGAATTGATGGCCGAGCGCCGCGACGTCGCCGGCGTCGCGTTGCACCCCCGCCACCCCGATGGTGGCCGCAGCGAGTGGCCTTTCGCACGGCGCGTACACGAGGCCTGCGACGCCTGGCCGCTCATGGGCTGCGGCAATCTGGTTCGCACAGAGGCCTGGCGCCGCGTAGGCGGGTACTGCGAGCCGTACTTCCTCTACCGCAATGACACCGACCTGGCGCTCTCACTCTCGACCGTCGGCAAGGTGTGGTTTGATCCCAGTTGGGTCGTGTGGCACGACAGCCCCGCCGCCACGCGCAAGAGCGTGCGGTGGTGCCGCCTGGCCACCCGCAACTGGCTGTGGATGGCCAAGCGGCACAGCACCCACCCCCGCCGCTTCTGGGCCTGGCTGGGCGTGCTCCAGGCCTTCCGCCTGGCCGGCGCACGCCCAGCGGCGCAGACGGCGGTGCTCCGCGGGGTGGCCCAGGGCCTGCTCGGACGCGCGCCGGCGACCTCGGCGAGCGCGCCCGATGCCTGGAAAGCCCTCATCGACCTGAGGCTGGGCAAGCCGATCAGCCGGGCGGCCCGCTATGTTGGCCCATGCCACGCACGACCAGCCCAGCACACCTCTCCCCAGAGCAGTTCCGAGCCCTCGCCCACCAGACGCTCGACCTGATCCTGGACTACCACGCCACCATCGACCAGCGGCCGGTACGCTCGCGCGTCGATCCGGGCGATGTCCTGGCAGCCTTGCCCGAGCGCCCGCCCGAGCAGCCCGGCGATCAGGACGAGTGGCCCGCCATCCTGGACGACGTTCGCCGCATCATCCTGCCCGCGCTCACCCACTGGCAGTCTCCGGGCTTTTTTGGCTACTTTCCGGCCAATGGGTCGTGGCCGGCCGTCCTGGGCGATCTGCTGAGCACCGGGCTGGGCGTGCAGGGCATGCTGTGGCAGACCAGCCCCGCCATCACCGAACTCGAAACCCGCATGCTCGACTGGATGGCGCGGCTCTGCGGCCTGCCCGAGATCTTCTTGAGCACGGGCGAGGGCGGCGGGGTCATCCAGGGCACCGCCAGCGAGGCGACGCTGGTGGCCATGGTTGCCGCTCGCCATCGATTGCGCACCGCACGCCCACAGATCGATCCGCGCACGCTCGTGGCGTACACCAGCAATCAGGCGCACAGTTCGGTGCTCAAGGCCACCCGCATCGCCGGCATCGAACATCTCCGGTTGATTGCCACCGACGCCAACCACGCGATGGACCCCGTCGACCTCGCCCGGCAATTCCGCGATGACCTGTCGCAGGGATTGACGCCCTTTTACGTCTGCGCAACCGCCGGCACGACCAGCAGCGGCGCGTTCGACCCCATCGACGCCATTGCCAGCACGCGCACCGAACTCGCGCCCGATGCCTGGCTTCACGTCGATGCCGCCTGGGCCGGCTCGGCCGCCGTGTGCCCCGAACACCGGGGATTCCTCGAAGGCCTCTCGGGCGCCGACAGCTACTGCACCAACCCCCACAAGTGGCTGTTGACCAACTTCGATTGCGATCTGTTCTACGTCGCCGACCGCCAGACCCTGATCGACTCGCTGAGTGTCACGCCCGAATACCTGCGCAACTCGGCCACCGATTCGGGCGCCGTGATCGACTATCGCGACTGGCAGGTGCCCCTGGGCCGCCGCTTCCGGGCGCTCAAGCTGTGGTTCGTCATGCGTCACTACGGCGCAGAAGGCCTGCAAGCCCACATCCGCCAGCACGTCGCGTGGGCCGAGTGGCTCGAGCAGCAGGTGTTGCATGACGACCGATTCGAGTTGGCCGCCCCACGCTCGCTGTCGCTGGTCTGCCTGCGGCTGGCCGGGGATCGCGACGCCCAGACTCAGGCCCTGCTGGAAGCGGCCAACGCCACCGGCAAGGTGCTCTTGACCCATACCACGCTTCCGACCCAGGATGCACGCCAGCGCTACGCCATCCGCGTGGCGATTGGTGGCTCGAACGCCACGTTCGAGAGCGTCCGGGCTCTGTGGAACCTCCTTGCCACCCATGCTCCCGACGCTCGCCGCTCCCTCTGAACGGGGCGTATGCTCGCCCGTGGTCCTGCGCCTTCTTGCTTCCGTGCTGCTTGCCTGCGTCCTTGCCGGGTGTACGTCGGCCCGATCACCCGCTCCGCCGGCCGCCGCGACGTTCACCGTCGCGGCCGATGGCTACGCGGAGGCCTTCGAGGCCGCCAAGCGCGAGCTGCTCGACCAGCGTTTCGAGCTCGAACGCGTGGATGCCCGGGCAGGCATCATCCTGACGCGACCCCGTTCAGGCGCGGGCCTGCTGACGCCATGGACCATGGGCCCGGGGACCCGTCCCGTCGAAGACACGCTCAACGCCCAGAGCCGGCGCGTCGAGGTGAGGTTCGAGCCCGCCGAAGAGATCGATCGGCTTCCCGGCGGCGTTCCCGATGCACTGGCGGATCCGCGGCCCCCGGTATCGCCGGGCGAGGCCCAAGGGGCCATCGTCGTGAGCGTGCGCGCGTTGATCAGTCGTCGGGTGACGCCCACGCGGCGGCTCGACCCGACCACCATCCGCGGCAACGCCACACCAGCGGATCCGACGCTCTTTCAGCGCGGGCTCTCGGCGGTATACACCGCGCCGCACGACTTGGACGCCAAGGTGTCGAGATCCCTCTCTCGGGCGATCCAGCGGCGTCTCGACCTCACGATCGCCGGAGCGTCCTGACGATCATTCGCAACCAAACGACGGCGGTGGTACGCCGATGGTCGCACAAAGGCCGCCGTCGCCACGGCTTCCGAATCACCGGCGGAGGCCGACGCTCGCCCCCGTTCCATGCCGCACGTTTATACTGTTCCCCGACGAGCATGCGATTCCCCTTCTACTCCGGGGGCAGTATCGGACACCGAACGCATGCGTGACAGGCCCAGGCGGGGCATCCGGCCCGCCAAACCACGCCGGTGTGTCGAAACGACGCGATTCACCTGCAAGGCACACGGATTCGTGTGCACTGCCCCGCCGGACTCGACCGCAGCCACGAAAGAATGAGGTTGGTTTCCTGATGCATGCACGCGGCCCCGACGGGGGTATTGGCCCTGGCACACTGGCTCGCGACGCGCGGGTGCTGATCATCGGCGCCGGCCCCACCGGCCTTGGGGCGGCCTGGCGGCTCCGCGAGTTAGGACACGCCGACTTCACCGTACTCGAGGCCAACCCATACGCGGGCGGGCTGGCCCATTCGTTCGTCGATGACGCCGGGTTCACATGGGACATCGGCGGCCACGTCATGTTCAGCCACTACGACTACTACGACAAGGTCTTCGACGCCGTCATGGGCCAGGACTTTCAGCTTAACGACCGCGAGAGCTGGGTGCGCATGCGTGGCACGTGGGTGCCGTACCCATTCCAGAACAACATCCGCTACCTGCCGCCCACCGACGCCGCCGACTGCCTGATCGGCCTCATCAAGGCCCAAGCCGCCGACGCGCCAAGCTACAAGGACGCGGCCAACTTCGGCGAATTCATCGACCGCGTCTTCGGCGAAGGCATCGCACGCCTGTTCATGCGGCCGTACAACTTCAAGGTCTGGGCCCATCCGCCCGAGATGATGAACAAGCACTGGATCGGCGAACGCGTGGCCGTCATCGACGTCGAGCGGGCCGTCCGCAACGTCGTCGAGGGCAAGGACGACTTCGGTTGGGGTCCCAACAACCAGTTCAAGTTTCCCCTGCGCGGCGGCACGGGCGAGTTCTATCACCGCATGGCAGAGCGCCTGCGGGAGCACATCCGCTTGTCCACCAGCGTCGTGCGCATCGACGCGGCCCGCAAGGTCGTCATCGTGCGCAACAGCCAGGGCGAGACCGAGGAGTTGTCATACGACGCGCTGATCTCGGCCATGCCACTCGACGTGCTCTGCACCGACATCATCGCCGACGCGCCCGAAACGGTTCGCCAGGCCGCCGGCGGGCTCCTGCACTCGGCCGGGCACATGGTGGGCGTGGGCCTGAAGCGACCGTGCCCGAGCACCAAGAGCTGGATGTACTTCCCCGAGGACAACTGCCCCTTCTACCGGGTGACGTACCTGAGCAACTACTCACCCTACATGACTCCCAACCAGACGGGCGCCAACGACACGCACTACTCGCTGCTCTGCGAGACCAGCGCAAGCGGTCACAAGCCCGTGGACCCCGGCACTATCGTCGAAGACACAATCGCCGGCCTGGAGAACGCCGGCCTCCTCGAGCCAGGCGAGCGAGCCGACATCGTCAGCACCTGGCACCATGCGGTGGAGTACAGCTACCCCACGCCGTCGGTAGACCGGGACGATCGGCTTTCGGTCGCCATCCCCTGGCTCGAGGCCCAGGGCATCTACAGCCGCGGGCGGTTTGGCATGTGGAAGTACGAGGTGGCCAATACCGACCACACGCTCATGCAGGGCGTCGAGGTCGTCGATCGCCTGGTGCTGGGCGAACCCGAGCACACGATCGGCATCGTCTACAAGGTGACCGAGGACGGCCGAGAGGCCGCCGGCCACGACCGTCCGACGGTCGCGGGCTCGGGCGAAAAGCGCCTGATCGGGTCGGCAACTGGGGGAGGCCCCGGACGCGGCTCGCAAGACGTGGCCGACGCGGAACTTGGGGCCAATGTGGGCAGCGAAAGCCGACCGAACGAATCATGACCTCGGATTAACCCGAACTATAACCAGTTGCGGACGTAAATCTGGCCCGCAAAACGCTGCGGATTGTGTCGGTTGCATCGGCTATTCGGGCGAATGCTGGCCGAGTTCCATTCCCGGCGCACACTTACAGCAGTGAGGCACCCGGCCCCCTCGTGGTGGTCGGAACAGGGGTATGGCACACCACCCTGGGTGTTGTGTCGTGGTGAGACACGGACGGAAGGCTCCGGGGTATGGGCGTTCTTACGAGCCAATCGAATAACCCCCTGTTGGGGGGACGGTGGCAAGCCGACGTGCTGGCCATGGCCGACGAGTCGCATCTCGTCGCCTGGACGCCCTCGCCGCGCCGCCAGCTCGACTTCCTGGCATCGCTCGGCCAGTTCCTCCAATCCCAGCGATACACCGAGGTGTTTCGCTTCCAAGGCCGACACATCCACGATCTGGAATCGTTCTGCGCGCAACTGGAACGCCACGTGCCCGGCCCGTCGCTGGCGCGCCGCGTCCACGGCCCGCGCGGCGTGGTGTCACTCTTGCGAGGCCGTGACCCCGCACACTGCGGACCGGCCAGCCGGTTTCGCTTCCTCTTGTGGGACGACGCCCACGTGCTGCTGCAACACGACCGCCGGCTCTTCGGCGAGTTGGTCGACGCCCTCATCGGCGTGTCGGCCGAGTCGGAGTACGTCGGCGACGATCTGCTTCTCATCCAGCGGGCGATCTTCGCGGGCAATGCCTCGCTGAAGACCTACGCCGACGATCCCACCGGCCAGTTCAACATCTGGCTGCCCGACGGGTTCGATGAGCCCTTCTGGGAAGTGGTCACGGGCATCGAGGCGCCATCAATCACGACGCTCTCGATCGATCGCCTGATCGAACCCGGCCGCTGATTTCCGTGCTTAACCACACCCGGCCATGAACGACGCCTGGAAGCAGGCAAAGTCGTCCATGGTGACGCTGCCGTCGCCGTCGCAGTCAGCCGACGCCTCGCCCTGCGCGAACGCGTTCTGGAAGCACAGGAAATCGAAGATGGTCAGGTCGCCATCGCCGTCGCAATCGGCAGCGCACGCATACGAGCCGTACACCTCGTAGGGCAGCGACACTTGCACGCCGCCCTCGGTACGGTTGCGTGCCGGACGCCATGCGCCAAGCACACGCTGGCGAGCCTCGCCCGTAACCGGCCGCGTGTCGTCGCCCAGGTACGGGCTGTAGGGTCCGCCATCGAGGCTGCCGCCCATCGTCCAGACGAGCCAGTAGTCTCCCGCGGGCACCGACCAGCCGAGATCACCCGCCGTGAGCGCAAACACGCGGCGGTCGATCGTAAAGGTCACGCCCGTCATCGCGACGAACGCGTCGGTCGGGGAGACCGACGAGAGCATGTTGGCATCGATATCTCCGGCGATGCGTGAACTACCCGCGTCGCCCGGGCGACCGTTCCACAGTTCAAGACCGAGTTGATCGATCGTGGACCCCTCGATGGCGCCCTGCTGGTAGCCAAAAACCACCACCGACTCGATCGTGGCCTGGCCGGTCAGCGTGATGGGCTCGGCCAGGCGATACGCAAGCGGCGCGTGCCCGCTCACGCCGGCCGACGCGCCGTCGGGCACGGCCCAGATCAGGTCGGCGCCGGTGTCGTGAGCGCCGGGCATGGAAGACAGCGGCCCGTTGAAGGCAAGTTGCTCCTGCCCCAGGGCAAGAGCCGCGAACCCAAACGAAGCAAGAACGATACCGGTCCGCATCGCGGCAATGGACGTAGTCTGGGCCATGGGTCTCCTCCGGATGCAGATTACGCGCCGCCCGCATTCATCGCTACAGCGCGAACCGGCTGGGGGCCACCACACGCGGGCTTCATGGGCGTGATCCGCCAGCGAGAGGGCGCAGGATCCGCCGATTCCGAAATTTTGCCCTGCTTCGGGCAACTGGGATAAACCACCCACCCCTTCTAAGCCGATGCGAATGTCGGAGCGAGAGCCATGGTGGCGAGGGACGTCCCCGACGGGCCCGGTGGTGGGGCCACGGGGATGGAACGGATTCTTCCACACGGTGGTGAACGACATGGATGCGGCACAACAGATCGAACTGAAGAGGCTCCAGAGCGACCCCCAGCCCGAGGCGACCGACGCCGGGCCGTACGTCTTCGACCGTCGCCGCGCGACGCGCACGCCCGCCACGGGGCAGCGCCTGGGCGTGGTCTTCGGCGTCGAGGGCGGGCGATGGCTCTTGCCCCTCGAGCTGCGCGACACCAGCGCGGGCGGCGTAGGGCTGATCTCGGCTCAAGCACTCGAGGCCGGCGATCGCGTCACGCTGTACGACGAAGGAAGCCGCGCCACCTTCATCAAGGGCCGCATCGCACGATGTGCCCTTCGCGACGACGGCCGCTTCGACCTGGGCCTGTCGATCTAGTCGGCCGCTTGCACGATCTCAATCAAGGGTGTGCGACAGCCGTTCCCACGTCTGGTGGTACCGCTTGGCCATGTCGTCGAGTGCCTGGGGCACCACACGCACCTGACCGACGGTGGTGATGAAGTTCGTATCACCACCCCAGCGTGGCACGACGTGCACGTGCAGGTGGCTCGGCACGCCGGCGCCGGCGGCGCGGCCCTGGTTGATGCCCACGTTCAGCCCCTGGCATTCCAGCGTGCGCTCGGCCAGGTCGCAGGCCAGTTCGACGAGCATCCACAGGTGCGCTCGGTCCTGCGGCTCGTAGTCCAGCAGCCTCGCACGCGGCTCGCCCAGCGCCACGAGCAAATGACCGTTGGCGTAGGGGAACGCGTTGAGCAGGATCATGCCGCGCTCGGTCCGTGCAACGACGTGGTTGGATTGATCGGCCTTCGGGCTGGCCCAATAGGCCGAGAGGAACGTGCCGCCGGAGCCGTCGGTGGTCTTGGGCCCGGACTCTCCCAGCGACTGGAGGTACGTCAGCCGCCAGGGCGCATGGATGCCTTCGGGCCCGGCGGGGCGATTATCGGATCCGCGGCCGGGCGTGGCATGGTCGTCGGTGGGCATGAGCGACTGTAGCGGCTGCGCGCCGAGCCTTGATCGACCGATATTAAGGTTGGATCCAACGGAGGCACGTCGATGAAAATCGCCGACATCATGACCCGCCAGATCGTGACCGCGCATATGGACGAGGACCTTGAGCACGTCCGCGAGCTCTTCACCCGCTACCGCTTCCGGCACCTGCCGATCGTCGGCGACGACGGCGGCCTGGTGGGGATCGTCTCCGATCGCGACATGCTGGCCCACGTGAGCCCGTTCGCGGGCACCATCAACGAGCGCACCGCCGACGCCAACAGCCTGAAGCGTCGGGTCCATCAGATCATGACGCGTGATCCGCAGACCGTGTCGCCCGAGGAGTCGGCCGAAGGCGCCACGCTGATGCTGCTGCATCGTCGCATCTCGGCCATGCCGGTGGTCGACGACCGCGGGCGGCTGGTGGGCATCGTTACCATGCGGGACCTCACAAGGTGGCTGCTCAATCGCGAAAAGCCGCAGCAGCGGGACGGCGCAGCTTAGGGTATTCACGGATCTGTGAAACGGTCTGAACGGTGGCCGGGGGGGGCAGGGCGGATATACTCTCCGTTCCACGCACCAGACGCATCTTCGGAGCCGGGCCATGAAGCAGGACACCCACCCCACGTACTACCCCAACTGCAAGGTCTACCACAACGGCGAGGTCGTGATGACCGTGGGCGCCACCGTGCCCGAGATGCACGTGGAAGTCTGGTCGGGCTCGCACCCGTTCTTTACGGGCAAGCAGGCCTTCGTCGACGCCGCTGGACGCGTCGAGAAGTTCCAGCGCAAGTTTGGCGGCAACTACTTTGCCGGCAAGGACAAGAAGAAGGCCAAGTAAGACCTTCGACCCTGCCTCAAATCGACACCCCCTCGACCGCACGGCTTCCCGTGCGGTCTTTCGTTGGGCGTCCGGTGGTTATGGGGCAACGCAATTTGCCCAAGCCGCATGTTCGTCATGCCTTCCGCCCAGTGCGTGCCACATTCGCTTCATCGCGACAGCGCCCCGGCCATTGGGTCGATGAACGCATCAGGAAGTCCCATGTTCACGGCAATGGATGCCAGCCCGTCGACCACGCAAGCCGCCACCTATCGGGCGCGAGTTGGCCTCCCGCGACAGAAACCCGAGCGATCGACGTCGGGCAAGGAACTGAGCGAGTCCGAGGAGCGCAAGCTCAAGGAGCTTCGCGAAACCGATCAACGCGTTCGTCGGCACGAAGAGGCCCACAAGGCAGCCGCGGGCTCGCTCTATCGCGGCGGACCGAACTACAGCTACGAAACCGGGCCGGACGGCAAGCGATATGCCGTTTCGGGCTCGGTGCAGATCGATACCTCGCCCGGTCGCACGCCCGAGGAAACGGTGCAGAAGGCCGCGCGAATCCGCCGTGCAGCATTGGCGCCCGTCGATCCGTCGGGCACCGACCGCGCCGTGGCCTCGAAGGCGACGCGCATGGAAGATGCCGCGCGGCGCGCGATGGTCAGGGACAGCGTGACCAGCGAGGCCGCGCCGCAGGTTCGCACGACCAAGGCGCCACCGCTGCCCATCCGCGAGCGTTCGGATGACGACGCAACCCCGGCGGCAAACGCCCCGGAGCCAAGCCGGATCGACGTTGCCGAGGTCGACCAAACGGCAAGCATCGAGTCGGTCGCGGCGGAGACCTTGTCGCCGGGCGACCTGGGCGGCGAGGTGTGGGCTTCAACCAGTGCCCTGAGCGATTCGTCGCAGCTCAAACAGGAGCGCCGGGCCGACGGATCAATCCCGACGCCGCACGTGGACGTGATGGCCTAGGACGGCCGGCTTGCCTGGCTCCGCAGGATGATGACCAGCGCAGGCGCGGCCAATATGGCAACGACCACGCCGGTGGGAAGGCGTCCGGTTTCCATCGGCAAGGCCCGAGCGAGCGCATCGCTGGCAAGCATGATCATCGCACCAACCATCGCAGCGCCGAACACCAGGGGCGTGTGACGCGGGCCCATGAGCATCCGTACGAGGTGGGGGCACACCAGGCCGAGGAACGCGATCGGTCCTGCGAGCACCACCGCGATGGCGGTAAGCACGCCCGACACCAGCACCATCTCGACGCGCAGCCGCCGGAGCGGGACGCCGGTCGTGCGTGCCTCGTCTTCGCCCATCGCAGCCGCGTCGAGCGCTCGCCCGCGCCAGGCCACCCAGAGCACGCCGGCCAGCGTCACGCCGCCCGCCATCAGCATCTGCCCCGTGGTGAGCGATTCGGTGAGCGAGCCGAAGTACCAGCCGCCCTCCAGCCTTGCGCTGGGAGGCATAAGAGCACGCACGGCACTGGCCATAGACCCCAGGCCGATCGCCAGAGCTACGCCGACGAGGATCAGCGTGACCGGCTCCACTTGACCGCGTCTTCGTCCCAGCAGCAGCACTAGGCCGAGCGCCCCGATCGACCCGACCAGCGCCGCCACGTCGTCGCGGATGGCCCAGCCCACCGCGTGCACCACCGTGACGGCAAGCACGGCGCCGGCGGACATGCCCAGCAGGTCGGGCGAAGCCAGCGGATTTCGCAGCATGGCCTGCAATGCCACGCCCGCCGCGCCCAGGGAGACTCCAACGATGATGGCCGCGATGGCGCGATCGAGGCGGATGCCCCACACCACCGAACTTCCCGGCAGGGCCAGCCCCCCACCGGGCTCGATCAAGAGCCGAACACCCAGTGTCAGGGCAAGCAGAAGGGCGAGCAGGATGAGGGCGACCCGAACGGGCATGGGCCAGCGTATGGCGCTACCATGGCGGCCCCGGCCCTTGGGGCCGGCCTGAGACGACTTCCTACACGGAGCCGGGCACGCATGAGCACCCTCACCTGCAAGCTGATCACCCCCGATGGCGTGCTGTCGGACGGACCGGTGCAGTACGCCTCCATCCCCGCCCACGACGGCCAGTTCGGCGTGATGCCCGGCCGCGCCCCGGTGGTGGCCAAGCTGGGCCTGGGCCTGCTGACGCTCAAGACCAGCGAGCGGCAGGAGCAGGTCTACCTGGTCGAGGACGGCTTCGTGCAGGTCTCCAACAACACCATCCGCGTGCTGGCCAGCAGTGCGAAGGCGCCGGCCGACCTGAGCGAGCAGGACGCCAAGGCCGAACTGGCCGAGGCCGAGGCCCGCCGCGTACCCAAAGACCACCCCGATCCCGTCGCCGAGCAGGAGCGCATCTCCCGCCAGATGGAGCGTGCGAAGCTGCAGTTGCGACTCATCCGCGAGCGCGATCGGCGGTAAGACCAATCGATCGTTTGAGACAAGACCGCGTTCGACGCGGTTCTTTTATGCGCCCAGTGCGCACATCTTGTACAGCACCCGCGCCCCCACCACTGCGTCGATGGATCGCACGCTCGGGTCCGGGTCGGGCGCGACCTCGACCAGGTCGAACCCGACCACCTTCTTGCCGCTGTCGACGATGGCCTTGATGAGCGCCGCCGCCTGCGAGAAGCTCATGCCCCCGGGCACGGGCGTGCCGGTGTTGGGGCACAGGTAGACCTCGAGCGCATCGATGTCGAAGGTGACGTAGATCGCGTCGGGCAGCGCTTCCAGTGCCCGCTCGACCAGATTCTTGAACAGCACCGGGTCGCCGCCCGTGTCGGCGATGTCTTCGCCAAAAACCGTGGTCACGGGCTTGCCCAGCGTGTCCTTGGCCGATCGGGCGAAGTCCAGTTCCTCCCTGCAATAGTCGCGGATGCCGATCTGAGCCAGGGCCTTCACGCCCGGAATCATCGTGAGCGCGTTGCGCATGATCGAGGCGTGGCTGTGCGTCAGCCCGCAATAGGCGTCGCGCAGGTCCATGTGGGCGTCCATCTGCAGGATGCCGATCTCGCCGGCGTGCTCGGCGCAGGCCTCGATGGCCCCCAGCGGCACGCTGTGCTCGCCGCCGACCAGGCCGGGTGTCTTGCCGTCCTTCAGGATGCCAGCGACCGTCTCGCGTACGTACGCACGCACGCGCTCGCTGGCGGCGTTCACCCGGCCCCGGGCGTCCTCGTCCACCGGCGGCTCGCCCTCGACCTCGATCAGCACCTCGGCATCGGGACGCACCGCCGCGGAGAGTTCGGCGATCCAGGGCTCGATGGGCTCCATGACGATGCCGCGATCACAGATGCGACCCAGCCGCAGGTCTTCGAGGTCGACCTGGGCCGAGGCTTCGAGAACGGCCAGCGGCCCATTAGCCGTACCGGGGCGGTAGCTGGTGGTCGCGTCGAAGGGGATCCCCACGAGCACGACGCTGGCGTCGTTGCGAGTCGTTGGCAGGCGGAGGAAGTCGGGCTGGGTCATGCAGGAACGCTCCCGATAGCCGATGGAAGGCGTGCGACGGCGCCACGGTAGCGCTTGCTTGGCCCGCCCGGGGTGGGTAGGTTGCCTGCGATTCGCCCGCATCCAGATCTCGTGGAGACGCCATGGACCCCAGCGACACCTCCCGTTCGCCCGCCGATCCGCAGTTGAGCACCAAGCGCCGCGGCGCCCTGGACTGGATCGAGTGGCTTGGCAACAAGCTTCCCGACGCGGCCACCCTGTTCCTGCTGGGTGCGATCGTGGTCATGCTCGTCAGCCACATCGCCTACGTGGGCAACTGGTCGGTCGACGTGCAGGCCCTGCGTGAGACGGTCGACCCCGCCACGGGCGAGGCGACGACCGAACTGGTGCCCACCGGCGTGACGCTGACGGCGCGCAGCCTGCTGACCAGCGACGGGCTGTACTGGTGCCTGAGCACGATGGTCGCCAACTTCATGGGCTTTGCGCCCCTGGGCGTGGTGCTCACCGGCATGCTGGGCATCGGCGTGGCCGAGAAGACCGGTCTCATCGGGGCCGGTCTCAAGGCGTTCATGAAGGTCGTGCCCAACCGGTTCCTGACGCCCGCCATGGTGTTCCTGGGAATCATGAGCAGCTTTGGGCTCGACGCGGGCTACGTGGTGCTGCCGCCGCTGGCCGCGCTCCTGTACAAGTCCGTGGGCCGATCGCCGCTGGCGGGCATCGCGGCGGTGTTCGCGGGCGTGGCGGCCGGCTTCAATGCGAACCTCGTCGTGACGGGCCTGGACCCCATGCTCGCTGCCCTGAGCACGCAGGGCGCCCAGATCATCGATCCGGATTACCAGGTCGCCGCGACCTGCAACTGGTGGTTCATGATCGCCTCGACGTTCATCATCACTGGCGTGGGCTGGGCCACCAGCTCGTGGTTCGTCGAACGCCGACTGAGCCGCAAGAGCATCGAAGAAGGCGGCCCGGCGCCGGTGGAAGCCACCGACTTGGAAAGCCAGCAGATCACGCCAACCGAACAGAAGGGCCTGTTTGCCGCCACGATCGCCGGCGTGATCGTCATCGCCACCATCGTTGGCTGCGTGCTTATCAAGGACTCGCCGCTCTACGACTACACGATGCCGGGCGTGGCGACGGCTGAGAACCCCGAGCCCGATCCGGCGATCGCCGACCTGGTGAAGGAAAACGGTCAGCCCGTCGCGCCGCCGGAGACGATGCCCGAATCAGCGGTCGTCGTCGAGGGCAAGGGCTACTACACCGACGCCACCCTTTCGAGATTCGTCACCGATGCGGGCGACGTGCTCCAGAAGCGCTCGCCGCCGTTCGCGCGCTGGGTGGTGGTCATCACGCCGCTGATCTTCATCGGATCGATCATTCCGGGCATGGTCTATGGCATGGTGACCGGCAGCATCAAGAGCACGAAGGACGCCGGGGCCGTGATGATCAAGGCCATCGAGATGATGGCGCCCATCATCGTGCTGGCGTTCTTTGCCGCCCAGTTCATCCAGTACATGAGCTACAGCGGGCTCGACGTGATGATGGCCCACGCGGGCGGGCAGTCGCTGGCGACCAGCGGGCTGAGCAAGTACGGGCTCGTGGTGGCGTTCATCGTAATGACGATGTTCTTCAACCTGTTTATCGGGTCCATGAGCGCCAAGTACACGCTCTTCGCGCCCATCTTCGTCCCCATGCTCATGTTCGTAGGCATCAGCCCCGAGCTGACCCAGGCGGCCTACCGCATCGGCGACAGCACCACGAACATCATCACGCCCCTGAATGCGTACTTGGTGATCATCCTGGTATTCATGCAGAGGTTCGCTCCGCGTTCGGGTATGGGCACACTGATTTCCATGATGATGCCCTACACCCTGGTCTTTGCCGTCGTCTGGACGATCCTGATCCTGCTCTGGATGGCACTGGGCATCGAGCTCGGTCCCAACGGGCCTCTGTCGTACACGATGACCCAGGGCTGAACCGGCTGGCAATTTCGGTGTTTCGATCGCCCCGTCGCCCTCGGGCTGGGACGGCGCGTTGGTTGCCAATATCATCTTCACTCGGCCGGCATTGCCACCTCGATTGTGCCGATGAACCGATACCCGGAACGGCGTTGGACGGACCACGCCGTCCCTTGAAGATGGGATCAGGCGCCGTGCTATGGGACCTTCGGCCGAGGCCACGACAATCCAGCGAGCCACGACGGGCGGCACGACGATGAGCGACGGGAGCGCCGTGCGCCAGATGCTGCTGTTCGCCGGCGCGGTGCGTCCCACCCCGCTGCTCAAGGCGGCCGCGCGCAACGTGCTCGATCTTCCGTTGCTCGATGGACAGACCGTTGGGACACGATGGCTCGCGGCGCTCGAAGAGCTTGGGGAAGCACTCGGGATCACCCTGCCACTGCGGATCCTGACCGATCGCAAGAGCCCCGCCCCAACCTCGACCAACCACGACCGCACCACCGTCGAGCCCGATGACGTGGCCTTCCTCGGCACCGGGGGCGTGCTTCGGGCGGCCGCCTCGGGCCAGCAGGGCAAGATGCTCGTCGCAACTGGCGGCAGCGTTGTGATCCCACCGCTGCCCGGTGTGGTCAACAGGCTCCTGGAACTCGACGCGGACGTCGCGCTCCTGGCCGAGCACGATGGCACGCCAACGGGCTTCATGCTCGTTTCTGCCGAGGTCATGCGAGCGGTGCCCGGCGCCGGCTACATGGACTTCAAGGAACAGTGCCTTCCGGTCATCGCCAGGCGCCACCGCGTGCGCGTGGCATATGCCTCGGCCGGCGAGCGGATCTGCCTGCCGATCCGCGACCGCGAGCAGTACATCGAGGCCCTGGGATACCTGTCGGGCGGCAAGCCGTTCGTCGTCGTGGAGCCGGGCGCCGAGGTGGCGCCGTCCAGCCGGATGCGCGACGCGGTCGTGCTGGCCCGCGCTCGGGTGGGCGAGCGAGCGGTCGTCGCGCGCTCACTGCTGGGGCCGGGCGCAGTGGCGCCGGCGGGCCAGGTCGTCACCGACAAGACGCTGGGAGGTGATGCATGAGCCTCGCCGCCCGCACCTGGACCGCATGGACGCCCGTGCAGGCGTGCGTTGCCGTGGCCGCCGCGGTGCTGGCGTGCCTGCCGGCATGGCGTGACATCTACGTCAGCGCCACGACCGATCCGGACAACGGGTACATCGTGCTCGTGCCCGCCGTAGCCGGCTGGCTGGCGCTGTGCCGGCGACGCAGGCTCCGCAGCGCAGGCCGCCATGGCTTATGGCTCGGTCCGGTCATCGCGGCCGTGGCCGGCGGGGTCTACCTCGTGGGCGGTGCGCTCGATTCAACCCTGACCGTGCACCTGGGCGCCATCGGCGTACTCATCGGAGCCATCTGGTCGGTCGTGGGTAGCAGCGTGATGCTGCGCATGAGTCCGGCGGTCGTGGCGCTCTTCTTCCTGGCCCCCGCGCCCATGCCGTGGCTGCTGCCGGTCACCGACGTGCTGAGCGCATGGAGCCTGGCGGTGACCGCGGGCGTGCTCGAAGTCTTTGGCATGCCGGCCTACTCCAGCGGGCAGGAACTGGTGGTGGGCGTCGAGCAGATCAGCCTGGGCGACTTCGCCGGCGTCCGCATGATCGCAGCCATCGGCCTGGTGACGTACGCCTTTGCATTCGGCACGCCGCTGCGCCATGGCGTGCGCATCGCGCTCGTGCTGGCCAGCCCGCTCGTGGCGATGGTTGCCAACATCGTTCGTCTCGTGCCGTTTGCCATCCTGGCCGAATCGTGGCCCGCCTCGACCAATTTCCTTGCCCAGCTCAGCGGCTGGCTCACGCTGGCACTCTCGCTCGGCATGCTGTACGGCGGCATTCGGCTGCTCGCCTTTGCCCAGGTTCCCGCCCGCCGCTACGCCCTGGCTTATCAGTGATTCGTACACAAGAGGAACCCGCTTGCGCCGAAGCATCCCCGTCATCCTGATCCTGCCGGTCGCGGCGGCTGTCTACATGGCCGACCCGATTCGGCGGCAGGGCCCGATGCTCGATCCTGCGTCGGTGGACGTTGACGCGCATGTGCTCCAGCAAGACGTCGCCGGCTGGGTGCGGACGGAGACCTCGCAGCAGATGCCGCTGGCATTCCCGCCGCACAACGCCGTCCGGATCGAAACCATCCGATACGTCATCCGCAGTACGCCCGAAGGCGATATCGGCTTGCTCGATGACGATCGCAGGATCATCGCCGAGGCCTTCCTGCGCATCGTCATCGCGCAAGATCGTCGAGACCTGCTCGCGTTCGACCCGATCGAGGCCATGCGTTCGGGTGGATGGTCGGGCCAGGCCGGCGAGGATACGGACGAGCTTCGCCGGACGGTTCATCAGCGTGGCCCCGGACCGTTCACCGAGAGCGTCACGCTCGACACCGCCTACGTCGCTCCTGGTGCTTGGGGAGCCGACCCGGCCGTCCTGAACGCTGCTGGTGATCTTGATCGTGGCTGGCCCGGCCAGGGCGCCATGGTGCAACTTCTCATCGCCGACGCGCCGAGCGAGCAGGATGCCCAGGCACTGCGCAACGTCGTACGGTCGGCGGCCGAAGCGCTGGCCGAAGCGCTAGCCGGGAGCGAGGCGCCATGATCGCCGAGCCGGCTGGCACCCCCACCATCTTCGGCCTCTCGGCCGTGGCGCTCCACGATCGCTACTGGGCGTCGCGCGGGGTGCAGGTTGTTCGACAGGGCCTGGCCACGCCGCTCGTGCGCCACGCCCAGTTGTTTCTTCTTCTGCAGCCTCGCACGCTGTGCCTCTTCGAGCTGCCCCCGGTGGTCGACCATATCGTGTGGGATGATGCCGACCTGGTCATGCTGCGCCTGCAGGACATCGACGAGCACGCCTATCGCGAGCGCATCGTTGCGGATGACCAAGGACGCTTCGTGCAACTCGAACGGGTCTACGGCAGCGACGATTCACGATTTGCTCGGGCTGCGGTAACCAATCGGCCCACGGTCGCCAGACTGTGGCAGGAAGCCGAAGACCGTCGGGACGGATGGCGGAAGCTCCGACGGGCCGTACGACGCGGACAACGTTGGCCCATGGGCATCGATGCGCGGGTGTTCGATGCCGACGACCCCACCGAGCTCGCCCGGTGCGCCCGCCTGCTGGTCGAACGCTGGCACACGCCCAACAGCACCATCGAGCGCGCCACCCAGCGCGGGGGCGGCGCCTGGATCGACCCCGACGCCACGCTGGGCAAGGACGCCCAATGCATCGGCAGGGTCTGGGTGGGCGCCGGACGCACCGTCGCCGACGACGAGATCCTCGTGGGCCCGGACATCGCATGGGACGACCCCGCGCACACGCCCGACCCCGGGGATGTCCGCTGGCTTGATCTTCAGCCCACCGAACGGACCGAGCCCCTGCACCCGCGCTCCCTGCCACCCCTGGAGCGTGTGCTCAAGCGGGCGTTCGATATCGTGTTCGCGATCATCGCCCTGGCCCTGACGCTGCCGATCTATCCCTTCGTCATGCTGGCCATCTGGCTCGAGGACGGGCGGCCGTTCTTCTTCGCGCACACGCGCGAGTCGCTGAACGCCAAGGACTTCCCTTGCCTGAAGTTCCGCTCGATGCGCAAGGACGCCGAGAAGATGAAGGCCGAACTCGCCGCGCTCAACCAGGTCGATGGCCCACAGTTCTACATCAAGGACGACCCACGGCTGACGCGCGTGGGCAAGTTCATCCGCAAGGTACAGATCGACGAGTTGCCGCAGTTTATCAACGTCCTGCTGGGCCACATGTCGGTCGTCGGGCCGCGCCCAAGCCCATACAAGGAGAACCAATACTGCCCCGGCTGGCGCGAGGCGCGGCTGAGCGTGCGCCCCGGCGTGACGGGGCTGTGGCAGGTGAAGCGCACTCGCGCGGCCGACAGCGACTTCCAGGAATGGATCCGCTACGACATCGAGTACGTCGAGAACATGAGCCTGTGGCTCGACCTGAAGATCATCTGGCGCACCATCGCGCAGATCATCCGCTCGATCAAGCGCTCTTGACTACCAGCTCGGCTCGCCCAGCGGCTCGCCCTCGTAACGCTCGACGGGCACGCCCTCGGGCATGGCCTTGAGGAACATCGACCCATACCGCGCCGTCACGATGCGGGGGTCGAGCACGACGACCTGGCCCGTGTCGCTCGCGCTGCGGATCAATCGGCCGAAGCCCTGCTTGAACCGGATCACCGCGCGCGGCAGGCTGTCGATGCGGAATGGGTCCATGCCCTGCTCCTTCAGTCGCTCGGCGCGCGCCTCGGCCAGCGGACGATCGGGCGGGTCGAAGGGCAGCCTCGTAATGATGACGTTGCGCAGGCTCTCGCCGGGCACGTCCACGCCCTGCCAGAAGCTCGCAGCGCCGAAGAGCGCCGAACTCGGGTCCTCCCGGAAACGCTCGAGGATCACCGCCCGCGAGCCGTCCGCTTCCTGGGCATGCACGTTGATGCCCATGCGGCCCAGAGGGTCTCGGCAGGCTCGGGCCATGTTCCGCAGCAGTCGATGGCTGGTGAAGAGCACGAACGCCCCGCCGCGCGTGGTGCCCACGTGTTCGACGATCGCGGCGGCCAGACGATCCTCGTAGCCGCGGTCGAGCCCGCGGCCGGGTGTGCCCACGCGCTCGTCGACGACCAGCCGTACCTGGCGTTCGTAGTCGAAGGGCGAGCCGAGCCGCAGCGTCGATGCGCCGTGGGCCCCCAGGCGGGCCATCGCGTGGTCAAAGCCCTTGCTCTCGTCGCGAGAGCTCGTCGCCAGGGTCGCGCTGGTCAGGCACACCGAAAAGTCTCGCCCGAACAGGTGCTCGTTCAGCAGCGGGCCCACGTCGACCGGGGCGCTCGTGAGGCTTATGCGCGGCCGGCCCGTCGTGCTTCGGCTGGCGTCGATCCAGTAGACGTATCCCGCTTGCTTCTGCTCGATGAGCTGCGCGCACGAGCTGGCGATCTCGGCCGCCCGCATGGCGTAACTGTTCAGCTCGAACCTGTCGGGCTCGAACTGCGGCTCCTCGGGCAGGGCGTCCTTCAGCCGTTTCAGCCGGCCGGCCAGTTCATCGAAGGCGGGCGTCACCGAGTTACCCACGACCTCCGGCTCGCGCACGCGGAGCGAGCCGCCCTCGCCGCCGCTCTTCTCGCCCGCGACGACTCCCAGCGAACCGAAGAACTCGCGAGCGGCAAGTTCGGCCTCGTGCACGGCATTCGCCGCCGCAAGCACCGGGCGATCGTCGGGCAATTCCAGGTTCGCCAGATACCCCTTGTTCGTCCGGCTGTTGAGCAGCACGCCCAGCAGGTGCATCACGCGGCCCTCTGTGAGCGAGATGCCGAAGTGGTCGGCGGCGACCTCCTCCACCGTGTGCGCCTCGTCGAGCACGACGTGGTCGTACCTTGGCAGGAAGCCCGTGCCGCGCGACCGGAGCGCCATGTCGCTGAAGAACAGCGCGTGGTTGGTCACCAGCAGGTTGGCCCGCTCCATGTCCCGCCGGGCGTTCTGGTAAAAGCACTGCTGGTACCGCGGGCACTTGCGGCCCATGCAGTTGCCGCTGTCGCTCTGCACGCGGTCCCACACACCCGGTTTCTCGAGCGCCGGCAGCGTGCTGAGCGTGCCGTCTTCGGTGACATAGGCCCATTCTTCGATCGTGCCCAGCGACCGCCGACTTGGCTCATCGCCGAAGAGCTTCAGGCGCCGCTTGCTGGCAAGTTCCAATCGCCGGATGGAGAGGTAGTTTCCTCGTCCCTTCACGAGCGACGCGTGCAGCTCGCTCGTCGCGCCCGGCTGAGCGAGCAGCACCGGTTGCAACACACGCTGAAGCAGCGGAATGTCTCGCGAGATCAACTGCTCCTGCAACGCAATCGTGTGCGTTGAGACCACGACGCGCTCGCCGAAGAGGATCGCCCGGATCATCGCCGGCACGAGGTAGGCAAAGCTCTTGCCCACGCCCGTGCCCGCCTCGGCCAGCAGGTGGGCGCGGTTCTCCATCGTCCGCTGCACGGCGTCGGCCATCTGCAACTGCTCTTCGCGCGGCTCGTACCGCCCGCCCAACGCCTCGGCGATGGGGCCGTCAGTCTCCAGCAGGTCGCGTGCGTCGGCCATCAGGTTCCCAGCGGCTTGCGCTTGGGCTCGCCATTGCCGCGCGGGTAGGCCTTGGGCGTCGGCCGCATCTTCTCGAGGATCACGATCCGGCCCGTGGGTGTCTCGACGGTGCCGGCGTGGTGGCTCAGCAGCATGTGCAGCGCAGCCTTGGCATTCTCGAGTTCCTCGCCAGCCCGTTCGCCCTTGATGAGCAGCGCGACGCCCCCCGGCTTGACGAACGGCGTTGCGAGTTCGGCGATGGTCGCCATGGGCCCCACCGCCCGCGCGATGGCCGCGTCGTAGGCGTCGCGGTGCTCGGGGTCTCGGCCGGCCGCCTCGGCGCGCGCGGTGACGACCTTCGAGTGTTCCACGCCCAACACGTCCATCGCCGCGCGCACGAAGGCGGTCTTCTTGGCCGTTGCGTCGAGCATGGCGAACCGCAGGTCGGGCCGCACGATCGCCAGCGGCACGCCCGGCACGCCCCCGCCGGTGCCGATGTCGATGACAGTTGCCCCAGCGGGCAACTCGGCCAGGGGCGCCATGAGCGTCAGCGAATCGAGGATGTGCCGCTGCCAGGCCTCGGCCGGGTCCTTGATGGCCGTCAGGTTCATCCGCGTGTTGGCGTGCAGGAGCAGGGCAAGGAAACCGCCCAGCTTCTCCACCTCGCCGGGCTCGAAGGCGATGCCAAGTTCGGCGGCCTGGGCCAGGAACTCGGGCGGCGCCGGCAGCGGCTCCTTGGGCGCGTCGGCAAGGATCTCGGCGACGAACGCCTGGATGTCGCGCTCTTCCTGGTTGGCAGGCTTACGGGCTGGGGCGGGTTCGGACGTTGCTGAGGACCGGTTGGGCATCACCCTCAGCGTATTCAAACGACGGGCGATAGGA
Source organism: Phycisphaerales bacterium (assembly GCA_040221175.1). NCBI lineage: Bacteria > Pseudomonadati > Planctomycetota > Phycisphaerae > Phycisphaerales > Phycisphaerales bacterium. The sequence continues at coordinate 682,874 of JAVJVK010000004.1, forward strand.
CTGGCTGGACCGCCGCAGGCCGACGCCCAGCACCAGCCCGGTGGTCAGCCAGACGGCCACGATGCTCGACCCGCCGTAGCTGAGAAAGGGCAAGGTAATCCCCACGATTGGCAGCAATCCGACGTTCATGCCCACGTTCACGATGGTCTGCGCGGCGATCAGGGCGGCCAGCCCCACGCACAGCAGCCGGCCGAAGGGATCGGCACACATCGCCGCCACGCCCAGTGCCCCCAGGAGCCAGGCGAGGTAGAGCCCAAGGATGCCCACGCCGCCCCAGAAGCCAAACCGCGTGACGAGCACGCTGTAGACCATGTCGTTGTGGGCCTCGGGCAGGCTGTTGTAGCGGATGAGGGCCCGGGCGTGCTCGTCGCCGTTGCCCGTGGTCAGGCCCGCGCCCATGACGCGCTGGGCGGTCAGGCTCTGGTAGTTGATGCCATCGGCGCCTTCGCGGCTGCCCTGGATCTGGCGGATGAGCCCCACCACCCGCTCCTTCTGGTAGTCCTTCAGGAACGGATAGCTGGCCGGTGCGGCCATGGCTGCCACGAGCGCGATGACCGCCAGATGGCGGAGCTTGGCGCCCGCGGCGATGATGACCGCGCCCAGCGCCGGCACGATCATCATGGCCGTCCCGAAGTCTGGCTGGAGCATGATCAGGCCGATGGGCACGAAGGCGATCATCGCCGGCCCAATCAGCCCGAGGAAGCGACGGTGGCTCCGGCGATATCGCATGTGCCAGGCAAGCATGATCACGAAGACGACCTTGGCCACTTCCGAGGGCTGGAAGTCGACCGGGCCCAGATCGATCCAGCCGCGCGTGCCGTTGCGGGGCGTCACGATGGACGCGGGCACAACGGGAATAAGCAGGAACACCAGCAGCGCCAGGGTGGCGATGGCCATCGGCCAGCGCAGGAACCCGATCAGCCGGTAGTGCGGCACGCACGCGGCGCCGGCGGCCAGCACGCCCGCACCGACGAAGATGAGCTGGCGGTGGGCCGTGGGGCTCAGGCCGGCAGCGTCCTCGCCACGCGTGGCGATGTCGATGGCGTAGACGCCCAGCAGCGAGAGCGCCATGGCGGCGCCGAAGCTCAGCCAGCCCAGGTTGGCGATGGCCCACCGGGCCCGGGAGCCCGACCCTTCGGCCAGCATGAACCCGTGCAGGCGATCGAGCATCAAGGGCGCCCACCCTCCGAGCCGCGGGGCAGGTAGCCCTCGGCCTGCAGTGCGTGGACGATCTGGTTGGCGATGGGCGCACTGACGCGTCCGCCGCTGCCGGCAAACTCCATCATCACGCTGATGGCGTACCTGGGCCGGCCACCTTCCGGCCCCACCAGCCCGACGAACCAGGCGTGCGTGTAGTGCGTGGTGACCGGCTCGAAGACGGTGCTGGCGCCGGGTGGCTCGGGGTCGCCCTCTTCGATGACCGTGCCGTCGGGCGCGATCCTGCGTTCCTTGGTCAGCGTGGCCCTCTGCTGGGCGGTGCCCGTCTTGCCCCACACGCTGACGCCCGGCGCGTTGAAGTACTCGACGCGCTGGCCGTTGATGGTCGTGTGGTTACCCGTCCCGTACCGCGGATCGTTGACGCTCAGCCACAGGCCCTCGAGGGCGCGCTCGACGGCGGTGGACTCCAGGCCGATGTCCTCCCGGCGGACCGGCGAGCCCTCGCGCACCAGCGTGGGACCCAGCCGTTGGCCGCCGCGCGCAAGCGTGGCGTACGCGTCGGCCGCCTGAAGCGGGCTCCACGCGACGGGCCCCTGGCCGATGCCCATGAGCACCGCGTCGATGCGGGTGGGTCGCACCTCGATGGGGTTGCCCTGGTCGTCTCGCTCGGGGATCAGGCCCAGGATGCCCGGTGCGCACGCGACGGCGTCCAGCGGCTGGGAACCAACGCCGAACTGCCGGTAGGCCTCGACCATGCGGTCGTAGCCCAGTCGGCCCCCAAGCTCGTAAAAATAGATGTTGCACGAGCACATGAGCGCATCGACCTCGTCGGGATCGCGGCCCAGTTGCATGCTGTGGGTCAGGTTGTTGTAGACTCGCCGGTAGATCCAGCATCGCAGGATGTCGTCCCGCCCGGGCAGGTAGTGGCCGGTGCACTCGATGTGCTCGCCCAGTTGCTGCTCGCCCCGGCTGGCCGCCCAGACCAGCGTGAGGGCCTTGGCGATGCTGCCGGGCGGGTAGATCGCCGAGGTCGCACGATTGAACCGTGGATCATCCCAGTCCTGCGCCTCGACGTTGTCGGGCCTGGTGGCGCTGCCCACGGGGTCTTCGGGGTCGACGGTGGGCGTGGAGACCAGCGCGAGCACCTCCCCCGAGTCGATGTCGATGACCACGGCCGCGCCGGCCAGGGGCAGGCCGTCGTCTCGCCTGGAGGCGCGGTCGCCGTGCCACGCCTGCGCGACGGCCAGCCCGACCTGGGGGCTCATGGCCGCGGCGATGCGGGCCTGGAGCATGGCATCGAGCGTGAGCGTGACGTCGCGGCCGGGAGTTGGCTCGGTGACCTGCTGCTGGCCGGTATCCAACCGGCGAACGCGCACGCCTCGAAGACCCCGCAGCGTGTGCTCCATCCTGGCTTCGACGCCGGCGTGGCCCACGTGGTCGCCGGGCATGTAGGCGCCGCGGTCGCCGCCGCGATCGGTGCGCGCCAGGGCCACCTGCTCGGGCGTTGCCTGCTCTTCGAGCCACTGGCGGCGACGCTCGGGATCTTCCTTGTACACGCGTGAGCGGGTGCTGCCGACGATGGCGTCCAGCGTGCCGCGCACGGTCACGCCCACGGCGCCTTCGCCGCGCCCGCCCCGGCCGTCGCCGCGCAGCGGACCGGGCAGCGTCGAGCGGTCGACGTCGACCGTGATGGTCTGGTAGGGGTACTGCCGATCGCGCGAGAAGCCTGCGTCCAGGCCCGGGCAGACGGGCAGCTCGACCCGGGCGCGGCGGCCGGTCGCGGCGCCGTCCAGGTCGAGCACCGGGGCCTCGAACATCGTGGTTCGCTCGGCCAGTTGCATGACGGCAAAGCCGACATCGTCGCTGACCAGTGGCACGACGGTGTGCGGCTCGGTCTGCTCGCGCACGGGCCGACGGGCCTGGCGTTCAAGGCGTTTATCCAGGTCGGCGGTCAGGGCCTGGCCTCGGTCCAGGGCGCGCTCTTCCAGTTCCTTCTTGCGGTGGGCGGCGTAGCGGTCGGCCACGTCATCGACGCGCCGGACGATGGCGGCGCGGCGCTCCATGAGATCTTCCAGCGGCACGCCGGTGACCAGGGCCAGCTCGGCGAGCCCCCGCTCGACGTGGGCCTGGAGGAAGGGCTCGTAGCTGCGCGCGAGCGCATCGCGCTGCTCGGGCGCGATCTCGCGCCACGTTTCGGCGTGGGCAGCCCGCGCAAAGCGGACGGCCCAGAGCTCGGCCCAGGCGCCACCCAGCACGGCGTAATCGACGCGCACGTCGAAGCTGGGGCGATCCTGGGCCAACACCCGGCCCGTGCGGTCGAGGATGCGGCCCCGCACGGTGGGCTCGAAGGCCAGACGCTCGAGCCGCCGCTCGGCCTCCTGGCGAAGCTGGGCCCCCTGGACGAAGCTGAGGCGGCCAAGCTGGGCCGTGAGGGCGGCAAAGCCAAGCAGCCCCAGGGCGGCCAGCAAGAGCAGCCGCCCGTGGAACATTCCCAGGCCGTCTTTTTCGTACATGCCCATGGGCGGCGTCCTTGCCTGCGGGTGGGGCTCAGCGTGCGATGCGGGCCGTCCGGTGGCCCACAGAGGGTATCGGGTGTTGGGGCGAGGGGGCACGAAGGCCGCGGGCCCGAACGCCGGAGATGCCCCGGGCGCCGCGTCCCGGCCGCCGGACGAGGCAATAGGCCCGTCGAACAGAGCGCCCGGCCCGCCGATCGCCGCGCACGGCCCGTCGATGGGAGCGTTCGGCCCGCCGATCAGAGCAATCGATCCATCGATCATCGTGATGGATGGCGGGATCACGACATCCGGCGGGCCCAAACCGCCCTGGCGCGGCGTGAGGGCGGTTTCGATATTGGGACGTGGCGTGTGTGCGGGGTGGCCCGAGGTCTGGCGGTTGCCGCCGCACCTCGGACGCCCCACAACCAGCGGCCCGCGCGGGCAGGCCGAGTTCAGGGATCATGATGGAGCCGGGCGTTATGGGCCGGTCGCGGCGTCGTTAGCGTCGTACGCGTCGTGATAGAGGGTGTCGTCGGTCTGGCCATCGGTGTTCATGTCCACGCGGCGGGCGCCAGTAGCGATCAGGTCGTTGAACAAGGTCATGTCGTAGAGATCGGTCCCATCGTCGAAGTCGAGGCTTCCGGGGTCGGGTGTTCGCGGCGAAATGGCCTTGCAAACGAGACCACGATCGAGGACAATGGCGGCATGACTGCCTCGCAAGCCTGCCATGCCGCCGCCATCGCCCTCGCCGGTTTCATGCTGGCCAAAGCGACGTTGGCCCAATGTCCGCGGCAGATTCTCGAATCACCCTCGGCCTTCGCCGACTCGTTTGGCGGCGCCGTCGCTATCCACGACCGCCACCTGCTCGTTGGCGATGGCGGGGAGCATTCGCTCTGCGGCGATGTCTTCTGTGCCAACGGCCTTGTGTACGCCTACGAGCGAGACGGCGCCGGGGACTGGATGCTCCGGCAGGTCATCGAGCCCGCTGACCTCGCATGGAACCACCTGTTCGGTGCGGGCATCGCGTTGGACGGCGACCGCGTCCTGATCGGTGCCGCCCGCATCGGCAGCGGAGGACAGGCAAACTACGAATTCGAGTTCGATGGCGAACGGTGGCGCGAGGTCAGCCTGTTCCAGTCGCCCGATACCCGGCCTAAAGACGCGGCACGTGCGCTCTCGGGGGATACGGCGCTGGTGCCGTACGCCTTCGACGGACTGTTTGTTTTTGAGCGGGTCGACGGGGTGTGGCAAGCGACGGAGGATCTTCGAAATCCAGACAAGCCCATCGGCCGCAGCGACTTCGGCGTGTCCGCCGCGCTGAACGATGAGTGGGTCGTGGTCGGAGCGACGTACGAAGATATCATTGCGATCAACGGTGGCGCAGCCTACGCGTATCGCCGATTGCCGGATGGTGGCGTTGAACTAGCCCAAAAGCTCGTCGCGCCAGACGTGCTGGATGGCCCTCGCTTCGGTGCGCCCGTCGTGCTCCACGACGACCAGCTCTTCATCGGGGCCAGGCTCGCCAGCCGAACGGCCAGGGGCCAAGGCGTCGTCTACGTGTACGAACTCGAAGAAGGCCTCTGGACCCTTGCCGACGAGATCACGCACTCGAATCCCGAACGCTTCGATGGCTTGGGACGATCGCTCGCCGTCGAGGGCAACAACCTCGTCGTTTCAGCGCCCGGCGCATCAACGCCCACGGCCAGCGGCGGGGCCTTCCTGTTCCGGCGGGATGCGTCGGGGCTGTGGATCGAGGACACGCGGATCAGTCCCGTGCAACCCACGACGTCGTTCGGCGTCGGTGGGATCTCCGGCTCGACGGCGGTCTTGGGTTCGCCCGGCGCCGTGGTCGGAACTGGCTTCCCCGGCGTGGTCGAGATCTTTGATCTGGATTGCGACGCCTGCCCCCCCGACCTCGATTTCGACGGCGCCCTGACCATCTTCGACTTCCTCACCTACCTCAACCTCTTCCAAGACGCCGACCCGCAAGCCGACTTCGACGGCGACGGCGAGCTGACGATCTTCGACTTCCTGGCGTTCCAGACGGCGTTCGACGCGGGGTGCCCATAGCGAGCACGCTGGGGGCCGGGACGTTCTGCGCGATCCTTCGTGCTCATACCCTGTCTCCATGGCCGCCGCCGAGCCCCGCACCATCCTGCACGCCGACCTCGACGCGTTCTTCGCGTCGGTCGAGCAGCGTGACAACCCCAAGCTGCGTGGCAAGCCGGTGCTGGTGGGCGGCGGCGGCAAGCGCGGGGTCGTCGCGGCGGCCAGCTACGAGGCGCGGAAGTTCGGGTGCCGCAGCGCGATGCCCGGGGCGGTGGCGGCCCGGCTGTGTCCGCAGGCCATCTTCGTCAAGGGCCGCTACGACGCGTACAAGGAAGCCAGCCGGGCGGTGTTCGAGGTGTTCGAATCGGTGACGCCGCTGGTCGAGCCGCTGAGCATCGACGAGGCGTTCCTGGACGTCACCGGGAGCCTGCGCCTGCTGGGCGAGGGCGAGGCGATCGCGCGGCAGATCAAGCAGAGGGTGTTCGAGAAGACCCAGCTTCGCGTGAGCCTGGGCGTGGCGCCCAACAAGCTGGTCGCCAAGATCGCCAGCGACCTGGGCAAGCCCGACGGCCTGGTCGTGGTGCGCCCGGGCGAGGTTGGGTCGTTCCTCGAGCCGCTGGAGATCGCGCGCCTGTGGGGCGTGGGCGCCGTGGGGCAGCGCAAGCTCGAGCGCATCGGCGTCCGCACGTTCGGCGACGTGCGGAAGCTGGAGCGGCAAGCGCTCTCGGCGATGTTCGGCAGCCTGGGCGAGAGCCTGCACGACCGCTGCCGCGGCATCGACGATCGGCCGGTGGTGACCGACCGCCGGGCCAAGAGCATCGGCCACGAGCGGACGTACGGAGACAACCTTGTGACGCTGGAACAATGCCACGCGCAGGTGGTCGACCTTGCCGAGCGTGTGGCGTGGCGGCTTCGCCGTGCCAACCGTGCCGCGGGAACGATCACGCTGAAGGTGCGCAATGGCGAATTCAAGACCATCACGCGGGCGCACACGCTGGCCGAGCCCACGCACGACAGCGGCACCGTCGTGCGCGAGTCGTGCGCTTTGCTCGATGCCTGGGCGCGAGCGAGGTTCGAGCCCGTGCGGCTGCTGGGCGTGAGCGCGAGCCACCTGCACACGCCCGAGGGGCCGGGGCTGTTCGACGCGGCCGAGCACGAGCGGTCCAGCCGGGTCGATGAAGCGGCCGACGCGATCCGCAGCAGGTTCGGCGATGCGGCGATCGGTCGTGCGAGTTCGCTGGATCGCTAGGGCCTGAGCCGCAGCCGGATCGGGCCGCGGGCGTCGTCCGGGCTGACTTCCTGGGCGCCCTTGGTGATCACGAGCGAGCCCTGGCGCACGAGGCGTCGCGCGGCCCGACGAGTGCGCTCCATCAGCGGCTTCCAGTCGTCGGGCTCCACGGCCCGGGCCGCCTCGCTGGGGCAGATGGTGGCGCCGCGATCGCGGCTTGCGAGCACGCCGAGGATGGCTTGTTCGAGCCGGGCATCGAGATCGCCGGGCTTCTCGCGGCGACAGAGGTCCGAGCAGTAGCGAACGGTCTCCCAGGAACGCTCCCACTTCTTGCGCCACGAGAACGTGCGGCCGCACGTCTGGCAGATCTTCGTGGGCACGTCCGGGGGCGTCACGAGCCCACCGCGCGGGGTTTGGCGAGCGGATCGACCCGGGGCGTCGGATCGCCATGGCCGCGGATGCGCTGGGCGATGCGCGGCCAGGCGCGCAGCGACATGCCGGCCGGAAGGGACGCCAGGATGCCGTCCTGCTGGCTCTTGGTCAATCGCAAGACCTGCTGGACGGGCATGCCGGCGAACCTGCGGGCGGTATACGCGGCCATGGTGGCGCGCAAGACGCGGGCGATGATGGCGCGGCGTGGGAGCACGCCCGCGCCGATGGCCTCGAGCGCGAGGCTCGCCTGGGTGCGGATCGAGTGACGGCTCCGATCCCGGCTGAGGCGATGCACGCCCTGGCAGTCGGCCACGGCCACGCTCGGGGTGTCGCCATCGAACGAGACGATCAGGTTGCTGGGCTTGTGATCGCGGTTGTGCAGGCCCGCGGCAAGCAGGCACCCGACCTGGAGCCCCACCGCGTCGGCCAGGGCATGCTGACGCTTGAGGGACAACTGGCCCAGTCGAGCCTGGTCCATGCAATGCAGCAGGCTCTGGCCCTGGAGACGGCCCATGATCAGGCAATCCTCGCGAAGGCCGGATTCACGACGGCTGAGCAGGGCCAGCATGGGCGCGCAAGGGATGCCCTCTGCCGCCAGCAGTGCTGCTCCGGCCCAGTGCCGGTCTCCCGCGGCAACGCCCATGCGGGCGCGGGCACGGGCGAGCGGGCCGCGATAGCGGTAGAACTTGAGCACCACCGATTGGCCGCGCAGCTCGGCGGCCAGCACCCGGACGCCGGCATCTTCCTTCAGGAGGACCGCCTCATCGGCCCATGGCTCGCTGGCCAGGGCGCTGGCCCATTGGGGTCCGTCGCCCAAGGCGCCGTGTCGGCGAGCTGTGAAGCTGGGAGGCTCGGGCATCGGGCCCTAGTGTACGTTCGGGCGGTTTCAGGCCGCCGGATGTCCGATTTTCTCTCTGCCGCGAGGGACCGGCCGCGACGGCGACCGCCCCCGAGGACGCCCATGCCCCCTGCTCCAAAGCCGCTCTCGGTGGCGATCATCTGCAAGAACAACGCCGACACCATCGGCAGGACGCTTGAAAGCGTGCGCGGGCTTGGTCATGAGATCGTCGCGGTGGATTCGGGCTCGACCGATGGCACGCTGGCCATCCTGCACGAGCACGGGGCGCGGGTGATCGAGGTCGAATGGCTGGGATACGTCGAGACGGTGCGGTATGCCTACGAACAGTGCCAGCAGCCGTGGATCCTGCCGCTCGACAGCGATGAGTCGCTCGAGCCGGAGCTCCGGGCGTCGATCGAGGCCCTCGATCTGGAACGCGCTGGCGGGCCCACAGGCTACCGCGTGAACCGCAAGGTGTTCTTCAAGGGCCGGTTCTTCGAGCACACGTGGCAGCCCGAGTGGCGGCTGCGGCTGGTTCGCAAGCACCGATACCACTGGCACGGCATCAACCCCCACTACGACCTGCGGCCGCTGGAGCCCGGCGAGGTGATCGAGGACCTGCGGGGCGACCTGCGGCACGACAGCTTCGCCAGCTTTGCAGATCTCATGCGAAAGCACGTAGGGCACGCCGAACTGATGGCCAAGGGGCTCCACGAGCGGGGAAAGCGGGCCAGCGCGTGGAAGCTGGCGACCTCGCCGCCGCAGGCGTTTGTGCGGCAGGCGATCTTCAGGCGGGGATACAAGGACGGCACGCGTGGATGGGCCGCTGCCGGTGCGATGGCGGCTTATACCCTCATGAAGTACGTGTGCCTGCTGGAGCTTCAGGACCAGACGGGCCGACAGGACAGGGAGCGACTTTGACGACGATTCAAGAGGAGCGAACACCCGTGAGTCAGGCCGCAGCCGTGGATTTGTCCGGTGTCAACAAGACGCTGCAGTTCGAGGATGCCCGCGACCCGCGCGTGGCGCCCACCGTGGCGGACATGAAGAAGTGGGTGCTGCGCTGGCGGCTCAAGGGCGAGCCCCTGGGCGTCAACGGGGCGGTCAAGAAGCGGTGGTATGTGCGGCCGCACAAGATGTGGGAGTACAGCCGCGGCCTGGCCCTGACCGGTGCGAGCGGGCCGACGCGCGAGCCGGGGGCGAAGCTGCACTGCCTGGACGTTGGCGGCGCGATGACCCTGCCGATCTTCTACCTCGGGAGCCTGGGCGACCGGGTGGTGTGCCTTGACATCGACCCAACGATGACCCGGCAGAGCATGGACGCGGCCCGGCGGCAGGGGCTGGACCTGGACTGCCGGACCACGAACCTGGGCGAGGAGGACCCTTCGGCGGCCGACCTTGGCGTACCGGAGGCTGGTTTTGACCGCGTGTATTGCTTCAGCGTGATCGAGCACATCCTGCCGCCCGAGCAGGAGCGTGTGGCCAGCCGCATGGGCAAGTTGGTCAAGCCGGGCGGGATGCTGTGCATCACGTTCGACTTCGGGGAAGACGGGCCCATGGAGGCTCCGATGCGGACGATGGACGACGCGCACGAACTGGGCAAACTCATCGGGCTGCCGCTGGTGGGCGGAGACTTCGTCGACACGGGCGACCGCTACCCGCTGAACCGCAAGCACCCGCAAGCCCGCTATACGTTTGGTTCGATGTTCTTCCGCCGGCCCGAGGCCTAACGAGCCGATGAGTTGGTGCTAGCATTGTCGCCCTTATCGTGAGGGCGAAAGACGTGCCCGCGGCTGATACCGCGTCGAGGACACCAATGGCCAAGAAGACCACCAAGAAGGCCGGCACCACCGGCAAGAAGACCACCAAGAAGACGTCGAAGAAGAAGACGACAAAGAAGACCGCGCCGGCCGCCGCCGCCGCGGGCAAGAAGACTTCGAAGAAGACCAGCACCAAGAAGACCAGCAAGAAGGTCTCCAAGAAGACCCCGACCACCAAGAAGACCGGCAAGAAGGCCACCAGCCGCACCGGCCGCAGCAAGGTGACGCGCACCAAGGTGCACGCGATTCCGTCGAGCTGATCGTGACCGCCTCGGTTCGATCCAGCCACCAAGGCCGCGGCGGCCACGGGCCCGCCGGAGAGGAATTCCGCCCTGCCTCCTTCAAAGAAAAACAACAAGAAGAAGCCCGCCCCCACGCCCTCCAAGGGCGGCGCTGCTCGCGGCCGGAAGTCATCGTCCGGCAAGCCCGAGCGTGACGAGACCATCTTCGATCGCTCGGTGACGTTCGACGATTTCGATCTGGTCGAAGACGTACTCGAGGGGGTGGACGACGAGGGATTCGTCCACCCCACCATGATCCAGTCGATGCTGATTCCCGTCGCGCTGACGGGCAAGGACGTGCTGGGCCAGGCCAAGACCGGCACGGGCAAGACGGCGGCGTTCGGCTTGCCGTTGCTGTCCCTGATCGATCCCGGCGACTCGTTCGCGGGCCTGGTTCTGGCACCCACGCGTGAACTGGCGCTCCAGATCACCAGCGAACTCCAAACCCTGGGCAAGCACAGCGGGCTGAACGTCGTGGCGATCTACGGCGGCGACCCGATCGAGAAGCAGGCCAAGAAGCTGGCCAGGAAGCCCGAGATCATCGTGGGCACGCCCGGCCGCGTGATGGACATGGAGCGGCGGGGCTACCTGCGCTTCGACAAGATCCAGGTAGCGATTCTCGACGAGGTCGACCGGATGCTGGACATTGGATTCCGCGAGGACATCCGTCGCATCATGAGCGCCTGCCCCAAGGACCGCCAGACGATCTTCGTCTCGGCCACGCTGACCGAAGAGATCGAGAAGCTCGCCCGGCAGTACATGAACAACCCCGAGAAGCTGGTCGCCTCGGCCGGTTCGCTGACCGTCAGCGTGGTGGAACAGCACTACCTGACCGTGCAGCCGTGGGACAAGAAGCGGCTGCTGGTGCACCTGCTCACGCACGAAGAGCCCGCGCTGACGGTCGTCTTCTGCCGGCTCAAGCGCGTGGTGGACGACCTTGAGAAGCTGCTGCGCGACAAGGGCATCGACGCGGTCGCCATCCACGGCGACATGCGGCAGAGCAAGCGCAACAGCGTGATGAGCCGGCTTCGCACGGGCGAGCTCGGCGTGCTGATCGCCAGCGACCTGGCCAGCCGCGGCATCGACGTCGAGGGCATCAGCCACGTCATTAATTACGACCTGCCCGAGGACCCGGATCTGTACATCCACCGCATCGGGCGCACGGCGCGTGCCGGTCGCGGCGGCGTCGCGTGGAGCCTGGTGACCCCCGAGCAGGGCAAACTGCTGACCGAGATCGAGACGCGGATCAACACGCACATTCCGTACATGGACTACCCGGACTTCAAGCCCGGGCCCGAGCCGGCAGCCGTGCGTGAACGACGTGAGCAGGAAGCGGCCCGCGAAGAGCGCTCCAAGCAGCGAACGTTGGAGCGTCAGGGTAAGGTGTTGCCCAAGACCGCCGACGAGAGCAAGTTCCCCGGCGGGGTGGTGCCGACGAAGCTGCCGCCCAAGCGCATGGGCGGCCGTCTGTCGGGTCGGCGATAGCCCGCGGCTTTGCCTGGCTAGCCCTGTTTGCCCATTTTCGTGAGCGCCTTTTCACGGCTTGGCGCAATCGTGAAGAGGCGATCGACCCGCGTGGTCTTGAGCACCGCCGCGATGGGCTTGGCGAGGTTGCAAAGTGCAAGCGAGCCACCTTCGCCCATGCACAACTCACGCAGTTGCACGAGCATGGAGATGCCCGCGCTGGACATGTATTCGACGCGGGACATGTCCAGCACCACCCGTCCTCGCTGTCGGGCAGCATCGGGCATGGTCTCGGCCAGTACGTCGGCAGCGTCGGACTCGCTCAAACTCGGTCCTTTGGGCGAAACCACCAACACGCCCGAGCAGATTTCACGAAGGGTATTGAGGCCCTCGACGATGGGCTGGTCCGGGGTTTCGGCATGCCTCGGCATAGTGGCTCTCCGTTTCGGGTTCGGCCCCGAATGTACAGGATCCATCGGTCGGTATGTGCGAACGGTGAAGTGCGTCCGCCCCACCCTCGATCGGTCGTACCGGCAGGGGATGGTAAGCGGCTGTTACCGGACGGGCGGTTAGCCTGCCATTGCCGGATCCGACCGCTGGACGCACCTCTGGGGTTGAGCTTGGTTTCCCCCACCTACACCTTTAAAGAAGGAGAGATCGAATGATGAATTTCACGGAATCGCTGTCGACTCGCATGATCGCCGCGGCCGGCCTGGCCGCCACCGCGACCGCCGCCTTCGGACAGTGCGTGCCCACATGGGACTATGCGATTGGCAACCCCGGCGTGGCAGACGGCTACGTGCAGCCCATGTTTGTTTGGGAAGGCGACCTGTACGCGGGTGGCTCGTTCCCCATGATCGGCGGCGTGAGCGACACCGCATACATCGCCCGCTGGGACGGCAGCGCCTGGAACAGCCTGGGCACGCCGGGCATCGACCCGGGCTCGTCCAACGCGTTCACCACCAGCTTCGAGAGCTTCGACGTGAACGGCACGGAGGCGCTGATCGTCGGCGGCTTCTACGCCAGCGCTGGCGGGCTGGCCAACTCCATGTCCATCGCGGCCTGGGACGGGACGGAGTGGCTCTCGATGGAGCCCGACTTCGCGCTCTTTGACGCCATCTGGGGCATGACGACCGGCGACCTGGGCGACGGCGAGCGTCTGTACGTCGGCGGCGCCTTCGAGGGCATCGGCAGCTCGGCCGGCGCGGGCGTGGCCCAGTGGGACGGCACGAGTTGGGCGCCCGTGGGCGGCGGCGGCACGTTCGTGGGCACCGTGTTCGACGTGGTCATCTTCGACGACGGCTCGGGCCCTGCGCTCTATGCCGGTGGTCGCTTCAACACGATCGACGGCGAGCCCATCCTGCTGCTGGCGCGTTTTAAGGACGGCGCCTGGGAGACCGTGCAGGACGGCCTGTTCGGCACCTCGCCGGTTGCCGACGCCGGCCAGCTGGCGGTTTTTGACGACGGCAGCGGCCCGGCCCTGTACGTCGGCGGTCGCAGCTTCTTTGCCGCCAGCTCGTCGGACATGGCCGACGTGTATAAGTGGGACGGCACCGAGTGGTCAGGCGTCGGCCAGGACTTCACCGGCATCGTCAGCGACCTGTTCGTCTGGGACGATGGCAGCGGCGAAGCGCTGTACATGGCCACCAGCAGCTCGGACCTGGGCCGCCTGGCTCGCCTCGAGGGCGACACCTGGGTGACCGTCGATGGCGGCGCCGACGGCGGGTCGGTCTTCGGCCTTGCCGAGTGGAACGGCGACCTGTACGTTGGCGGCAGCTTCGAGACCGTCAACGGCGAGGCCGCCAGCGGCATCGTGCGCCGCACCGGCTGCACCGCCAGCGATTGCTACGCCGACTTCGACGGCGACGGCGAGCTGACCATCTTCGACTTCCTGGCCTACCAGAACGCGTTCGACGCGGGCGACCTGGTGGCCGACTGCGACGAGGATGGGTCGCTGACCATCTTCGACTTCCTGTGCTTCCAGAACGGCTTCGACGCCGGCTGCCCGTAAGCGGCACGGCGAGAAGGCCCGTATAACGGGCACTCCATTCAGGATTTCCAGAAATGCCCCCGATTCAGCGAATGAATTGGGGGCTTCTCTGTTAGCATGCCACACGGCCGTGGGCCGTTGAGGGACCCCATCAGGAGAGATTTTTCATGCAGACGAAGACCGTTCTTGGCATTCTTGCGGGCGCCGGCTTGGCTTGCGCCGCGCACGCGCAGTGCGATCCGGCGTGGGATGGCGCCATCGGCAACCCCGGCCTGGTGGACGGCTATGTCCAACCCATCATGAACTGGGACGACGGCTCGGGGGAGAAGCTCTACGTGGGCGGCTCGTTCCGCGGCATTACCGGCGTGGCGGGCTCGACCATCCTCGCGGCGTGGGATCGAGACACGAACACGTGGTCGCGCGTGGGCACCCCCGGCCTGAGCACCGGAAGCACCAACGGCTTCCTGACCACAATCATGCCGTACGACGTGTTCGGCGAAGAGCGACTCGTCGTGGCCGGGTTCTTCGCCAGCGCGGGCGGCGTCACCGACACCCGTTCGATCGCGGCGTGGAACGGGACCGAGTGGGTCTCGATGGGCGCGAATCTGCCGGCGCCCCAAAGCATCTGGGCTATGACCACCGGCGACGTGGGCGATGGCGAGAACCTGATCATCGGCGGCGCGTGGCCCGAGATTGGCGGCGAGTTCGCGGCCGACCTGGCCCAGTGGGACGGCGAGCAGTGGCTGCCCGTGGGCGACGGCCTGGGCATCACCGGCTCGTTCAGCCCCACCGTCTTCGCCATCGAGATGTTCGACGACGGTAGTGGTCCGGCCCTGTATGCCGGCGGCCGCTTCGACAGCATCGGCGGCGCCGCGGGCACGAGCCTGCTCGGCCGATTCGACGGCACCTCCTGGGAGGCGGTCGGACCTGGACTGCTTGCCGGGAGCATCACCTCCCAGGTTGCGGCCATGACCGTCTTTGATGACGGCACCGGCCCGGCGCTCTACGTCGGCATGGGCAGCGGCGTGCGCATCCCAGGCGTGCCCTTCGCCAGCGTGTACAAGTGGGACGGCGCGGAATGGTCGGCCGTGGGTCAGGAGTTCGGCGGCCGCGTGACGGACCTGCAGGTGTGGGACGACGGCACCGGCCCGGCCCTGTACGTTGCCGGCACGGCCGTTCCGCCCATCGAGTACCTCGCGAAGCTTGTCGACGACGAGTGGATCCCCGTCGACGGCGGCATCGCCAGCCAGCCGGCCACCAGCGGCACGTTCGCCAGCGTCTTCGGCCTGCACGTGTGGGACAACGATCTCTATGTGGGCGGCAACTTCACGCTGGTGGGCGATCCGGCCATCGACGTACGAGGTCTCGTCCGCCGCACCGGCTGCGCCGACTCGGCGTGCTTTGCCGACTTCAACGAAGACGGCGTCCTGGACATCTTTGACTTCCTGGCGTTCCAGAACGCGTTCGACGCGGGCGACCTGGCGGCCGACTGCACCGAGGACGGCTCGCTGGACATCTTCGACTTCCTGTGCTTCCAGAACGCGTTCGACGCGGGCTGCGAGTAAGTCTTCAGGGGATCGAGCAACGAACAGCGCCCGGGAGCGATCCCGGGCGCTTTCGCGTTTAACGCTTGTCGAACTGCTTGAGCTTCAGGCGGGTGCGGTGGTGCTCGGGCGCTACGGTGCCGCCGGCTGTCTGGCCCTTCATGTAGTCCTTCTGCCAGGTGTCCTGGCCGCCCTGGTGGCGGGTGATGGCTTGCTGGCGGCTGGCGGCCCAACTCAGGTAGGCCTTCTGCGTGGCGGGCTCCTTTTCGATGTTGATCGCGCCCGGCTCGGTCCACTCGAGCAGCGCGAGCGGGTAGGGCGTGATCATGCAGATGGGCTCGCCCTTGCGGAACCACACGTCGGTGCCGCGCTTCATGATCTTCCAGTTCATCGTGAACGTGCTGGGCGACCAGTCGGTCTCGACCAGGCCGTCGAGCGGGACGGCGTAGTCCTTGGGGTAGTTGGTCGCGCCGCGGACCATGAGCCCGATCCTGGGTGGCGTGCGGAAGAGCCAGGGCAGGCGGAAGGTGACGATGCCGCTACCGAAGTGGCTGACGATGAACTGGTCGATGCCCTTGGGTCCATCGTGGACCTTGATGGTCAGGGCGTCGGGCATGTCCTTTCCGTTCCAGCGCATCGAGACCGTGGCCGGGCATGGGATGACCCAGCCGCTCTGGTTGGCCATGGCCAGGGGCAGGCAGCGGTACGCCCCCTTGCCGGGCGTCTTGTCCATCCATTCACG
The DNA here is from genome assembly GCA_040221175.1 of Phycisphaerales bacterium. NCBI lineage: Bacteria > Pseudomonadati > Planctomycetota > Phycisphaerae > Phycisphaerales > Phycisphaerales bacterium. The sequence goes on from JAVJVK010000004.1 coordinate 698,915, forward strand.
GGTGGGACCGGCGGGCTCGATGCTCCAGCCGGTATCGTCGCTGACGATGTAGGCGGTCAGGGGGCAGGGTCCGTCGATGGTGACCGTTTCGGGCATGGGGTCTCGCTCCTGGGGTGTCTGCCTGCCAGCATACGGGGCCGGGAGCGGGTCCACGAAAACTTCACACAGATCATGAACCGAACACTTGACGGGTTGTTCGGGCTCTGGTACACTGGCCCGGCCGGGCACGCGACCAGCGCCGCCCCCGGCCCCCGACGCCCTTCGGTCATGGTGGACCGGGCCCGGGCCACGAGCGCTGCAGCGGTGTGACGCCCGGCTGGAGCACGAGATGCTTCAGCAGGCCACGGCACGCCGAAACAACTGGAGGTGCCCCCATGGCACGCACGAAGGGTTCTGCCGGTTCCGCGACCGCCGAGAAGTCCTCGAAGTCTGGCGCCAAGACGGACGAAAAGTCCAACGGCGCCGTCGAGGTCGTTGCCCCCGAGAAGGACAAGGGCGACGCCAAGGCCCCCACCACCACCGCCCCTCAGAAAGCCGAACCAAGCCCCGAGAAGGCCAAGGCGTTGAACCTGGCCGTCGGGCAGATCGAGCGCAACTTCGGCAAGGGCGCGATCATGCGCCTGGACGAGAACGCGGCGCTCAACATCCCGGGCATCAGCACCGGCGCACTCTCGCTCGACCTGGCCCTGGGCGGGCGCGGCATCCCGCGAGGCCGCATCGTTGAGATATTCGGCCCCGAATCCAGCGGTAAGACGACCCTGGCGCTGACGGTGGCGGCCCATGCCCAGCAGAGCGGCGGCGTGGCGGCGTTCATCGATGCCGAGCACGCGCTGGACCCCTCCTGGGCCCGCCGCCTGGGCGTGAACATCGATGATCTGCTGGTGAGCCAGCCCGACACGGGCGAGCAGGCGCTGGAGATCTGCGAGCTGCTGGTGCGGTCCAACGCTGTGGACGTCATCGTGGTCGACTCGGTCGCGGCGTTGATCCCCAGGGCCGAGATCGAGGGCGAGATGGGCGACAGCCACGTGGGCCTCCAGGCGCGGCTCATGAGCCAGGCCATGCGCAAGCTCACCGGCATCATCGCCCGAAGCAACTGCACGGTGATCTTCATCAACCAGATCCGCGAGAAGATCGGCGTGATGTTCGGCAGCCCCGAGACCACCCCCGGCGGGCGGGCCCTGAAGTTCTACAGCTCGGTGCGCATCGACATCCGCCGCATCGGCTCGATCAAGGAGGGCGACGAGGCCGTGGGCAACCGCGTGCGCGCCAAGGTGGTGAAGAACAAGGTGGCCCCGCCCTTCCGACAGACCGAGTTCGACATCATGTTTAACGAGGGCATCAGCATCTCGGGCGACCTGATCGACCTGGGCGTGGAGTACAAGGTCGTCGACAAGAGCGGCGCCTGGTTCAGCTACGGCGAGGTGCGGCTGGGCCAGGGCCGGGAGAACTCCAAGCAGTTCATCCGCGAGAATCCGGACCTGGCCAAGGAGATCCGCTCCAAGGTGCTCGAGCGGTACATCGCGCGAGCCCAGGCCAAGGAGCAGGGCGGCAAGCGGTAGGCCGCCATCGAGCCTGGCAGGCAGGGCTGGCCCCAAAGGGGGTCGGCCGGCCGGATTGGCTTGGCTTGGCTGGATTGGCCTGACTGGGTTGAATTGGCTGGGTTGAATTGGCTGGGTTGCTTGGGGGTGGGGATGCGTGCTACACTCCCCACCGCCATCTGGCACCCACCGCGGATGTGGCGGAATTGGCAGACGCGCTAGGTTCAGGTCCTAGTGGGAGTAAAATCCCGTGGAGGTTCGACTCCTCTCATCCGCACTCAAACCCCGGGCTTGTCCCGGGGTTTTTTGTTTGGGCTCAGAGCCCCTCGAACTCCAGGTCGGCAGAGGCATCCAGCCCGTAGACCTCCAGCAACACAACGCCAACGAGCCCGACGGCGGCTTCGATGTCGCCGCCGAGATTGGCCGACAGCACTTCCACCCCGTCTGGATCGTTCTCCACCGGCACCGACACGCCGTGAGTTGGAAGGACCCGCTTGGCCCGCTCGGCTTCGCCGACCGAAAGCGCAACCAGTGGGAGATCAAAAATCAGATCTTCCCCAGCCCCGCCAGCAAACTGCACAAACTTGTCCGAGCCATCAACAGTGATGATGAGGAATGGCGCCTCTCCGAGCGAGTCAGGCTGGCGCTCCATCAACGCTCGGAGTTCCCGGCGTACCGCGTCAGCCTGATCGTACATACTGACACCCTCGTCCGGGCTCTCACTCGTGGACGATTGCACCGGCGGTGGCGATTCGCTGCAACCGAGCACAAGTATCATCGCAGCTAGAACTGGCAATGCCGCAATGTGCCGCATCAACTGCCCCTTGTGCGCGCCCAAGGCCAACTTGCAAATGCCGGAGGGGGGACTCGAACCCCCACTCTGTCTCCAGAAGTGGATTTTGAATCCACCGCGTCTGCCAATTCCGCCACTCCGGCGAGGGGGCTGGATGATAGCCGGGCGGATTGAGGGGGCGGCATGCTGAATCGATGGACAGGGCGTGGAGTAGTGGCTGAGCCAGCTGGTGAGAGGTCCGGGCCTGAGCCGGCGCTCGGGTATCAAACGCCGATCATCGACGATGCCATCGACCAGGCCGAGACGAGCAGCACGACAGCCAGGGTTGGGACGGCGATCCATGCGCGAAACCATGGCGCACGCCGCAGCCATCCGAGGACGAGGCAGAGCGCGAAGAACACCGTCACGCACCCCGCCGCCAGGCCCAGGCTCATGCCGGCAACGGACGTCCACCGATCGTGGTCTGGCAGGGCGGCAATCGTCGGATCGGTCGCCAGGCTGGCGCCCTGGAGCAAACCGAGCAACAGCAAGGGACTGGTCCATCCGCGTGCGCGGTCGCTGCTCACCAGGCCGGCGATCGCCAGGACGACGACCGACGCGGGCGTCGCGACGTCGAGCATCTTCGGAGCGGCGTCGATGGCCCCGACCGACACCAGGCCGAATGCCCCCCCGAGCCCCACGAGCAAAGCGCTCATACCCGCGACGTGCTGCTCGAATCTCAGCCCCAGCAGGACCAGCGCGAGCACGAACAACTGCGGCATCGTCGCACGATCGAAGAATCCCACGTAGCCGTCCAGGGCGTGAGACGAGCCGGCACGAACGGACGTTCGTCTGGAAGTGTGAGCATCTGATGGAACAAGCGGGGTAGTCGAGCCCACGTACGCGACGTCGATGGCCGCCGACCACTCGCCGGTGGGCACGTGCATGATCATCGCTTCGCGACCGGGTCGATGCACCGACAGCAGCATCTGGTCGAGGACGTACGGACCGCGAATCGCCAGCTCTGCGGCTGTTGCAGGGAGCGTGCCGCGAAGGACGAACTCACCGGCCAGTGGAAATCGGAGCGAGGGGTTCTCCAGCCTCCAGGCATCGACCGTTTCGAGCGTCGGCGCGCTGACGACGGCCATGGAAACGGGCACGCCGTCCACCGTGACCTGGAAGCTGGCCGCGAACCGCTCGCGACTCTCGTGCAACGCGGCGCCGAGCACGCCGGGCGGGCCCTCCAGCAAGTCGTACATCTGCCAGTCCATCACCCGCTCGGACGTGTCGTTGAGCGCATAGGCCAGTACATCGTGCGTGACGCGCAGCTCGATCTCACCGCCGCGGGCGCCCCGGTCGATCTCTACCACTGCCACGGTCGCCAGCGTCGGGTGTGCGCTCGCACATGCAGCCATGCAGAGCACGAGCGTGAGGCACAAGCGGATCATTGCGGCGGTTGGCTCATGAGCGTGTTGATCGCGTGCTCGGTCAATGCCTGGTCCCAGATGGTCAGGTTCGCAAGATCACCCTCGTAGCGATATCGCCCATCCCACGGGTCGACGGGCGCGATGAGCACCTTCGACTCGTCGTCGGCCAGTCGCACGGCTCGCTCGCCGATGAGCTTGCCGTCCTTGTAGAGCCGGCCGACCTCGCCGTCGTAGGTCGCGGTAATCATCTGCCAGCGGCCCGTGTCGTACGCCGTTCGGCTGGGCACGTCCTGGTTGTGGCTCCACAAATGGACGCCGCTGGCAAATTTGGCGAAGTAGCGGGCCTGACCGCCCGTTCGTGCGTCACAGTTGCCAAAGCCAACCAACAGCGTGCGATTGTCGGGCTGCTCGTCGAAGCGGACCCACACGTTCATGGTCCACGCATCGCCAGCGGCAACGGGGAGTTGACCGACGTCCTCGAGGGTGGAGCCATACAGGTTCTTCGAGATCGTGTCGAGCCCGAAGGTCGGCCCCGAGACAACGAGCGTGTGCATGTCGTTCGAAAGCGTGTTGGCGGCGGGCGAAGCATCCTGCACGCGCGCCAGGTTCAGGGAGTAGGGCGTGCCGGCGTCGGGCGCGTCGGCGAGTTCGAGCATCGCGGTCCGACCGTCTTCGCCCATCGATACGCCTCGGATCTCGATGGCAGGATCGATCGATACATCGCTGGCGGCGATCGCCTGCACGGGCTCGGAAAAGCTCAGGCGGATGCGCGGCGTGGCGTACATCGCCAGCACCTCCTCGACGCGGGGCTTGGTCTGGTCGTTTACTCGGATGATCTGCTGCTGGACGGGGCCCACGCTGCCGTCGTCGTTGAGCATGGCGGCGCGGATCGTCGTCGTCTGGTTGAGGACGATCGGCCGCTCGTAGGCGGGCGAATCGGCGGTCGGTTCGCGGCCATCGGTCGTGTAGCGGAACGAGCCGGGCTTCCAGTAGAGGCTGGGCTGGATGGTGGCTTCGATGGTGTCGGTGTGCGTGCCGTCGGCGCCACCGGGCGTTGCATCCACCTGGATGGTCGGCGGGCGGTACTGGTGATCGCTGAGCGTGTCGAAGAGCGCCCTTGCCGGCGTGGCCGAGTGACCAACGTTGGCGACCGTGGCCGCGAAGATCGTGATGCGCGGGTCGTCGGGCAGCGTGATGGTGCGTGCGCCCTCGGGCAGTGCGATCGCCTTGCGGAAGAGATAGCAATAGCGGTAGATCGCGTCGGAATCATCCGTGTGGTGGTGCGAGGCGTACCAGGCGATCTCGTCGTGCTTGATGAATCCGGGCGTGAGGCCGATGATGTCGGTGCGGCCCCAAGGGTAGCGTGGGTTGGTGACGTCGCCGGGCCACTCGCGGCGGTCCCACTGGCCCACGTAACCGTCCCAGGCCTGGGCGGAGAGGTAGGTCTCGCTGCCGTTGATGTTGAGGAACGCGTGGGCGTCGTCTTCGCTCGAGGCCAGCAGCAGGTACAGCGTGTCGTAATCGCCCTCGGGCAGAGTGATCTCCTGGCCCTGGCACCGCAGTGCGTTCGGCGCGTCATGGTTGCCCAGATCAAAGTCGACGCCGCCCAGCGTGATGGTGTCGGGCAGCATCTCGGCGGGGTACGAGCGGCCGTCGCCGGTGAAGGCGCCGGAAGCGCGGTCGGCATTGGCCGTCATGGCATCGGTGTTGAAGGGCAGTTCGATGCTTCGGGCCTTGGGCGTTGCCACGCTCGACGAAACGTCTTGGATGCTCAGGGCGATTGCCTCGAGGCCATACCCGCCCAGGCTCGTCGTGAGCGTGCCGTCGCGGGCCTCCAGGTCAGCCATGGGCCGTTCCTGGCCATCGATCTGTCGGGCGTTGGTGATAGCGCCGATACCGCTGGAGATGGTGACGTTCTTCGCGGGTCTGCCGGTGTGCTCGCGCAACCGGATGACGATCTCGCCGGTGTCCTCGGCCTTCTTCATGGCCTGCACGCTGACGGCGGGGTCATCGACGCTCAGGAGCGAGATTGTTTTGCCCAACTCGCCGCTGTGCGAGGTCGTGCGGAACGGGATGAGCGGCTGGTTAAGCGCGGCGGCGTGCTGGTAGCTCTCACCCTCGCGCCAGTCGCCGGCGTGGCCCTGCACGGCGTAGAGCACGTGGTGGCGGCCCAGGTCCTGGCTCTGCTGGTCGGGGTAGCCGCCGCGGACGCCGGGAGTGAACAGCAGCGTGAGGCGGACGGTGTTGTCGTCTGGCTTGTCGGCGGCGTACTTGCTGTCGCACATCACGGTCGTGCCGTGGCTGCCGCTGGTGTCGGTCAGGTCGAACCATTGGTGGAAGAGGTACTCGTACTGGCGCGGGTGGCCGTTGCCTCGCTCGATCGTGCCCAGGTGGATGTCGTAGGTGGCCTTCGGGTTGCTGGCCGTCAGCGGGAAGGCGGCTCGGACGCTGCGCTCGCGCGTATTCCAATCGATGTCGGTATCGAACTCGACACGATCGCTGCCGGCGCCCAGGCGGATGCGCTGGGTAAAGGTCGAGCCCTCGGCCTGCCTGGTCACCTCGACGGCCACGCGGGCCGGACCGTTCTCGATGACCTCGAACTCGACCGGGCCTTCCTCGCCGACGAATGCCTTGGCGGGGAGCTGGCGGTCTTCCCAGTCCATGTTCCACGCGGGCCACTGGCTTGGATTCTCGTAGTGCAGGCCGATGCGCGCGGGGGCGCTGAGCAACTCGGTATCGGCCTGCTTATCGAAGATGGACTCGACGTCGCCCTGAGCGTTGAGCTTGACAATGTAGCTTGCGTTCTCGAGGCGGCGGCCGTCGGGCGCGATGCTGAGTTCGCTGGGCTGGCCCGGGAAACCGGCCTCGCTCAGGCGGACGTCGTAGGTCGCGAAGCCGATCGAAGGCGCGCTGGCGACGAAGGCGACGCGGGCGTAGCCATGGGCGTCATCGACCCAAAGGAGCTGCGCGGGCACGGGCTGGCCATGGGCATCGAGCACGACCACGGCCTTGGGCGTCGGGCCCTCGAAGGTCAGCTCGGCCTCGACGATGTCGGTGCGCTCCCACGAGACCGGGTTGTAGACGACGATGGGCGTGCCCTCGGCCGAGGTATCCATCGCGCTGATGATGACCGAAGCCGCGTCGGTGAGGACCGCGCCGAACTGATTGGCGGCGATGACTTCGTCATTCCAGCTCAGATCGTACGCGAGCGGCACGCTGGTGCCGGGCAGGATGTCGTGCATCTGCGAGCCCAGCACGAGCTCCCACGCGTCCTGCAGCCGCTGGCCGGGGTAGTCGCGGGCGCCCAGCAGCATGGCGCCCACGGCCGCCTTCTCGGCGGCGTCGGCGAGCTGCTCGTTCTTGCGGTTCCATCGCTTCATGTAGGCCTGGGACGAGATGCTGCCGGCCGAGTGCTCGATGAGCTGGAGCTCGCCCTTGTAAGTGGGCAGGGCGTCGCGCTGCTCGGGCGTGATAGCCTCGAACATGAGGTCGGCCCGCTGGGCGATGACGTTGATCTTTGCGTCAGCGTTCTTGCTGTGGGCCACGCTCTGCTCGACCATCGCGACCGAGGCTTCGCGGGGCGCACCGCCCTGATCGCCCACGCCGTAGTAGTGGTAATCGACGTAGACGCCCGACGCGTCGCCGTTGTTGTTGATGCGGGTGAGCCAGCCCTCGTCCATCGAGAGGTCGTTGCGAACGTCGCCCACGTAGGCGCCGGGGTCGAGGGCGGCGATGATCGACTCACCGTCGGGCCCCTCCCACACGCCCACCTTGAAGGGAATCGGTGTGACGGCGTTCCAGGTGAGCTTCTGCGTGCTGAAGCCCTCGAGCCCGCAGTGGGCCAGCAGGCTGGGCAGCGCCGCGGGGAAGCCGAAGCAGTCGGGCAGCATGAATTCGTTGCTGGTGACGCCGAACGTATCGCGGGCGTACTTGTTGCCGTAGAGGACGTGGCGGATCTGGGACTCACCAGAGGGCACGTTGGCGTCGTTCTCGTCGACGGCCGAGCCCGAGGGGAACCAGCGGCCCTGGGCGACATACTTCTTGAGGGTTTCGAAGTCTTCGGGGTAGTACTCCTCCATCATCTCGAAGCGGCGGGAGCCACCGAAATTGAAGACGTAGCCGGGGAACTTCTCGAAGCGGTCGAAGTTCTGGTGCAGCGTGTTGGGAATGAACTCGCGAATGGTGTCGAAGTAGGTCCAGCGCCACTGGGTGTCCAGGTGGGCGTAGCCAACGACGAAGAGGGTGGGCTCGGTCAGGTCGAGGGTGGCGGGGTCTGGCCCGGGGGCGTCCTGCTCCTGAGCAGCCGCGAGGGTCGTCGCCGCCAGTGCCATGCCCGCCGCCGCCACAAGGATGCTGGTCATCGTCATGCTCCGTCGAATCGGGGCCAAGCGGCCCGTACGCCCTGGGAGTGAGTCCGTCAAAGTCGATGGTACCCGCCCGGCTGAGCGTGTCGGCACCGAGCGATTGGATGACCGGCAGATCGCGCTATGAGGCGGTGATCCGCCTTCGGTCGGGTTTGTTGGTAGGATTGGCGCTGTTGGGGGGAGCAAGGCCCTGGCTTGCGCCAGGGCTGCGTGGGGTGTTGTTGATTGGGGCGAATGACATGGGCGTGGTCGTCGATGAACTGAAGAAGCTGCGGCAGCACCTGCTGACGGGCGTGTCCTTTGCCATCCCGTTCATCGCGTGCGGCGGCATCCTGATCGCCCTGTCGCTGGCGTTCGCACCAAAGATCGAAGGCATGGGCCTGGGCGAGAGCCTGGGCACGCTCGAACCGATCTGGGCGCGAAACCTGTTCCAGACGACGCTCGCGATCGGCGTGGCGGCATTCACGCTGATGCTTCCGGTGCTGGGCGGATACATCGCCTATTCCATCGCGGGCAAGCCGGGGCTGGTGGCAGGCATGCTCGGCGGATGGTTCAGCGGACACCTGAGCGTGCCATGGGACCCCGACGCCGGCGAGGTCAGCGCGGGCTTTCTTGGCGCGATCGTGGCGGGCATCATCGCGGGCTACGTGGTGCAGGCGCTCAAGAAGATTCCGACGAATCGCTACGTCAAGCCGTTGATGCCGATCCTGGTAATTCCGGTTGTCAGCGCACTGGTCATCGGCGTGCTGATGCTGCTGGTGATTGGTCCGCCCATCGCCTCGCTGATGGGCTGGATGACGGCCGGACTGGAAGACATGCAGGGCGGCAGCGTCGTACTGCTGGCGGCGCTGCTTGGGGCCATGATCGCCTTCGACATGGGCGGACCGGTCAACAAGGTTGCGTTCTTCTTTGCGGCCGGCCTGATCCAGGATGGCAACATCATGGTCATGGGCCCGGTGGCGGCGGCGATCTGCACGCCGCCGCTGGGGCTGGGGCTGGCGACGGTCATCGCTCGCAGGATGTGGCGTGAAGACCAACGGGAAGCCGGGCTGGCGGCGTTGGGCATGGGCATGATCGGGATCACCGAGGGGGCGATCCCTTTCGCGGCGGCCGACCCGCTGCGCGTGATCCCGTGCATCATGCTCGGTTCGATGACCGCGAGCGTGACGGCCATGCTGGCATCGGTGGGCAACCACGCGCCGCATGGCGGGCCCATCGTGCTGTTCGTGGTCGAGAACAAGCTGATGTATCTCGTGGCGATCGCGATCGGCACGCTCGTGACGGCCGGGTCGGTGCTGGCCGTGAAGAAGCTCACCGCCGGCACGCCGCCCGAGGCCGCCGAGAAGGAGGATACTCGATGAAGATCGTCGCCGTCACGGCGTGCCCGACGGGCATCGCCCATACGTACATGGCCGCCGAGCAACTCGAGCGGGCGGCGACCGCCGCCGGGCACGAGGTGCAGGTGGAGACGCAGGGCTCAATGGGCATCGAGAACGAACTGAGCACGCAGGCCATCGATGCCGCCGACGTGGTGATCTTCGCGGTGGACATCGAAGTGGAAAAGAAGGAACGCTTCGAGGGCAAGAAGATCATCCAGGCCAGCGTGTCGGAAGCCATCAAGAAGCCCGAGAAGCTCGTGGCCCGCGCGAGCGAGTAGGCCATGACGCACGCGGCCGAGCATCGCTTCGTGTGCGAATTGCCCCATGGGCTGCATGCGCGACCGGCGAGCGTGCTGGCCGAGGCGGCCGGCGGGTTCGCCGCCACCATCGAGATCGTTCGCGACGACGGACCGATTGCCGACGCGCGGAGCGTGCTGTCGGTGGTCGGGCTGGACGTGCAACAGGGCGACGGATTCACGATCCGCGCGGAAGGTGACGACGCCACGGACGCCGTGGCCGCGCTGCGGACGATCATCCAGACGAGCCTACATGATGATGGGGACGAAACGCCGAACGGCGTCGAGTGCCGCCTGCCGCCCGTGCTGCGCATGCTCGGTGTGCCGCACGTGCCGGGCCTGGGGGTGAGCAGCGGCGGCGGCATGGGGCGCGCGGTCTGCGTTGGTGGCCTGACGCTGCCCGAGGCGGCCCGTACTGCGAAGCCGGCATCGAAGGATGAAGAGCTGACCGCTGCTCGCCGGGCCGTATGTGCGGTGACCGAGTCGCTCCGGACGCGGGCGAGCCAGACACTCGACGACATGGAGGCCTCGCTCCTGCGTGCGCACGCCCAGATTGCCGGCGATGCGGCGCTCTGGTCGGCGATCGAAGCGCAGGTGGACAAGGGTGAGACCGCCCCCCGCGCCGTGATCAGCGCGGCCGAGGAGTTGGCCGCCCGGCTGCGCAGCGTCGATAGCGCGTACGTTCGCGAGCGAGCGGTCGACGTGATCGATATCGCGATGCAGTTGGTGGACGAACTGATTCCCGGGTCGATGAGCGCGGCGTGTCCTGGCCTCGAAGAAGACTCGGTGGTCTTTGCGGATATGCTGACGGCCAACCAGTTGCTGGGCATGGATCGGCGGCACCTTCGGGGACTGGTGCTTGGACCGATCGGCCGCACGTCGCACACGGTGATCCTTGCCCGGGGCATGGGCCTGCCGTGCGTGATCGACGTCGCTCGGGCAGCGGGCGTAGCCCGGCCGGGCGTGCACGCGGTCGTCGATGGCGATGGCGGCTTTGTCATCTCACCCATCGACGAGCGGGTACGGCGCTTCTATGCGAGCGAAGAGCGCACGTTGCAGCGGCGCCGTGACCGCGAGCGACCGCTGGTGTGCAAGCCCGCCCGAACCGTCGACGGGCGCGCTCTGGAAGTTGGCGTGACGCCGGTGGATGCCGCCGAGACGGCGCAGGCCGTCGAGAACGGCGCCGACGGGGTCGGGCTGTTCCGCACCGAGTTTCTGTATGTCCACCGGGACGAGCCCCCGGGCGAGGCCGAACAGCGCGAGGTGTATGAAGCGGTCATCGACGCGGCCGGTGACAACCCCGTGATCCTGCGAACATTCGATATCGGCGGGGACAAGCCGGCGCCGTACCTCCGGCTGGCTCGAGAGGATAACCCGTTCCTCGGCGTACGCGGCGTGCGCCTGTACGAGCGGCGCCCCGACCTGCTGGACACGCAGCTGCGCGCGATGTCCGCCGCCGCGCACGGTCGGCCGTTGAGGGTGATGGCGCCGATGGTCTCGACGGTCGCCGAGATGGCGTGGTTCCGGGAACGCGTCGCTTCGGTTGACGAGGGCATGCAGGTGGGCATGATGGTCGAGGTTCCGGCGGTCGCTCTGTCGCTGGACCGCTTTGCGCCGCACGTCGATTTCGTGAGCCTTGGAACCAACGACCTGTGCCAGTACTGGATGGCCGCCGACCGCGGCAACGTCGCGGTGGCCGGCCTGGGCGACGAACTGCAGCCTGCGTTCCTGCGGGTGCTGCGGCGCATCGTCGATGATGCTCACAACGCTGGGGTGTGGGTGGGCGTGTGCGGCGAGATGGGTGGGCGCGTGGCCAACGTGCCGATCATGCTCGGCCTGGGTGTTGACGAGGTCAGCGCGGGCTCGGCCGACGTGGCGGCCATCAAACTCGCGGTTGGCGAAGCCGATGCGCAGCGCTGCCGGGAACTCGTGGAAGCGGCGTGCCAGTTGGATTCGCCCGGGGACGTCCGTTCAATGCTGGCGGGCTTCGCATGGCGGGCGGTGCGCGATGGGCCGCCGATCATCGATGCCGCATGCATCGAGGTTGGCGTTGATGCCGTCAGCAAGGCCGAAGCCATCAAGGCGGCGGTGGACCTGCTGGCGATCTCGGGGCGGACCGAGCGACCGCGGGAGATCGAAGAAGCCGCGTGGGCGCGCGAGGCGACGTATTCGACCGGGCTCGGCTACGGATTTGCCGTGCCACACTGCAAGTGTGCCTCGGTCAAGTGGCCGACGCTGGCGGTCATCAAGCTGAACGAGCCGGTCGATTGGGAAGCCATGGACGACCAGCCGGTGCACACGGTGCTGCTGCTGGCGATGCCCGAGGGCGAGGCGGCGGGCGGCGGCGGCGCAGCACACCTGAAGGTATTTGCCACCCTGGCCCGCAGGCTGATGCACGAGGGCTTCCGCGACCGGATGGCGTCGTGCAACGACGCGGCGTCGATCGAAGCGCTACTCCACGAAGAGCTTGGAATCTGATTTCAGGCCGTGACCGGTTGTGCCGTGGGCCGTGCGGCGAGATCGGCGACTTCGACCGTGGGCAAGCCCGGGGCCTCGACGCCCGCGTACGCCAAGCCGCGTTGCTCGCAGAGCATCTTCGCGGTGATCTGGCTTGAAAGGAAGATCACCGGCAGGCCGCTGCCCGGGTGCGTGCCTCCGCCGACCATCCACACGCCTTCCAGGCCCTGCAACTTGTGGCGCGGGCGCTTGTGCAGCATCTGGCCCAGATTGTGGGCCAGATTGAACGTGGCGCCGTGGTTGATGTTCATCGCCGCCCAGTCGTCGGCGGCGACCATCTGCTCGCACTGGATGCGTTCTTCGATTCGCTCGATGCCGAAGACGGTCTCCAGTTGGGCCAGCATGTCGGCGCGCATCCGCCGGCGCTCGGCCTTGAAGTTCACGTCGCTGCGCTCGTTGGGCGTGGGCATGAGGACGTACAGGGCGCTGCACCCGGGAGGGGCCATCGAGGGATCGGTGGCGACCGGGTTGCAGACGTAGGCCGAAGGGTCTTCGCTCAGCGTGCCCAGGCGCGAGATTTCCTCGAGGTTCTGCTCGTACCGCGAGGATATGTAGATGGTGTGGTGCGGGAGGTCCGTCGGGCCCTCGATGCCCAGGTACAGCATCGCCGTCGAGCAGGAATACTTCTTGTCATCGATCGCCCTGGGCGTGGCATAGCCCGCCACGCGGCGGAGCGCGTCGGGCGGAATCAGGTGCTTGAGCGCCCAGGGCGCGTCGGCATTGACGACGATGTCGGCGTGTTCGTGGTGGGATCCGTCGACGACCACGCCGGTCGCCCGGCTTCCTTCGAACGTCAGACGCTCGACGGGCGCGCCGGTGCAGATCTCGACGCCCATCTGTTCGCACGCGCCCGCCATGGCATGCATTAGTTGGTTCAGGCCGCCGGTGACGTGCCACACGCCGTACTCGTATTCGATGAACGGCAGGATGGTGAACAGGCTGGGGCAGTCGAAGGGGCTCATGCCCAGGTACTTGCTCTGGAAGCTCACGGCAAGCCGCACTTGCGGATGGTTGAAGTACTTGCTCAGGAGCTGGTGCACGCTCTGGTGGGGATTGATGTGGGGCAGAGCCTTGATGGCGTCGGCCTTGAGCAGGTCCAGCGGTGAACGGATGGCCCGGCGCAGGATGGGCTCGGCCGCGGTGAGCTTGGCGCGGTTGTCGATGATAAAACGCTCGAAGGCGGCGCCGTCCTTTGCATCGATCGTTCCGATGCGCCGGGCCATCTCGGCCACGTCTTGCGTGGTGTCGAGCGAGATCGGATCCTGGCCCGACCGTCCCAGCAGCAAGCGGTACATCGGGTCGAGCCGCGTGAGTTCGACCGCGTCGGCCAGGCGCAGGCCGGCGGCGCGGAAGATCTCGTCGAGCACGTAGGGCATCAGGAAGAACGTGGGGCCCAGGTCGAAGCGGAACTCGCCCGACTCGCCCTGCAGCGAAACGCGGCTGGTGCGCCCGCCGACGCGGGACTGGGCCTCGTAGACCTTCACGCGGGCGCCGCTGGCCGCCAGCAGCATCGCGGCCGCCAAGCCACCCGGACCGGCGCCGATGATCGCGATGGGGTTGTCTGCCTTGGGCGTGGGCGCACTCATGGGTCTCACTATACTGCCGTCGATGACCCCCGCCGAGCACGCGAGCGCACCGAACGCGGGACTGCCCGCACCCCGCGGGGGTTTGACGCAGCCGTCGTGGACCCTCCGCGAGCGGCTGGCGTGGGTGCGACGGTTCCGGCGGGCGGTCGTGACCGGTCAGGACGAGTTGATCACGCTGGCGGGCGAGGAGGTCCGCAAGGACGCGTTCGAGACGCTGGTGAGCGACCTGGTGCCGCTCTTGAGCAGTTGCAGGTGGCACGAGCGCCACGCGGGGCGGGTGCTGCGGACGCGGCGGCTGCGCGGCGGGAGCGTCTGGCAGATCGGCCAGCGGCACTGGCTGCGGCGCGAGCCCCTGGGGCTCGTTGGCATCATCGCGACGTGGAACTACCCGGTGCAGCTCCTGGGTATTCAGCTCGTGCAGGCGGTCGTCGCGGGCAACCGGGTGGTCGTGAAGCCCAGCGAGCGGTGCCCGAAGACGCAGGCGCGGCTGCTGGCGATGGCGCAGGAAGCGGGGCTGCCCGAGGGGATGCTGGGCGTGCTGGACGCCACGAGGGAAGCCGGCGCGGCGATGCTCGAACGCGAGCGGCTCGATCACCTGGTGTTCACGGGATCGACGGCGGTCGGTCGCCAGATCGCCGGCGTGCTGGGGCCACGGCTGGTTCCCAGCACGCTGGAACTCTCCGGACGCGACTCGGCGATCCTGCTTGCCGATGCCGACGTCGCGCTGGCGGCGCGATCCATCGGCGCTGCGGTGCGGCTGAACGCCGGGCAGACGTGCATGGCGCCGCGACGCGTGCTGGTGCACGCGGGCATCGCCGAACGCTTTGCCGAAGTGCTTCGCGCGGAGGTGGCCACGGGCGGTGCGCTCACGGCCTGCGATGGCACGCCCTGCCGGGCCCGCGTCGAGGCGTGCGGACCCGGCGATGCGCTGGTCGAGGGCGACCACTTCGAGCCGGTGATCGCGGTGGTGGCGTGCGAGTCGGTCGAGCAGATGCTGCGGATTCACCGCGACGTCGGCCAGCACCTGGCAACCAGCGTGTTCACCGCGAACGTCCGCGGTGCGCGCGAACTCGTCGCGGAGTTGGCCGCCGGCACGGTGACCTTCAATGACGCCGTCATCCCCACCGCACACCCGGGGGCCCCGCTGCCGGCGCTGGGCGCCAGCGGCTGGGGCGTCAGCCGGGGGAAGCTTGGTCTGCTGGCGATGACGCGGCCGGTGCACGTCTCGACGACCAGCCGGCGTCTGCGCGTGCCGACCGACCCGCCAAGCCCGAAGCAGGCCGGGCAGGTGAAGAAGTTCGTGCGATTCTGGTACGGCCGCTAGGCCAGGCCCTTGAGCCAGAGTTCGTGGGGGTGGTGCTCGCCGCCGGTGTCCTTATGCTCGCGCGTCTGGGGCTGGTGGGCGAAGCCCAGGTTGGCCAGGAGCGACTGGGCCCGGGCGTTGGTGGGCTGGACGAACGCGCGCACGGTGGTGCAGCCCAGGCCGGCGGGCAGGTCGGCAAGCGCGTGCTCGGTGACGGCGGCGCAGGCCTCTCGCGCCACGCCCCGACCGCGGGCCTGGGGGGTCAGCCAGAAGGCCAGCTCGGCGTACCACTCCAGCCCCCGCTCGATGGTGATGAGGTTGCAGCAGCCCAGGATGGCCGTGGGGTCCTCGCGGTCGAAGACGGCGCGCCGCATGGCCCCGCCGGTGCGCAGGCCCTTGGCGGTCAGGTCGAGTTGCCGCTTGACGATCTGGCGGGCCTGCTCGCCGGGCAGGTTGACCCCGCTGGTGCCGTCGCCCGAGGCGATGAGGGCATCGATGGCCGCCTCGAAGGCCGTAGCGTCGGCCGGCGTGGCGGGGCGGAGGATCAGGCGATCGGTGTCCAGGCGGGCCCCGGGGGTGTCGCCCGCGAACACCTCCACGGGCCGTCCGGCCGTCGCGGGGGTGGCCGGGGTGGACGGTGGGTGCGGGACCGGGTTGCTGGGGGCCCGATTGCGGGGCGCTGGCTTGGATGGGTCCATGGGCGGGGCCTCGGCGCGGGTGCGTCCTCCTGCGGGCAGTGTCGGCCCGGGCCCGCCCGATCGCTTGAGAAAAGGGGCCTACTCGACCGTGACGCTCTTGGCCAGGTTCCTCGGCTTATCCACGTCGTGGCCGCGGAGCACGGCGGCGTGGTAGGCCATGAGCTGCAGGGGCACCACCGCCACCATGGGGCTCAGGCACTCGGGCACGTCGGGGATGTAGAAGACGTCCTGGGCGTGGTTGCCGATCTCCTGGTCGCCCTCGGTGGCCACGGCGATGACGTGCCCGCCTCGGCTGCGGACCTCGCTGATGTTGCTCATCACCTTCTCGTACTGGCTGCCGCGCGTGGCGATGAAGACCGCGGGCATGCCGTCGTCGATCAGGGCGATGGGCCCGTGCTTCATCTCGGCGGCGGGCATGCCCTCGGCGTGGATGTAGCTGATCTCCTTGAGCTTGAGTGCGCCTTCGAGCGCGGTCGGGTAGTTGTACCCACGCCCCAGGAACAGCCAGTTCTCGCGTTCGATGTACTTCTCGGTGATCGAGCGGATGGAGTCGTTGAGCCCCAGCACTTTCTCGATCTTGTCGGGGATCTGCTCCAGGTCGGCGATGAGCTGGCTGCACTGCTCGGCGCTCATGAAGCGCCGGCGGGCCATGAACAGGCTGATCATGGTGAGCACGGCCACCTGGGCGGTGAACGCCTTGGTGCTGGCCACGCCGATCTCCGGCCCCGCGCGCAGGTACACGCCCGCGTCGGTCTCGCGCGGGATGCTCGAGCCCACGGCGTTGATGACGCCCAGCGCGAGCGCGCCGCGTTCCTTGGCTTCGAGCAGGGCCGCCAGCGTGTCGGCCGTCTCGCCGCTCTGGCTGACGGCCACCACCACCGTGCCCTCTTCGATGATGGGGTTGCGATAGCGGAACTCGCTGGCGTACTCGCACTCGGCGGGAACCTTCGCGAGGTCCTCGAGCAAGTACTCACCGATCATGGCCGAGTGCAGGGCCGTGCCCTGGGCGGCCAGGATGACGCGCCGGCTGCGGACGAGCTGGGGGGCGAACTGCCGCAGGCCGCCCAGCACGACGGTGCCGTCGGCGCCGTTCAGCCGGCCGCGCATGCACATGCGCAGGGCCTTGGGCTGCTCGTAGATCTCCTTCTGCATGAAGTGGGCGTAGCCGCCCAGCTCGATCTGCTCGAGGTCCAGCTCGAGCTGCTCGACCCTGGGCGTCACCGGCACGTTGTGGATGGTGCTGGTGGTGAACTTCTCGCGGGTGATCTTGCAGACGTTGTAGTCTTCCAGCGGGAAGGCCTGGGTCGTGTGGGCGACGATGGCGGCCGGGTCGCTCGCGACGACGAATTCGCCGCTGCCCACGCCCACGAGCAGGGCGCTGCCCTTGCGTGCGCACACGAGCGTGTCGGGCTCCTGCTCGCAGATCACGGCGATGGCGTAGGCGCCGGTGACCTCGCGCAGGGCGGCCTGGACCGACTTTTCCAGGTCCATTCCGTGCTCGGGGTCGTACAGCTCGCCGATGAGCATGGCGAGTACCTCGGTGTCGGTCTCGCTGTGGAAGGTGTGGCCGCGCTCGGTGAGGTAGGTGCGCAGGGCGCTGTAGTTCTCGATGATGCCATTGTGCACCAGCGCGATGCCGTTGCGGTCGTCGCGGTGCGGGTGGGCGTTGGCCTCGGTCACCCCGCCGTGGGTGGCCCAGCGGGTGTGGGCGATGCCCAGCGTGCCCTCGAAGTCGGCGTTGCCCTCGACCTGGGCCTCGAGCTTGGCCACCCGCCCCACCGCCCGGGCGACGCTTAGTCCGCCGTCGATGATGGCCATGCCGGCCGAGTCGTAGCCGCGGTATTCCAGGCGCTTGAGGCCCTCGATGAGCAGTGGGCGGGCCTGGCGGTGCCCGAGGTAGGCGACGATTCCACACATAGACCGAATCTCCTGGCGGCCGACGGGCCTCGAACTGCGTGCGCGGGGCATCCCGCCCACACCGCGGCCCGCCCAACGGTACACGATCGGCATTCGCCGGGTTCGACCGGAAGATTCGCGGGTCCGTGGGTGGGCCCGGGGCGTGGGCCGAAGCGGCTGCCCCATGGCCCGGGAGCCCCGCGCGGTCGTTGCGGAGTCCTCCGCCGTCATGCTGCAGGCCTGCGCCGCCGTCCTGTGGGCCTCCAGAGTGGTTCTGGAGGCCCGCGCGGTCGTGCTGTGGGCCCGCGCGGTCGTTCCGTGGGCCTCCGCGGTGACTCTGTAGGCCTCCAGAATGGCGGCGCAGGGCTTGGTTTCGGTCCGCCCACGCGTTATGAAGGTCCGCGCCGCGGGGGCGACCGCAGATTCGCCAGCATCCGTGCGGGTTTCGCGGCCGGTTGGATAATCGTCGGATTCTAGATGGATTCTGAAAGGGTTGGCCCGCGCTCAGGCCTCCGGCGCGTGCGCTCGCAGGAACCGTTCCAGGTCGTCCAGTTCCACGGGCTTGGGCAGCACCGGCACGTGGTGGACGGCCTCGGGCAGGCTGCCGGGCTCGTGGCCGGTGAGCAGGACCATGGGCACGCCCGCGGCTTCGAGCACGGGGATCAGCGGGTAGACCTGCTCGTCGCCCAGGTTGACGTCGAGGATGGCCGCGGCCGGCAGCGTGCGCTCGGCCAGGGCGCGGGCCTGGGCGACGCTGGAGGCCGGACCGATGATCGCAAAGCCGCGGTGCTCGAGCTCGGCCTTCATCGCCATGGCCAGGGGGGCCAGGTCCTCGACCAGCAGCACGGCCGGGCGTGTGGGTTGGTCGGGATTTGTGTCGGAGCGGGCGGCCTGGTCCGAGATCGCATCGGTGTCGGGCGTTGCGCGGCCGTTCTCGCCGTGGCCATCCGCGTGATCCGGCGCGTCGGCCTGCGTGGGCGCGCGGGTCAGCGGCACGCGAAGAGAAAACGCCAGGCCGCAGGACTCGAAGCGGCGTTCGAGTGTGCCGCCCAGTTCGTAGACGACCAGTTGCTCGATGAGGCGGCTGCCGAAGCCCTCGGCCTTGGGCGCCTCGACGGGGTCGGGGCAGCGCTCGGTCCAGGAAAGCTCCAGCTCTGGCTCGTCGGCCGTGCCGAGGCGTTGCCAGCGGATGTCCAGCGAGCCGCTGGCGGTCGCCAGGCAGCCGTACTTGTGTGCGTTGGTGGCCAGCTCGTGGAGGACCATGTGGACGGCCAGGGCCATGTGGGGGGGCAGGGTGATGTCGGGCCCGCTGGTGTGCAACCGGGCGGCGGCGCCGCCGGTGAGGTCCAGCTCGCTGTCGATGACCCGGCCCAGGGTGACGCCCGTCCAGGTCGTGCGGGTGAGCAGGTTGTGGGCCTTGGCGATCGAGCTCAGGCGGCGTTCGAAGTCTCGGCGGAAGCTGGCCAGGTCCGGCGCTCGGCGCATGGTCTGGCTGGCGATGGACTGGACGACGGCCAGGGTGTTCTTGACGCGGTGGTTCAGCTCGGCCATGACGGTCCTGAGCTGCTCCTCGTGGGCCTTCTGGCGGGTCTGGTCGCGCAGGATCTTGATGAACCCGCGGGGGTAGCCGTTTTCGAGCGGACGCAGCACGCCGTTGGCCCAGAAGCGTGAGCCATCCTTGCGACGGTACCACTGGTCGGTGGCCACCTGGCCCTCGGCCAGCGCGCGGGTGCGCTTGCGCTCGGGCGCCCCCGCGGCGCGATCCTCTTCGGTGTAGAGCGTCTCGGAGGGTGCGCCGATCATCTCCTGGGCGGTGTAGCCAAAGAGCCGCTCGGCGCCGGCGTTCCACGAGGCGATGGTGCCGTCGGGGTCGATCATCAGCATCGCGTACTCGCGGGCGCTCTCGACCAGCAGGCGGTATCGCTGCTCGCTGATGCGCAAGGCCTCTTCGGCGCGCGTGCGCTCGGTGATGTCGTTGAAGAGGATGGCCACGCGATGCTCGGGCGGCTTGCCCATGCAGAAGGCGTAGACGTCGAACCAGCGGTTCATGGCTTCGGAGCGCTCGACGAATCGCTCGGCCTCGCCCGTGGCGGCCACGCGGGCGTACCGCTCGACCCAGTGCGGCTCGAGGTCGGGCACGAGGTCCATGATGCGTTTTCCGACCGCGTCGGTCAGCCCGGTATGCCGCTCGAAGGCGGGGTTGATCTCGGTGAACGCGTAGTCAATGGCCGTGCCCGCGTCGTCGTAGATCAGATCGATGACGCAGAAGCCCTCGTCGATGGATTCGAAGAGCGCGCGGTACTGGGCTTCGCTGGCCTCGAGCGCCGCTTCGGCCCGGCGACGATCGGTCATGTCGGAGATCATGGCGAACATGCCGCGGACTTCGCCAGATTCGTCGACGTCGGGCACGTAGACAGCGCTGACGTCGCGCCGGCCGGCGTTGGGGTAGACCAGGGTGGTCTCGAAGGAAACCTGCCGGCCCGACATCGCCAGTTCCAGGCGCGGGCGGATCTGCTCGTACGCATCGCGTCCCAGGACTTCCTCCACCGGCCGCCCGCTGATCTGCTCGCGCGGCCGGCCGAACCACCGGACGTAGGTCTGGTTGACGAAGCCGAAGCGCCTGTCAACATCGACGTAGGAGATGAGCACGGGGAGCGCATCGGTCAGCAGGCGCATGCGGGCCTCGCTGCGCTGGATGGCCTCTTCGGCCTGCTTGCGATCGGTGATGTCGGTCGCGGCGCCGAACCATTCGACGATGCGGCCGTCGTCGTCGGCCACGGGCACGGCCTTGGAGTGCATCCAGCCGATGCTGCCGTCCTGTCGCAGGAACTGGTGTTCGAGTTCGAACACCTCTCCCCGTTCCTTGGCCCGCGCGACGGCCTCGAGCACCGCCTCCTGGGCGTGATGGGGGATATAGCGTTCGAGCCAGGGCTGGTCGCTCGTGGCGTCTTCGAGGTAGCCGTCCACGTGCAGGCGTCGCATGCGCGTCCAGTCGGGGCTCATGCGGAAGACCACGTCGCTGGTGGCGGTCACGAGCGCGTGCAGCCGCGCTTCGCTGGAGCGCAGGGCCGTCTCAGTGTGTCGTCTTTCCGTCAGGTCGATGGTGACGACGACGATCGTTGTTGGGTCGCCGTCCTTCAGGAGGCTGGCCGTGCTGCTCACGTAGACGCTCGAGCCGTCGGGGCGCCGGTACCGCTTCTCGATCGCGACCGTTTGTCCGGTCTCCAAGAGGCGCTCGACTTCGTCGAGGCAACGCTCGACGTCGTCTGGATGGGTGACGTCCTTGATGGTGCACGCGAGCAGTTCGTCTCGCGATCGCCCCATGATGCGGCACATTTCGTCGTTGGCGTTGATGAAGCGCCCGTCGGCGGTGATCTCGCTGATTCCCACCTTGGCGTTTGCATAGAGCCCAGCCAACCGCTGGCGACTGGTCCTCAGGGCCTGACGGGCCCCGTCGGCGTCGGTCTCGTCGCGGATCCCCAGCAGGATGAGCTGCGCGTGGTCGAGCCGGCGGGCGTTGACGAGCATGAACCGGCGGCCGATGGATTCGAAGTGGTGCTCGACCTCGAAGTTATTGAACACCGTGTTGTCGGGCAGGACGTCCTCGAGTAACGTCCGAAGCGACGGGATATTCCATTGGCCATTGCCCAGGTCGTAGATCTTCCGCCCGATCGTCTCGGCCGGCTCGACTTCGAAGTGCTGGTAGAACGCGCGGTTGGCGCTCTTGACCACCAGGTCCGGCGAAAGCACGAGCAATGGCTCATGCAGCGTCTCGACGATCGCCTGGGCGAACTCTTCGTTCGCGTCGTCAAATAATGGTTCCGGTGGCTGCTTCAACGCATGATGCTATTCCTGGACACGGACATGCCGGCCACGGGCGTCGATGAGGAAATCCTCACATCCGCGGCTCCCTATGCTTGCGCATGAGCCACATGACCCCGGTTTCCACCGATTCTGCAAGCCTCGTCGCCCCGCTCTCCATCGCCGGCCGCACCGTCGACAGCCGCCTGTTCGTGGGCACGGGCAAGTACGCCAGCTACGACCTCATGCAGCGGGCCCTGGAGGCCAGCGGCTGCCGCGTGGTGACCGTGGCGGTGCGGCGCGAGCGCCTGGTGAACGAGAAGGGCGAGAGCCTGCTGGACTACATCGACACCGGCAAGTACACCATCCTGCCCAACACGGCCGGGTGCTTCACGGCCGAGGACGCCGTGCGGGTTGCCCGGCTGGGGCGCGAACTTCTCAGCCAGATCGACAATCCGGGACAGGATTGGGTGAAGCTGGAGGTTCTGGGCGACAAGCGCACGCTGCTGCCCGACCCGGTTGGCACGGTCGAGGCCACGAAGCAACTCATCGACGATGGATTCAAGGTGCTGGTGTACTCCAGCGACGACCCGATCGTGGCCAAGCGGCTGAAGGACCTTGGAGCCGCGAGCGTGATGCCGGCGGGCAGCCCGATCGGCAGCGGGCGCGGCGTGGTGAACCAGGCCAACATCGTGCTGTGTCTTGAGGCGCTCAAGGAGAACGACCCGGACTATCCGGTGATCGTCGACGCGGGCGTGGGCAGCGCGAGCGATGTCTCGGTCGCCATGGAACTGGGCGCCGACGGCGTTCTGCTCAATACCGCCATCGCGCACGCGAAGGACCCGGTCTTGATGGCCCACGCCATGCGCTTGGCCCTGGACGCCGGCTACCTGAGCTACCGCAGCGGCCGCATCGAGAAGAAGCTCTATGCAACGGCCAGCAGTCCGTTCGAGGGCACGATCAGCTACATCCCCGGCGAATAGTCACGCCTGCTTGCCGGCCCGGTACACGTCCGTCGGGATGCCCGCGAACCCCCAGTTCTGCTCGTCGATTTCGTCGATGACGATGTGGGTCTGCTCGGGGCGTTTGTCGAGCACGCGGCTGAGCGTGTCGGTGATCTCGGCGATGATCTGAGCCTTTTGTTCTCGTGTGGCGGCCGGGGTGATGCGGACGTTGACGTAGGGCATGATGATCCTCACGTGGTGGAGCTCAATCGAGCGCGGGCAGCATGACGGCCATCATGGCCGCGACGAGCAGGAAGGCGGCCAGGAAGTATCGGGCTGCCACGCGCTTGCCGTTGCGGGCGCCTCCATGAACGGCGGCAACGTAGGCAACGCGGGCGCTCACCACGCCCGCCGGCACGCCGATGGCAAGCACGAGCAGGGGGAAGGCGGTGAGGAAGAACGCCGAATCTCGGGATCGCAGCGACAGGGCGACGATGGTGATCAAGCCGCTGGTGATTGAAATCAGCCACGGCGCGATCAGATAGACGCGGGTCGACGGCGGCGCCGGGGCTGGCGGCAATGCGTCATGCATGCTGCCCCTGCGCCTCCCCCTGGGCCTGTTGGAGCCTGCCGGCACGGGTCGAGAGGCGGCGTTGTAGCTCGATGACCAGGGTGTCGTCCTCTGGCGGACCGCTCCGCCGCGCGTCGAGCTCGCCGATGATGCGGCGGGGCCAATCGCCCGGTTCGCAGCCGGCCATGGTCATCATGGCGGTCAACCACGAGCGACCGATGCACTTGCCCCGGTCGTCGCGGGCTTCCATCGCGCCGTCGGTGTAGGCAATGAGCATGTCGCCGGGCATGAACGTGTGGGTCTGCGGGTCGGCATGGAAGTCTTCCGGCAGGCAGGCGCCCAGGACGATGGCCGTCGAATCGAGCTCGTCGATCGTGCCGTCGACGCCGCGCAGGAACATGGGCGGGTGGCCGGCGTTGGCGTAGGTGAGCTCGTTGGTCGTCGGGTCGATGCGCAGGCAGACCGCCGAGGCATAAATGCTGTGCTGGGCGAGTGTGAGGTGCACGTAGCGGTTCAGCAGGGCCAGCACGTGGCCCGGCTCGGCGTGGGGATCTTCGGCGTAGATGCGTTCGAGCTCGCCGTGCAGGCGATTGACGGTGAGTGCGGCGGCCAGGCCGTGGCCGGTGACGTCAAGGAGGACAAGGTTGACCGGGACGCGGCCCTCGATGCCCGGGCTCTCGTGGAAGAAGAGGAAGTCGCCGCCGATCTGTCGCATGGGCTGGTAGGTGTAGCGGAAGACCATGTCGCCCACGTCGCGTGGTTCGGGGAAGAGGTCTTCGTGGATGCGGCGGGCGTCGGTCATCTCGCGGCGGACTTCGCCGTAGCGGGTCGAGAGGAATCGCATCTTGTACGCCCGCATTCGGCTTGAGTGCTTGACGGCGCACACCGCGAAACCTGGCGCAACGAACGCGGGGAAGAACGCCAGCCAGAGCCAGCCCAGCGTGGGTGGCAGGTGCATGGCGATGTAGGCCACGGCGTGCAGCCCGAGCACGAGCCCCACCGTCTTGTAGACCTCCTGGGGCGACCAGGGCAGGAAGATGCTGGCCATGAAGAACGAGAAGCCGAAGGCCATCGTCGGCTGGGGTACGTAGCCCAGCGCCTCGGCGCCGGGCAGGCGGAACAGCGCGCCGACCAGGCTCATGACGCCGATGTAGATCAGCAGCATCCGCGTCAGCTTCAGCAGCGTCGCCTTGTCGGGCCGGCTGCGGCGGACGCGCTGGAAGAACCAGACGTAGACGCCGATGTCGACCACGGCGATGCCGGTCATGCCCAGCTTGGTGCTCAGTGGAAAGTCGCTCGGCTGAGCCCACATGAGCATCAGCCCGAACAGGCCGAACAGCCAGAGGCCGAGCGTCGCCGCGAGGAACCACATGAACCGACGACGCAACAGCCGACCCGTCTCGACGTCGAACTCCTGGGCGAACTCGGTAGTAAAGGTGGCGGTGGCCATGTCGGCTCGTGTCAGGTCGAGGGGTGGTCCGTCTCGCGGTTTGCGCCGGGCTTCCAGAGCACGTCGCCGTCGGTGTTGGCGACGCGGCCCAATACGAAGAGCAGGTCGCTCAGCCTATTGAGGTATCGGATTACGATCGGGTTCGTTTCGTCGGGCTGGGACTCGAGCACGACCGCGGCAAGGCGCTCGGCCCTGCGGACGATGGTGCGGGCCAGGTGCAGGGCCGCAGCGGCCCGCGTTCCACCGGGCAGCACGAAGCTCGTCAGGGGCGCCAGGTCGGCGTTGAAGCGATCGATGAGGTCTTCGAGGCGGTCGACCTGGCCCGGGGTTACCCGAAGGCGCTCGCCCTCTTTGCCGTCGTCCTTCACGGGCGTGCACAGGTCGGCCCCGCAATCAAATAGGTCGTGCTGGAGGCTCTCGAGAATGGTGACCAACCCTGCCGTCGGCTGGCCGGCGTCTCGGCACGCAATGACGGCCAGCCCCAGGGCCGCGTTGGCCTCGTCGGTGGTGCCGTAGGCCTCGACGCGCGGGTCGGCCTTGGCTACGCGGGAACCATCGCCCAGGCCCGTGCTGCCGTCGTCGCCCGTGCGGGTATAAATCTTGTTGAGCTTGACCATGCCGCCACTTCTCCCGTTGGCCCCGGCTGCGAGCCGAACTAGTCTACGGCCCATGCCCCCCACCGCAGCCCAGACCGAGCGGCCCGAGCTTCGCGGCCTGACCTGCCGCTGGCGTGTCCACGAGCCTGCGGGGGTGCTCGACGCCTCGCTGCCACCGCTGGTGGCGCGGGTGCTGGCCGGGCGGACTCACCTTGGCGGTTCGGTGCTGGAGCCCAAGCTGACGGGCCTGCACGATCCTTCGGACATCCCGGATCTGGATCGGGCGGCGGCCATGCTGCTCGAGGCGGGGCGGTCGGGCGAAACCATCGCCATCTACGGCGACTACGACGTGGACGGCACGACGGGCTCGGCCATCCTCCATCACATCTTCGCCGAGTTGTGCCCCAACGTGAAGGTGCTGCACTTCGTGCCACATCGCCTGCGGGATGGCTACGGCGTGCACGTTGGCGCGGTGGAACGGCTCGCGGCCGAGGGAGCGAAGGTCATCGTCACGGTGGACTGCGGAATCACGGCCATCGAGCCCGCCCGCCGTGCGAGGGAACTGGGCGTTCGGCTGGTGATCACCGACCATCACAACCCGCCGGCACGGGTCGAGGACCTGCCCCAGGCCGATGCCGTGGTGCATCCGGGCAGGCCCGACTCGTCGTACCCGTTCGCCGGTTTGTGTGGCGCCGGCGTTGCGTTCAAGCTGGCGTGGCGCATGGCCACCATGGCGGGCGAGGGTGGTCGGGCGGCCGCGGGGCCGAGATCGCTGCTCCTGGACCTGCTGCCGCTGGCGGCGCTGGGCACGGTGGCGGACGTCTCGCCGCTGATCGATGAGAATCGCATCCTGGTCACCCACGGTCTTGCGTTGATGCGGCGCACGCGAGTACGCGGGCTGGCCGTTCTCGCCGAGCGCTGCGTGCGCGAGCAACGGGCCATCGGCGTGGGTGACCTGGGCTTTCGGCTCGGTCCGCGCATCAATGCGCTGGGCCGCGTGGCGCAGGCTGACGAGGCGATCGAGTTGCTCACCACGAGCGATGAAGACAGGATCGTTTCGATCTGTGAGACCATGGATGAGCTGAATCAGCAGCGGCAGTCCATCGAGAAGCTGATCGTCGATCAGGCATGCGCGCAGGTCGAGCACTTTGGCATGGACCAGGACGAACGCCGGGCGATCGTGCTGGCTCACGAAGACTGGCACCCGGGCGTAATCGGGATCGCGTGCTCACGCCTGGTGGAGCGATACCACCGGCCGGTCGTCCTGCTCCAGCGGGATGGGGACGTGTGTCGCGGCAGCGGCCGGAGCATCCCGGGGTTTAACCTGCACGGGGCCATCGCGGCGTGCGGGGATGCGGTTGATTCGTTCGGTGGCCATGACGCCGCGATCGGGTTGAAGGTCTTGCCGGACCGTTTCAGTGAATTCTCGGACGCGCTCATTGCGCATGCGAACGAGCACATCTCGGTTGATGAATTGACACCCGAGGTCCGCATCGATACGGACGCAGGCCTTGACGAACTGGACGAAGCAACCATCGGGATGCTGGAGAGGATCGGGCCGTTCGGCCGGGGGAATCCGACGCCGCGGCTCCGCGTGAGAGGCGTGCGCGTAGCCCAGGCTCCGATCTTGATGGGCTCGTCGGGCGCCCACGTATCGGTGCTGGTGCGCGATGCGGGCGGGATGGTGCTCAAGCTCGTGGGCTGGGGTTGGGGGCGCCACGCCGAGCACATCCGCAACGGCGAAACCCTGGACGTGGTGATCACGCCCAGGGTCGAGGAATACCGTGGTCGCCGATCGGTTCGCGGCGAGATCGCCGACGTTCGAACGGCTGATTAACGGGCCGCTTACTGGCCGTCGTCGGGCACGTTGGCAAACGTCTCGGCGTACTGGGCGTCCAGCGCGGCGATCATGCGTGCCACGTTCTCGTTGCTGGGGTCGAGCTTCTGTGCGGCCTCGAAGCTCGAGCGGGCCAGGCCCGGCATTTCGGCCTGCTGGGCGATGAGGCCCCGCAGGATGAGCGGCGAGGGGTCGCTCTCGCTGCGCTGGATGGCCAAGTCGAGGCTCTGCAGGGCGGCATCGAGGTCGCCCATGCCACGCTGCTGGAGGGCACGGAGCAGGTAGCCCTCGCTGCGCTGGGGCGCCAGGGCGATGACGCGGCCGGCGGCGCGGCGGACGCGGGCCATGTCGCGGAGCTGGTAGCAGACGTGGCCGAGTTGGACCCAGGCGTCCAGGTCCTTCTCGCCACCCTCGCCCTCGGTCAGGCTCACGAGCACGTCGCGAGCTTCGACGGGACGATCGACCTCGACCAGGCAGCGGGCACGCATGTGCTGCAGGTCGCGACGGCTCTCGAACTCTTCCTTGCTCATCAACTCGGCGAGGTTGAATTCGGCTTCGGCGAAGCGGCCGGCGGCCAGTTCGGCCCGGGCCAGGTCTTCGAGCACGCCGGGATCGTCGGGCGCCAGGAAGCGGGCCTCGGTGAACCAATCGGAGGCCTGCACGGCTTCGCCGCGCATCATGGCGATGTGGCCGAGCGTCTGGCGGATGCCGGCGTTGTGTCGGTAGAGGTCCAGGCGATCCTTGAGGTAGGTCTCGGCGTCTTCGGTTCGACCAATATCGATCAGCATCTCGGCGGCGGCGACGGCGTAGATGGCGCGGGCGGTGTCAAGCTCTGCGGCGGCCTGATAACGCTCCATGGCCTTCTCCTTCTCACCAATGCGTTCGTAAGCGACGCCCAGGAAGTACTGGGTGTCGACGTCCTCGGGGTCGAGGACCTCGGCCTTGCCAAGCGAGGCCATCGATTCCTCGAAGTTGCCAAGCTCCATCATGATGCGGCCACGAAGGACGTGCGAACGCACGACTCCGTCGTTGAGCGCGATGGAGCGATCGATGTGGTCCAGGGCCTTCTCGGGGTCGCCCGAGAGGAAGGCCTGGCGGGCCATATCCCACTCGGTGCCGCTCTTCATGCCGGCCATGCGTTCGGCGGCGGCGTTACGGGCCTCGGCGGAGGTGCGGCCGTTGCTCGAGCATCCGGTCAGGGCCATGGCTCCCACCACGGCACCGGCGAGGATCATGAGCTTGGCGGTCCGCGTCGTCGTGTTCGTGCGTCGTTCGTTCTGCATCGTCCTGCGTCCTCTCACCCGTCTGCTCGGGCTCAGGCTTCTGAACGCGTGGTCACTGCACGCGTCCGGCTGTTGCTTACCTTCGGCCTTTTTGGGGCCACGCTGAACCGGACACGCACGTGCGCGGCCGGGTGATGGGGTTATCAGTCCTGCGAGGTGTTCTCGGAACCCACGCCGTCGGCCGAGTCGGTCTCGAGTTGGCCTTCGTCGGTCTCGCCCGCGTCGGTCTTGTCGCCTGACGGGGCGCTCGAGGTCGACGGGGCTTTGGTGGCATCCCAGCTGGTCGGCTCGGTGTAGCCGTCGCGCGACACGCTGGGCGACCACTCGAACTTGTTGAAGCTGAGCGAACCAAGGAGCGCCGTCTCGAACTGGTCCTCGATCTGGGCTTCGACCTCGGCCTCGACGGGGCTCGACGCATCGAAGCTCGGCGTGAACTCGACGGGTTCGGGCGTCTTTGCTTCGGCCGGCTCAGTCGTCGGCTCGGCGGCCTCCTCGGCCTCGCTGGTCGCGATGGTCAGCGGGGCGTTGGCGGTGGTCCCGTCGGTCGACTCGGCCACGATCTCGCCCGTGCCTGCCTCGGGCGCTGGTTCGAGCGTTTCGACCTGCTCGGCCCCCTGGGCTTCTGCCAGGCGAGCGGCCTCGAGTGCCGCGGCGTCGGCTGCGGCCATGGCGGCGGCCTCTTCTTCGGCAGCCTGCTCGGCAGCGGCGAGCGCGGCCGCCTCGGCCTTGCGTTCGGCCTCGCGCTGGGCAATGACGTCCAGCGGAAGCACACGGATGACCTTGCCCTCCTCGACGTAGCCGAGGTTCTGCTGGCCGAGCACGGCGTCGAGCGTTTCCTCGAGCGTGAGTCCGTAAAGTGAGGCGCTCACGGTGCCGGCCACGTCGGGCGACACGATGATGCTCCGTCGGGCCTGGCTGGACAGGTCTCGCAGGAAGGTCGGGAGGGGGGCGTCTTCGACGGCAACATCGAAGGTGCGTGCCTCGCTGTCATAGGTGATGGCGGGCGTTTCATCGGCGGTCGTGGTCTCGACGTCGTCGCTCACCGTCTCGGCCTGGCCCTCGACGGGCTCGTCGGTCGTCTGGCCCGCGGCAGCGCCGATCTCGGCCTGGGCGAGGCTGTTGATCCAGTCCGAACCCTCGAAGGCGCTCTCGCTGGACTCGGCCGACTCGATGGCTTCTTCGCCGGCGTTCTCGGCAACGATGGTCTCGCGAGCGCTTGCGAGTTCGGTCTCTTCGAAGCTGTCATCGGCCGCGGCGATCGCCTCGGCTTCGGCGGCGAGGGGGTCGACCGGCTCGAGTTCTTCGGTGGTCTCGTTGACGCCCTCGCTTGCCGTGGCGATCGTGGCCCCGGTTTCGACGTCGGTATCGGACGCGTTCTCAGCGTCGGTCCCGGTCACGGTCTCGGCCTGGGCCACGGCAGTGTCGCCTTCACCGGCCTCTGTCGTGGATTCGTCGGTGGCATCTTCGTCCGTGGTGTCGCTCTCGGCGGCTTCGACGAGCGTGTCGATCTCGCCCTCGAGCGAGGCGCCCTCGTCGATCATGTCGACCTTGGTGGGCACGTACATCTCACCGTGCTCATCGAGGTAGAGGTCCATCTCGGTGTGGAAGGTGCTCTGGAGGATGCTCTGCATGGGCCAGTCCTGGGTCTTGGTCGTCAGCCGCTCGAGCAGCAGACGGGCCTGGGGCTGGTTGGGGTTGAGCGAGAGCGAGCGGCGAACGCAGTAGAGGGCCTTCTTGGTGTTGCCATCTGCGGCGTGCTGCTGGGCTTCGACGAGCAGACGCGAGGCCTGCTTGTCGCGGCTGAAGGGCAGCAGCCCTTCCCGTGTCCCGGCCACGGCGCTATCGATGAGGCTCTTGGCGCGCTCGGCGTGCTCGGAGACGATCTGGTCGTTCACGATCGTGGGCGTGATCATGAAGATGATCTCGGCGCGATCGGTGCTGTCCTCGCGACCACGGAACGGAGCGCCGATGAACGGCAGGTCGGCGATCCAGGGCACCTGGCGGCGGGTGTACTGCGTCCGCTCGCGGAACAGGCCGCCCAGGACGATGGTCTGGCCGTCGCGGACCATGACGTTGGCGGTCAGTTCATTGGTGGTCTCGTCGGGGATGGTTACGGCGGCGCCGCCCGAATCGGTGGCGTCGCGGATGACGGCCTCGGAGACCTGCGGCTTGAGTTCCATGCGGATCAGGCCATCGCGTGAGACGAAGGGTCGGAAGTAGAGCTGGGTACCAGTATCCAGGAATTCGACGGTCTGGGTCGTGCCCGTCTGCGTCGTGGTGCTGCTCAGGTAGCCGACGCGCTCACCCACGAGCACGCGGGCGGGCTGGCGGTTGAGCGTGAGGACCTTGGGCCGCGCGATGATGGTGGTGTCGGTCACCTCGTCGAGCACGCGGAGGAAGGCGGCAAAGTCGCCGTCGACGTAGCCGACCTTCAGCGAGGCGGGGCCGGCGGTGCGGCCGACGCTGGACACGGCGCCGTTGGCGCTGCCGTTGTTCGAGCTGGGCAGGGCGGTGGGCGAGCCGGCGACGTTTTCGCCCTGACCGTCGATCAGGTTGTTGACGGCGTTGAGCGGGCCGCCCAAGAAGTCGCCGAAGTTCATGTTGCCGATGATCGAGAAGTCGACGCCGAAGGCGTTGTTCTCGGTCAGTGCGGCCTGGAGGATGGTGGCTTCGACCAGCACCTGGCTTGGCTTGGTGTCGATCTGCACCAGCAGGTCGCGGATGGCGTCGACGTTCTCCTCGAAGTCGACGACGACGATGAACGCCTCGGTGGCCAGGTCATCGGCGCCCACGGGGGCGTTATCGGGAATCTGGAAGGGCGAGGTCTTGCCCGGGGCCTTGATCTGCCCGTTCTCGCTGAGCAGGGCCTGGGCGAACTCGGCGGCGTCGCTGGAGTTGATGTAATCCAGCGGAATGACCGCGGTGGTGCGCTCGCGGCTGCTCTCGATGAGGGTCTTGATCTCTTCGGCCGTATAGACGTAGATGAAGTTGCCTTCTTCGACGTAGCCGAAGCCGTTGACATGGAGGATGGCGTCGAGAGCCTCGTAGAAGGTCACGCCGTAGAGAGTGGCGGTGACGTTCGCGGCCACGTTCTTGCTGGCCACGATGTTTCGCTGGCTCTGGATCGAAAGGAGCTGGAGCACGTCGGCCAGGTCCTCGTCGACGACGTGCAGGTCAACGATGAGATGCTCATCCACCTTGATCTCGCCCTCGATGGGCACGCGGGCCTGGTCACCCTTCTGGGTGGTGTCGGCGGAGATGAGCTCGGGAGCCTTCTCGAGCGAGAATGCGTCGCCCGACTGCGCGAGCGCGGCTGGGCTGCCGGCCAGCGCGCCAAGCGCCGCGGCCGAGGCGGTGGTCAACGTCGTGTTCTTGCTCGACGCGGTCTGCTTGTTGCTGTGAACCGTCATGTGCTGTTCCCTCGATCCGTGGTGTGTCAGTGCATTGCCTGATGGTCACGGCCCCTGCGGCTCGTCCACGGCAACATACCCCCTATTCCTCGACACTCTGCCAAACGCACTTCTTGATCCAGCATCCCAAATTGAAACAACCGGCCAACCTGTGCCGCGTGGGCAAGGCCTGCCGGTTGTGCGGGGTGCGACGGCTGGTTCAGCGGGCGTCGGTGGATGCATCGCCCGCATCGCTTGACGACAACGCGCGACCATCGGTCTGCGACTGCCGGGCCTCGGGCACGGCATAGGCCTGGCGGGGCACGTCGGTTACCAGACGGAGGCGCAGCCAGATGAGGGCGGTAAAGAGCAGGACGGCCATAGCGAGGCCGAATCCCGATCGTCCGAGAAAGGCGATCGTCGGACTGCGAGCGGGAACGGAGCTGGTGTGGTCAGGGGTCGCCATTTAGAGAATGCCTCCGACCGAATATGTCGGGCAACGGGGCACTGCAATTGAGTAGAAGTATCGGCCTGCGCCGCGACGGCCTACTCGCGCTCGACCAGGACGCGGCCGGTGTAGGCCTCGACGGTGATGCGGAAGGTCTGGCCGATGGCATCGCGGATGCGGATGGTGCCGCCCGAACTGGGCCGGTCGCCGGTGGCGGTCTCGACCGGGCCGCCCAGTTCGTCGAAGATCAGGATGTTGTCGCCGTCGAAGTCCACCTCGATGATGGCGGCGCCGGCGGTGCGGTCTTCATCGAAGACCACTTCGTAGCGGGCGCCATCGCGAGTTGCGTCGAACAAGGCGTCCACGTCGGGATCGATGACCGAACCGCGGACCTCGCACAGGACGTACCGGCCCTCGCCCTCGTAGAACACGATGGCTCGCCTGGACTGGTACGCGACGGCATCGCTCTGGGCGAAGGTGATATCGGACACGAGCTCTCGAACGGCGGCCTGGACGCGCAGGTTGCCGGCCGAGCTCATGGACGGCACCACCATCGCGGCGGCCGTGCCCAGGATGGCAACGACCACGAGCACCTCTAGAAGCGTGTAGGCGCGGGCGCGCATGGGGTGTCCTTTCATTACGGCAGACGAGGCAGGGGGAAGTCCTGGTCGTCGAATCCGCCTGCCCAGACGCGGCCGGTGGCGGCGTCGTAGATCCATGCATGGTCGGTCTGATACGCCGCGTCGGGCGTGTCACGGAAGATGATCACCCGGCGGTTGTCGCCACCCACGTAGGAGTTGACCGGCGGAGACATGAGGTAGCTTGTCGTGTCGCCAACAATCTCGCCCCAGGTGCCATCGCCCTCCGCGATGGTGGGGAAAGCGTCTTCACGCGAGCGATAGACCACGATGTGTCGGCGGATCTTGCCCAGGTCGTAGAGCGTGGAGTTGACCTGCGACTCCTCCTGGGCCCCCACCATCTGCGGCACGACGATCGCTGCCAGCAACGACAGGATCACGACCACGATGAGGATCTCAATCAGAGTGAACGCGGTTCGAACCGCGGAGACGCCATGGGTCATGCTCGATTCCTCCGTCGAGTCCCTGCAACCGCAAAGCCCGACCCGGGTGTTACCCCGGGGCGGACGAGAATCATGAAATCAGGACGATTTACGGCTCGATCCACTCGCCGTTGACCTCGTCGAAACCGTTCATCCAGATGCGGCCGGTGGCTTCGTCGTAGACCCAACCGTCATCGCCGGCGGCGACGGCAGCGGCGGGAGCCGCAACACCGGCAACCACGGTCGAGGTGCCGGTACGGGGGTTCTGGGGAGCCACCCGGAGGTAGTCCGGGTTGACGATGCTGATCCAGCCACCGGCGGGCTCGGCCAGGAGGCCGGCGTCACCGGTAAAGATGTCGGCCAGAGCCGGCGAGGTGCCGTTGTTGCGAACGCGGAACAGCTCGATCTGGTTGCGAACCGTCTGGAGCTGGCTCTCCGCGCTGCTCACCTGAGCATCCTCGCTGGCGCTGGTGAACTGGGGGATGACGATCGCGGCCAGGATGCCGAGGATCACCACAACGATGAGAATTTCAACGAGCGTAAACGCCTTACGAACCTGTGCGCGCATGATGCGTGCCCTCCTAGGTACCCGCCGCCCGAGCTCTCGCCGAACCATTCGGCATCGCGTCGTCACGCTCGCGCGGGCGACCATCTGTCACGGTCCCCGGCTGACACCATGCCTGCCGCGGCCATACACAGCATCGGATTCGTGCCTGTGGCAATCCCGCCCGCAGGCGTCGTCGTGCGGGAATCGGTGTGGGCTGTGACGTTTGTGCGTTCTGCGTCGCGCCGCGGGCGGCAGACCGGGGTTATCGAACCGTGATTGACGCACAATGCGCAATGAAAAGCCCGGGCTTGGGCCCGGGCCGTGCTGGTGCGATTATCGTGAGGCTTCTTTAGGAGCCGCGGCCGTCGAGGATCAGGCCGGCCAGGTCTTCGCTGGGCACGCCCAGGGAGCCGAGCAGGCCGGCAGCGGCGATGGCCTCGGCGTCGTTACCGGCCCGCGCGATCTGGAGCAGACGCTGGATCTGGCGTTCGAGGAGGTGGTTGCCGTTGCGGCGAGCGGAGTTGGCCGTGTGTCCGAGCAGGGCGACGCGCTGGGCGCCCTGGGCCTGGATGGCTCGATCAAAGATGGCCTGCTGGGCGGTGGCCTGATCGATCCACGACAGCAGTTCGGCAAGACGCAGTTCGAGGAGGCCCTCGTCGTTCTCCAATGCCTGCACAAGTTGGCTGGTGGCGTCGGACGCCACGATGACCTGGTTCTGCGAGATCGCCAACTCGAGCAGCGCATCAATGGCTTCGGCGGCGTAGATGGTGGCCTCTTCTTCGGAGATCGGACCACCCAGGGTGCGGGCGGAGAGATCTTCGATGGTCGCGCGCATCTGCTCGCTGCGGATGCCCGCCGTGCGGACGGCCACGGAACGATCGCTGCCGTAGCGGCGGCTCAGTTCGATCTCATCGGCGCCCTCGGAGAGCAGCAGGAGCGGCGCGGCCATCAGGCGGTTGGTCGCATCCTTCTGGGCTACCAGACCGACGGACTGATCGAGCGGGAGGCTTGCGACGATCAGGTCGACGCTCGCTGCGGTTTCGTATTCCTGCTGGAGCGCGGTGAGCGATTCTCCGGCGGGGCTGACGCGGTAGCCCATGCCCTCGAGCATGCGCTGCAGGCCGCGACCAACCTCGGGATCGCTGGAGACGACGAGTGCGTACCGATCGGTCGCGCCACGGATGGACGAGGCGAGGATCGGAGCGACCAGGTCGCTGCGCTCGAAGGGCTGGTTGGGCTGCGCGTTCGCGAACGCCAGGGCCGCCTCGTATTGCACGCGGCGGTTGGGATAGGTCAAGGACTGGACCAGTGGCTGGGCATTGCCGGTCGAACCGACCCAGAGGTCCTGGCCGCCGGCGGTCTTACTGATCGCCTCGATGGCCTTCCGGGCCAGTTGGGTGTTGCTCGTGGCCAGCGCCCGCGACAGGACGTTCTGGGCGATGGTCGAGCCGGCGGCGACGGCGTAGTACATGGGCTCGCGCAGGCCCAAGTCCAGGTTCGCATCCTGCGGCCGCTCGATGTCCAGACGCAGGTACGAGGCCACCCAGAGGGCGGCGGCCGAGGCGTTGGGGCGGCGGACCAGGCGGAGCGAGTCTTCGCTCAGTCGCATGGCCATCAGTTCGTGGTAGACCGGGGTGGGCACCGATTCGAAGAGCAGGCCGCCCGCGGTCGGTTGGTAGCGCCACACGGGCTGGGTGGCTTCGCCCTGGAAGCTGGTGACGGCGGCCTCTTCGGACGAGAAGTTCTCGGCCACGGTGATGTACAACTCGTGGGCGGGCGAACCCTGGCCGGCGCCGACGCTGTTGAGCGCGCGCTGGGCGGCCTCACGCACCTGGGCGTTGCTGGACGTCTGAGCGACTTCCGCCAGGAACGGCGCGGCGGTGTCGTAGCCGATCTGGCCCAGCAGATCGGCGATGGCGCGCTGGGTCTGCGGCGGGGTCTCGCGGAGCGCGACGCTCAGGGGCATCACGGCCTGCTGGCCGAGTTGGACGAGCACAGCGCGGACTTCGCGGACCAGGGCCGGATCGCCGCCCTCGTCGATGACGCGGAGCAACTGGGGCACGGCGTATTCGCCTGCAGCCACCAAGCGGTCCTTGGCGATCAGACGCCCGCGAAGCGGGCCGGTGAGCATGGCGATGTTCTCGGCGATCTCCTGAGGATCGCGAGCACGCTGGAGGCGGCCCTCGCTGTAGAGCTTCCGCAGCGCCGCGGCCTGGCTTTCGGCCAGACCCGAACGGATGGCTTCGCTCACGGCGCGATCGAACCGGTCTTCGAGGCCGGCGTTCTCGACCAGGTCCACGAACTCGCGGGGATCGATGCTGCGTCCCAGAAGCTGGGCGGCGTAGTCGGCCGCGACGTCGTCGCGATCAATAAAGACGAAGTGAATGAACTCGTCCAGCAACTGCCGGTCGGTCAGGCGGTCGGGACCATCCTGAGCAACGGCCGGAGCGGCCAGATGGGTGGTGAAGGCCAGTGCCAGGCAGCCGGCGAAGGTGGGCAGGGTCGATCGCGAGAACATGGGCACGAGCTGCACTCCTCTAATCATCAGTTCGGTGAGGCCTGACACGACTCCACGCCGATCCCATGGAGCCCCGATTGGGGCCCGCGCGGGGTCGTGAGGATAGACCAGCGCCAGCCCGAAGGCAGGCTCGGGCAAAACGGACCTGGCCCTGGTGGGTGACCGTACGGGCCGCAGGCCTGATGGATGCATCCACCGGCGGTCTGCTCGCGATGTGCTCGGCCCGATTGTGGGTGGCCTGGTTAGAGCCGATAGCCATCGGCGCGTCGTCCCAGAACGGCGACTTGGGGCCGCTATGTCCGCCTAACCCACAGAAACCACAGAACTTACGGCACATCTCTCGCTTCCGGTGTCAAGCGACCGACCCGTGCCGCCGATCTCACTGGCGTCCGCAGCAGGCCGCAGCGCTCGGGGCGCTGGGAAGGGATGTGAGGTGTAGCCATGCCGTTCGAGAAGGACGTGCTGACGACGGGTGAAGTGGCGGAGATCTGCAAGGTCGCCCCGCGCACGGTGAGCAAGTGGTTTGATTCTGGCGAGTTGGAGGGTTATCGGATCCCCGGGTCGAAAGACCGGCGCATCCCGCTTCCGTCGCTGGTCAAGTTCATGAAGAAGCATCGAATGCCGCTGGACGGCTTGAAGACCACCGGCACGCGCGTGCTGCTGGTCGACAGCGATCCAGCCGTCATCGAGGGACTGGGAAGCATCATCGCCGAGCAGACCGACTACGAGGTCTCGACGGCGACCACGAGCTTTCAGGCGGGCATGCTCTGCGAGAAGCTCCGACCCCACGTGCTCTTGTTGGACATGCACCTGGGCGAGAACGAGGCCCAGCAGGTGGTGCAGATGGTTCGCTCCAATGACCACCTGGCGATGACGCGAATCGTGGCACTGAGCAACCGCCTGACCGATGGGCAGGCCCAGGGGCTCAAGAGCCAGGGGTTCGACGCCTTCCTGCGGAAGCCCTTCCCCGCTCGCGAGGCCCTGCGGATCATCGAGGCGATGACCTCCATGATCTGACATGGCCCGATATGCGGACGCGAATCGAACGAGCCCACGTCGAATCACGTGGGCTCGCGTCGTTTCGGTACCGTCGAGCGTGGGTGATCTACAGCGTGCTGAGCGCCGCGGCGACGATATCTCGGGCAGCGGCAAGGTCCCGGCGATCGATCATCTCGGTGACGGTGTGGATGTAGCGCGTGCCGCAGACGATGCCCACGGCCTTGGCGCCCGCGGCGGCCTGCTGGGCGGCGGCGCCGTCCTGCCCGCCGCGGGCAAGGATGGTGCGCTGATAGGCGATACGCTTCTTCTTGGCGATCGATTCGATCTGGTCGACGAGTTCGTAGTTGGCGATGAAGCTGGCGTCCTGGATGTGCAGGCCGAAGCCCTTGCCGTGCTGGTTGACCGCTTCGGGCTCGGGCACGCCGGGGGTGTCGCAGGCCAGCGAAACGTCGATGCCCAGGCCGATATCGGGCTTGACGGCGTAGCTGGCGGTCTTGGCGCCGCGCAGGCCGACCTCTTCCTGCGTGGTAAAGGCGACGACGACCTCGCACGAATGTCCGTTGCCGCTCTTATGCAGCTTGCGGACGCTCTCGATGCCCAGCCAGCAGGCAAAGCGGTTGTCCAGCGCCTTGCTGACGACCTTGGTGCCGATCTCGATGAGCGGCTCGTCCATGACGACGTAGTCGCCGATGCGGACCTTCTCCTTCACCTCGTCGGCGGGCATGCCGGTGTCGATGAAGAACTCCTTGACCTCGGGGACCTTCTTTCGTTCCTCTTCGCCCGAGATGTGCACGGGCCGGCCGCCGGGGTTCATGACGGCCTTGAGGTCTCCGCCGCTGGTGCACACGAGCACGCGTCGGCTGAAGAGGTTGCGCGTGTCGAAGCCGCCGGCGGGGTTGACGCGGATGAAGCCCTTGTCATCGATGTGGCTGACGTAGAAGCCGATCTCGTCCATGTGGCTGAGGATCATGACGCGCGTGGCGTCGCCCTTGCTCGAGCTGGCCTTCTTCTTGCTCGATTTCTTGCCCGAGCCGCCCTTGGGCCGCGGGTGGCGCGTGCAGATGAGCGAGCCCATCGCGTCGACGTACATCTCGTCGAACAGGTCCTTGACCTCCTCTTCGATCAGGGCGCGGACACGCTCCTCGCGGCCCGGCACGCCGGGGGTCTCGCACAGTCGCTTGAGCAGGTCGATGTTCAGGTCGTCTTTCATGGGCAATGCTCCGTCTGACGGGGGTTTTCGCGGCCGGCAGGGCCCCACTGTACGGGCCCCGGACCGGGCGGGTGTAGCATGTTGCATGGCCACGCAAAGCCCCATGACCGACCTCTATAAGGACCAGCATGCCGCCCTCCAGCCCTACGGCGACCCCCAGCGTGGGCTGCT
Organism: Phycisphaerales bacterium; assembly: GCA_040221175.1. Classification (NCBI taxonomy): domain Bacteria; kingdom Pseudomonadati; phylum Planctomycetota; class Phycisphaerae; order Phycisphaerales; species Phycisphaerales bacterium. The sequence goes on from JAVJVK010000004.1 coordinate 737,515, forward strand.
CGTGCCCATGGCCTTCGAGCACGTCGAACTCGAGTACGCGGCCATCCGCAAGGGGTGTGCGCTGGTCGACCTGCCGCAGTCGGGCACCATCGAGGCGACCGGGGCCGATCGCGTCGGCTTCCTGAACAATCTGCTGACCCAGGAACTCAAGACGCTCGAGCCGATGGCCTCGGTCCGCAGCTTCTGGCTGAACCGCAAGGGCCGCATCGACGCCGACCTGCGTCTGATGGACGACGGCCAGCGGCTGCTCATGGCCACCGACGCGCTGGTGGCCGGCGCGACCGCCGAGGCGCTGGCCGAGTTCGTATTCGCCGAGGACGTGCAGCTCCGCGACGCGACCGAGTCGCTGCACCGCCTGGCGCTGCACGGCCCGCGGGCGGCGCAGGCGCTCATGGCCATCGCCGACACCGACGAGCACGTGGCGCTCGAGCCCGGGCGGGCAATGACCGTCATGGTCGCGGGCGCGAGCGTGCTGGTCGAACGCGAGGACAGCGCGAGCGAGCCGGGCCTCGTGCTGACGATGCCCGCCGAGCACGCACGCGCGGTGTACGAGCGGCTTGCGGGCGTCGATGGCCTGCGCCCGTGCGGCTGGCTGGCGTACAACATCGCTCGGATCGAGGCGGGCTGGCCGATCTTCCAGATCGACTTCACCGGCGACAACCTGCCGGCCGAGACGGGCGTGCTGCACGACCGCGTCTCGTTCACCAAGGGGTGTTACCTGGGCCAGGAGGTCGTCGCGCGGATGCAGAGCCTGGGCAAGCCGAAGCAGGTGCTCGTGTCGCTGCGGCTGGCCGAGGGCGCACAAGCCAGGCTGCCCGAGGAGCGGGCGCTGGTGTACGCCGACGCCGAGAGCGACAAGACCATTGGCACGGTGACCAGCTCGACCATCGCGCCCATGCTCAGCGCCACGCCCATCGCGCTGGCGCAGGTGCGGACGGCCCACGCCGAGGCGGGGACGACGCTCTACGTCCAGGCCGAGGGCGATCGCGTGGCGTTCACGGTTCAGCCGTCGCTGGCGTCGTGGCCGGCGCCCGGGGTTTCTTCGTCGGCGTCCTCGTCCGCGCCCGAGCGGCAATAGGTCAGCTCCACGTCCTCGCCCACGCGTCGCACGCGGCCCAGTCGCAGCTTGACCCCCGAGGACAAGGCGGGCGACACACGCCCCACCGCCACGGGCTTGGCTTCTTCATCGGCCAGCAGCATGGGCGCGACGTAGGCGATGGCGGTGTCGACCACGCCCGCCTCGAAGAGCGCGCCGAGCAGGCCGGCGCCGCCCTCGACCAGCACCGTCGTGATGCCGAAGGTGGAATACAGCTTCCGCATCGTCGCGGGCAGGTCCAGCCCGCCCTTCGCGTCCGTCGCCGCCGGGCACGGCAGGATGCGCACGCCCGCCTTGGCCAGCTCGGCCCGCCTGGTTTCGCTGATGCCGTTGCCGGCGAGCTTTTCTTCGCAGCAGACGACCGTGGGAATCGCCTTGGCCGTGCGCACGAGCTGGCGGTCCAGCGGCATCTCCAGGTCCGGGTCGAGCACGATGCGCATGGGCGTGGTGCGCGGGCGGCCGTGGCGGACGGTCAGCGAGGGGTCGTCGGCCATCACCGTGCCCATGCCGGTGAGGATGGCGTCGACCCTTCCCCGCAGCGCGTGCACGCGGCGGCGCGAGCTGGTGCTGGAGATCCACTGGCTCTCGCCCACGCGCGTGGCGATGCGGCCGTCGAGCGTCTGCGCCCACTTGGCGATGACCCAGGGCCTTCCCTCCACCACGCGCTGGCGGAACGGCGCGCTCACGGCGACGGCCAGTGCGCTGGCGTCGCTCCTGCGGACCGCGACGCCCGCCTGTTCCAGCGCCTCCGCCCCGCCGCGGGCGAGTTCGTTGGGGTCGCTGGCGGCGTAGACGACCTCGGCCAGTCCGGCGTCGATCAGCGCGGTGGTGCACGGCGGCTGCTTGCCCGTGTGGGCGCAGGGCTCGAGCGTGACGTAGGCCGTCGCGCCGCGCACGTCGTGGCCATTGCTGAGCGCGCCGGCGAGCGCCCGCGTTTCGGCGTGCCGCCCGCCGAAGCGCCGGTGGGCGCCCATGCCCAGGACCCGGTCCCCCCGCGCGATGACGCAGCCGACGAGGGCCCCATCGCCCACGCGGCCAAGGCCCAGCAGCGCGAGCCGCGCCGCGGCGTCGAGGAAGCGGGCGTCGCGCCGGGTGATGGGGTCGTCGGTGTGCACGCGTGCAGGGTAGGGAGCGGGCGCACGGCCCTCGGAGCCTTCGCGTGTCCAATCAGAATCGGTGGAGGCGGTGGTGGTGAACGACGAGGCATGCCAAACACGCCCCGGAGACTCGTGCAAGAAGATTGGATGCGCCGGTGGTCGGACACCGGATCGGCGGTAAGGTCCTAAAAGCGGGTGCGAAAGCACCGCGGGGCGATCGTGCGCCCGGCGTTCGCATTGGCAAGGCCAAGGGGCACAGGGAGCGTCGAACATGCGTGGAGCCATCGCCGTCTTTCTCTGCGCCCTCTCGCTGCTGGTGGCCGGCCCGGCCCTCGGCCAGACGCCCGTGGGCGGCACGATCGACACCGATACCACCTGGTCGCGGCTGGACAGCCCGTTCAGCGTCACCGAGACCATCCGCGTGACCAACGGGGCGACGCTGACGATCCGCGCGGGCGTCGAGGTCGAGTTCGAGCCGGGCACGTCCCTGCGCGTCGAGGACGGCACGCTGGCCGCCCTGGGGGTATCCGCGGGAGCCGGGGATCGCATCGAGCTGCTCCGCGGCGAGGGCATCGTGCTGACCGCCGGCGCGACCGACGCCGTGCTGGACCCCGCGACCGGCGCGTACGTCTCGGGCACGGTCCTCCAGCACGTCGAGATCCGCTACGTCGACGCGGGGTTCGGCGCGGCGCTGCAGGTCGATTCGAGCGTGCCGCTGCTCCGCAACGTGCGCGTGCAGGACATCGCCGGCGGCGGCATCGCGATGGACCTCTGGGCCCGGCCCGATGCGGACGTGCGCCTCGAGGACGTCACCGTGTTCGTCGCCAGCCGGCGGGGCCTGAGAATCGAGGGCGGCAACTCGGTCACGCTCGAGCGCGTCCGCGTGGGCGACATCGCCATCGCCGACCGCCGCGGGGCCGCGCTCGAGATCGAGCTCGATGGCCGGTCCTTCCCCACGCCGGCCGAACCGGACATCGAGCTGATCGACGTCGAGGTCTTCGACGTCTCGGCCCGCTGGGGCATCGTGTGCGATGGCGGCTGGGCCCGCGCGACCAACCTGCGCGTGGAGAACTGCGACAGCATCGGCTACCTCGCCAACGTCCGCCGCTTCGACATCATCGGCGGCGAATTTACCGACAACGGCTTCCTGCACGTGGACATCTTCAACGCCCGCGATGGCGGCGCCGTCCGCTCGGCGACGTTCACCGGCGGCGGCGGCGTCCAGCTCGAGGGCCAGTGCGAGGTCGTCGGCTGCCGGTTCGAGGGGATCACCAACGGCCCGGCGCTCTCGGGTCGGACCGCCACCATCCGCGACTGCGTGTTCCTGAACAATGCCGCTTCCGGCGACGGCGGCGCGCTGGAGTTCGCCTTCGGCTCGCTGGAGCTCTACGACAGCTACTTCGATGGCAACAGCGCCGTACGCGGCGGAGCCCTCTTCTCCAACGGCGTCGTGACCTCGGCGGGCAACACCTTCGTACGCAACCGGGCCCAGTACGGCGGGGCGGCCTGGCTCGACGAGCGCGCCATGGGCTCGGCCCTGGGCGAGCCCGGACGCCCGGACGTGTACCTGGACAACACCGCCTCGGAGGCCGGCGGCGCCGTGTACATCGCCGCCGACGAGGTGGATTTCGTCGCCAACGAGTTCGAGGGCAACGAGGCCATCTTCGGCGGGGCCATCTCGGTGGATCCCTCGGGCTCGGCGCTCGACCTCAACCGGCCCGGGGGCGGCCTGGGCAACCGCCTTGTGGCCAACCACGCCCTCTTCGGCAGCGACATCTACCTGTTCCGCCCCGACCCGGCCTTCCCCGCCGCAGACACGGACGCCCGGTGCGTCGACTGGGGCACGAGCGACCCAGCCGCCATTGCGGCACGCATCTACGACGCGGCCGACGAGCCGGGCCTGCCCGAGGTGCTCTACCTGCCCGTGGGCCCCTGCGCCGGATGCCCGGCCGACTTCGACGGCGACGGCGCGCTCACCATCTTCGACTACCTGCTGTTCGCCAACCTGTTCGACGCCGGCGACGCCCGCGCCGACCTGGACGGCGACGGCGAGCTGACCCTGTTCGATTTCCTGGCGTTCCAGACCGCCTTCGACGCCGGCTGCTCATAACCGCTCGAACCCGCGATGTTCCAAGGGGACCGCACGATGCCAAGACTCGCGATCCTGCTCGCCACGCTCGGAATGATCACGTTCTGGACTGCCAGCGCGGCCGGACAAGCGTGCACCGAGCCCGACACCATCTGCCTGGTCCACCTCGACGGAACGATCGGCGTGCGCTACGACGCGGCCGATGCCGCCGGCCAGGCCGGCCATGCCGTGGCCTTCGCCGGCGACCTCAACGGCGACGGCATCGACGACCTGGCCGTGGGCGAGTACGAGGCCGACGGCGGGTACGGCGGGCCCGGCGCTGTGTACCTGGTCTACGGCAAGGCCGCTCCATTCGGGGCGCGCGAGTCGCTCGTTGCCCTTGGCCAGGGCGAGGGCACGCGCCTGACTCCACCGCCCGGCGTGAGCGGCTTCGGCTTCGAGCTGGCGCGCCTCGGCGATCTGGATGGCGACGGGTACGACGACCTGGCGATCGGCTGCTACGACCGTTATGGCGGCGTTGGCCGGGCCTACGTGCTGTTCGGGCGTGCGGGCGGCTTCCCGGCAAACGCCAGCCTGGACGACCCCGGCGTTCGCTCGCTCGCGCTCACCGCCGCCACGCCGCTCTCGTACGCGAGCGTGGCCGTCTCGTCGGCGGGCGACTTCAACGCCGACGGCCGGCCCGACCTGGCTATCGGCGCGCCGTACGCCGGCGCGGGCGGCGAGGCGTACGTGCTCTGGGGCCGCGATGTGCCCGGTGGGGCCGAGCCCTTCCCCGAGGCGCTCACCCTGGGCGCCTGGCCCGCGTCGGTGGGCCTGACGCTGCGCGGCGGCCCGGGCCAGGCGGCGGGGTCCTCCGTCGCTGGCGCGCCCTTCGGACGCACCGGCGACGCCAACGGCGACGGGATCAACGACCTGCTCGTCGGCGCACCGCTGGCCGCACCCGCCGGTCGATCCCGGGCCGGCCGTTTCTACCTGGTCTACGGCTCGACGGCCCACGGCACGGGCGGCCGCACGATCGACCTGCCCGCCATGCCCGCGGGCGTGGGCGTTCGGTTCGACGGGCTCGAAGAACGCCAGTATGTGGGCTCGCGTGTGGCCTTCCTGGGCGACCTCAACGCCGACGGTCTGGACGATTTCGGCACCTTCTCGCCCGCGGCCGGGCCCAGCGGCTCGGTCGACGGCCGCGGGTGGATCCGCTTCGGCCGCGCCCCGGGCGACGGCTTCCTCCCCATCGAGCCGCTCTGGGCCGACGATGCCGGCCGCGGCTTCGAGCTTCGGGCCGATCGCGCCCTGTCGCGCTACTTCGGCGTCGGCGCGGCGGCGATCGGAGATTTCGACGGCGACGGCATCGACGACGCCCTCATCGGCGCCTCGCTCACCTCGTACTGGCCGCCCTACGAGGCCGGCCGCGGCTTCATCCTCCAGGGCGCCCGCTCGTGGCCGGCCCGCGTCGAGCTGGGGTCCAGCCCCGAGCGATACATCCCCATCGACGGCGACTCGGACGACCAGGAAGCGGGCGCCTCGGTCGCCGGCCTGGGCGACCTCAACGGCGACGGCCTGGCCGACCTCGTGCTGGGCGCCCCGGGCCAGGTGGGCGACGCGGGCCCCCCCGGCGCGGCCTACGTCGTCTTCGGCGGCGCGATCGCGAGCGCCTGCCCGGCCGACGTCGACCGCGACGGCGCGCTGACGGTCTTCGACTTCCTGGCCTTCCAGAACCTCTTCGGCGACGGCGATCCTCGCGCGGACCTGGACGGCGACGGCGCACTCACGCTCTTCGACTTCCTCGCGTTCCAGACGGCCTTCGACGCGGGGTGCGGATAACGGGGCGGCTCTCCCGCGGGCCAGTGCTTCACGGGACCCCGAGCAACCGCGACGGCGCGGGCTGGCGCGGTGGTGTCGCGGGGCGGCGCGGCGACGGTGCGGGCCTGCGCGGTCGTTCCGTGGGCCTGCGCAGTCACTCTGGAGGCCTGCGCCGTCATTCTGGAGGCCTCCACCGCGGCGCTGTGGGCCCGCGCCGTCATTCTGTGGGCCTGCGCCGTGACTCTGTGGGCCTGCGCGGTCATTCTGTGGGCCTGCGCCGTCGTTCTGTGGGCCTACAGAATCATTCTGGAGGCCTGCAGAATCGTTCTGTTGGCCGTGCGCAGCGTCCGGTTCGCCGTTATGCACGTCCGCCCGAGTCGCACCCTCGCGCGGAATGCCGAGAAGATGGGCGTTTCTGGCTCGTTCGAATAATCGTTGGGGGTTGCATGGGTGGTGTTCGGGTGGGCGGTGGTTTGTTCCGAGAAGGCCGGGCTAGGCAGCCCTCGATCTACGGTCCGCGGCAGTCCGGATGCCCGTGGTGCCGCGCCGGGCCTGGAGGGCGAGGTAGTTGTCGCCGGTTGCGCCTACCTCGCCGAACCACCACAGCGTCCAGGTGTCGCCAACTTCGGGCCGGTCGTCGTCGCCGAAGTAGAGCCAGCAGGTGACCGAGATGGGCAATCCACCAGGCTTGGGCGTGCTGCCAATATATCGCGCTTCGAGTGCCGCCCCATCTTGAAATCGCACGCTCATGGCTCAGCACCCCGACTCGAACAGGTTGAAGAACTCCAGGAAGTCGAAGACGTCGAGCATTCCGTCGTAGTCGAAGTCGGCGAAACCGGACGAGCCGCCGCTATCGAATCGGTTCTGGAACTCGAAGAAGTCGAAGACGGTCAGGTCGCCATCGGCGTCGAGATCGGCCGGGCAGCCGAGCAGCCACTCGAGCTGCCGTTCGGCGGTGAGGATGCCAGATTCCCAGTAGTCCCAGTGCTGGCCGTTGACGATTACCGCGCCGTCCCGTGAAACGACGATGGCTCCGGTCGAGTCGTCGACGAACTCGGCGATCACGGAGGCATCTCCGCCTGGTTCGAGCCAATCGCCATAGTCGCTGGTTGGCGGCAGGAACGGGTCGTCGTTTACGCGCCACCCAAGCTGGCGAAACGCCGGGTGCCGCCGCGTCGGATCGTCCCGCCCATGAACGGTGAATATATCTTGGAGCGGCTCTTCGACATCCACCGCCGCATCAATGCCGAGGATGGGCCACACTTCGGGCTGCTCGTCGAGCTGCGCCATCGAGAACATGAGCTTCCCGCCGCCGTCGACGTGCGAGGCCAGCTCGGCGATGATGTCGCCCGCCAGCGGTCCCTCGAACGCGTCGAACCACCGGATGATCACCAGGTCCCACGGGCCGTCGCGCAAGGCCGGCAGCAGCAGGTCCTCACGCTGGAAGACGAGCGTGACGTGATCGAGCAAGCCGAGATTCGAGAGTGCGCTGCCGATCGGAAAACTCTCGAACCCGCCTTGGCCGCTGAACAAGATGCGCGGATCATCTTGGGCCGTCGCGTTGGGAGATATCAGCGGCAAGGTTCCGCACGCGAGCAAAATTATGAACCTCATGTCGTTCCTCTCTTGAGCGGGGCGGTGTCGTTACATGAATCGATACATGAACCCAAGACCTGTCGCCGGCCCCGTATCGGCGTTGCCCCATGCATAGCCGCCGGGACGAGCTTTCGATGAGTTGGCCGGCTGCACGCAGCGGAGCTCGACTACCATGCGGCTGTACCCGAACGAATCGACGACCAGCACCGGGCTTGAATCGCCCTGCACGTTCGTTGTACGGAACCCCGGAATCATCGACCGATCGTGGCGAATGGTGGCGCGCCTGGAGAAAGAGCCGTCGGTCGGGAGCACCGTCGTACCGCTGCCGATCTCGTCGTAGCCGATGGTGATATCGAATTGGCCGAGGTACTCTCCGACGTACTCGTTCGTGCCGGCGTTGAGCTCGCTCACGCCCCAGATTGCACCGATGCCCATGGCGATGTCACCGCCTGGGTCGGAACCGGTTGGCTGGGTCGAACCGGGCTTGCCGATGAACTTGAACATCGCGTTGTTCGCGTTGCTATCCACCGGTATCACCAATCGCTGGTCCGCAATATCGCCGAGCTGGTCCGCCCAGAGGTTCTCTGCGTGCGCATACGCGTCCGGCGCGCTCAACCCCATCGCTTCCGGCGTCGTGCCGTGGGGCACGAAGTACTTTCCACCAGCGCCGTCGGTCGCAAGCGTCCACGCGATCTTGCTCGTTGTGGTATATTGGGTGGTCATGGGCTAAGGCTCCTGCGCTTACAGGTACCTGTAGAGGAACCCGAGGAAGTCGGCCGAGTTGGTCGTCTGCAGCGACGTGGTGACGACGGCACGCCGCATCTCAACGATGACGTAGGTGTAGCCCATCGTGTCGACGACCAGAACGGGCGCCGCTTCGCCCTCCTGTCCGACGACACGCATGCCCGGGAACAGAGACCGATCGTCTTGGACGCCAACCTCCCGGGCCCAGAAACCTGGGTTCGTATCCCCGCTGTCGGGCAGGACCGCCGAAGAGTCGATCTCTTTCTCGCCGAGAACGATCTTGGCCTTGCCAAGATAGTCTCCGACGTACTCGGTCGCCCCGTTGAGCTCGGACACGCCCCAAAGGCCCACCAGCCCGGTCCGGGCAACCGTGCTCGTCGTCGCAGGATTGCCGTAGAACTTGAGCAACAAGTTGTTGCTCTCCACGCTCGTCAGGTCGAGGCGGACGCGTTGCGTCTGGCCGGTGGTTAAGACGGATTACCAGTCTGAAAAGGTATCGGTATGAGCGTACGTCTCGGGATCACTGAGGGCGCCGGATTGATCAAAATAGTCATTGGCCGGGTCTTGGACGGTCCAAGCGACTTGCTGGCTGACGGGCGTAACGGCTGTGGCCATGGGGTCTCCCTCTGGTTCTGGGTCGATCTGGAGCTAGCTCTTGTCAATATACCCGAAGATGCGCCAACCCGTCGCATCTTTGACGTGAAGATCCTGCCAACCTCCGAGAACCCCCCCCAATCTGGGGCTTCGGGGCCCCCAAGGGCCTTGGGAGTGGCCGATTCTTGCCCAACCCGCACAACCGGCCGTTTTCTGCGGCTCGCACGCACCCAACTTTCAAACGCCTTGTCAACTCCCCCGATGAACACGCAGGCCCCGGGCGTCTGGGGCGTTGCACCAAGCCTTCTCCGCTGGACCGCCAGCGCGCAGGGGGAGGCGGACATACGAGGCCGGGCACGGGCGCTCCTTCGAGCACCCACGCGCGGCCGCGACGGAGGCGCTGCCATGAGCAGACGACCGCGTGACGAGCAGGCCCTCCTGGCCTGGAGCAAGGCCCGGGCACTGCAGTGGAAGGGTGGCCAGGCCGGCGTGCCGGATATCGGAATCACCCAGGCGATGGCCGACGCCTTCGACCTGGCCGTTTCCGAGGCAGAATCGGCATTCCTGGCGATGCAGAGTGCAAGGCAGTTGGCCGAGAACCGCACGAGCGAGAAGGACGACAAGTTCGAGGCGATGCTCGACCAGCTCGAGTTCCTCGTGCCGTCGATCGACGCCTACGCCAAGGCAACCGGCGATGCGAGCGTCTACACCCGCGCGGGGATCGACGCGCCCAAAAAGCCCGCCAAGCGCGGCGCGCCGCCCACCCCCACCGACATGCAGGCCGAGCTGACCAACGGCGGCGACGTCGTGATCCGCTTCGCCTGCGCCACCGGGGGCGGGGCGTTCTTCGAGATCCAGCGCCGCCTGACGGCCCTGGACGGCATGGTCCAGACCTGGCAGCCGCTGGTGACCGTGACCGAGAAGACCTATACCGACGAGGCGGTGCCCCGCGGCTACCGCAGCGTGGACTACCGCGTGCGGGCCACGCGCACCAACGGCAAGGCCAGCGAGTACAGCGAGAGCGCGACGGCCTACTTCGGCAGCTCGGCAAGCGAGCAGCCCGCACCGGCGGGCGTCACCATCGAGGACGCCCAGCGGCTCAGGGATGCCCAGACGGCCAAGGGCAAGGGCCAGGCCGGCTGAGATAGGTCTGGCTGACAAGAGGCTGGCACCACACCACGCGCGCCGCCGGGGACACCGGGCGGCGTGCTTTCTTGCGCGCAAACCGCCGCGTCGCGCATCGCGTTACGCCAATCTTACAAGAACCCGCCGCTCGTCGGCCGAGATCGCCCCTTCCATGTCGGCCAGCCAGCGGCGGGCGTCGGTGGTGTAGCCGGCGGTGGGCTTGACCTCGGGGCGGCGCTCGCGCCAGTAGGCGTTGAAGCGCTCCATCGTCAGCTCGCGCACCAGCTTGGCCTGCATCGACGCGAGCGCCACGGGCAGGTGGGCCTCCTCGGCCCTGGGCTGCACGCGGATGCGCGCATTGGGCACGTCCACGAACTGGTAGGTGCTGGCCTCTGGCGCCTCGGCCAGCGTGCGGAGGGGGCGGCCGAAGACGCGGGCCAGGGCGTCCTGGTAGCGCGTGCGGCCGCCCTGGCGGTCGAGGACGATGCGGGTGTGGACGTTCCCCTCGCCGTGCTCGCGCTCGTGTTCAAGCCGGGTCCGCTCGATCAGGTCGAGGATGGCCGGGGCGTGCTCGGCGATGGCGGCCAGCGTCGTGTTGGCCTTGGATCTTCCGCCTTCGAGCTGGGCGTTGAAGCGGGCCTCGTCGGTGCGGGCGACGCGCTGGAGCGTGCAGGCCACGCCCGCGCGGGCCATGGCGCGCGCCAGCGTGTTGGCGGCGATGCCCGCCTCGGCCGCGTCGGCGTGGCCCGGGCAGGGCAGGGGCTGGCCGCCGTACCAATGGAGCGCGCACGGCCCGACCGCCAGGCACTCGAACAGGGCCGCGTCGGTCGCGGGGATCGACCCCGTGCGGGCCCGCACGAAGGCCAGCACGCTCCGCTCGGCCTCGGCCAGGCGACCGGCGCCCATCGCCATCGGCTTGCACAGCTTCTTGCTGTCGGCGACGGCCAGGCGGCGCTTCTTGTCCCCGGGCTTGCGGCAGACGGCCGAGCGCAGCAGCTTCCAGGCGTTGGGGGCCGGCTGGCTGGGCTCCCAGTCGTCGATGCGCAGGGCCGCCAGGCCCACGCACAGGGGGCCCAGCATGGGTCCGTAGCCCGCCTCGTCGATGCCGATGTAGAGGAGCACCGACCATCGTTGCCGGCTCCCCCACCACCGGGCAAGGGACCGACCCTGTCGGTTGTCAACAACGTACGATGCGTCGATGCAAGAGCGACGCCCCACACGGCCCATCTACGTTGGCAACGAGAAGACCGGCATCGTCCAGATTGGCGGCGGCCTGCCCGATTCGTCGGGCAAAGCCACCAGCCCCGCGCCGGTGAGCGTGCAGACCATGACCGCCGGGTATACGCACGACGTGGACAAGTGCGTGGCGGAGGTCCACAAGCTCCAGGCGGCCGGGGCCGACGTGGTCCGCGTAGCGGTGCCCGAGAAGAAGGACACCGAGGCGCTCAAGGAGATCCTCGCCCAGACCAGCGTGCCGATCGTGGCCGACGTGCACTTCCACTTCAAGCGGGCGCTCGAGGCCGTCGAGGCAGGGGTGCACAAGATCCGCCTGAACCCGGGGAACATCAACGACCGCGAGCAGGTGATCGAGGTGATCAACGCCTGCAAGGACGCGGGCCTGCCCATCCGCGTGGGGGTGAACGAGGGCTCGATCATCGAGCGGCGCGACAAGCAGAAGCGGGCGAAGGAGCTGGGCGCCTTCTTCAGCGACCACAAGCACGGCTACATGCTGGCCATCATGATCGCCAAGCTTGAAGAATACCTGGACATCTTCTACGAGCAGGACTTCCACGACGTGGCCATCAGCGCCAAGAGCATGGACGCCACGATGGTGATCGACGCGTACACCGAGATCAGCAAGCGCTTCGACCACCCGCTGCACCTGGGCGTGACGCACGCGGGGCCCAAGGAAACCGGCTGTATCCGTTCCGTGGTGGCGCTCGGAACGCTGCTGGCCAATGGCATCGGCGACACGATCCGCATCAGCTACGCGAACGACCCGATCTACGAGGTCGAGGACGGGCTGGAGTTGCTCTACTCCCTCGGCCTGCGCGAGCGCATCGGGGCGGAACTGATTGCCTGCCCCACGTGTGGCCGAATCCAGGTCGATCTGTTCAGCCTGGTGCAGGAGGTTCGCGCGAAGCTGGCCAGCGACATCCAGGTGCCCATGAAGGTCGCCGTGATGGGCTGCGTCGTGAACGGGCCGGGCGAGGCCGAGGGCGCCGACGTAGCCGTCTTCGCCGGCGACCGCCGCGGCATCATCTACGTGCAGGGCGAGAAGGTCGCCAACGTGAACGAAGACGAGATCCTCGATCGCCTGCTCAAGGAGTGCCTGGCCTTCCAGGACGCCGTCCGCGCCGGCACGGCCAAGCTGGGCGAGAAGAAGGTGGACATCGTGCCGCCCGACCCGCTGGGCGAACTCGGCAGCGGGTGGGAGAAGATGGCGGCCGAGCGGCTGAAGGGCGCGGACCTGACGATCGGGCAGTCTTGAGCCTCTCTGGGGAACTTACTTTTTCAGCTGCGCCGCTATGCCCGCGGTCAGGCCGCCATCGACGGCGAATTCGGCGCCCGTCACGTATGCGGACTCGTCGCTGAGCAAGTACACCGCAAGACTCGCGACGTCTTCGGGCGAACCCAGGCGCCGCAGCGGCACCTCGGCGGCGAACTCGGCGATGGCGGCCTCGCGATCGGGCGCGTGCTCGAGCAGCGCCTCCCACATGGGCGTGAGGATCGCGCCGGGCGAGATGGCGTTGCAGCGCACCGGATAGCCGCGTTCGGCGCAGCAAAGGGCGACCGAGCGGGTGTGGTTGATGACCGCGGCCTTGCTGCTGGCGTACGCCGCGGCGCCACCGACGCCAACCTTGCCGCTGCGCGAGGCGATGTTGACGATCGAGCCACCGCCTGCCTTCATCGCGGCGATCGCGTGCCTGCAGCCCAGGAAGACGCCGTCGAGGTTGATCGCGTGCACGGCCCGCCAATCTTCGAGCGAGCAGTGCTCGGCGTCTTGGGGGCCCAGTTGGGGCACGCCGAAACCGGTGATGCCGGCGTTGTTGACCAGGCCGTGGAGGCCGCCGATGGATTCGAGGGCGGACGCCCAGTCCGACTGCGAACGGACGTCGAGATGGAGGTACGTCGCGCCGATCTCGGCCGCGGCCTTCGCACCCTCTTCGTCGCGGATGTCGCTCAGGTAGACCGTCGCGCCTTCGTCGAGGCACGCCCGCGCGATCGCCAGGCCGATGCCTTGGGCGGCGCCGGTGACGAGGATGCGTTTGCCTTCCAGTCGCCGGCCCGCCACGTCAGAAGACCCTCGCGGCCGGCGGCGTGTCGCTGGTCAGCCCCCCCGCCGCCAGGCACTCGTGCAGTGCGTCGGCATCGCGGGTGGTGAAGGCGCCGCGGCTGAAGCTGTCAAGATCGAATACGCCCCAGCACTGCCCGTGCGCGTCGAAGAGCGGGATGACCAGTTCGGCCAGGTCCTTCGGGTCGCACGCCACGTAGCCCTCGCCCAGCGCCGCGACGTCGCGCACGACGAGGGTGATGTGCTGGCGGAACGACTGGCCGCACGCGCCGTGCATGCCAATGGGCGAGCAGGCGGGCTTGTCTCTCCGTGGGCCCAGCAGCATCTGCAGGTCGTCGTCGGGGTCGGGCAGGTAGAAGCCCAGCCACGACACGTCTTCGCTTGCCAGCGCGTCCCACGCAATATCGACAAGGCCCGCCATCCGCGTTGCGCGATCGCCGGTAAGGCGACGGCATGCGGAGAGCAGGCCCGTGTAGTCGCGAACTCGCGACGTGGTCTCGCTCATGTGGAGATCAGAGCGTCGCGGAGGTGTAGGGCAGCAGGCCCATGAAGCGGGCCCGCTTGATCGCCTGGGCGATCATGGCCTGCTCCTTGGCGGTGGTGCTCAGACGCTTGCGGCCGTAGATCTTGCCGTTGGGGCTCATCATGCGGCGCAGGTTGTCGGCGTCCTTCCAGTCGACGTAGGTCACGCCGTTGCCGGAAGTCTTGATCACGCTCTTCTTGTTGGGTCCGCCGCCGAAGCGGGAAAAACGGCTCATGCTGGCCTCCGTCGTGGTCCATGGCGCCCGGGCGAGACCTCCTCGCAATGGGGCGCGACGGTGAGTTTGGGTCGAATCTCAGTCCCAGCGGGGCTTGGGCGGCGCATCGGCCGATGGCTGCCCCGAGGGCGGAGATGATAGCGGGGCTGGCCGGGCCGGGTCCACCGCGGTGGAACCTTCGCCCTTCGCCCGGGCGGGGGCCGCGGATCGCCGATCGGCCTCGCTTGGCTCTCCAGCCTCGCTGGCAGGCCTGCTACGGCCGCAGAAGCGGTCGAACGAGGCCCTCCCGCCGCCGCGGATGACCAGGAACAGGCACCCGGCGGCCAGGACGCCGTTGCGGTACATCTGGCACATGCCGATGGTGTCGTCGCAAGGGAAGCTGAAGTCGCCGAAACAGCCGCACTGGACGTTCATGTCGCGGGCGATGGCGGTGTAGATGGCGTACATGAACACGCCCAGAGCGCTGAGCATGGCGAAGGCCGCCGCCCGCGTCCAGAGCCCCAGCAGGATGAGCACGGCACAGATGGCTTCGAGCCACGGCACGGCGAAGGTCGAGACGACCACGACGTGGTGGTGATCGAAGCGATCAAGCAACTTGAAGGCCTGAATCGACTCGGCGAAGGCCTGCGCCGCGTCCGGGCTGCGCAGCTTCATGAATGCGGCAAAGCCGAACACGCCCGCCAGGAACAGGCGGACGAAGACGGTGAACACCACGTCGATGCGCTGACCGGTGGTCACTTAGCCACCCCCCGCCGGCTCGGTCGGATGGCCGGCGGCCTTCCAGGCACCGAAACCCTCGTGCATGATGTAGACTTCGGTGTAGCCGCGGCCGATGAGCCGCTGGGCGACGTTCTCCGAGGCGTCGCACTCGCCGCCCCCGCAGAAGATGATGACCGGGAAGGCGCGATCGACCTGGGCGAGCACCTGGGCGCTCATCCCGCTGATGAAGTCGCGCGTCTCGAGGTGAAAGGCGCCCTCGATCGTGCCGTCGGTTCGCTCGGCGTCGGTGCGGGCATCGATGAACGCCATGCCGTCTTCCCAGTACTCGTACGCGCGATCGACGGAGATGTAGTAGTCGGGCAGGTCCGCTTGCTCTTGGACGCCCTGATCGGGAACGGGAATCGGATCGGCCACGGTGGGATCGACGCCCAGTTCGGGTTCTTCGACGGTCGACGCCTCTGGTTCGGGCGCTGGCTCGGGGTCGCTCGCAGACGCCGACTCGCCGCCGGTTGAAGGCTGGGAAGCGCGTCCCTGGCGTTCGAGCGCGTCGGCGACGTCGCGGGTGATGGGCCACTGCATGGAGTGGGCCACGGCGGCGCCGACCGCCACGATCAGGATGATGGCAAGTCGACCGAAAAACCGCATGGATTACTCGCCCGAGCGGGTGTCGACCACGCGGCCCACGTAGGGCAGCATGACCTGCTCTTCGAGGGGCACGTCGGTGTGGACCACGAAGTTGCCGCGAATCCGGCCGGCCTGCTCGATGCTGGGCAGCACGAGCTTGACACGGTACGCATCGACGGCCTTACCGTTGGAGCCCGCCTCGGCGTCGATCGGTTCAACGGTGTACTCGATCTTCATCGGGGCCATGCCGGCCGGCTGCAGCGGGCGAAGCTCGACGCCGGTGATCTTGAACGGCTCGTTGCGGCCGTGACGAACTTCGACGATTTCTTCGAGTTCGCGGCCGACGCTCAGCGTGCCCAGGGACATACGCAAGGGGTTGATCGAAACGTCGCCCTCGACCTGGGCGCCCACCGGAACGGTGACGAGCTTGCGACGATCGTCGTTGGTGCGGATGGTCGCCAGCGCCTGAGCGCGACCGGGAGGCGCGTCTTCGCGGAGCGTGACGAGGATGTCGGTCCGAGCGACGGACTCGCCTTCCTGCTCGAGGCGGTCGGTGCCCAGGATGTCGACGTTGAAGTACTTCGCGCCTTCGCCCACGAGCGTGACGTGGAATGCCTCGAAGTCTTCGTGCGAGCCGGTCAGGCTGATGAGCGTCTCCTTGCGGGTGTGCTTGGTGACTTGGCCCAGGTTGACCTGCATGGGTTCGATCGAGATGAGCGGCTTGACGAATGCACGGACCTTGACGGCCACCATCGGGTTGGCCGGGTCGCTGGTGCGGAACGTCACCGTCTGCTCGTGGCGGCCCGCGGTCTTTCCGCGAGGATCAAACTCCACTTCGAGCTCGACCGATTCGCCCGGGGCGAACTCGTTCTTGGGTAGCTCGGCCACCGTACAGCCGCAGGTGGTGCTCACGCTGGGCACCATCAGGGCGGTGTTGCCCGTGTTGCGGAAGCGGATGGTGCCTGTTGCTGGCTCGGTGTCCAGGATCGTGCCCAGGTCGATGATGGGCGTTTCCAGATCGAAGGTGGCCTGGCCGTTCTGGCCGTCCTCTTCCTGCTGCTGGCTGCCTGGCACCACGACCGCGCCACCGGCCTGCTGGGCGAGCGTGGCGGCGGGCGAGAGGGTGAGGCTCGCGCCCAGGCCAAGGACGGCCAGGATGGTCAAGCGAGAGTTGCTGGTCATGCTCTTTCCCCTATCTCCTCGCCCGCTGGGGGCGACCTCGCGGAGCCTGCAACAGCACCACCGATCCGATCGGGTGGCCCGCAGGCACGCCTGCATCATTGTTCGGCCGCCGGGGGCCGCTGTCAGCATACCACAGGTCGCCGACTTCGCCCACCATGAAGCGCCAGCCGACACAAGCTGTCACGTCCGTCCGCTATTTCCGCGCCCCGCGATTCGAATACCAGACACAGACTGAACAATTCACTCCATGGCTTCCGCGAGCCTATTCAGGGCGTGGGCGTAGCAGGCGGTCCGCATCGGGATGTTCTCGGACTGCATGAGGTCGTACACCTGGCCGAAGGACTCGGACATGATCTCGCCCAGGCGCTTGTGCACGGTCTCCAGGTCCCAGTAATAGCCGCTGATGTTCTGCGTCCATTCGAAGTAGCTGACCGTGACGCCCCCGGCGTTGGCCAGGATGTCGGGCACGACCAGCGTGTCGCCCTTGGAGAGGATCTCGTCGGCTTCCTTTGTCAGCGGGCCGTTGGCCAGCTCGATGAGCACCTGGGCCTTGATCTTCTTGGCGTTGTCCTTCCGTACGGCGTTCTCGAGCGCGGCGGGCACGAGCACGTCGACCTCCAGTTCCAGCAGATCCTCGTTGCTGATCTTCTTGCCGGCCTCGGGCAGGCGTCCGGAATCGACCTTGGTGGCAATGGTTTCGCGAACGTCCAGCCCCGAGGCGTCATAGATCCCGCCACGGGAGTCGCTGACCGCCACGACCTTGTAGCCGGCCTTGTCGGCCAGCTTGGCGAAGTGCTGGCCTGCATTGCCGAAGCCCTGGATAGCCACGGTAATGTCCTTGGGGTCCCAGCCGCGCTTCTTCTCGACCTGCTGGAGGCACACGAAGCCACCGCGACCGGTTGCATCGTCGCGGCCCAGCGATCCTCCGACGGCGACTGGCTTGCCGGTAATGACGCCCGGGTATCGTCCGCGCTTGATGACGTCGAATTCGTCGCTCATCCAGCCCATGATCTTCGCATTCGTGTACACGTCCGGGGCGGGCACGTCGATGTCCGGCCCGAGCACATCGGCCATGCCGCGCATGTAGCCGCGGCTGAGGGTTTCGAGTTCGCGCTCGCTGAGCTTGCGAGGATCGACGACGACGCCGCCCTTGCCGCCACCGAAGGGAATGCCCACGGTGGCGCACTTGAACGTCATCCAGAACGCCAGGGCGCGAACTTCGCCCGGCGTGACATCGGGGTGGTAGCGGATGCCACCCTTGGCCGGCCCGCGGACGGTGTTGTATCGGCAGCGATAGCCGGTGAAGACCTCGAGCGAGCCGTCGTCTTTTTTGACTGGAATGGCGACTTCGGAGAACCGCTCGGCGTGCCGGAGCCGCTCGACCGTGTCCGCGCTGGCGGAACTGTGCTTGGCGGCGGACTCCAAGCGGGGCAGGGCTTCGTCCACGAACACGTCTGAGGCCATCGGCTTCTCCTTGCTTTGCACGCTCGTCGTGCGGGCAGTATCCGCCGCAAGGATCGGCCCAAGGCGAAGAACGACGTTGCATTCGGGTCAACCCGAAGTTGCATAAGCCGCGACGGGCGCGGCAAACGCCAGCCTCGTGTATGCCAGCCTGAATCCCAAGCGAGCGGCATTGCGTTCGGTCGGAATGCCGGGCTCGCACTCGATGACGGCGAGAGCGCAGCCTTCTTCCTGGCCCTGCCTCAAGCGGTGGGCGATCAGTGCTTGCTGGATGCCCCGGCGGCGGAATCGCTGGTCCACCGTCGCGCCCCACAGCGAGGCGACCTTGATTGGTCCCTGGCCCGGCATCGGCGATATGGACACGACTTCCATGCCGCATGTGGCGGCCGGCTCACCATCGACGAACGCCCAGAAACCCCTGGATCGAGGATGCTTCTGGCTGCGGATCATGGCCTCGACCTGTGCGGCCGGCGCAGGCTTGCCGGGCTCGGCGAAGCCATCCATCGTAAATCGCGCAATCGCCTCGACCGCGGCCCCATCCGTTGCATCCAGCCGCTCGATGGTCAGGCCGGAGACCTCCGGTGTGTGAATCGGCATATCGAGGCCCCTGGCCAGGACACGCTCTACTTCCTCGAGCACCAGGCTCGTCCGAGCCAATGCAGCGAACTCGGGTTTGGTGCTCTGGTCGGTCAGGACGATGCGGGGCCGACCGCCCCGGGTAGCGATGTAGCTCGCGATGGCCTGAGCGCCCTCGTCGGTAAGCACCGACTCGAGCCCGCAGCCGATCGCCGAGCACAGCCAGGGCGCACCGGCCATGAATGCCACGACGCCACCGCCCTGACTGGCTGGTCGAACTTCGTGCTCGTCGGCCAGTTCGGCGATGACCGCCATCTGCCGGCGTTCGTTCAGGCGCATGATGGTGGTCGAGCCAAGCGTTGTGCTCATCGCCAAGTGTAACCGCATCATGGCAAACGCCGGACGCGAACGCCAAGGAGAGAGCGTTCGCGTCCGGCGAATTGGGGTTCCTGGCGTTCGCCGCGTCAGCACCCGCCAGCGAAGGCGTTCTGGAAGCAGAGGAAGTCGAACAGGGTGAGGGCGCCGTCTCCGTCGCAGTCGGCGATGGCGTCGCCGGTCGCGAAGGCGTTCTGGAAGGCGAGGAAGTCGAAGATGTTCAGCCGGCCATCGCCGTCGAAGTCGGCATAGCACGAGGTCGTGTCTTCGAAGGTGAATGCACCGGTCACCAGGCCGTCGCCCGTGGCTGCATCGACCTGCCAGCGCCCCTCAAACGTGATGTGGTTGGAGCGATTGCCGGCGATCTCGCCGTTGCCGGCGACGACCACGACGACCTGGTCGTCCGCGATGGGCGGGCTCATCTCGACCAGGATGTCGCCGCCCGGGCGAGCCGGCGGATCGGCCGGCGGGGCGACCTTGGAGTCGATGGCGTTCGAGATGTTGACCGCCGCACCGGCTCCGACTACGGTGCCGGCGCCCACGCCGCCCACGCTACCGAGCGCGCCGCCGATGAGGATCTCGCCGGCATAGACCCACCACTTGGGCTTGAAGCTGCCGCCGTCGTCGGCGATCTCGACGTAGTCGAGCGTGGTCAGGTTGCCGTCGGCGTCGGTGTTCCAGATGCCCTCGATGGCGCTGTTCCACTGCTCATCGAGGATGGTGCCGAAGCCCTGGGCACGGGACTCGTAGCCGTCGGGCGTGGCCACGAGATCGCCGAAGTAGTCCAGGCTCATGACGCCGCCGCAGACGCTTCCCTGGCCAACGGCGCTCCAGTTCTGATCGTTGAAGCGAACCTCGATCTGCAGTGCGCCGCCCGAACAGGTCTCCCAGCCAGAACCCTCGGTCTGCATGTGCAGGCCGTGCAGGATGCTCTCGATGGCCATTTGCACGTTGGCGTGCTGGGCAACCTCCAACTGCTGATCCTGGGCGCTGGCGACCGTGCCGGCCAGCAGGGACAATCCAATGAACGACTTCAAAGCGATAGCGCGAGTCCGCATGGGACACCTCCACAAACTTGTTTGAAAACCTGGACCGCGTGGCTGGCCGCGCCGCTGACTGCGGCGCTGTGATGCCAGGCACCTGCTCGCCCACGATGAAAGCGAGCAGGATCCCCAATACTCACGCGCTCGTTTAACAAATCTTCGCACGTTCTGCTCTGATTGCACAGAAGTCCCTAGCCTCGGTCATGCCTGACGCCACGCACCTTGCCAGTCCGATGACCTATCGCTGCACCCTCCTGCGGGCCGGCCGGCTCTTGCTTGACGCCGGCGGCATGTTCGGGCTGATCCCCCGCGTGGTATGGGAGACGATGGTGACGCCGGACGACCGCCATCGCGTGGAACTCCACCACAATTGCCTGTGGCTTGTTGGAACCGAGGACGACCCCGAGTTGGGCCGGCCGCGGCAGGTCATCATCGAGGCGGGCACGGGCGACAAGCTCGACCCCAAGATGGCCGGCATCTTCGGGCTTGACGGCCGCACCGTGGAAACGGCGCTGACCGAGGCTGGCGGCGATCCGACAAGGATCGATGACGTGGTCATCAGCCACCTGCACTTCGATCACGCCGGGGGCCTGACCCGACGCCTGCGCCCTGGCGAGAGCCCGGACTGGTCGGCCGGGCCCGGGCAGGCCAGCGGCGATGCCAGCCAGGTGAAGCTGACCTTTCCCAACGCAACCGTGCACGTGCAGGAGAAGGAGTGGAAGACCGCCTTGGCGGGCGATTCGGTGATGACGCGAACGTACTACACCGACCACCTGGCGCCGATTGAGTCCCGGCTGAAGCTGCACGATTCGCCCCGCCCCTTCGAACCCGGGCGCGTGCCCCACAAGGACGAGCACCCCGCCCTTCGCTGGGAGCGGCGGACCACCACGATCCTGCCGGGGATCAAGGTCTTCCTGACGCCCGGGCACACCTGGGGCCAGCAGGCCACGTGGTTCACCGAAGATCGGGATCGCGCCATCATCTTCGTGCCCGACGTGATGCCGACCGCCTGGCACGCGGGCAAGGCCTACAGCCTGGCGTACGACGTGGAGCCGTACACCAGCATGGTGAGCAAGTCGTGGCTGCTGCGGGAGGCCAGCGAGCGGGGGTGGACCCTGATGCTGGACCATGAGCCATCGGACCCGTGGCGTCGCGTGGAGCCGAACGGGAAGGGCTGGTACGCCCTGAAGCCGGTAGATGGCCGCTGATCGACCCGATTCGCGGCCGGGGGTCTACCATCGGGCCATGCCCCCCGCGGTGAACGACACCACGGCTTCCAAATCCCTACCGCAGGCCGAGATCGAGGCCTCGACCGATGCGCGCGCGCCGGTCGAGGAAGGGCAGGACCCCGGGCCGAAGGGCCAGCCGATCGACGCCCCGAAGTCTCGGGCCACCTCGAAGAAAAAACGCCGGCGGACGCTCTGGGAGCGGGCCGAGGCGTTCGTGAGCCAGTTGAGCACGCGGAACCACTTTTGGCACCGCGTCTGCTCGCTGATCTGGCTGCCCTACGCATTCCACAGCGGCATCAAGATGAAGATGGTTGATGCCCAGACGTTCCAGGCGGTGCTGCCATTCCGGCGGTTCAACCGCAACTGGTACAACGCGATGGCCGGAGCCGCGCTGCTGGGCAATGCCGAGATCGCTGGCGGTTCGTACATCTTCAAGGTGTGCGGCGTGGACTACACCGTGGTGTGCAAGAAGCTTGAGTACCGCTTCCTGCGGCCTTGCCTGGGACCGGCGGTCTACCGCATCGAGCCCGAAGAGGACATCGAGGCTCTGGTCGCCACGGGCAAGGAGTTCAACTTGACCATCACGATGAACGTGGTCCAGCAGATCCGCCGGCCCAGCGATCGTGAGAAGCGTGTCGGCGTGGCAACAGCGACCTTCCACGTAACGCCCAAGGCCCACCAGCGCAGCCGCGGCCGGCTCAAGTAAGCGCTCATGGCCGGGCCATCCGCTCCCATCGCCCAAACTCGAACGTCGCCGCTGGCCACCCTGGGCTGGGGCTTCTACCTGGCCGTCTCGTGGACATGGGTCATCGGCATGATCCTGCCGGCGCTCATGCTGAGAGACTTTGGCTGGTGGGGTCTGGCGGTCTTCCTGGCGCCCAACGCCATTGGTGCGGCGGCGATGGGCACGGTCCTGCGAAACGGGGACGCTGCCCGGCGAATGCGCCTGGTACACGACGCGGCGATCCGCCGGTTTTCCATGGTCACGATCGCGTTCCACCTGTACGTGCTCGGCGCGATCGGCCTTGCGGTCGAGGGCTTCCACACCATCCCGGGACAACTCGGCGTGCTGGCATTCGGGGCCATCGCGGCGGTTGCATTCCTTGCCCTGCGGCGATGGCTGCTCACGGCCCTGCTCGTCTGGGCGGCCAGCGTCGGGCTCGGCGTTGCATACGCCATGTCCGCCGAGACCGGGTGGGCGATCGAATGGTCAGCGACGTCGTCCGGGCCTTCGCGTGACCTGTTGATGCTTGCGCCGGTCGTGGTGTTTGGCTTTGCCCTGTGTCCATATCTGGACGCGACTTTCTTGCGAGCGAGGGCCGCCACCGGCCCTGTGGCGGGCAAGGCCGCGTTCGCGTTTGGCTTCCTCGGACCGTTTGTCGTCATGATTGCGTTTACGGCCTTGTATGCAGGCGCAATCGTGTCCGGCCAGGCAACGGGCTGGGTACTCGTGCTGGTGCACTTGGCCCTGCAAGCCGGGTTCACGCTGGCCGTCCACCTGCGCGAGGCGAAGCTCTCGATCGCCGAGCGTGGCTTGACGCTTGGTCTGACGATCGCCGCGATGGCGGGTGCTCTGGCGCTGCCCGTCGGACCGATCGCCTGGGCCGACGGCATGCTGGCGTGGGAAGTGGGCTACCGGCTGTTCATGTCGGCGTACGGGCTCTTCTTTCCGGCGTACGTGCTGTACGCGATGATGCCCACGGCCCTGAATATGGGCCCCATGACCCGGGGCGCGCGGGCGGTGACCACGATTACGATGGCGACCGTTTTGCCGATGTACGCCCTGGGCTTCATTGCCCGAGAAGAGCAGTGGTTGCCGCTCGCCTTCGGGCTCGTTCTGGCGGGAGCGTTCGTCACGTTCATCATGCGACGCCGAGCGGCGGAGCAATCCGATGGCTGAAGCCCGCTTCCTGGCCGCGGCAGACCTGCACCTTGGCCGGCCGATCGCCAGCCTGCCAGAAGCGCTGCGCGATCGTTCGCGCGAGCTTGGGCCATTCGGGGCCCTGGAGCAGTTGATCGAACTTGCTCGCGACGAGAACGTCGATGCGGTACTGCTGGCTGGCGACGTGGTGGACGACGACGGGGCGTACTTCGAGGTGTTCGCCGCACTTCAAGGCGCGATATCGAAGCTCGATGGCATTCCACTGCTGGCTATCACCGGCAATCACGACGCGCGCGTCTTACCAAAACTGGCCGAGGCAATAGATGGCTTGACGCTGCTGGGTCTTGGCGGCGTCTGGCAGTCACGGATCATCAACACGGCGCTGGGCGGCGTGGAAGTGCTGGGCTGGGGCTTTCCGAGTACGCACTGCACCACGTCTCCATTCGAGGCGCCCCCACCGTCGCGTTCGGGCCCGCGCGTCGGGTTGCTCCACGGCGACCTCGACGCGACTCGAAGCGTGTACGCACCATTCACCAGCGCCGACTTGCGCGAGCACGCCGCCGATGCGTGGCTGCTCGGACACGTGCACAACCCATCTCATGAACGTCTGTGCAACGCGTCGCCCGCGGGGTATCTGGGCAGCGTTTGCGGGCTTGACCCGGGCGAGCCCGGGCCGCGCGGCGCATGGCTCGTGCGAATGGACGGCTCGGGCACCAGGCTGGACCATCGCCCGCTCGGCCCGATCGCCTGGGCGACCATCGAAGTCGATTGCCACGACATCCGTCCAGAAGCCCTCGATGGCGTACTGCGCGAGCGAGCCGAGCATGTCGCGGATGGTCTGGAGTCCGCACGGGCCGTGGGCGTTCGCGTGTCGCTGGCGGGCGAACACGCCGCGTGGCAGGCGTTGAACGCCCGGGCCGCGGGCATCGAGACGGGACACCCATGGCAGCACCGCGACAAGGCGGTGTTCATCGAAAGACTCGATGCCCGCGTGACGCCACCACTGCCACTGGAACGACTGGCCTCGGAGCGATCGGCGGCCGGTCGCATTGCCGGCCTGATCCTCGAGCTTCGGGCAGGCAAGGCCACGGAGGTTGTCGAGGAAGCGAGCGATCGCTTTGCGGCCATCGCGACCAACCGCAACCTGCGCCCGCCCGACCTGGGAGAGCACGAATTCCCGCTGCCCGACCCGCGCGAGACCCTGGAGCGGGAAGCTCGGCTCGTGCTCAGCGAAATGCTGGCCCAGCGTGAATCGGAGGATGGCTGATGCACATCGAGCGCATCGACATCCTCAGCAGCGTTGGCATCAATCCCGGCTTTTCGGTGCAGGGGTTCGATGCGCACCTGACGGTCATCGAAGGGCGCAACGAGTCTGGCAAGAGCACGCTGGCGGGCGCCATCCGCGAGTTGCTGTGGCCCGATCGACATCCAACGCTCCAAGCGCGTGGCACGTTCGTGGCAGGCGATCGCACGTTCCATGCGTTCGTTGATGCCCATGCGGGTGGCTGGCAGGGCGACCGGCCGGTCCTTCCCGATGCCAACGCTGGTCGGTGCCTCATCGTCGGCATCGGCGATCTCTGGGTCGAGGATCCGTACGATCAAGCCATTCGCCAAGCGATGATCCGCGAGTTGCACGGCGGCTTCGATCTCACGATCCTGCATGATGCAGCCGAGCCTCGCAACCCCACGGGCCCACGGCGCGACGCCCAGGAATGCGAGCGCGCCTTGTCGCGTGCCCGCACCGAGGCGCAGGCGCTGATTGCCCAGGAATCGAGGCTTCCGGACCTGCGTTCGAGTGCCGCCAGTTGTCGCAAGCGGGCCGCTCGCAAGGCGACGATCACCGACGCAATTGAGCGCATCGACGTGGTCGAGAAGCTCGGCCAACTCCGCAACGAACTTTCCGGAATTCCCGACGGCGCCCTGCGGGTGACGGGCGATGAAGACCGTCGGCTTCGGGACCTCCGGCAGCGCATTGACGAGGATGAGTCGGCCATCGCGCAGGAGCATGCCTCGGCTGCAAACATACGAGAACGATTTGAACGGCTCGGGCTTCCAGCAGATGGCGTCGATGCGAGCGACTTGCAGGCGCTCGCCGGCATCGAGAGCGACCTGGTGGGCCTCGAACGCCAGTTGAGCGAGGCACAGCGACGGGCAAGAGAACTGCAAGCCGAGATCGAAGCGGCGCCTCCGGCGTTGCGGACGTTCGACACCGAGACCCTCGCCCGGCTCGAGTCGGCACTGAACGCGGCGCACGAGGCTCGTGAGCGTCGGGCGCGCGATCTGGCCGCGGTCGAAGCCCCCGCTGCGACGAAGGTTCGTGCGCCGTCGCGATTGCCAGGGCTGCTGGCCGCGGTGGTTGTGCTCCTGTCGGGTCTGGCGGCTGCGTTCAAATCCGCCTGGATCGCCGCGGGGCTGGCCATCGTTGCGCTCGGCCTTTGCATCGCGGCGGTCGTGCGACGCCCCACCGCCAGTCATGACGCATCCGCCGGGATCCGCGAGCAGGCGGACCGTAGCAATCAGGCCTATCAGAAAGCGCTGCAGGCCGTGCGCGACATCGCCGGCGACGACGACACGCTGACCTCGAC
Source organism: Phycisphaerales bacterium (assembly GCA_040221175.1). Classification (NCBI taxonomy): domain Bacteria; kingdom Pseudomonadati; phylum Planctomycetota; class Phycisphaerae; order Phycisphaerales; species Phycisphaerales bacterium. Next base: position 763,386 of record JAVJVK010000004.1, read on the forward strand.
CCTGGCGATCGCAACGGCGGCGGACCGAGCCCGACGCCTCGATGCGGTTCGCATCGAGTTCCAGGGAGCCAAGGCAGGTGTCGAGTCGCTCGTCGAACAACGCGGCACGCTTCTGTCCCGGGCCAGCATGATTGTTTCCATCTACGGCATCGACGCGTGCGAAAGCGCAGAAGACCTAACAAGGGCGCGCACGGATCTCGATGCACGAAATCGCGAGCACCGGCAGCTGACCGAGGCCCTCGAGCAGGCCCGCCGGCTTGCCAACCAGTGCGAGCGGCGGCTCGATCAGGCCCGCCGGCAACGGGAAGACCTGCTGAGCCAGTTGGGATTGAGCGAAGACCGTCTTTCCGAGCTTGCCGAGTGGCTGCGATTGCGGGAGCGAGCGGGCACGCTGACCGATCAAATCCGCCGGGGCGAGGCTGTGCTGCAACGGCTGGACGCGTCGATCGCCAGCGCGCCCTCGCTGGCAGGCATGGATCGCGCCGCCCTGGAAGAAGAGCGCCAGGCATGTGAGGCCGCGGGCATCGAAGCAGACCGGTTGCACGCCGAAATCGGCGACATCGAGGGCCAGATCCGCACTGCGCGCGGCAAGGCCGACGTCGGTTCGGCATTGGCCGATCTCGAACGGGCGGCCGGGAGTGTCGTGGACGCGCGCGACGCGGAATGTGCCAAAGCGGCGCGACGGTTGATCCTCGAGCAGGCCATCGACGGCGTCCAGAGCGACGACCTCCCGGTGATCATCCGTCGTGCCGACACGCTGATGGCACGCTTCACGGCGCGGGCCTACGGCTTGCGAATCGAGCGCGGCCAGCCGGAGGTCTATGACTTGCGCTCGGGCCAGCACAAGCCCTATGAATCCCTGTCGACGGGCACGCGTGCCCAGGCGCTGCTCGCGATGCGGCTGGCCGGCGCCATCGACGCGGAGCAGCGGTCTGGTGCATCAACCCTTCCGCTCGTGCTCGACGAGCCGCTGGCGACGACCGACGACGTGCGATTCGAGGCCATCGCTCGCGCGGTGTTCGAACTGGCTCACGACGGACGGCAACTGGTCTACCTGACCTGCGATCCCGGCCATGCCGCCCGGCTGCAACGGCTCGCTCAAGATCAGGACGTGACGTGCACGCGCTTGAACCTGGACGAAATCCGCGGCCGACAAGCGACCCAGCACGTGCCGCCGGGAATGCTGCTCGAGCCCAAGGCCGGCCCCGACCCCGAGCGCATGTCGCGCGAGGCCTACCTCCGCGCAATCGGCCTGCGACCGCTCGATCCCTGGCGGGGCACGGCTGGCATCGACCTGTACTACGTGCTGCGGGACGACCTCCCCAGGCTGCACGCGCTGCGATTGCGCGAACTCTGCACCGTGGGTCAGGTGCTCGCGCATCCCGAATGGGCCAATGACCCCGAGGTCGCCCAGGCGTGCAGGATGGCACGACGGCTGGTGCGGGCATGGCGACGCGGCCGAGCGCGCCCGGTCACGACAAGCGACATCGTGGCATCGGGGGCGGTCTCGCCAACGTACGAAGCCCGCGTCGTGGAACTGAACGACCAGGCGGCCGGCTCTGCTCGCAAGCTCATCGACGCTCTCTCGAGGGGCGAAGCCAAGGGCTTCCGCAGCAACAAGATCGAACAACTGCAGGCGTACTTCGAGCAAGAGGGCCTGCTCCCGGACGGTGCCCCATTGTCCAGGGCGGAGGTGCTCGCAGAGGCGCTGCGGGGCGAAGTTATAGGGACTTCTGACCAGAGTAGTTCCCCGACGTTGCGATCGGCCACGGAGCTGTTGGACGCACTTGAGGCGGTGAATCGGACCGGCGATGAAGCGCTGGCCGACCAACGGGCGTAACCATCAGGAACCACGTACTCGATCCGCACCGGCCGTGGCCGGGCTGCGGGGACGTGGTACTTTGACACCGCGGGCTTGCCCGCGACCGGCTCCGTTCATGAGCAAAACCCGAACGCGGATCCGAACCGCTTCGGGCTCGTGCCCGTATCGAGCCAATCCAGGGAGGTATCGACATGCATTCGAAGATGGGACTCTTGCTGGCGTGCGGATTGGCGATCGGTCTGGCTGCGACGGGGCACGTCCATGCCGACCAGGCGTCGTCAACGCCCGCCGTGGCCGTGCAGCGGGCAGCGGACGATGCGCCCCCGACGCTGACCTTCAACGGGCGCCCGTTCCACGAGGCGGCCGGCTCGGTGCTCGATCTCGAGCAGGCGCGCGTTCCCGGCAGTGATGCCGTGCTTGTTTCCTGGAAGGAAGCGACTTCGCGCGGCCAGATCGGCTACAGCGCCATCTCGCTACGAGGCGAGCGGATCGACCGCGTGGCACCCAGCGAGAACACCATTCGTCTGCGGTATGCCGAGTTCGACCCCGACGTGTTCACGCCCGCCATTCCCGGCGAACTGGCGGCGGTCCCGGGCAATGATGCCTACATCGTGCAGTTCATCGGCCAGCCCGTGTGGGCGGCTGATCAGGCACTCGAGGCCGCCGGCGCCACGATCCTCCGCCCGCTGCACGACCACGCACGCATCGTGCGGATGGAGCCCGACGCGAAGGCAGCCGTCGAGGCGATGGGCATCGTCCGCTGGGTTGGCGCGTATCACCCGGCGTACAAGCTCGAAGAAGAGATCCTCCAGCCCCTGATGCTCGGTGGCACGTTTGCGGGTACGGCCTCGCGCTATTCCATCGAGTTGTTGACCGACGGCAATGCCGCCATGGACCGCATGGTGCGCATCATCGAGGGCATGGGCGCCACGGTTGAACTGACCGTGCCGCAGGTCGGCCGGCTCGAGGCCAACCTCACGCCCGCTCAGATCTTCTCGGTTGTTGCGGACAGCGACGTGCTGTTCATGGACCGCTGGCAGGCTCCCGAGACGGACATGAGCATCGCCCGCGCCATCGGCGGAGCAAACTACATCGAGGGCATCACCGGCTTCTCGGGCGAGGGCGTACGCGCCGAAGTCATGGACAGCGGCATCCGCCAGGATCACCAGGAGTTTTCGGCACGACCTCCGTTGATGCACACGAGTTCGAGCATCGACAGCCACGGCACCAGCACGTACAGCATCAACTTCGCCCAGGGCGCCTCGGGCGTTGCGCGGGGCATGGTGCCCGATGCGCAGGGAATCTTCGCGAGCTACAACTTTGCCGGCAACCGGTACTCGCACACCGCCCAGTTGATCAACCCGACGTTGCCCTTCCGAGCCGTCTACCAGTCCAACAGCTGGGGCAGCGGCCTGACGACCAGCTACACCACCAGCAGCAGCGAGATGGACCGGATCATCTTCGATCAAGACATCCTCATCACCCAGAGCCAGTCCAACCAGGGCAGCCAGCAGTCGCGTCCGCAGGCCTGGGCGAAGAACATCGTGTCGGTCGGCGGCGTGTTCCACCGCAACACGCTTTCCAAGTCCGACGATTGCTGGTGCGGCGGCGCAAGCCGTGGGCCCGCCTCCGACGGACGCATCAAGCCCGACCTGACGCACTTCTACGACTTCACCCGGGCGGCGACCAGCTCCAGCCGCACCGCGTACACCGAGTTTGCCGGCACCAGTGGCGCCACGCCCATCGTGGCGGGCCACTTCGGCCTGCTGTTCCAGATGTGGAGCGAGGGCGTCTTCGGCAACCCGACCTCGGGCGGCGACGTGTTCGATGAGAAGCCTCGCTTCACCACCGCCAAGGCCATGATGATCGCCTCGGCGGAACCATACAACTTCAGCGGTTCGAGCATCGCCAACGACAAGGCTCGCGTGAAGCAGGGCTGGGGCATGCCCGATCTGGCGGCGCTCTACGACAGCCGCGACAGCGCGTTCATCGTGAACGAAGACGACGTCATCCAGGAACTGGACGTGGCGACCTACCCGCTGAAGGTGGCCGCCGGAACGCCGGCTTTGCGCGCCACGCTCACCTGGGCCGATCGCCAGGGCACGACCTCCAGCACCGTGCACCGCATCAACAACCTGGATCTGCGCGTGACTTCGCCCAGCGGCCAGGTGTACTGGGGCAACGCCGGGCTGAACGCGGGCATCTGGAGCACGACGGGCGGATCGGCCAACACGGTCGACACTGTCGAGAACGTGTTCATCCAGAATCCCCAGGCCGGTACGTGGACCGTGGAGGTCATCGCCGCCGACCTGAACACCGACGGTCACATCGAGACGGGCACGCGCGATGCGGACTTCGGCTTGGTGGTGCTGGGCACCGACGGCCTGGCTGCAGCGTTCGAGCTTCCCTTCGAGGACGACTTCCCCGAACTCGCGCTCGACACCGAAAAGTGGATCGAGGTATCGGGCAGCGTGGCGCCGACGTCGCTGGGCCAGAACCCGCCGAGCGAGCCCTACAGCGTGCTGCTGCTGAACGATGCGACGATGGCCTCGACCCGGATCAACGTGCCCGCGTCGCTGCTGCCGTCCATGCCCGTCGAGGTCGCCTTCCACAGCCAGCATCGTGGAGTGGAGAGTGGCAAGGTGCTCGACGTGGACTACTACAGCGGCTTCTTCGGAGAATGGCGCGACCTGACCGAGATCGTGTCTGACGGCAACGATCAGTCGACCTTCGTCGCAAGCGCGACCGAGATTCCACTGGATGCTTACGGCGATGAGTTCCGCGTTCGCTTCGCGACGCCCGGGAGCGATGCCACCGACCAGTGGTACGTCGACGACGTGCGTGTCCGCGTCATCAGCGATGACCCGACCTGCCGGGCCGACCTGGATGGCGACGGCAATCTGACCATCTTTGATTTCCTGGAGTTCCAGAACCTGTTCGACCAGGGCGACCCGCTGGCCGACTTCGATGGCGACGGCGTCCTGAACATCTTCGACTTCCTGGCATTCCAAAACGAATTTGCGATGGGCTGCTGATTCCAACCGACATCACGCGATTCTTCGGGGCCCGGTCGCACAGCCGGGCCCTCTTTTCATGGCTCAGCCGAGATCGCCAGGCGGCGGCGCAATGCCTCGACCGCCGCGTCGATGTCACGCCGATCCTCGAGTTGCTCGATCGTCGCCTCGGCCTTGCGAGCGAACAAATCGAGTTGACGCCTGATCGCCGAGATGCGGTCCGGCTCATCGGTGCGGTCAGCCACCACCGCCAGACCCTCCACCAGAGCCCGGAGCGTGGCGACGTTTCCGCCAGCATTCTGCCGGATCTGATCGAAGGCGTTACCAAGCAGGGTCTCGAAGTCCGGCCGTATGGCGATGAAACGAACCTGTCCGTTCTCGGCACGGTACTTCGAGGGCATCTTCCGCCCGGCAATCTTGGCCATGATTGCCGTCAGGTGCTCCGTGCAACTGACCGCCGTCGTGGTGTCGTTGATCCCCGGGCTCAGGGCCTTGATAGCCATATCCACGATCTGCCGGATGCCATAGCTTGCGTCCTGCACGATCGTGCGCTGCCCGCCGATGACGAAGTACCCGTTGATCGTCTTGCGGGTCTCGTCGTCGGGTTCGGCGGCATTGGCGAGCGATACGAGCGGCGAACCCTCCACGATGAAGTGCCCGACGGGGCACTCCATGCGGACGACACACCCACGATCGCAAGCATGCTTCACCAGGCCGTCGCCATCCACGGATTGGAGGTAGCCCGTCTTGGGCGCTGCAATCGACCGCCACGTGGTGTCGTCGGCCGGCAGAGGCGGTCGCACGGCCTCGGCTGGCTGAGCAACACGCTCGGGGAACAGGCGGTCGACCGCCGCAAGCGTCTCGCTCGTGGCCGCAAGGATGATGTGCTCGGCCTGGATGGCCTGGGCGATGTGGTGGATGAAGAAGATCAGGCACGCGATGCCCACCAGCGCGAGCAGCACGGCGGCCAGGATCGCGAAGATCGGTACGAAGCTGTAGTCGTCGCCCTCGCTGATGGTCCTCAGCACCCACAGGCAATACACGAAGATGCCCACGAACGCGCCCAGGACGGCCTGGTTCGCCCGGTCGCGCATGAAGTTGCGCAGGATCCGGCTGGTGTACTGGCTCGACGCCAGGGTCAACGCGACGATGGTGATGCTGAAGGCAACCCCTGCGACGGAGATCATCGAACCGGCAATCGTCGCCAGCAGGCTGCGGGCCCCCGACGGCCCGACGGCGAAGAGCCGGGGCAGTGCCTCCTCGAACCGCTCGATCGGCAGGAGGTGATCGAGTTCGATCATCCCCTGAGCCAGCAGGATGGCCCCCAGCACGAACAGCGAGGGTACGAACCACAGGCTGGAGCGAAGGGCGTCCCAGAGCAGGCGAAGGTGTCGCATCGACGCAACGGTACACCGGCCGACCCACCGGATGAGGCCGCCGCGTTCATGCCAGCCGCAAACTTCCGCTCAACCGCTTGACTCTCCTGAGCCGATGGGGATCATTGAGCACATGAGCCGCCGCCACGCCATTTCGCTGAAAGCCAAAGCCAAGGGGAACAAACCCTCCGGCGACGGTCGCGTGCGCGTCCGCTAGATCCACCTTGCAATCGAAATCGCAAGGCTCGCCGGAACCCTTCCGGCGAGCCTTTTTCGTCGTGTCTTTCTGCATTTCTGAAGGAGCCTCAGCATGTCCCAGGTCACCACACCCACCACGCCCCCCACCACGCCGGCGCCCGAGACCATCACCGCCACCTGCCCCGAGTGTGGCTCGACCATCACGTTCGCCCGGGCGCCACGCCGCCACGAACTCGTCCGCTGCCCGGACTGCGGAGCCGAACTTGAGGTCACCGACGTGTCGCCCATCACGCTGGCGCTGGCCCCCGAAGTCGAGGAAGACTGGGGCGAGTAAGCACGACCCGAGCACCCGGAGCCCCGCCATGCATTTGACACTCCTACACACCCGCATCCGCATCGAAGAACGCCTGCTTCTCGACGAGTTCGAACGTCGTGGCATCGACGTCGAACTCGTGCACGCCGACGAGGCCGTCATCGACCTCACCCGGCAGCATGAGCCCGCCAGCGAACCCCACGTACTCCTGGACCGCTGCCTCAGCCATGCCAGGGCGTTCGCCATCGTGCGAGCCTACGAGAGCCGTGGCGCGATCTGCCTGAATCGATCGAGCGTCACGCACGCTTGCGGCGACAAGCTGCAAACGACACTCGCCCTGACCGACGCGGGGGTCCCCTCACCACGGACCGTTGCGGCGTTCGGAGCCGACGGGGCCGTTCGGGCAGCCGACGCGCTGGGCTACCCCGTCGTCATCAAGCCCTGCGTTGGCTCGTGGGGACGCATGGTGGGCCGATTGAATGATCGGGACGCGCTCGAGGCGGTGCTCGAACACAAGCTGGCTCTCGGCGGACCGCAGCACGGGGTGGTGTACCTCCAGGAGTTGGTGCGCAAGCCCGATCGCGACATCCGTGCGTTCGTCGTGGGCGGGCAGACCATCGCCGCGATCATGCGGCACAGCCAGCACTGGATCACCAATACCGCCCGTGGTGGACGCGCAGAGGGATTGCCCGTCACGCCCGAACTCGACGACATCTGCCAACGCGCGGCTTGTGCGGTGGGTGGCGACGAGCAGAGCCTGCTGGCCATCGACCTGATGGAATGCCCCGAGCGCGGCTTACTCGTGTGCGAGGTCAACTCAACCATGGAGTTTCGCAACTCGATCGACACCACCGGCGTCGATATTCCGGGACGGATCGTCGATCAGGTCGTGCGCGTGGCCGAAGCCCGGGCGGTGGTGGCGTGAGCGTTCGCGTCGGCATCATCGGAGGCGCGGGATACACGGGAGGAGAGCTCCTGCGACTGCTGACGATGCATCCTCACGCCACCATCGCCTGGGCAACGTCACGCGGCCGGGCCGGCTGGCCAATATCGGCCGTCCACCCGAACCTCCGGGGCGTACTCGATCTTTCGCTCTGCGACCCAGCGGATGTTGAACCGGTCGACGTCGTCTTCTTGTGCCTGCCGCACGGCGAAACGGCGGGCAACATCGAGGCATACGCAAGCCTTTCCCACCGCGTGATCGACTTGAGCAGCGACTTCCGACTTCGCAGCGCCGACTCGTACGAACGCACGTATGGCCAGGCCCACGCGGCGCCGGCGTGGCTCGATCGCTTCGTGTATGGATTGCCCGAGGCGCATCGCGAGCAACTCGCAGACGCCCGATACGTCAGCGGCGTGGGATGCAACGCCACGGCCATGAACCTGGCGTTGCTTCCACTGGCACGAGCCGGCGTGATCGATCGCGTCATTGCCGACGTCAAGGTCGGTTCGAGCGAATCGGGGGCCGAGCCGAGCGCCGCGAGCAATCACGCCGAGCGAAGCCACGCCCTGCGCACCTTCGCCCCGGTATCGCACCGACACGCGGCCGAGGTGGAACAGGCTTGCGGCACGTTTCCGCTGCACGTGACGGCGACGACCACGGATTTGGTTCGCGGCGTGCTCGCCACGTGCCACGTCCTGACCAGCCGTGAACTGACCGAACGCGACGCGTGGCAGCTCTATCGGGATGCGTATGCCGACGAGCCATTCGTACGCATGGTGAAGGAACGTCGCGGCCTGTATCGCCTGCCCGAGCCAAAGATCCTCGCGGGCACCAACTATGCCGACGTCGGCTTTGCCATCGAACCGGGCGCCAATCGCATCGTCGCGCTGTGCGCGATCGACAACCTGGGCAAGGGCGCCGCCGGCAGCGCCATCCAATCCATGAACCTGGCCTGCGGATTCGATGAAACCGCGGGCCTGACGTTTCCCGGGTTGCACCCGGTCTAGGAGCGCACGATGATCGTGATCAAGATCGGTGGAGCCGAGGGAATCGGCCCCCGGCACGCATGCGAAGACATCGCAGCGCTCGCTGCAACGGGCCAGCCCATAGTCGTAGTCCACGGTGGCTCTCATGAGACCAACCAACTTAGCGAGAGGCTCGGGATCGAGCCCCGCTTCATTACCAGTCCCAGCGGACACGCGAGCCGATACACCGACGAGGCGGCCATCGACGTATTCCAGATGGCCTGCTGCCGGCTGAATGCTCGCATCGTTCGCATGCTGCGTGAGATGGGCGTCGATGCCGTCGGCCTGAGCGGCATCGACGGCGGGCTGTGGGCCGCGCGACGCAAGGGCGCGATCCGGGCGATCGAGAACGGCGTCACCACCGTCATTCGCGACGATCACAGCGGAACGATCGAGCGCGTCGACTCGGCCATGCTCGAAGCCCTCTTGCGGCTTGGCAAGACGCCGGTGCTCTGCCCACCGGCCATCGGCCGGGAATGCGAGCCGTTGAACGTCGACGCCGATCGGGCCGCGGCGATGACGGCCGCGTCGCTCCGCGCCGACTCGCTCGTGATCCTCTCCAACGTGCCGGGACTGCTGCGCGCGTTTCCCGACGAGTCGTCGCTCATTCCCAGCCTGTCGCGAGGAGAGTTGGAGAGCGCCATCGAACTGGCCCAGGGTCGGATGAAGCGAAAGGTCATCGCCGCGGGCGAAGCAATTGACGCCGGTGTCTCGCGCGTTATCTTGGCCGATGCACGCCGGGAACGTCCGATCACGCATGCCCTGCAAGGGCAGGGGACATGTGTTACATGAACATCGTAAACGAACAGCACGCGATCGAACTGCTGCAAGACCTCGTGCGCACGGCAAGTCCGTCCGGACATGAACACGAGGCCGTCCTGCTGCTCGTGCAGCGCATGTCGGCCCTGGGCTTTCGCGCCGGCATCGACCCAGCCGGCAATGCCGTCGGCGTGATCGGAAGCGAGGCGCCCGACGCCACGGAGATCCTGCTGCTCGGACACATCGACACCGTGCCGGGCCACATCCCGATTCGCGTTGAAGATGGCGCGCTCTGGGGCCGAGGCTCTGTCGATGCGAAGGGCCCCCTTTGTGCATTCGCTGTTGCGGCGGCCACGGCGAAGATCGCCCAGGACACCCGCCTGGTTGTCATCGGCGCCGTCGGAGAAGAAACGCCTTCTTCGCCCGGCGCGTCGTACGCCCGCGATCACTACCGACCCGACGCGTGCCTGATCGGCGAACCCAGCGGATGGGAGCGCTTCGCCATTGGCTACAAGGGCCGCCTGATCGTCCGCGCGCTGTTCGAGCAGGCGGCGGGCCATTCCGCGGGTCCGGTCGGCTCGGTCGCCGAGGCCGCAATCGACTGGCATCGCCGAATGACATCGTCGATCGCAGAATGGAACATCGGCCACGAAGGGCTGTTCGAAACGATCCAGCCAAGCCTCCAGGCGTTCAACACCAATTCGGATGGCCTGCGCGACTCAGCGAGCCTCATCCTGGGCCTGCGTCTGCCCACGTGGGCGAAGCCCGAAGACATCGAGGCACGGATCCGCCGAAGTTCACCGGACGTGTCGCTCTCGTTCCACGGCCACGCGGCCGCGCACCGCGGCCCGCGCACGGGCGAAGTCCCCAGTGCGCTTTCGGCTGCCATCGGGTCGCTCGGCGGACGCCCCACCGCAACGGTGAAGACCGGCACGAGCGACATGAACACGGTTGCAACCACGTTCGGCTGCCCCATCGTGGCGTATGGCCCCGGGGACAGCACGCTCGACCATACGCCGCACGAACGCCTGGACCTACCCGAGTATCTTCGTTCCATCGAGGTACTGCGTCACGCGATCCCTCAAATCGCAGCCGCCTTCAGCCCCGAACGCTGTGCATCATGAGGCGCTTCATGTCGGCGACGGCGGCTCGGAAACCGGAGTAGATGGATCGACTCACGATCGCGTGGCCGATGTGTAACTCCTCGACGCCGGGAAGAGCTGCGATCGGTCCGACGTTGTGGTAATTCAGTGCATGGCCGGCGTTGAGCCGCATTCCCTTGGCCGAAATCTGTGCGCCCGTCTGGGCGACCGCCTCGAGCGCAGCGCTAAGCTCGGGCCGGCGAAAGTCGCCTCCACACCGCGCCCACGCGTGCGCATACGGCCCGGTATGAACCTCGCACACGTCAAAGCCCGCGGCGTGCGCCGCCTCGACCTGAGGAAGAGTCGGATCGATGAACGCGCTGACGATCAGGCCCGCGCCCTTCAGGCGTTCGACCACACCCCGCATGGCGTCAAGCTGACCGGCAACATCGAGCCCGCCCTCGGTGGTCACTTCCTGGCGGCCCTCGGGCACGAGCATCGCCGTATGCGGCTTGAGGTCGCAGGCGAACTCGATCATGGCGTCGGTCGCCGCCATCTCCAGGTTAAGCCGAACGTTGACGGTATCGCGCAACCGGCGCAGGTCGTGGTCCTGAACGTGCCGGCGATCCTCGCGGAGGTGGGCGGTGATGCCGTCGGCCCCGCCCAGTTCGGCTTCGTGCGCCGCGCGCACCGGGTCTGGCTCCACGCCGCGGCGAGCTTGCCGGACCGTGGCCACGTGATCGACGTTGACGCTCAGTTGCACCATGCCCAAGCCTATGCCCGGCGCGTCAGCGTTCGGCCTCGAAGCTCAGGCTCAGCACCGCCAGCGCCAGCACGTGCCGCCGATCAACCCAGGCCTCGGTCTCGACGCCTGAATCGAACGCGTCGGCGATCTCCAGGTGCATCGCGTTGCCGTCATCCAGCTTGTGGCCGGTGGCGACCACCCGGCCGCCCCGCTTGAACTCCATCCGCTTCCAGGGACCGCTGAACGCGAGCGCCAGCCCGATGGGCCCGGACACGAGCCCGCCCACCACGGACGCCAGGTTCAGATAGTCTCGAACGATGGTCACGGACAGTTCGGGCGCGGATCCCTCCGGCGCTGGCTCGTCCTCGGCCATCGCCACGCTCCACGCGTAGAGCGCGCCGGCGAGGTTCGAGGCCTTGGCCGCCTCCGCGGCGGCTTGTTCATCGTCGCTGGGCGGCGGCGGCTCGATGGCTTCGAAGCCACGGACCCTCCACTTCCCAAGTCGTCGCGAGACGTCGCCGAACATCCATCCACGCTCGTCCCGCAGCGCATACCACGATTGCTGGCCGCTGCGCTCGGAGAGCACCATCAACGGTGGGCGATCGAGCCCGCCCGGTAGATCGTCGTGGAAGCGATACTCTCGCGTGGGCTGGGCCATCAGCACGACCACGAGCCCGACCAGGCCCACGGCAACGGCCATGGCGAAGCCCAACAGCGGCGGCAACCCGATGCCCACCGGGATGAGGAACGCCAGCGCGATCGTCAGCAACACGCCCGCAAGCACCACGAAGAAGCGGGCTCGGTTCACCCGTGGGCGCACGGCCAGCAACAGACGAACCGTCGAGTCCCGCACGCCGATGCGGATTCGCTCGCCGGCCTGATCCTGGACTCGGACCAGCAGGAACTCGTTTCCATCGACCAGCAGGTCGAGCCCGTCGACCGGCGGCACGAGTTGCACTTGGCCGGTGGTCGCCATGGCCGCGTGTTCAGGCCGGGCTGGCCGAACGGTTCATCCCGATCAGGGCTTCGTTGGTCTCGAAGCGCTTCAGGGCGCCCAGGAGTTGCTCGATCTGCTGGGGCGGGGGCATTGAGAGAAGGCGACGCCGAAGGGCGTTGACCGTCTCGAGTTCCTGCTTGGGCATGAGCAGGTCTTCCTTGCGCGTGCCGCTGGCAGCCAGGTTGATCGCCGGGAACAGCCGGCGCTCGGCCACCTTGCGGTCGAGGATCAACTCCATGTTGCCGCTGCCCTTGAACTCCTCGAAAATTACCTGGTCGCCTTGCCCACCGGTGTCAACCAGCGCGGTGGCGATGATGGTCAGCGAGCCCGCTTCCTCGGTCTGTCGGGCCGCGCCGAAGATCTGCCGCGGCACTTCCAGCGCCTTGCTGTCGATACCGCCGCTGAGCGTGCGACCGCTGCTCGAATACTCACGCGAGCGATTGAACGCCCGGCCGAGCCTGGTCAGCGAGTCGAGGATGATCACCACGTCCTTGCCCAGTTCGACCAGCCGCTTGCACCGCTCCATCGTCACCGTGGCGACCTGGATGTGCCGCTCAGCATCGTGGTCGGCGCTCGAGGCCACCACCGTCACGCGGGAACTGTCCCAGGGGCGATCGGGATCGCCGGGCCCATGGCCGGTCAGCGAGCGGCGGAAATCGGTGACCTCTTCGGGACGCTCATCAACCAGCAGGACGAACAGTTCGGTGTTCTCGTGGTTGTGGAGGATGGCGGTGGCGATGTCCTTCAACAGCGTCGTCTTGCCGGCCTTGGGTGGGCTCACCACCATCGCACGCTGCCCGAAACCGATGGGACAGAACATATCGACCAGCCGGCACGATGCAGGGCAGCCTCGATATTCGAGTTGCATCCGCGGGCTCGGATCGACCGTGGTCAATTCCTCGAACGGCGTGGGCTGCGGAGCGTCATCGGGGTGCACGCCCTCGATGCTGATCACGCGCTCTGCGAGTGGTGCTTTCGCGCCGCGGTTGTCTTGCGGGCGTCGATTGCGACGGTTCCGGTTTCGCCCGCCGCCTTGGCCATTCTGGCCCACGGTGGCCTGCTTCTCGCCCAGGCGCACCTCGACCTGCATCCCGGGCTTGAGCCCGAAGCGATCGACGAGCGATCGCGGCAGGATTGGGTCGTCATCGCGGAATTGCACGGTATCGCCCGCCAGGGGCCGAAGCCGGACATCCCCGCGCCGTGGTTGGTCCACCAGGCCGGAAAAGGTCGTCATGTTGTCCATCATCCGCTGGATCCACGCGCTAGAGAGCCAGACGAGGCTCCGCTCGCGCAGATCGGCTTTCTGTGGTATCGGTCCGCCGGGGGGCAACGCTTTGGGCCGCTCGGCGTGACCGGCGTATCAGAGGCTTCCAGAGCCTCGATGTCAATCCAACCGCGTTGAGCAATCGGGCATTCCCAGCCCGCGGTGCCCCATCGCACAGATACGCATGGCCAGCCCCACCGGATTCGGCTATGCTCGGCGTTTGCAGGGTGCGGGGTTATCGGTAGCCCGCCACGCCACCCCCGCCTCACCCTTCCGGAGCCCATCCCCGCCATGGAGGTCCTTCGCGGCATCGCGGTTTCGCCCGGGCTGGTCATCGGCCGCATCTTCCTCTTGGAAGACGAGGACCGTCGCGTAGTCCGCCGGTTCACCCCCGCCGCAGGTTCGGACGAGGAAGCCGCCCGGGCCAAGGCCGCGCTGGAGGCCTCGGTCGCCGACCTTCAGGACGTCAAGCATCGCGCCGAGAAGGAGATGGGCGAGGAGGCCGCCAAGATCTTCCTCTTCCACATCGGCGTGCTCCAGGACGCCTCGCTGCGCGGCCCCATCTTCGAACGCATCGAGAACGAGCACATGGCCGCCGAGCATGCCGTCGAGGTGACCTTCGGCGAGTGGGCCAGCAAATTCTCGAAGATGGGCGACTCGGCGTTTACCTCCAAGGTCGACGATCTCGAGGACCTTCGCAATCGCGTGCTGGGCCACCTCATGGGCGAGCACAACCGCACGCTGGACGAACTCAAGCATCCCGCCATCGTGGTCGCCGACGACCTCACGCCTTCCCAAGCCGCGGGCTTCAACCGCGAACTGGTCCAGGCGTTCGTCACCGACCGCGGCGGACGCACCAGCCACACCGCCATCGTCGCACGGGCCCTGAACATCCCGGCCGTGGTGGGCCTGCGCGACATCGCGCGCATCGCAGAAGAAGACACCACCATCATCGTCGACGGGCTCGAGGGCGTGGTCATCCTCGACCCCACCGACGAGCAACTCGATCGCTATAAGGAACGCCAGGTCCGCATGGAGCGGCGCCAGACCGTGTGGAAGGAGCAGGCCTCCGAGCCCAGCATCACCACGGATGGCCAGCACGTCCGCCTGCTCGGCAACATCGAGTTTCCCGACGAAATCTCCCACGTGCTGGAGGTGGGCGGCGAGGGCATCGGCCTCTATCGCACCGAGTTCCTCTACCTCACCAGCGACACGGAGCCATCCGAGGAAGAGCACTATCAGGCCTACGTTCGCTGCATCCGCCAGCTCGAAGGGCGCGAGTTGGTCATTCGCACGGTCGACCTTGGCGCCGACAAGTACACCCAGCACAGCTTCGAGCTTCCCGAGCGCAACCCCTTCCTGGGCAACCGCTCGATCCGCTACTGCCTGAGCAACCTGCCGATGTTCAAGCGCCAGCTTCGCGCGCTGTTGCGAGCGAGCGCCGAAGGGCCGCTCAAGATCATGTTCCCCCTGATCACGACGGTGCAGGAACTCCGGCAGGCCAAGGCCATCGTCCGCGATGTGATGGAAGACCTGGAGGAGGAAGGCGTGCCCTTCGACGCCGACGTGCCCATGGGCATGATGGTCGAGGTGCCCGCCGCCGCCGTCATCGCCTCCAGCTTCGCCCGCGACGCGGCATTCTTCAGCGTGGGCACCAACGACCTGGTCCAGTACACCCTGGCCGTCGACCGCACAAACGAGCGGGTGGCCGACCTGTTCACCGCCATGCACCCGGCCGTCCTCAGGCTGGTCCGGGACGTCATGCGGGGGTCCAAGAGCCGGCAGATCCCCGTCTCCTGCTGCGGCGAATCGGCCGCCGAGCTCGATTTTGCCGTCTTGCTGATCGGCCTGGGCGTGCGTACCCTCTCGGTGGGTTCGTACTCGATTCCGCAGGTCAAGCGGCTGGTGCGGAGCGTTTCCGCAGAGGAATGCACCCGCATCGCCCGGCGGGCCCTCTCGCTCGAATCGCCGTCGGACGTCACCGCGTACGTCCGAGAGCGTGTCCGCAAGGTCATGCCCGGCGTCTTCGATTCGGGGGAGGATTAGTCTCGATCCATCGGCGAGAACCGCCGATAAGACTCTTGGCGGGCCCAATTGGGGCCTCAGGCCAAACCCCACCCCCACGAGGGCCGTAGATGTTCGTGGGACCGGTTGGGGCGCTTGATGAATCGCGCAACGACGGCCCTTGCACCCGCCGCGAGCCACTGGTCCCCGGCGGAGACTTGAGACAGATAACTTCGACGCCCGCCAGAGGCCGCGGATTGGCCAGGCCCGGCCGGCGTCCACCAGGCACGATCGACTCCGATCACTGCCGTTCACACATTGCGGAGCACGCCGAAGTGACCCCCCGAACCCCTCTCGCAGGCCCGACCGCCGCCCATGGGTGTGGCGTCGCCGGCCGCGTGGCGGTGGCGGGCGGCCCGGCACTCCCTGCACGAGAGCGTCCACATCATGGCACGAAAGCCCAGCACCTCCGACAACGGATCGACCTCCAAGGCTGACTCGACCGACACCGATACGACGAATACCTCCAAGAAGTCCTCCGGCAAGAAGTCCTCGCGCGGCTCCTCGGGTCGCGGCCGCGGTCGCTTCCAGAGCGATGCCATCGAGTCCAGCGGCGGCGCCCCTGGCGCGTCCCGCATGCTCGTCAACTACATCCCGGGCGACGAGTGCCGAATCGCCTTCGTCGAAGACGGCAAGCTCGAGGAATACCACGCCGAGCCAACAGCCTCGACCAGCCGCGTCAACAACATCTACCTGGGCGTGGTCCGCAACGTCAACACCGCCGTGCAGGCGGCGTTCGTCGACTTCGGGCTCGAAGAGCACGGCTTCCTGCACACCACCGACGTCCACCCCCGCTACTTCCCTAAAAACGAGGACGCCGCCGAGCGTGTGGGCATCAAGACCCCCCGCCGCGACCGCCCGCCGATCCAGAAGTGCTTCAAGCCGGGTGACCGCATCATGGTCCAGGTCTTGAAGGAAGGCGTGGGCACCAAGGGCCCCACCCTCACCAGCTACATCTCCATCCCGGGCCGATACCTGGTCATGATGCCCGGCATGGACAACGTGGGCGTCTCGCGCAAGGTCGAGGACGAGGACACCCGCCGTGCGATGCGCAAGGTGCTCGACCAGCTCGACCTGCCCGAGGGCTTCGGCTTCATCCTGCGCACCGCTGGCATGGAGCGCACCAAGACCGAACTGAAGCGCGACCTGGCCTACCTTAAGCGCCTCTGGAGCGACATGGAGAAGCGCCAGAAGAGCAAGAAGGCGCCCCAGGCCCTGTACGCCGAGAGCGACCTGCTCCTCCGTGCCCTGCGAGACCTTGCCGGCACCGAGGTGACGGACATCATCATTGATGATCCGGGCGCGCTCGCCCGTGCCGAACGCTTCATCAAGATCGCCTCGCCCCGCAGCCGACCCCAGCTGCGCCAGTACACCGGCCAGGCGCCGATCTTCGCGGCCTTCGGCATCGAACAGCAGATCCACAACATCCACTCGCGCGAGGTGCCGTTGCCCAGCGGCGGGCGGCTCATCTTCGACGAGACCGAAGCGCTGGTGGCCATCGACGTCAACAGCGGCCGCAGCCGCAGCGCGCGAGACGCCGAGAGCAACGCCTTCAACACCAACATGGAAGCGGCCGACGAGATCTGCCGCCAGCTCCGCCTGCGTGACATGGGCGGCCTGGTCATCAATGACCTGATCGACATGCGGCACGCCAGCAACCGCAAGGCCATCGAACAGCGATTCGCCGAGCGACTGGGCCGCGACAGGGCCAAGAGCACCATCCTGCCCATCAGCGAGTTCGGCCTGCTCCAGATGACCCGCCAGCGCATGCGCTCCAGCCACGAGCGCACCCACTTCGCCGAGTGCCACCTGTGCAAGGGTCGCGGCGTCATCCGCCGGCCCGATAGCGTCGCCGCCGAAGCACTGCGCGATCTCTCGCTCATCGCCAGCTACGAGAAGGTCGCACGTGTGGAGATGGTCGTCTCGGCCCAGGTCGCCAGCCACCTGCTCAGCGGCCGCCGCAAGCAGCTAAGCCGCATCGAGCGTGTCAGCGGCGTGATTACCGAGGTCCGCGTCAGCGAGAACATGGCCGCCGAGCGCTTCGTGCTTCACGCCTACGACAGCAGCAACAACGACATCAACATCGAGAAGCTGCCCAAGCTGCCCGAGCCCGAGCAGTTCCTGGTCGAGGCACAGGGGCTTACCGAGACCGATGCCGGGCTGGCCGAATCCGTCGAGGGACACGACACCGAAGCCGACCGGTTCGACGAAGAGGTCGATGACGTGCAGGCCGTCCAGGCCCACCCGATCGAACTTGACGCCGACTTCGACGATCAGGAAGAGGGCGAGGAACGCAGCGGCCGTCGCCGGCGCCGGCGGCGGCGTCGCCGCCGTGGTGGCGGTGGTGACGAAGCCTCGCAGCAGGAAGCTGCCCGGTCACACGATGACGACAGCGAAGATGACGAGAACGTCGAACCACAGGACGAACGACGGGCCGACGCCGACGAGCGCAACGCACACGAGCGAGAATCCGACGATGAAGACCGTCCGCGCCGCCGCCGCCGACGTCGCCGCCGTGGTGGGCGGGGTCGCTCGGGCGCCGACGCACAAGGCGGCGACCGCCGCGAGAGCGACGATCACGAGGAGGCGCGCGAGCCCGATTCGCTCGCCCGCCGGCTCGCCAGCGCCCTTTCCACGCCCCTTCCCGAGTCACACGCGGAAGAAGAAGCAGACGAGGACGAAGCGCCGGAAGGCCGCCAAGACGACGAAACTCGCGACGAGCAGCACGACGAGCACGACGAAGATCGGCCCCGCCGGCGTCGTCGGCGCCGCCGTCGCCGGGGCGAGCGTCGCGACGACGAGGCCTCGAGCGACGCCACGAACGTCGATGAGTCCGAGGCAGAATCGGTCGAGCCGGTCGCCGAGTCCGACGAGCCATTGGATCAAGACGAATCGGACGAGCAGGAGTCCGATCGCCCTCGCCGCCGACGCCGGCGCCGCCGTGGCGGACGCAACCGCGATCGCGCCGAACACGTCGAAGAAGCCGGCGAGATCGAGGACGCCGAAGAGGCCCACGAACACGACGAAGACGAAGCGGCGGAGGAAGACGAAGCCCCGACCGTCGAAGTCGTTGCCTCGCACGAGGAGCCCGAGCCCGAGCCGGCCGGCATGATCGAGCCGCGTCCCAAGCGTGGCCGCCGTTCGCGTCGCGAAGACGACGAGGGCGACCAGACCGACGAGCCCAAGGCCGAGCAGAAGCCCCGCCCGCGGTTCCTCTACTCGGCCCATCGCCGGACCAAGCCCGGCGGCCCGGGGGCCTGAGTCGATGTCTATCGGCACGCGGCGGCTGATCGTCCTGGGCAGCACCGGCTCCATCGGCCGGCAAACACTGGACGTCGTCGCCCATGTCGCTTCGTTCGCCAAAGCCAGAGGCCAGCCCCCACCCATCGAGGTGGTGGGCCTGGCCGCCGGCCGGCGTGCGCACGAGTTGCAGGAGCAGGCCGCAGCACACAGTGTGGCGCACACAGCCCTGTGCGAAGGCGACGGCGGATCGGCAACCTTCATCGGCAGAGACGCCACCGAGCGCCTCGTGCGCGAGGTCGACGCCGACATCGTCATGGCCGCCGTGGTGGGTGCGGCCGGTTTGCCCGCCACGCTCGCCGCGGTCGAACTCGGTCGCGATGTTGCATTGGCGAACAAGGAGACCCTCGTCGCCGCCGGCGCCGTCGTGGTTCCGGCCGCCGCGCGCTCAGGCTCCAAGCTGCTCCCCGTCGACAGCGAACACTCGGCGCTCTGGCAGTGCCTGCATGCCATCGCCGGCCCCGACGCCGCGCCGCCGATGGAGCCGCCCGCGCACGTCTCGCGCCTGGTTCTCACCGCCTCGGGCGGGCCCTTCCGCACCGCGTCGGCCGACGAGGTCTACAACGCCACTCCCGAGCAAGCGCTCGCCCACCCCACGTGGGACATGGGCCCCAAGGTCACCATCGACTGCGCCTCGCTCACCAACAAGGCCCTCGAAGTCATCGAGGCCCACTGGCTCTTTGGCTTCCCATCTGCGCAATTGGGCGTGCTCGTACATCCCCAGTCCATCGTGCACTCGCTCATCGAGACCGTCGACGGCTCGGTGCTCGCCCAGCTGGGCGTCAGCGACATGCGCCTGCCCATCCAGCTCGCGCTCACCCACCCCCGCCGCATGCCGGGCAATACCCCGCCGCTGAACCTCGCCCAACTCGCCCGCCTGGACTTCGAGGAGCCCGACGAGGCCCGCTTCCCCGCCCTGGCTCTGGCACGCTGGGTCATCGACACCGGCGGCACCGCCGGGGCCATCTTCAACGCCGCCAACGAGGCCGCCGTCGAGGCCTTCCTGGCCGGCCACGTCCCCTTCGGCCGCATCGGCGAGCTGACCCGGGACGCCTGCGAATCCCTCGACGTCTCACCGCTCCGCACGCTCGAAGACGCTACAAACGCCGACGCAAGGGCCCGCGAATACGTCGAACGCCACATCGCCGCGGCCATGCGGTCATAAGGACCGCAACCTGCCAGGGCCGCGCTGGTACTCTTACGGCATGCTCGATCTCACCGCTCACCGCCGCGGCGGCGTATACAAGAAGCTCATGCTCGCCATCGCCATCATCCTGGGCCTGGCGATCGTGCTGATCGTGCTGGAGTACTTCGCCGGCGCGTCGGCCAAGCCCGTCATCACCGATCGCTACAGCGCCGAACTCGAACAACGCTCGCTCGATCGGCAGGCCGCGTACACGGGCGAGGGCCCCAACGCCTACGAGCAGTTCGGCGCCATCGTGATGGAAGCCAAAGCCGCCAATGACGAGCTGTTCGATGCACTGCTCGAGCGTCTGGACCAGCAAGACACCGACGAGGACGATCCCTGGGCGTACGACGCGTTCGAGCCGCTTTACTTCGTGCCCGACGAGGGCACACCCGAGCAGTTCGAGCGCGCCCGCCAGCGCGGCGTGCAGGCCCTTCAGGACTGGGAAGCCCGCGGCATCTTCGCCCGCACCGCCGCCCTACCCACCCTGGGCCCCGTCGCCCGGCCGCCCACCGACAGTGTGGTCGAGGACATCATGGTGCCCTTCATGGGCGCTGCGCGCATGCTCGCCCGCACCCAGGCCGCCCGCGGCCGGGTTGCCGCTCAGGCCGGCGACCACGCCACCCTCGTGCAAGCCACCGACGAAACGCTCGCCCTGGGCCGGCACATGGGCAACTTGGGCTACCTGATCGATTGGCTGGTGGGCGTCGCCGTGCAGGAACTGGCGCGATCATCCATGCTCGACTCACTGTTGCTGCATCCGACGAGCGACCAGGCAATCCTGCAAGAACTCGATGCCTCAATCGAGCGGGAGATGCAGGAACGCATGCCAACCCTGGCCGACGCCCTTCGAGGCGAACGGCTCTATCTACTCGACTCTCTTCAACACTACTTCACCGACGACGGCAACGGCGGCGGCCGCTTCCTGCCCCTCCAGTACGTCCGACTCGTCGAGAGCGAGTTTTTCCCGGTCGACTCCACCCTCACCCCCTTCGGCGATCGCACGCTCTCGAACATTCATGGCCGGCTGTACCTCGGCCGACGCGAGACGACCCAATGGTTCGAAGGGCTCTTCCAGCGGTACATCGCCGCCGCCGAAGCCACCAGCGCCGACGCCCCGACCCGTGCAGCCGAAGTCGGCCGCTACGTCGACACCGCAACCTGGCGGAACCCGGTCGCCCAGAACTCCAGCATCTTCTTCGGCACCTCGCTGCAAGCCGAACGCCGCCGCCAGATCCAGTCCGCCGGCACACGCGTGCTGCTGGCGATCGAACGATACCGCCTCCAACACGGCGCCCCGCCCGCCACGCTCGAAGACCTGGGCGACCTGCTGCCGCAGGATCTGCGCACCGATCCCTACACCAGCCAGCCCTGGCACTACGAGCCCACGCCCGCCACCATCACCGCCGACGGTCAGCCGCTACTGCCCGGCGCGCACGCCTGGCCCTACACGCTCGCCAGCCGGCCGCTACCCGGCCGCACGCCCAACCCGACCGAAGACCGCGGCATCGACCCGCGCACGGGCGTGCTCATCACCGTGCCGATCCAGGGGCCCCAGTATGACACGCCGTAATCCGACTTGCGCGTTCCTCAGCCGCCGAGGCGGCATCCTGGGCAAACTGCTCATCACCATCGGCATCGCGCTGCTGGTCCTCGTCGTGCTGGCCGCGTCCGAACTCATCGCCGCCATGACCGCCTCGCCCAGCATCACCACCAACTATGGTCAGCACACCTACGACCGAATCCTTGAACGCCAGCGCTCGGTGCACGGCGACGGCCCCAACCAATGGCCACGCTTTGCCGAGATCATGGAAAAGGTCGAAGAAGGGCGCAACGACCTCGACCGCCGCAACCAGGCGTACCAGCCCGGCGCCGTCGACCCATTCCCGGCTATTGATTTCTACATCATCCGTGGACCCTACGACGACCCGGCTGCGTACAACCTGCCCGATCTTGCCGCCCACTACGCCCGCGCTCGTGAGCGCGGCATCGAGGCCTACAACCACTGGCGAGACATCGGCGTCTTCAAAGAATCCGCAGATCTCCCGGGCCTGCAACCAATCACCTCGCCCGACATCACGGCCCCGGGCGTTGAGGTTCCCCTCGAGCAGTTCGGGCTGGCACGGTCTCTTGCACGCGCCCAAGTGGCGCGCATGCGGTTGGCCGCCGAGGCGAACGACCCCGGCGAACGCATCGTCGCGCTGGAAGAGGGTCTCGCCCTCTCGCGCATCATGGCCGACAGCGGAACGATGCTTGGGTGGCTGACCAGCATTGCCATAGATGGCCTTGCCGTCACTTCGTTCCTCCACGACGCATACCTCTTCCCCCTCGACGACGCCACCCTCGCCGCCGCCGACGCCGCGATCGAGCGCGAACTGGTCGACAACTTCCCCACCCTCGCCGACGTCATGGCCAGCGAGCGCGACGCCGCCCTCGACCACATCCAGCGGGTCTACACCGCCCGTGGCCGCTTCATCCCTCTCGCCCACGCGCGCCTCAGCTATACCTACGACATCAACCAGGCGCCAGACGAGCTCCTGCCCTTCGGCGATTCGAAGTTCTCGAACATTCATTCACGCTTGTTCATCGATCGCGACGCCGCGACGGCGTGGATCAACGACGCCTACGACCTGGCCGACGCCGCCTCGATCGCCACCGGCGCCGACGCCATTGCTGCCGACGCCGCGCTCGAAGCACACTACGCCGCGCCCACGTGGCACAATCCGGCCAAGGACATCGGCCTGGAGCCCCACCGCGTCATCGACTCAGCGCGCCGGCGCGACATCCAGATCGCCGGCTGGCGCGTCATGCTCGCCATCGAGCGCTACCGACTGGCCCACGACGGCGCCCCGCCGCAGACCCTGGCCGACCTGGGCGACCTGCTGCCCAACCACCTGCGCCTCGACCCCTTCACCGCCCAGCCCTGGCACTACGAGCCCGTCGCCCCCACCACCGGCTGGAACAACGAACCCATCGGCAGCCACGAGACCATCTGGCCCTATACCCTGGCCAGCCGCCCCCTGCCGGGCTTCGAGACCGCCACGCCCGAGTTTCCGAACCACCCGGATACCGTTGTGCAGATCACCATGCCAATCGAACTGCCGGTGGAACGCTGGCCCAACGGCCCCTGAGCCGCACGCCCCTATCCTGCCCAATGCGCACGCTCCTGGCTTCGCTCTTGATCGCACTGCCGACACTGGCACAAGATGCCCCAACGGTTGATCCCTCGCCCGCGGCCGCGACGGACGACCGCAGCCAGTGGGCCCGATACGAAGCGATCATGGCCGATCTCGAGGCGTTCGTCGAAGAAGCCAGGGCCGCCGAGCGCGACGTCCGGCAGGAAGACAACGACTGGGCGGGCACTGGATTCTCGGCTTACTACTGGCAGCCGGGGTATGGCCGCCGCGTACACCGTGCTCGAGAGCGGGCGCGTTTGGCAGCTGTGCTCGACGACTGGACCGCGCGCGGCGTGTTCGAGCACACCGCGGCCCTCGCCAACCTCCATGGAATTAAACCACCGCCGACCAGCCCCGGGGATCCGCCGGCGTTCTCGCTGAGACTCATTCGAGAGCTTGCACGCATCCAGATTGCGAGGATGCATCTGGCCGCCGAACGCGGCGACGACGAGACGCGGCTCACTGCCTTCGAGGAGCTCTTGTCGATGCATCGCTTACACCTGTGGCACGACCACATGATTGCATGGGGGGTCGCCGAGTCAGGCGCGCGGGATGCCTGCGCCGAACTGTTGCGCACGCAGTTGCGTTTTCCGATGACCCAGGACATCGCGCTGGCACGCGCAGACACGGCCATCGAGCGCGAAGCGGTTGAACGATGGATGAATGCCGAGGGCGTGGCGGCGATGATCCGCGACGACCTGCTGCACATCATCGCCCAGACCTACACCGACGGCGGCGAAGGCGACGGTGTCTTCCACCCCGAAGCATACGACGACTTGCTGCGCGGCGCCCCCCGGCGCGTCGACCTTGAGGAATACCGCGGGCCATTCGAATCACATAGCGAGGCGAGGGCGTGGAGCGACACCTTTTTGGCCCTGGTGTCCACGATGCTCCAGTCATCCGGACAGGCATACATCGACGCCGAACGCGCAGCACAGTCGCTGATAGACGAAGCCTCGCCAGCAATACCGTTGGCTGGCGATTTTGGACCTGTGTATCTGTTCATCGTTCGCAACGAACGCCGGAGAGGGGTACTCGTTGACGGCTCGCGCGTCGTCTTGGCTATTGAGCGGTACCGCGTGGCAAATGGCGGCGCCTCTCCCGCGACGCTCGCCGATCTCGGTCCATTGCTGTCGCAGGAACTGCGCACGGATCCGATGAGCGGCGAGCCATGGCTGTATTCTCCCGAGCCGTTGCAGACGGACGAGTACGGGAGGCCACTGCTTCCCGGAGCCGCGGTCTGGCCCTACACCCTGCGCGGCCATGTCCTGCCGGGCGTCGAGTCGCCGGTGGGCTACGCCCGCGATGCGACCGAAGGCCTGCTGATCAACCCGCCCATCCAGGGACACGATTTTGACCCCGAGCCTGACGAAGCGGAGGGGAACTGACCAATGCGCACGCTCTTGGCTTTGCTCGTGCTCGCCCTTCCCGCGTACTCGCAAGACGCACCCCCCACCGGCCAACCCGCCTTCGACGCCTTCGCCCGCGCCCGGGCCATCGTGCTGGGCGGGGAACCGGGCGAAGGCGACCTCCCGCCCGTCTGGGGCGTTGCCGTCACCGTTCGCGAAGACGGTCGTCGGTTCATCGCCGACGCGCTCGCCTTCGATCGACCGCGCGCATCGCTCATCGACGCCGTCGCGCGCGAGGCGCGTACGCCCACCACCGACGCCGCACGCCTGACGGTTGAACTGGCCGGCCGGCCCTCTGCCATCGAGGGCACGCGCGGTCTGGCCGACGTCGCGCTCGCGATCCGCCCGGGTCTCGACGCCGTCGCCGTGCGCGCGGGCGAGGCGGTCGCTGTCGTGTTCCCCGACGCTGCGCTCGCCGGGGGCATGCTGCCCAGCGACATGATCTCCGCGGCATTGCGCGAAGCCCTGGAAGACGACCTGCCCGCCACCGTCGAGCCCGGCCCGGGCGCATGGACCCGCTACGCCGATGCCGCGCTGCGACAAGACGAGGCCACCGTGTACCGCGCCCCCGTCACCATGCTCGCTCAGCCGCCCGACGCGACCGCCCCCACGCTGGTCCACCGCGGTGGCCGCGTCGTCGGCCTCATGGAACTCACCCCACCGACCCTGATCGAATGGGCAGGCGACATGGCCGCACACCTGCAACGCCGCCGCCACGCGGGGCTGGAGCCCTACGGCCTGACCGGTACGCTCGACGCACGCACCGGCCGCACGCTCTCGCCCATCGACGAGCCGTTCAACCAGGCGCTTGCGGCTCACGCCCTTCTGCGGTACGGCACCTCGAACTGGGCCCCCGAGGACAAGGCCGCCCAGGCTCGCACCACCGCGGTCGTCCTGCTTCGCCAGCTCGCGCTCATCACGCCCGTGCGCATTGGCGCCATGGCCGACCTGGGCGACGAGGCTCCGCTCGAGCCCGAGCCGTGGTCCGACGTCACCTCGGCGGCGATGGTCCTGATCGCCATGGAGCCGCTCGGGCCCGAAGCCTTCGAGGCCTACCCCGAGTTGGAAGCGATGCGCGAGCGCTGCGCCGCGGTGGTCCGACCCCTCCTGGGGCTCTCGATCACCGGCTCGGCCGTGTTCGCCCCCGAAACGCCCGCGGGCGCATACGCCCTCATCGCACGGGCCCGCGTCGCCCTGGGCGCTTCGGATATCGCCACGGTCGAGGACACCCAGATCGGCCGCGCTGGCGCCCGGGCCGTGCTGACCCGCGTCGACCCCGAGGTGCTGGTGAGCCAGATGCCCTGGGCCCTCACGGCGCTGGGCGACCAAGAGCCGCTGGCCGGCGGCGACGCACTGCGCCAGATGCGCACCCTCGTCTGGGAACACCAACTCACGGGCCCCGCCGTTGAGGGAGATGATCGCGATCTGGCCGGCGGTATCGTCTTCACCCGCGGTGGCCCCCCGCTGCCGACGTGGCAGACCGCGCGCGCCGCCACGGCCATGGGCGCAGTGCTGCTCGACGAACGCCTGACACCCCCCAACGAGCGGGCCGGCGAGTTCCTCAATCTGCTGCGAACCCTGCGGTTCCTGCGCCAGCTCACCGTGGACGAAAGCATGGCCCACCTGCTCGCCGACCCCGGCAAGGCCACCGGTGGCGTGCGCGCCGCCCCGTGGGACCTGCGCCAGCCGTCAATCGCCACGAGCCTCACGCTGCTGGCCGTCTGCGACGCACTCGACACGGCCTATCAGCCCCGCTGAATCGGGGTTTTCAACGCTCGGCCGACCTAGAATCCACCTCGCCCACGGTGCCCATTTGCAAGGCATCTGTTCGGCAAATTCTTGACCGGCTTCGGAGGGCTGCTGCTTGGCCGACGAGCATGATCAGGCTGGAATCTCGGACGACGGCGATCAGGGCGAGGGGTCGCAACCGCCGGTGATCGGCGGCGGCCGCATCGTCGACCTTGAGATCGACCGCGAGCTCCAGGAAAGCTACCTCACCTACGCCATGAGCACCATCATGGACCGGGCCCTGCCCGACGTCCGCGACGGGCTCAAGCCCAGCCAGCGACGCATCCTCGTCGCGATGAACGACAACAACTTGCGCCCCGGCCGCAAGCACCTCAAGTGCGCCAAGATCGCCGGCGACACCAGCGGCAACTACCACCCCCACGGCGAGAGCGTGATCTACCCCACCCTCGTCGGGCTGGCCCAGAAGTGGCGCATGCGCGTGCCGCTCATCGACCCGCAGGGAAACTTCGGCTCCATCGAGGGCGATCCGCCCGCGGCCATGCGATACACCGAGGCCCGCATGCACCACGCGGCCGTCGACATGCTCCAGGACATGGACCTGAGCACCGTCGACATGCAGCCCAACTACGACGAGCGTCTGCTCGAGCCCAAGGTGCTGCCGGGACGCTTCCCGAACCTTCTGGTCAATGGATCGCTGGGCATCGCCGTGGGCATGGCCACGAGCATGCCGCCGCACAACCCCAGCGAGATTCTCGACGCCATCACGCGCGTCGTTGACAATCCCGACATCGAACTGCTCGAACTCATGCAGGACGAGGTCGACGCCGAGGGCAATGTGACGCGCCTGGGCGTCAAGGGCCCCGATTTCCCCACCGGCGGCGTCATCGTCGGGCGGCGCGGTATCGGCGAGGCCTACGCCAACGGCCGCGGCAAGGTCTACCTCCGCGGCGTGTGCCACGTCGAGGAACTGAACAAGGACCGCCAGCAACTCGTCATCGACGAGATTCCCTACAACCTCAGCCAGCGAAACCTGGTCGAGAAGATCGTCGAGGCCGTCCAGGACGAGCGCATCAAGGACATCAGCGACATCCGCAACGAATCCGGCCGCCAGGCAATGACGCGCGTAGTCATCGAACTCAAGCGAGGCGCCGACCCGGCCGTCGTCGAGAACCAGCTCTACCAGTTCACGCCCCTCCAGCAGACCTTCAGCATCATCAACATCGCGCTGGTCGGCCGCCGCCCGGTGACGCTCGGCCTCAAGGAACTCATCGAGCACTACATCGACCACCGCGTCGAGGTCATCCGCCGCCGCACCGAGCACCTGCTCCGCGAGGCCCGCCGCAAGGCCCACCTGCTCGAGGGCCAGATCTACGCCGTCATCGATATCGACGAGATCGTCAAGCTCATCCGGAGCAGCTCGACCCGCGAGGAAGCGATTCAGAAGCTCATGGATCGGCGCTACCGCATCCCGCCCGAGCACCCCGCCGCCAGGCAGATCCCCCAGCGCCTGCTCGACCACGTGGCGAAGTTCGAGGACCTCGGCGGCGTCGCCCTGACACGCCACCAAGCAGAGCAGATCGGCTCGATGCGTCTCATCCAGCTCGTGGGCCTTGAGATCGAGCGCCTCGTCGACGAGTACACCAAGCTGGTGGGCGAGATCGAGGACTACGAGGAGATCCTCGCCAGCCGCCCCCGCGTATTGCAGATCATCCGTGACGACTGTGAGGCCATGAAGGCCCGCTACGGCGATGCCCGCCGCACCGCCATCGAAGATGCCGTGGGCGAGATCGACATGGAGTCGCTCATCCGCGAGCACGACGTGGTGGTCACCATCAGCCGCGGCGGCTACGCCAAGCGCGTGCCCGCCGAGACGTATCGCGCCCAGGCGCGCGGCGGCAAGGGCATCCGTGCCGGCACGAGCAAGGACGAGGACTTCGTCCAACACCTTTTCGTCGCCAGCACGCACGACCACCTGCTGTGCTTCACCAACACCGGCCGCGTCTTCAAGATGAAGGTCTACGAGTTACCCGAGATGGCGCGCACCGCCAAGGGCCGCGCCATCGTCAATCTGCTCGACCTGAAAGAAGGTGAGAAGGTCTGGGCCTTCCTGACGATCAAGGACTTCGAGGCGAACAGCCAGTTCCTCACCTTCGCCACGCGCGGCGGCATCGTCAAGCGCACGCCGCTCCGGGCCTACCGCAACGTCAACCGCTCGGGACTCATCGCCGTGGGCCTGAAGGAAGGCGACGAGCTCTACGACGTTGCACTCACCAACGGCAACGACGACATCCTGCTGGTCACCAGCAATGGCATGGCCATCCGCTTCGCCGAAGACGATGTCCGCGTCATGGGCCGCTCGGCCGCCGGCGTCAAGGGCATCGATCTGGCCGACAGTGCGCGCGTCATCGGCTTGGTCGCCATCCCCATGGTCGAGGACGAAGACGGCGACCTGATGACCGATCCGGCCGCCATCGAACGCAACCTCTGCCTGCTCACCGTGACCGAGACCGGCTATGGCAAGCGCACGCCCGTCGACGAGTACCGCGTCCAGCCAGAGACCGGCAAACCCCGCAGCCAGAGCCGCGGCGGCAAGGGACGCCGCGACATCGCAACCGGCGATCGCAATGGCGAGGCCGTCACCGCCGTCGGCCTCTTCGACGGGCAGGAGATCATGGTCATCTCGCGCAGCGGCCAACTCGTCCGCATGGCCGGCGAAAGCATCCGCGAAACCAACCGCGGCACCAAGGGCGTTCGCGTGGTCAAGCTCAACGAGGGCGACGATGTCATCGCCGTCGCGCCCGTCGCAGAAAGCGACACGGCTCCGGGAGACGCCGCGACGACCGACGAGCCCCCCGAAGACGCAGGCGGTACCGAGTCATGACAACCGACTGGTCGGACGACATCGTGCTGGCCAACCTGGCCGACGAGCCCGCGCTCAGCGACGAGATGGGCACCATCCTCGATCGCATCAAGGGCCTCGAAGGCGCCGACACGATGCCCAACGTCGTGCTCGACTTCTCGAACGTCACCTACATCAACAGCTCCAACATCGCCCAGTTGCTCCAGCTCCGCCAGGCGCTCGAGCCCGCCGGCCGCCAGCTCCGACTCGTGGCCGTCCAGGGCGACGTCCTCGAAGTCATGCGCACGACCGGCCTGGACCGCGTGCTGAGCTTCTCGCCCGACATGCTCACCGCCCTGGCAAGCGTCCAGATCGACCACGAGGACTGACCGGCCGACCTCGGGGGGACCATGCAGATCGTCACCGAAGGCTTCGCGAGCGTTGCGGCGCTGCTGGCTTTGGTCGGCGTGCTGGGGGCCGTGGCCCTGCTCTTGCGCCAACCGCTGGTCGTCGCGTTCCTGGTTGCGGGCATCCTCGGCGGGCCTGCGGCGCTCGGGCTCGTGGGACACGGCGACGAACTCGAAGTATTCGCCGAGTTGGGCATCGCCATCCTGCTCTTCCTCGTCGGGCTCAAGCTCGACGTGGGCATCATCCGGCAGATGGGCGTGGTCACGCTCTTGGCCGGTCTCGTGCAGGTTGCCTTCACCGCCGGCGTCGGGCTCCTGCTCGCACAGCTCCAGGGCTGGTCGTGGGCAGCCAGCGCCTATATCGCGCTGGCGCTCTCGTTTTCCAGCACCATCATCATCGTCAAGCTGCTCAGCGATCGGCGGGAGATCGATTCGCTCCACGGCCGCCTGGCCGTGGGCATCCTGATCATCCAGGACATCGTCGTCATCCTGGCGCTCATCCTGCTGCCGGCGCTCGACCGCGGCGAAGGAGACCAGGCCGGCCTGTCGCAGATCGCCGGACAAATCGGGCTGATGCTGGTGAAAGCCATCCTCGCCGGCGCCGTGCTCGCGGCGACAACGCGATGGGTAATCCCCCGACTGGCGCACCACCTTGCAAGGTCGACCGAACTCCTGTTGTTGGCGTCCATTGCCTGGGCAGTCGGGCTTGCGGCCGCGGCCGATCTGCTTGGCTTCAGCAAGGAAGTTGGCGCATTCGTCGCGGGCGTCAGCCTGGCTAGCACGCCCTTCCGCGAAGCCATCGGCAACCGCCTGGTGCCCGTGCGAGACTTCCTGCTGGTCTTCTTCTTCATCGAGCTTGGCGCGGGCCTTCAACTCGATCGCCTGGTGGGCGTGCTGCTGCCGGCGCTGGCGCTCTCGCTGTTCGTGCTGATCGGCAAGCCCATCGTCATCATGGCCATCCTCGGTGTGCTGGGCTATCACAAACGCACGAGCTTCTACGCCGGCCAGACGCTCGGCCAGATCTCCGAGTTCTCGCTCATCCTGGGGGCCCTGGGCGTATCGCTGGGCCACGTGCCCGAAGAGGCCCTCGCGCTACTGACGCTGGTCGCGCTCATCACGATCGCCTGTTCCACCTACGGCATCGTGAACCTCGCCTGGCTCTACGACAGGCTCGCGCCCGTGCTTGGCGTCTTCGAGCGAGATCACCCCACGCGCGAGTTCAGTGACACGTCCACAACGCCGCTCCACGTCGATGTCATCCTGATCGGCCTGGGTCGCTACGGCGGTCGCATCGGGCGCCAGCTTTCGGCCCGCGGGTTGTCGGTCTATGCCGTCGACTTCGACCCCGGCGCAATCAGACGCTGGAACGAAGAAGGACGCCACGGTCGCTACGGCGACGCAACCGATCCAGAGTTGTGCTCGAGCCTGCCCCTCAGGCAAGCCCGACTGGTCGTCTGCTCTGCGCCCGAGCTACGCACGAACCGGGCACTGCTCGACGCCTTGGGCAAGGCTGGCTACCGGGGCGGCTTCGCGGGCACTGCCCACAACCATCGCGAGGCACGCCGGCTCCGACAACTCGGCGCAGACCTGGTGCTCGAGCCGTTCACCAATGCCGCCGACGAGGCCGCGGATCGACTGGCGCCCATGGCCACGGGGAACGCCAGCGCCCCATAGCATTCTCTCGAAAGTGAGGGAAACCTGATGGGCAAGCTGTTGAAGATCGCCGCCGCCGTGCTCCTCCCGCTCGTCGGCCTGGTCGTGTTTGCACTGGTGCTCGGCTGGATCTACGTCGACTCCCTGGCCGAACGCGGCGTCGAGCGCGGCGCCACCTACGCACTGGACGTGCCCACCGAACTCGGCTCGGCCGACGTCGGCGTGCTGTCGGGCCGCGTGGAACTCTCCAGCCTCTCGGTCGACAATCCCGATGGCTTCGAAGCCCAGCACTTCCTGACGCTCGGCAATGCCGACGTCAACGTCACCCTCGGCACGCTCATGGATGACGTCGTCGAAGTACCAAGCCTCACGCTCGCGGGCATCGACCTGCACCTCGAACGCACGACCGACGGCGCCAACTACAAGGTCATCATGGACAACCTCGCCCGCTTCGAGAGCGGCGAGCAGAAGGACCCCGACCCGGACGCCAAGAAGTTTGTCGTCCGCACGCTGGCCATCCGCAACGTGACCATCCACGCTGACATCGTGCCAATCGGCGGCGCCATCGGTGATCTGACGACCACCAAGCTCACCGTCGACGAGGTCGTCCTGCGCGACGTCGGCTCGGGCGGCGAACCCATGACGATCGCCGAAATCACCACCGTGGTCGTCAAGGCCATCCTCGCCTCGGCCATCGAAGTCGGCGGCGGCGTCATTCCCGAAGACGTACTCGGTGAGATCGGCGGTCAACTCGCTTCGCTGCTCGATCTCGAAGACATGGGCGTGGGCAACATCGAAGGACTGGGCGAAGCGGCCGCCGACCTGCTCGGCGCGCCCGTGGAAGGGGCCATCGAGGAAGCTGGCGAAGCGATCGAAGACGCCGGCGAAGCAATCCAGAAAGAAGCCGATCGAGCCAAGGAACGCCTGGGCGGACTCCTACCCGGCCAGAAGAAGAAAGAAGACGAGCCGAAGCCCGACGACCCCGGCTGATTCTTTCACCTATCTCGGCTGAGACTTGAACTCGCGCTGATCGGCCAGCCGCTCGGCGAGCTTGGCCGCACTGGCATGCCCGGCTTCCTTGGCCCGCCGTGCGTACGCCAGCGCCGTCGGACGATCATCGGCGCGGTCGAACCAGACGGCGGCCTCGAAGGCAAGCTCTGGGTCCTTGGGTCTGGCGTCCGAAGCCGCTCGGTACATATGTGCGGCTTCCACCGGTTGCTTCATCATGCCGTAGCACTCGCCCGCCAACCGGAGCACGGGCTTGGTCCGCATCGCATCGGGCGATAGCGAGTTGATCACCACGACCGCCTTGGATGCGTCACCCATCCGCTTGAGGGCCCGCGCCTGGATGATCTTCCACGCATCGGTTTCGGGATCATGGTGCCGAGCCCGACCTGCGTGCTGCAACGCCATCTCGGCCTTGTTCTCGCGCAGTGCGATCTCGGCCAGCATGCCCCAGATCCGCGGGTCATCGGGCGAGGCATGGCGCGCCCGCGCCAGCGCGGCGGTCGCGGGTGCGTAGTTGCCCGCTTCGAGTTCGGCCTGCCCGAGGAACAACGCATACTGCGCGTTGGAAGGCTCCGCCTCGTGCGCCAGGCGAAGGTGGGCGATCGCCTCGGTCCCCCGACCAAGCCGGGACGCCAGCGTGCCTGCGGCAAAGTGCAACTGCGGGTCGGTTCGCCCCAGGGTGATGGCCTGCGAGAACTGGTCGTACGCGGCCTGGTGATCTTCCATCGCCAGATACGCCTGAGCAAGTGCGACGCGCAACTCGCGATCCCGATCCGCTCGGGCCACCATCGGCTCCAACACGGCAAGGGCCATGGCGGGCTCACCATCGGCGATGTAGGTCTGGGCCTGCTCCATCGCCGAAGCGACGTCGACGCTCCGCGGCGGAGCCCCGGCCTGGGCGGCCGCCGCCGAACTGGGCGGCGGCTTGGAACCCTGCCAGAACACGGCCAGCGCCACCACCAGGCCGATCGAGAGGACCCCGACGGCAAGCGTGCCCAGACCCAGCCCCTTCCGGGAGGGCTCCTCGGCCTCGTAGCCGGGGAATCGAGATGGCAGGCGGTCCAGGGCGAGCCTGGCCTCTTCGTGTGGTGTCATTACGACTAACTATCGGCTTGCTACACTCGCTTTTCATCCCCATCAGCCCGGATAACTGTCGGCAGACCATGCCTTGGCCCCTTCGACCATGCCCGAACTACCCAAGCAATACGACCCGAAAACCGCCGAGGCCAACGCTTGGCGGCGATGGGACGACGCCCACGCCTTCTCGGCCGACCCAAGGGCCGTCCTTCGCGGCGAACGCCCCGCCTACGCCGTCGTCATTCCCCCGCCAAACGTCACCGCCAGGCTGCACCTGGGCCACGCCCTGAACACCACCGTCCAGGACGCCCTCGTCCGTGCATACCGCATGAAGGGCTTCGAAACCCTATGGATGCCCGGCACCGACCATGCGGGCATTGCCACCCAAACGGTCGTCGAACGCCGCCTCATGGAGAGCGAGGGAAAGCGGCGCACCGACTTCGCCCGCGAGGACTTCGTCGCCCGCGTCCAAGCCTTCAAGGACGACTTCGAGGCCCAGATCACCGAGCAGTTCAAGGCCATGGGCGCCTCGTGCGACTGGGACCGCCAGCGCTTCACCATGGACGAGGTCTGCGCCCGCGCCGTCCGAGAGGCGTTCTTCATCCTCTTCCGAGACGGCTTGATCTACCGCGGCAAGCGCTTGGTCAACTGGGACCCGGTGACCGGCACCGCCCTGGCCGACGACGAGGTCGACATGATGGAGGTCGACGGCTCGTTCACCTACCTGCGCTATCCGCTGGTGCATGCGTCTAAGAACGAACACGACCCGCGCGACACCGAGCCAGTAACCTGGAGCGAACTGGCCGCGCGCGGCTACCCGACCGAGCACGTCGAGGGCGAGGACGAAGAGCCCGCCCACATCACCGTGGCCACCACCCGCCCGGAAACCTACCTGGGCGACACGGGCGTGGCCATCAACCCCAAGGACGCCCGGGCCAAGGCCCTGCGCGGCCTGCGGGCCCAGTTGCCCATCGTGGGCCGCGTGGTGCCGATCGTCGAAGACGACTACGTCGTGCTACCCGACCCCGAGAGCGACGACGCCAAGGCAAAGATGGCCACAGGCTTTCTCAAGGTTACACCGGCCCACGACCCCAACGACTACGAGATCGGCCGCCGCCACCACCTGCCCATCATCAACGTCATGGCGCCCGATGCCAGCATCAGCGCCGACTTCGGCTGGACCGAGGCCGACCCAGACGGCGCTCGCGATGCGCACATCTTCATGGGCAAGCCCCGCGAAGAAGCGCGCAAGCTCGTCCAGCGGGAATTCGAGGCTCGCGGCCTGCTCGCCGGCGTCAAGCCCCATCGCCACAGCGTGGGCCACAGCTACCGCAGCCACGCGGCCATCGAGCCCTACTTCACCGACCAGTGGTACGTCCGCGTCACCGACGACCGCCTGCGCGGCAGCGCCCAGCGCGCCCTGCACCGTACCCAGCGCGAGAGCGAGGGCTTCAAGCCCCGCACAGGCGTCAAGACCGACTCGACCATCAAGTTCCATCCCGCTCGCTACGCCAAGACCTACGAGCAGTGGCACGACAACCTGCGAGACTGGTGCATAAGCCGCCAGCTCTGGTGGGGACACCAGATCCCCGTGTGGAGCAAGGCCTTCGGCACCTTCACCAACTTCATTGGCGAAGAAGACTCCAAGCAGGACAAGCTCGTCAACCTCATGATGAGCCTGCGCGACCATGATCCCTCGACGCCCATCGTCTACCGCCTGATCAGCGCCAGCGACATGGGCGTGCCCCTGCGAGACCCCGCCGAGATCCAGGAATGCGAGGATCTGGTGTGCATGGTCTGCGTGCGCAGGCCCGGCGCCTTCGAGACAGAAAAGTATGGCACGATCGAGTTCGAGAGCCTGCTCGAAGAGGCTGGCTTCGAGCGCGATCCCGACGTGCTCGACACCTGGTTCAGCAGCGCGCTCTGGCCAATCTCCACCATGGGCTGGCCCGAACCGGCCATCGCCGGCGAGGAGTTCGACGGCCTGCTCGAGGCATTCAACCCCACCAGCGTCCTGTGCACCGCCCGCGAGATCATCACACTCTGGGTGAGCCGCATGGTGATGTTCAACCGCTACTTCCTCACCGACCAGGGCCAGGAGCCCGGCGCCGGCCGCGTGCCCTTCAACGACGTCTTCATCCACGCGATGATCCAGGACGGCCTGGGACGCAAGATGAGCAAGAGCCTGGGCAACGGCGTTGACCCGATGGACATTATCAAGAGCCACGGCGCCGACGCCATGCGCTTCACCCTCGCCCATATGACCACGCACACCCAGGACGTGCGCATGCCCGTCGAAGTTGATCCGCAGACCGGGCGCAACACCAGCCCCAAGTTCGACA
This sequence comes from Phycisphaerales bacterium, assembly GCA_040221175.1. Lineage (NCBI taxonomy): Bacteria > Pseudomonadati > Planctomycetota > Phycisphaerae > Phycisphaerales > Phycisphaerales bacterium. The sequence goes on from JAVJVK010000004.1 coordinate 799,134, forward strand.
TCGGCCGAAACGTCTGCAACAAGCTGTGGAACGCAGCCCGCCTGACGCTGGGCATCCTCGATCAATCCGATCCGCTCCCCGATATGGTCGATCCCGACGAACTGGGCGTGGTCGATGCATGGATGCTGGCGCGACTCGGCCAGGCCGTCGACGAGATCGACGCGGCGCTCGAGAACTACAACTTCCACGCCTATGCCGAGGTGTTCTACAACCTGTTCTGGCGCGACTTCTGCGACTGGTACCTCGAAGCCATCAAGCCCACCGTCCGCGAAGACGCGAACCAGCGCGGCGTCCTGCGCCTCACCCTCGAAGCCATCCTCCGCCTGGCCCATCCCATCATGCCCTTCATCACCGAGGCCATCGGCGAGCAGTTGGGTCACCATCCGCTTCCCCAACTCGAAGGCTTCGACCTGGGCACGCCCGGCAAGGCAGGCATCATGGCAACGGCGGCTTGGCCCGCCATCGACGATGCGCGCCGCAACGCCGACGCCAGCGCGTTGTTCGAGCGTGCCCGGGGCCTGGTCACCGCTGCTCGCGAAGTGCGCGCCAAGCACAACGTCAAGCCCAGGCGCATGGTCACCCTGCACGCACCCAGCGAACTCACCAGTGCCATCCAGCCCGTTGCCAGCGTCGTCAGCACACTGGCCGAACTCGACTCCATCACCACCGAGCCGGCCAACGGCGAGGCCGCGACTTTCGCCTACGACGGGTGGGAACTGCGCCTGTCGAACCTGGCAGACGAGGTCGATGCCGGCGCCGAACGCGAACGGCTGGAGCGCGAAATCGGCGAACTCGAAGGCTCACGCCGGACCCTCGAGGGCCGCCTCGGCAATCCCGGGTACACCGAGAAGGCCCCTGCCAAGCTCGTCGAACAATCTCGCGAACAGCTGGAACGCGTCAAGCAGGAACTTGCGACCGCGCGGCAGGCCCTGGAGCGCTTGAGCTGAGACGCGTCCTCCCACTCCTGCTCGTCTGCGCTGCCATGCTCACCGGCTGCGCCGGTGGCGCAACATCCGATGGCGTCCAGCGTCGCCAACCGTGGCCCTACATGCAGCGCGAGGGCGTGCAGATCACCACGCGAAACTACCACCTGCTCACCACCGCACAGCACCTGCCCATCGCCGACAAGCTCCCCGCCTTCCTCGAGGCCTCGCTCGCCCGACATCGCACGTTCGCCGGTTCCACCCTCGGAGGCCCCGCCCTTCCCGGTCCGCCCGGGCGCATGCAGATGTTCTTGTTTGCCGACCGCGAGGAGTGGGCCCAGTTCACGCGCGCAACGGTCGACCAGAGCGCACACCCTCTGCTGGCTATCGAAATCGGCGGCTACTCGGCCGGGGGGCGAGCCGTGTTGTTCGCACTGCCACCGCAGTATGACAGGCTGACCCTCAAGATCGCTGCTCACGAGGGCTGGCACCAGTACGTGCAGCGCGCCTTCCGAGAACCGCTACCGACCTGGGTCGACGAGATGATCGCCGTCATGGCCGAGGGTTTCGTCGTCGACGCCCAGGGAACCTATCGCTTCGAACCACTGCTCAACCCCGAGCGGCTCAGCCAGCTCCAAGCAGTCGACCAAGCAAGCCGATGGCGGTCGCTCGATCAGTTGCTCGACGGCGACCCCACGATCCTGCTGGGCAGCGACCCGGCCCGCGCGGTGGACTACTACGCCCAGCTCTGGGCTCTTGGTCTCTACATGGCAACCGACGCACAACGCTGGAGCGGCATCGAACGCCTCCTCCGCGATGCCGCCCGCGGCCGAATGCAACGCGAACTGGGCCGACCGCCCGCGAGCGATCTCGGCCTTGTTGCATTTCATCGATACGTCACGGCAAATCTCGACGCGATGGACGACGACTACCGCGCGTTCGCCAGGGCGCTACTCGACGAAGCCTCGGCCGTCACCCGGTCGGGCTCCACGCCAAGATAAGGCAGCACCTGCTCGACGATTCGACGCACCGCGGGGCCCGCCACGCTCGATCCATAATACTGGTTGCGGCGAATGGTCTCCGGCCCGGGGTCCTCGATGCTCACCATCACCACCACGCGCGGACGATCCAGCGGCGCACCAGCAACGAAGCTCGAGACATACTGACGCTCCAGGTAGCCCCGCGCTCCCGGCGGCCGGCGATGCCAGGATTCCGTTCGCTCGGGCGCCACCTGGGCGGTGCCAGACTTGCCGAACATGTTGTACGCGAAGGGAGCCTCGCGGCGCATTTTCTCGTCAAGCTTCTCGGCGATCTCCACCATCACGGTGCGCGTCGCCAGCGCCGCCTCGGGCGAGACCGCTCGGCGCGCCACCAGCCCGTCCGGCCCGCTGACGCCCACGGCACTGAGTCGAAGCGAGGGCACTGTCCCCGCTTCGCTGCCGTTGCGGGCAAACGCGCAGTAGGCCCGTGCCACTTGCGCGACGCTCGTGGTCACTTCCTGGCCGAACGCGATCGACACGTGGGTGTAGTCGTTCCATTCCTTCAGCGAGCGCAACGTGCCGTGCGCCTCGTCGGGAAGGCCCACCCGCGGCGGCTCACCCACACCAAAACGTTGCAGCGCTGCCCGAAACTCGGCGGGCGTGAACTCCTGCGCCGCCAGCGCCATGCCGATGTTCGATGAGTTCACCAACACCTCGGCCCACGTCTGCTCGCCGTTGGCGCGCACGTCGCTCAGCCGCCGACCATTGATGAACGCCACGCCACCCGGCGCCGGCTCGAATACGCGATCGAGCAGTTCCGGATGCGCGTCGGTCAGCGCCGCCCACACGAACGCCTTGAACGTCGAACCCGGCTCGTACGCGTCTTCCACGACGCGATTCCGACCGATGGCAGGGTCCTGCTCACGCAGCGGATCCGGTCGGACGAACTGGAATCGCCGGAAGAGATCGACGCGACGCGGCCATTCGCTCCGTGGCACGCGATCGTCGGCCCACGGATACGGCACATTGTCGACCTCGCGCAGCACGTCGGCCATAGCCAGCACTTCGCCCGTCGCCGGATCGAGCACGATCACCATCCCGCCCGCCGCGTCCGCGTCTTCGACCGCCCGCGCAAGCTCGGCCCGCGCAATGCGCTGGATCTCCAGATCGAGCGAGAGGTGCAGCGGCTCGGCCGGTTCGGGCGTCCGCGCGGCGCCCCGTGCGATCCATAACGGGCGGCCTGCCGCGTCGTGGGTGTACGTGATGGCGCCGGGCTGTCCTTCCAGCCGTTCGCGCATCGTCCGCTCCAGACCCTCGCTGTACTGTGGCTCGCTTCCGACCTTTCCCACGATCGACGCCGCCAGGTCGCCACCCACGCGATCGCGGATGGCCTCGCGCTCCAGGTGAATGCCCGGCAGCGGATGCGCCCGGACGATTGCCAGACGATTATCATCCAGATACCCGCCGATGCGGACGTACCGGATCAACGGCTTCGGCTTGTCCTCGGTGGGATTGGCCTTGGCCGCCTCGATCGCTCGCCGACGATCACGGTTCTCGGCCAGCGCCACCTGGATGCGACGATCGATATCGAAGTCGTTCTCGCCGGTCATCCACGCCATCGCCGCCGCAAGTTCATCGATCGAAATGCGGTCCTTCTCGAGTTGCTCGGCAATCTCGACCGGGTCGAAAAACACGCGGTGGACGTATCGCGATACGGCCAGTGGTCGTCCGCGCCGATCGAGGACGTCGGCACGCGGGACACCAATGGTGTGCTGACGCTCCCGGGCTTCCAGCACAGCCATGATCCGAGGAGGCGGCGCCGCCTGCAACAGGGCGACACGCACCACGATGACCAGCAGCATCGCCGAACACCCAATGCCCAGGGCCGGAGCAACCCATCGCACGCGATCGCCCGTTGGTTGCGTCTCACCGGTCATCGCGGTCTTCCAGGCCCACCAGGGCGGCTTCGGCCTCGTCGGGCGTTCGTGCGTCGAGTTCCGCCAAACGCTCGCGCAACTCGGCCGGACCGATGTGTCGAGCGATGTCCGCCCGCAGCCGACCGGATGCTTCATCAACGCGCATCACGCGAAGCCGCAACGAGGCAAACTCGTGGGCGGCCTGCGTTCGCATCTGTCGGATGGTCAGCAGCGCCCCGGCAATCCCGACCAGAGCGATGACGCAGAAGGCCAGCTTGCAGCCAAAGGCGTTCCCGATCTGGACTCTCGCACGCGCCATGCTCAGGAGCTCGGCAGCTTCAAGACCATGCCCGCACGCAGGTTGTCCGGGTCCTTCAACACGTCGCGGTTGAGCGCGATCAACTCGTGCTGGCGACGCACCGTGCCCAGCAACTCCTGTGCGATCTCTCCCAGCGTATCACCCGACTTGACCGTGTACGTCAACGGATTGCTGGGCGGCGCCGGCGTGCTGCTCCGCTCGGCACGCGCGCTCGTCGTGGGTTGCTCGGAGCCGACCCCCTTGATCGGATCGAGGATCCGCAGGGTCACACCCTCGCGCACCGACCCGTTCTCGCCCACGCGGCCGGCGTTGTCCTCCGCGATGCGCCGCCACGTATTCCCATCGCCGTAATAGCGGGCCGCGATCTTGTAGAGCGACTCGTTGGGCTGCACGTGGTGCTGGACCACCATCGGCTCGGTCGAGACCTCGCGCGACACCGCCCGGGCGCCGTCCTGGCCCATCGCGGCCATCCCGTTGGGCTTGGAGATCTGCGCCAGGCCCGTCAGCTTCCGAACACCTTCGGCAACCGCCTCGGCGCCCTCGGCGACCGAATCGCCCACGACATCCAGCACGCTGCGGCTGCGAGCGGGCTCGCCCGGCACGTACAGACCGCCGTCGCCGCCCAGGACCAACTGGATCGGCTCGGGCTGGGGCCGCTCGGCGACCGGTTCGGGGGTCGGGGCGACGACCTCGCGCGGCTCGGGCGCGGAAGCCAGAGCGCGGTCGGTCGTCTCGATCTGTCGCGCCGGACGCCCGCGGTACTCGGCCTGGGCCGGTGGCAGCGTGACCACCCGCCGGAGAGCCTGGCCCTCGCTGGCGTCGACCACCACGGTCGCGTCGTGCGGGGCATCCTCAAGGTCGGCCGAACGAGCAGCCGCCAGGTGATCACTGATCAGCAACCCCACCACCAGGACGGCGGCGAATCCGAGTACCAGGGCCAGCTTCTGCTCTCGGGTCAACGCGACGGTCCCCCTTCCACGTTCGGGGTCAATTCGATGGCTCGCAGGCGGGCCGACCGGGCTCGGCGATTCAGCGCCGTTTCGGCATCGCCGGGAACGATGGGCTTGCGGGTCAGCCGACGGGCCAGGCCCTGATCGCTCAGCGACACGAATGCACGCTTGACCATCCGATCCTCGAGAGAATGGAAGGAGATAAAGGCCATCCGTGCCCCCTGGGCGAGCCATCGGCCACGCCCGTCCCTGTTCGCCGCTTCGCCTGCTCGAACCGGCTCTGTCCCGCTCTTCGTCGACCCGGCTTGAGACGAGATCGCCTCGAGAAGGGCCGAGAGCGCGCCCAACTCGTCGTTGACGGCTATTCGTAACGCCTGGAACGTCCGAGTAGCCGGGTCGATGCCGCCACCAGTGGTGCAGGACCGGACGAGATCCGCGAGCGCGCGCGTGGTGGTTATCGGTTTCGACTCCCGGCAAGCGACAACTTTCCGCGCAATCCGCCCGGCACCTCGTTCCTCGCCGAACGTCCACAGAATCTCGGCGATTTCGGCCTCGCTGGCCGTCGCCAGAAGTTCCGCCGCGCTCGTCCCCGACGTGGGATCCAGACGCATGTCCAGCGGCCCATCCTGACGAAAAGAGAACCCCCGCTCCGGGTCATCCACCTGCGGGCTGGCAAAACCAAGATCCGCCAGCAACGCGTCGGCAGCCAGACCCCGTTCCTGCAGCGCCGCAGGGAGCCCTGCAAACGAACCATGCACGGCCTCGATGCGAGTCCCTGGCTGGGTTGCCCGAACCCACGAAGCCGCACGCGCCAGCATGGTGGCATCCAGATCGTTCAGCACGACCACGCCGTCGGGGCCCACCCGCTCGGCCGCCATCGCCGCGTGCCCTCCCAGGCCCGCCGTCGCGTCGACGTACACGTCCCCCGGCCGCAACGCCAGAACATCGAGCGATTCCTGCGCAAGCACGGACTGGTGGCCACCGGCAGACATTCCAAGCATGATTGCACCCCGCACCACCGGCGGCAGTACAGTCCTGCCATGAAAGCGCTCCTCGCCCTTGCCTGCTCGTTCCTCCTGCTCGCCGGCTGCAGCCCCTTGGGCCTCACCGTCCGCTTGGGCCCCGCCAACGACCAGGTCGTAGCCTCCCAGGTGCTCGAGATGGGCCAGGGCCCCGGCAAGGCCAGCGACCGAGTGGCCATGGTGGTCGTCCGAGGGCTCATCACCGACACCCCCACTACCGGACTGCTGGGCGAGAGCAGCGCTCCCATTGATGACCTCGTGGCCCACCTCAAGCTCGCCGCCGACGACGAGCGCGTCAGGGCGGTCCTCCTGCGCATTGATTCCCCCGGCGGCACCGTCGCCGGAAGCGAGACCGCCTACCGGGAAGTCCGCGCCTTTGCGCGGCGGACCGGCAAGCCCGTCATCGTGTCCATGGGCGAGGTCGCCACCAGCGGCGGCTACTACCTGGCGCTGGCCGGCGACCACATCATGGCCGAGCCCACAACCCTCACCGGATCCATCGGCGTGCTCATTCCGAGCTTCAACGCAAGCGAAGGACTCGGCAGGCTGGGCATCCGAACGCTGTTCGTAACCAGCGGCCCCAACAAGGACTTAGCCAACCCGCTCGCGCCCGTCCAGGAACAGCACTACGACATCCTGCGCGGCATCGTCGGCGAGTATTACGCGCGGTTCCTCTCGCTCGTGCTCCGCCGCAGGCCCGGCCTGCTGCCCGAGGAAGTTCCCACCGCCACCGATGGCCGGGTCATGACCGGAGACACCGCCGCGGCCATCGGTCTGGTCGATAGCCTGGGCGGCGTACGCGAAGCCATGGCCAAAGCAATGGAACAGGCTGGCGTCGAGCGTGCCATTCTCATTCGGTACGGCCCGCGGGGAAACGCGCCTCGAACCGCCTACGCCACCTCCGCAACGCCCGCGCCGTTCATGGCTGACAACTCGGTCAGCCTGCTCCGCGTCGAGGGCTCGGCGCTCTCGGCGGGCGCACTCGGGTTGCGTCCGGGCGTGGGCTACTACGTATGGGTTCCCTAGGGACCGTGCGTTCGCCCGCTTTTGCACCGGCAAGCGACGGCCATCCGATACGTCTTCTTGAGACGTGCGCCCGGGCTGGACCATCCTGATCTGCGTGCTGACGCTGCTGGGCGTCGGCTTGGTCATGGTGCGCTCGGCCGATACACGCGTAAACCCCATCCCAACCCCCGAGCCATTGGACTTCAGCCAGGGCGCCGCGCTGCTGGTCGTTCCGGACCCGCCCGAACCCGTTGATCCGACGTTCACCGAAGCGATGGGCGACATGGCCGCTTCCCGGGCCGCCGTCTACGCGGGGCTCGCGCTGCTCGCAACGCTCGCCTGCGCAGCCATGCCGGGCGCATTCCTCGACCGGGTCGATGCACTGGGCGAGGCAAGACGGCCAGGTGTCTGGCTGGCAGTCGCCGTGCTGCTGATCGTGATCGTCCTGGTTCTGGTCTACGTCCCCGGCCTCAGCCGGGAGGCCAAGGGCGCCAAGCGATGGGTCGAGCTGAGCCTGCCGGTCGTCGGCCAGTTCAGCTGGCAGCCAAGCGAACTCGCCAAGTGGGCCCTCCCCGCGGCGATCGCGGTCTTCGCCGCCGCCCGCGGGCCGGCCATCGGCACCATCCTCAAGGGGCTGCTGCCAGCCGGGGTGGCCATCGCGCTTGTCTGCGGCCTGATCATGCGTGAAGACCTGGGCACCGCGGTGCTCATCGGCGCTGCCTGCGGCGTCGTGCTCCTGGCCGCTGGCATCCGCTGGTGGCACGTGGGCGTGCTGGCCGCGGTCGCCCTGGCCGCGTCCGTGCAGGCCGTCCGCACCAGCCCTTATCGAATGGAACGCATCACAAGCTTCCTCGACCCATGGGCCGATCCAGCTGACACGGGCTACCACATGATCCAGAGCCTGGCGGCCATTTCCGGCGGGGAATTGACCGGTCGCGGCCTGGGCAACGGGCTGCACAAGCTGGGCTACCTGCCCGAAGACACCACGGACTTCCTCTTTGCGATCATCTGCGAAGAGCTCGGCGTGCTCGGCGCTGCTGGCGTCGTGGGCGTGTTCGCGCTGCTGACCTGGGCGTGCATCGGCGTGGTTCGCCACGAGAAGGGCGCCGCCTGCCAGCTCATCGCGTTGGGCATCACCGCCACGGTGTCGCTCCAGGCCATCATGAATTTGGCCGTCGTCACAGGCCTTGGGCCAACCAAGGGCATCGCCCTGCCCCTCGTCAGCGCAGGCGGAACCGGCTGGGTGCTCACCGGCGCTTCGCTGGGCATCCTGATCGCCCTCGACCGCCGCCAGGCCGCGCGCGCACCCGCGACAGCCGAGGCGCCCCAGCCGGACCATGAGCCCGGCCGCCAGCAGACCCTGTTCACCCGGTTGGGAGCGACCGAGGCGCCGGTTTGAGCCCCCGGGCGTCCATCGGCATTGCGTTCCTGGGCGGCGGGAGCGGAGGGCACATCTACCCCTCCCTGGCAATCGCAGACGCCATGGAGCCACTGCATCCAGACGCCAAGGCCGTGTTCCTGACCGGCGACCGCACCGCGGACGAGCAAACGCTGGCGGGCCAGTTGGTGTTCCACGAGCCCGCGCAACGCGTGGCGCTCCACGCCCGGCCACCCTCTCCCAAGCCACGGGCGCTTCTTGCCTTCCTGCGCGCCTGGGGACAGGCCGTCCGCGACGGCCGTCGTGCGCTGCGCGAACTCAAGGCGTCGAGCCAGACCGTCGTTGCGTTGTCCACGGGTGGATACGTCTCGGCCCCCGCTGCCATGGCCGCTCGAGCCGAACGCGTGCCCCTGATTCTCGTGAGCCTGGACGTGCGCATCGGCAAGGCCAATCGGTTCGTTGGGCGGCTTGCGAAAGCGAAGCTGGTGGCCCAGGCCGAGGCGCCCGCCGGCTGGCGCGCCATCGGCCCAATCGTGGGCCGGCGAGCCACCGCGCCGGCGGCCAGGCCCGAGTGCCGTCGCATGCTGGGCCTCGATCCGAGCCTGGCCACGCTGCTGGTCATGGGAGGCAGCCAGGGCGCAACTTCGATCAACGAATTCATGCGCGAGTTGTGCGTTCAACACGCCAACGATCTGAAAGCCTGGCAGGTGCTCCACCTGGCCGGATCGGTTCAGGCGGCTGACGAAGCTCGCGCCTCATACGAGACCGCCGGCATCCACGCACGCGTCCTCGACCGGCTGAGCCCGATCGGGCCGGCGTGGGGCGCGAGCGACCTGGCGCTCTGCCGCAGCGGCGCCGGCACGGTTGCCGAGGCCCACGCCAACGGCGTGCCGGCCGTCTTCCTGCCCTATCCCTATCACCGCGACGAGCATCAGGCCGCCAATGCGAGCCCTCTGGCCGACGCCGGCGGCGCCGTACTGCTGGAAGACCGCATTGCGCCCGAGGCCAATCTCCAAGCCGTCGCCCCAACGCTGCTGGACCTGCTTGCCTCTGCTCAGAAGCGAGAAGCGATGTCGCAGGCGCTGCAACGCCTGCCCCGCCAGGACGGGGCGGCCGCGTGCGCCCGCGAGTTGTCCCAGTACGCCATTCGCTGCTGAGAGCCCGTAAACGAGAGGGTGCAGCGACGAACTCTGGTATACTTGCGCCGATGGGGCAGAACGGACAAGATGGAGCACGCTCGCTCTCGGGCATCGACCCCTGCTGCGTGCTGTGGACACCCCCGGGCGAGCATCCCCCACGCGAACTGCTTGCCTCGCTCCAGCGGCGGAACCTGGCGTGGGTGGGCGTGCAGGACGGCTACTCGGCCATGACCGAGATCCTGCTGCGGCGACGGGCCGGCGGCGGGCCACGGTCGGCCGTGCTGGTACTGGTTCACCCGACCAAGCTCGACTTATCGGGCCTTGTCGTCGATGCCCTCGCCCGCTTTACCGGGCCCGTGGCGGTGTGGAGGTTCGATCCTGACGCCCAGCCGGTGCTTGCCGCAGCCCAGAGACACGAACTGGCCACCGTGTTCGTGCGAACACAAGAAGAGGAGTCACGGCCCGCTCGCACGGCAGGGAACCGGCCGCAAACTCCTCAAACGAATGCCCAGCCCCGACCCCAGCCCGAAGAGGACGAGCCCACCGCCTCGTCGATCCTGAGCGAGGAAGAGTTGAGCATGCTCCTGGCCGACCGGTCGGAGCGTTCGGGTCGATAAGCGGGCGAATCATGGGAGCCGACGTGGCGAGCAACGGAACATCCCAGCACGGCACGGCCGCCAACGGCAACCGGACCGACGGACCTGCGCGCATCGTGCTGGTGGGTCGGACCGGGCTCGACGGCGTGCTGGCCGCGCCCGCCACCACCGAGATGGTGCGCGTGCGCAGCGGTATGGACGCGCTGGGCGAGGTCTCGGCCTGGAGCCGCCAGCGGCACGACCAATCGGGCGAGCAGGTCGTGGTCCTGGGCGAGGCTATCGACGCGGACCCCACGCTGCTGCGAGCCCGCAAACTGGTCGAGGCGCTCCGCAGGCTCGATCCGAACGTGCGCGTTCTGGCCGTCGGCCGACCGCTGCACGATGAGGGCCAGGAACAAGGCGAAGACACCTTCGACGGATGGCTGGACATCGATGACCCGGCCTTCTCCTCCCGCGTGCTGCTCCACGGCCAGCGTGCCGCACGAGCCGCAACGCCCGATTCGCCTCCAGCCGGGCGTGCGGTCGAAGTGCACGCCCCCGAGCCACCGGCGCCACCCGCCAGGCCCGTGCCGGCCGACGACCGGCACCTGGTCGAATTGATGCTGGAGGGCAACCCGATCGCTCCCGCCGCAGTTGAGATCGCCTCGCGTCGCCTTGGCGTGCCGCTCACGCTGGAAGATGCCTCGGGCCGGGACGCCGGGCCGGGCCGGGCGCTCCTGCCGGGGCTGGAAGGTCAAGTGCTGGTCGGGCCGCGGGCCACGGGTGAGCAGTTGACCGATGCGGCCGAGTGGCTGTCGGGCTGGCTGCGCTTGGAAGCTCGCCAGCGCACCCTGGCGGTCGAGGCGAACACCGACCCGCTGACCGGGGCCTGGAACCGCCGCCACTTCGACGCGACGCTTGCCAAGGCGATCCAGGCCGCCGGCGAGGCCCGCCGCGACCTGTCCGTGCTCGTCTTCGACATCGACGACTTCAAGCAGTACAACGACGAGCACGGCCACGACGCGGGAGACGAGATCCTGCGGGAAGTCGTCCAACTGCTCCAGAGCGTCATCCGCCCGACGGACAAGGTTTGCCGCATCGGCGGCGACGAGTTCGCCGTCATCTTCGATGATCCCTCCGGCCCTCGAGAGCCGACCAGCCGCCACCCGCGATCGGTCGTGGGGGTTGCCAAACGCTTCCAGCAGCAGGTGGCCGCCAAGCGATTTCCCAAGCTGGGCGAAGACGCGCCGGGCCGACTGACGATCTCCGGCGGGCTGGCGACCTTCCCATGGGACGGCCTGGACGGCGCCTCGCTCGTGCGCGCGGCCGATCAACGCGCCATGGAAAGCAAGCACCAGGGCAAGAACGCCATCGAACTGGGCCCGTCGAGCGACTGAGCGCGCTCAGGCCCGCCCGACGCCCACACGCAGCAACCGGGTGTGCCCCATTGGGGCCGCAGGATCGCACACGAACGACACGTGGTCGGCACAGGCGGCCGGGACGACAATCGTGTGGCCGGCATGCACCGGAAGGCATGCATCGTCGTCGCCGTCGACCACGACCTCGCCCACGCCGCTGATCAGCATGAGCACCTGACACCGACCGTCGAAGGCCAACGGGATCTCGTCGCCCCCGTGCGGCCGCGCCTCGTCGATCGAGAAGGCGTCCAACTCGCACAAGCGGCCGGCTTCCTCGTCCGGACCCAGCCGCCTGGTGGCCGGTGGAGGCCCGCCAAGGATGCACTCGACGGCCTGATCGAGGTGCAACTCGCGTCCGGCTCGCCCGTGCTCGCGAGCCCAGTCATAGACGCGAAACGTGGTGTCGCTTGGCGTCTGCACCTCGGCAACCATCGTTCCCGCACCAAGCGCGTGGATCGTGCCGGTGGGCAACACGTGCAGGTCTCCCACGCGCGACGGGGCACTGTGCAGCAATGCGGGGACGTCGCCGCCCTGCTCGGCCGCGCGGCGCACGGCCTCGGGCGATGCATCGGGCATCAGGCCCTTCAGGATGCGCGCGTGCTCGTCGGCTTCCACAACGTACCAGCACTCGGTCTTGACGTGTGCATCGGCGTGCGCGGCTGCATACTGCGGGCTGGGATGCACCTGGATCGAAAGATCCTCCCGAGCGTCCAGGTACTTGACCAGCAGCGGAAATCGACCCTCGATGGGCGCCGCCAAACCGAGCAGGTCGCTCCCCCACAGCCGGACGGCATCACGAATCGTCTGCCCGGCCAAGGCGCCTCGAGCAATCGTCGAGGACACGCCCGCGCCACCGGCCCCCGATGCGCTGGTGGTATCAAGGTCGGCCAGTTCCCAACTCTCGCCGATGCTCCCGCCCTGGGGAACATCCTTGCCCAGCGTGGCAAGACGCCGACCGCCCCAGACCTTCTCGAAAAGCCTGGGCTCGAGCACGAACGGTCGTGGTTGTGGGATGGCGGCCGCCACGACGCCCGTCAGCCGCCCTGTTCGGCGACGGGATCGATGGCCATGCCCGAGACGGTGGCCTCGAACGCGACGCGATTCTGGACCACGCCCTGCACGTTGGCCGTGAAGCGACGGCGGCCGAACTTGATCTCTTCTCCGAGCACGTAGAGCTCGTCGCCGGGGGCGACCATCGAACGGAAGGCGGCGTTCTCGATCCGCAGGAACGCGGCCAGGAACGGATCCTTCTGGCGGATGAGGAACATGAAGCACGCCAACTGAGCGCCAGCCTCGATCTGGAGCACGCCGGGGAACATCGGCTTGCCAGGGAAGTGCCCGGCCACCCAGAATTCGTCGTCGGCAACCGAGCGCGCGGCGACGGCCTTGGTGTAGCCCTCGTTGTGCCAAACCAAGCGATCAATCAGTCGCATCTGCCCGCGATGGGGCAGCACGCGTTCGACACCAGCCGTATCGAGCACGTGCGCGCCAAGATCGATCCCGGTCAACGGGAACAACAGCCCCTTCGCGCCCGCGGGCGTATTGGTGGGGCCGGTGGCCGGTGTGTCGCTCGATACCGTCGGCATGGGGGGAGTTCAGTCCTGCTTGCGCAACTCCAGGACTTCCTTGCGGAGTTCCTGTGCCAGGTTCTTGATGTCCTGCATTGCCGTGCGAACGCGGGTGCCCGCGGCCTTGTTGCCCGCCTTGACCTTGTCCATGTCTTCGGCGATGGAATCAAGGATCTGCTTCATTTGCTCGTATTGCTGCATCGACCTGGTCTCCCACGTGGTGCCCGGAATGCGTCGGCCCTGCGGGCCGGCTGTCATACTTCCCATCCCCGGTGGCCGGGGCAAGCGTTGAGCCGCCCTGAGGGCCCAAGAGGGCCCCCAAACCGCAAAAATCGACCAAACAGCGGCCGGCCTCGCCCCAGTCTAGCCACCCAAAGCCCGCACAGATCGCTCCAGCACGGCCAGGGCCCCGCTCAGATAGATCGCATCTCCCTCGTGCTCCAGGTTTGCCGGGGCCGCCGCCGAAGCGATGAGCCGCTTGCTCTGGAGCAGCCGGGCATACTCGTCCTCCACGGGCAAACCCGCCTCACGCCGGGCCCGGGCGATCATCGAAACCGGCTTGAGCCCGCACAACCGCTCTGTGCGGCCCCAGAACTGTCGCTCCAGATACAGGCCGTCCTCGGCCCAATGCCCGGGGTGCACCATGCCCAGGTCTATCAGGGCGCACCGCTGGCCGTTGTGGCCGTGAACGTTGTTGGAGGGTTGCCGCCACATGGCGTTGGCCGGATGGAGATCGCCATGCAGCCACGCGTTGACGGGCCGCGCCCTCCACATCGCCATCGCTTCGGGCAGGAGCTTTCTGGCGTGCTTGAGCGCGTTGTTCCAGTGCTGGGCGTCTGGGATGGTGTTCTCGTGGGCCATCTGCCGAGCCTGATCGTGGGCGTGCGCCCAATCGGGCTCGATTGGCCGCCCAGTGGGCTGGAACCTCCGCTCAGCACGAATCTGGAAGTCGCAGGCCGCATCGATCAATGCACGCAGGCCGTGCTCATCGAAGTGCGTGGCAACCGTGCCCCCCTCGAATCGCTCGACGACCAGCCAGCAAAGGTCGTACGCGCCCAAGTGGTCGGCCGAGGCCAGCACGCGTGGGGTCGATAGTGCGACACAGTCGGGCGCCGTCCAGCCTTGCTTCCAGCAATCACCCAGCGCGGCCGCCCATCGTCGCTCGACCGGGCCCACGGGCACCTTCACCATGCAGGGCACGACCGACCCGTCTTCGAGGGTCCACGTGGAGAAGCCCGTGGCCGCGCCGCCGCGCTGCCAGCTGGTCCTGAACCATTCGATGTCACCGAGGTTGTCGCCGGCGGCCTGTTTTACCACCGGGGCCAGCATCGCCCCGAGCGCCAGCGGATCGCTGGTGTCCAGGGCGGTCGCATTGGGCTGCGGATCGGCCATCGCCTGGTGGCGCCTCCCTTGCCCTGGTCCGCGTCGCGCCAGCGGGGCCGTCCTAACCCCGGCACGCCCGGACGAACACACTGTACACGCCCAAACCGAGCGCTCCGTTTCCGCTCAATTCGGGATGCCACTGCACTCCTACGTAGAAAGACCTCTCCGGGTTGTGCACCGCCTCGATGATCCCATCGGGAGCGACCCCAGCAACCGACAGCGAACCCGCGTCTGCGACCGCCTGGCGGTGACGGCTCAGTGGGTTATCGGGGCTTGCCGAAATCCATGCCGGCGCACCTTCCTTCGCCTCGATCCCATGTGGACGCCGCCAATGGAGCGACCAGGCCTGGCCCAGCGTGTCGGGCAGGTGCTGGTCGAGACGCCCGCCGGCCAGGAGCGCCATCATCTGCATGCCGTAGCACACGCCCAGCACGGGCACATCGGGCCGATCGTCAAGCGCCTGGATCAGGGCGGCGTCGTAGGACTGGCGCAGTTCGATGACCGGCGTCACCCGCGGGTCGGTCGGCTCGCCGAAAGGCTCCGTGCGAGGATCGTCGCCACCGATCAGGAGCAGTCCGTCGACCATGCCCAGTTGTTCGGGAATCTGCCCGATGACCGGCGGGAGGACGATCGGAAGCCCGCCCGCGGCGACGACCGCGTCGATGTAGGTCATGCGGCAGCAGGACCGGAGGGCCGGCGGGGCGGCGGGATCGGAGCTTGGCGCCACGTCGACGTCGCCGGCGATGCCGATGAGCGGTCTGGCGAGCTGGCGTGAGTGGCCCATGGTCGGCCTCCGTGCCGATGGTGCGTTCGTGCCCCGCGCCCGGGGCAGCGGAGTATGCTGCGCCGATGTCCACGAAGCCGGTGATCATTGCCCTGTCGGCCGCCATCGCGATCGTGGTCGCCTCCACCTGGCTGCTGCGACCACCATCGGCAAGCACGGCGCTCCAGCCCCAGTCGGTGCTGGATGTCGACGCGGCGTCCATCGTCTCGTTCGAGACCCGCGGCGCGGCCGGCGAGGGCGCCCGCATCGAACGCGTGCTGACGGGCTGGCAACTGGTCAGCCCCGACGGTCCACCATGGGCCGTGGAAGACGGGCGTGCCCGCGCCGCCGCCCGCATCCTCGCAGACTTGCAAGGACGCCCGGTCGACGAACCCCAGTCAGCCCCGGTAGCCATGACGCTTACTATCAAAGACGCCCGTGGCCGGACGATGTCTCTGGGCCTGCGCGAGCCGGTGGTCGGTGGCCGGCGGATCGTCGACCGCATCGATGCCGACGGCGTGCTCCAGCGGTTTGCCATCGACGAACCCCTGTACGAGGCGTTCGTCGAGACCGGGCTGCCGGCCTGGCGTAATGCGGGCCTGCTGGGCGCCTTGCCCGGACGCCCGGCACGCCTGGAACTGGCGCGGGGTTCCTCCCGCCTTGAACTCGCCCGCGTTGATGGCCGGTGGTCGCTGCGCGCGCCGGTGGCGACGCGCGCGAACGAGCAGGGCATCGAGTCCCTTCTTCAGGCGATTGCCCGGCTTCGGGTCGAACGCTTCGACGAGCCCGCGCCGCCGGCGGTCCAGGCGCAGGATCCGGTGACCATCACCATCGAGGCCGATCGCAGCGAGCCGGGAGACGATCCCACCCGGCCCGTGCGCATCACAGAACGCTTGACGCTCACGCTGCACGGACCGGCCGACACGGGCGGTCGATTGACGCTGGTGGGCGTCTCCCGCGAGCAGGCGTATCGAACCGCTGGAGCCGCGGTCGAGTACCTGGGCGCCACCCACGTCGCCGTCGATCTGGAACCTTTACAGAACGTGACGCTCGAGCCCCGTGGGTACGTGGCGCCCACGGCCTTGGACGGCGACGCGTCGATGATTGCGCGCCTCACGCTGGATGAACGTACGTACGAGCGCACGGCCTCGGGATGGAGCGAGCAGGGCCGCGACCTCGCAGCTGAGCGAGCCGCCGCGCTCGACGCGTTGGCTGCGCTTCTCACTACGACGACGATGACGGGCGTAGAACTGACCGACGCCCCGACGCCCACCGGAAGCGCCTCACGCCCCGTCACCATCACTGCGGCGACCATCGCTGGTGAACCACTGACGCCCCCCGGCGGCCTTGTTCTGCGGGTCGTCCAGACGCCCAGCGGAGCGTCGGGCGCGCTGGTCATCGGCGACGGCGTGACGCGCGAGTACACCGATGCCGCGAGCACAGCCACGGCCCGCGCAGCAATGGTGCTCAGCGAACCAGACGCTGATCCATCAAGCGGCGGCTAGTACCCGCTGGAGACCATCTTCGCGGCGCGCTCGCGGATGCCGTCGAGCAATTCGCGTACTTCGGCGGCCATCTTACTATTGGGAAACTCGGCGATGATGCGCTCGCCGTGATTGGCCGCTTCGACCCATCGCTTGTCGCGCACCGCCAGCTTGAACTTGGCCCCCAGGTTGTTGCGAGCCTTGCCAATGACGCCCCGGGCGACCTCCCTGAAGGGCGCCGCTTCGTCCTCGGTCAGGTGCTGGTCGAGTCGCTTGAGCAACTCCATCGCTTCTTCGACGCGTTCGTCTTCTGCTGCTTCGAGGAATTGTCGTTCCAGGTCGACCTTGAATCGCTCGACTTCTCGCTCGACCCGCTCGGGAGCCGCCTGGGCCCTGGGGGCGTCTGGGAACGTCCGTGCAATGCGCACCGCTTCGCGCTGGGCTTCTTCCCATTGCCGATGCAGCACGAGATCTTCGAGCTGGCTCATCGCGTTGTTGAGCTGGCGCTCGAGCGTGGCGCGCCGTGATCGGTCGATGCGGCGACGGAAGTTCTCGGCGTCCTGCCGGTAGCCGAAGCGATCGGCAAGCTCGCCCGACAGCACGAGCGCGGCGTCCCAATCTTCGGCGGCGATGTCCTCTTCGATGGCTCGACGCAGCAAGGTGCGCTCGCGCGAGCGATGCAGCACGCGCCGGGCGTCGTCGCTCAGCGCCGCCTGCTCGCCCAGCGAGCGCAGCGCCAGCGTCGCTGATTGCAGGTCGCTGCGGGTCTGGCGAACATCTCGCACCAGGTACACCAGCCCAACCGACGCCGGCGCAAGCACGACGGCAAGCACCATGGCCAGCAGGCCCGCAACGCCCATGCTCTCGGGAACGAGCAGGCCGGCGGTGGTTGCTGCCTCGCCGGGCGTCAGCGTCGTTTGGGGGTCGCCCGAAAGAATCGCCTGGAGATCGATGCCAGCTGCGCTCGCGGCCGCGGCTGGACGCAGCGCCCACAGCACGACGGCCGCGAGCCCGAGCACGAAGACGAACCCGTGGCTCAGCAGGACCAACGCCATGGGCCACCTGCTGGGGCGAGAACGCGGGATCGCCGGCTCGAGCGAATCGAGGGTGGTCTGGGAAGATTCGGGTTGCTGCTGGTTCATGAGCGGCTCTCCTTGCCGTCGCGACGCATCCTCGGCTCTCTCCACTATAACGGCCGATCCGCCAGGTTGATGCAGCCCGGGTGCCCGATCGACGCGGGAGTACACTGCGGCATGGAGAAGATCGACATTTCCGGACGCATACAGGACATGAACAAGGAGGCTGCACTCTGGACGGCCAGCCTCGGACCGTTCGAGACCAATGCGTACGTGTACACGCCCGATGGCTCGCATGCCTGGATCATCGATCCGGGCCTGGGGCCGCAGCCGGTGATCGATCTGGTACGTGAACACGGGTTCTCAATCGACGCCATCCTGCTCACGCACGCCCACGCCGATCACATCCTGGGCCTGCCCGAGGTGACCAAGGCATTCGCCGATGCGCCCGTATTGATCCATGAAGCCGAGCGGGAGTGGATCGCCGATCCGGCGCTCAACCTCAGCGCCGGCTTCGGCATGCCCTATAGCGGGCCCGAGCCATCGCGCCTGCTCGCACACGGCGACGAGGTCTCGGTCGGCTCGGAGTCGTGGAGCGTGCGGCATACGCCGGGCCACAGCCCCGGCGGCTGCGTGTTCATCGCGCCTGGCGGCTCGCTGGCCATCGTCGGCGACACCCTGTTCTCGGGAAGCATCGGACGCACCGACCTGCCCGGCGGCGACTTCGACCAACTCGCCCAGAGCATCCGCCGAGAACTCTACGGCCTCGATGCCGCCTGCTTGTGCCTGCCCGGGCACGGCCCGCCGACCACGATCGGCCAGGAGCGGGCGCACAACCCGTTCGTTCGGCGCGAAGGCTGAGCGAGCGGCCGTCCCAATCACAAACCGGGGCCGACCCAAAGGCCGACCCCGGTTTGCTCCAAGGAGGGGACGCTTGTGCGGCCGTTGAATTAACAGCCGGTATCGAACTCGCTCTGGAACGCCAGGAAGTCGAACAGGGTCAGGCTTCCATCGCCGTCGAAGTCCGCGGCCGGGTCGCCGCTGGCGAAGGCCGACTGGAACGCGAGGAAGTCGAAGATGGTCAGGTCTCCGTCGCCGTCCATGTCGACGCGGCAATCACCACACTCCAAACCCTCGATGCGCAGGGCATCGATGGCGGCCTCCATGACCGAGTCGTTGGGGCTGTCGGACACGGTAAAGCGAACCTGCACCTGCGAGGTGAGGCTGATGTGGTCGGTCAGGTTCCACCGCATGTGCGTCCAGGCGTCGCCACCCATCGAGTGATCGACGCGCTCGAGCTCGATCCATCGGCCGCCGGCGTCGTCGGAGATCTCGACCACCAGGCGGTCCTGGTCGCCCAGTCCGGCGCGCTGGTCGTCGTTGGAGAACCAGCGGGCGTAGCTCAGCACGGCGTTGCTCGGCACGCCGCTGAGGTCAAAGACCGGCGAGGTGAGCGTGGTCGGTCCGCCGTCGAGGTCTTCGCCGCGATCCGAGCCGGTGACGTAGGCGTTGCCCGAGCCATCGAAGTCGCCCGAGGCGGCGCCGCGGAATCCATCGGGCACGCCCAGCTCCCAGCCGCCGTCCAGGACGACGCCATCGACCGACCAGCCCGGGGCGGACTGGAAGTCCTGGTCGACCGCGGTGACCACGGCGGTGGCGGCCAACGCGTCGTAGCTGACGCCGGGCGCACCAAATGGCTCGATGGTCTCGCGGCCATCGGACGTCGCACGGACGTAATACTCGACGATGGAACCACAGTCGAGCGCCGGGAACGTCGCCTCGAACTGGTCGCCGCCCAGCGGGACGAGCAGCGAACTGGCAAATGCGCCACCGTCGACGCTGTAGAACAGCTCGGCCGAGCCGGGGTCGAGCGGGCCGTCGACTTCAATGATCGTGACGGCAAAGCTCTGGGGCGAACCGGGGTCGACCAGGTCGAGATCGGGCAACGAGATTTCGATGCCGCGGATGGGCGGGCAGCAGACGCCTTGCGGATTGGCCAGAGCGTCCTGGAACTCGGGGCGATCGATCGCCGTGCCGTTGTTGCCACTGGTGGTGCTGCAGCCAGCGTGCGTGTGCACGCCGATGGCCAGTCCGGTCGCCTCTTCGATCACCGGTGAGCCCGAGTTGCCGCCGGTGGTGTCGGTCTGGTATGAGATGCCGTAGCCATCCTTGCGGACGAACGGGCCCAGGTGGGTCTTCTGGACCTGGTTCCACGAGAGCGGCGCGCCGGTGCCGAACGTGCTGCCGTAGCCGGTGATGCGGATATCACCCGCCGAGGTGGGCGCCGCCGGCGCAAGGCGGTAGAACTCGCCCTGCGCCTGGCCTGCGGTCAGGCCGGTGTCGCTGTTGGGGAAGGTGCCGAAGTAGGCCCAGTCGTTGCCAATGCCAAGGCCGCCGTTGGACTGCATCGAGTCGTCATCGACGGGGTACTGGTCTTCGGGCGCCGCCATGACGATGGAGCCGCTGGTGGTGCTCAGCGGAACGTTGAACTCGACGACGTCGGCGCTGAACGTGCAGTGGCCGGCGGTAATGAAGCACTTGGCACAGTCGTCGATGATCCACGCCGTGCAGCCCACGGGCAGCAGGCGGGCGTTGCGCGGGTCGCTCGAGAGTTCGCGGTCGTCAACCGAGCCGCAGATGCTGTCGAAGCCCGCGCCCTGGGTGAAGCCGCTGCCGGCGGTCAGGCCGTTGATGACCACGCGACCCACGCCCTCACCCGGGGTGGCCAGCACTTCCACGAGCAGGGTGTCGCCGTTGAAGTAGGCCGTCTTGTGCTTCCACTGCTTGATGGTGTGGCTGTTGAGGTGCTGGTCGTGCCTGTCCTTCAGGCTGGTGATGCGAAGGCGCATGTTGTCGGGCAGCACGGTCGACTCGGCATCGAAGCGAACGCGGCTCCAGCCGGCGCCCGGAGCCGTCATCGTGGTCGAGAACACGACCTGCTCCTCAGCACCCATCCCCGGCTGCCCGGGGAGCCCCAGCGGGCCGCTGTCGAGTCGGTTGGCCACATCGAACTGCTGCAGTGGGTCGGCCTGGGCCAACGCCGGAGCGGTAGCGCTCAGCACGCTGCCGCACACGCACGCAAGAACCGCCGCGGCCACGCCGCCGCGACGAACGCCTCGAGAAACAGCATCAAACGCCATGATCGGTCCACTCCTGGATCTTCGCTGGGCCCTTGGAAGCCCGAGCCTTGGATCGGGGACGATAGTCGGGAAACCCCGAATCTCACGTCGAGCGCTCCCCGGGGACACCCGCCACGTGGATGGGGCTACACCGCCCCCGCGACCGACGTTTCAGACCGCAGACGCGCCAAGCACCGCTCTCCGCACGGCAACCCCGCGTGCGCGGCCCGGTAACGCAGGCATGGCACTCGATTCGTCACAGGCCGCCATGGTCGGCCGCGTCCGAGTTCTCAGAACCGCCACCCTCTGGGTGCTTCGTCTCGTCGGGGTTGCCGTGCTCGCCCGAGGCCTGTACTTGTGCATCAACCGCGTGGTGTTCGGGCTGACGCAGGGCGACGTCGCGCTGGGCTGGAACGCGCACATGGGCGTGGGCGAAGAGCACATGCTCGCCGCGGGCATCGCCGCGACCCTTGTTGGCGTCGCCCTGGTGCTGCTCGCACGCCCTTTAAGCCGCTTTGCCATCGCCATGCCGGATCCCGGCTGCCCGGCGTGCGGGCACACGGGGGAGGTGGACGGGCAGGGGAAGTGTGTTGAGTGTGGGTGGGAGCTGATCGATCGACGCGGCCCGGCTTAGGCCTGGACGTGCTCGACCTGGCGGCTCTCGTGCGCCAGCAACGCCCGCACCTGCTTCTCGATCCCCGCCGCGTCCAGCCCAACCTCGGCAAGCTGGGCCTTGCGGCTGTCCTGCTTGATCCAGCGGTCGGGCATGCCGTGCCGACGGACGATAGCGTTCTTCAGGCCCATCTCCTCGATCGCCTCGAGCACGGCGCTGCCGAAGCCGCCGTGGAGGGTGTGCTCCTCGACGGTCAGGATGGGCACGCCGGCCTCGACCAACTCGGCAATCAGCGAGCGGTCGACGGGCTTGGCGAAGCGGGCGTCGTAGACGCCGATGTTCAGTTCGGAAGCGACGCGCTCGGCGACGTCGACGCATGCCAGGGCGGGCACACCGAAGGCGAGGATGGCCGCGTCGGGCTTGTCTGTCTTGTCCGTGAGCAGGCGCGCCTTGCCCAACTCGAAGGGCGGGCACACGCTCGCGAATCGATCCGACACGTCGTCTCGCGGGTAGCGCACGCTCGACAGCCCGCGGTCGTACTCGCGCATGAACTCGAGCGACGCGCGCAAGCTTGGCTCATCAATAGCCGCCATGATCGCGGCGTCCGGCAGCGTGCGCAGGAGCGAAACATCGGCAAAGCCGTGATGCACCGCTCCATCGCCACCAACCAGCCCCGCGCGATCGAGGCACAGCCGCACCGGCAGGCCCTGGAGCGAGGCCTCCTGGAACGCCTGGTCGTAGGCCCGCTGCAGGAACGTGCTGTAGACCGCGAAGAACGGCTTGGAGCCGGTTTTGGCCAGGCCAGCCATCATGTCCAGCGCGTGGCTCTCGCAGATGCCCGTGTCCCACACGCGCTCTGGGAACCTCTCCATCGCCTCGGTCACGCCGGTGCCGTCGGGCATGGCGGCCGTGCAGGCGACGACCGCTTCGTCGCGTTCCATGAGGTCGACGAGCGCATCGCCGAACGCGCTGGTGAAGCTGCGCCCGCCGCTCTTGACGACGACTCGGCAGCCCTCGCTCTGGATCTGCCCGCCGTCCTCCGCCGCGAAGGGCTTGGGCGAGTGGAACGTCCGCGCGTCGCCCTCGCTGAAGGCAAAGCCCTTGCCCTTGACGGTCTTGACGTGCAGCACGCACGGGCGATCGAGGTCCTTGACGGCCTCAAGGAATTCGATGAGCGTGGGCAGGTGGTGGCCGTCGATCGGGCCGACGGTGAGCAGGCCGAAATGCTCGAACCAGGTGTTCTCGGGCGCGCCGTCGCCGACCATTGCTTTGGCGGCCTCGCCCATGCGGTGGTATGCATCGCGCAACGCCTCACCGCCGGGGATGCCCTTGAGCAGTTCCTTGCCGGTGCGTTTCAGGCCCGTGTAGGTGTGGCTGACGCGAACGCGGTCGAAGTGCTGGGCGAGCGCGCCCTGCGGGCCGGCGATGGACATGCCGTTGTCGTTGAGCACGACGAGCATCTGCCGCTTGAGCGTGCCGGCGTTGTTGAGCCCTTCCATCGCGACGCCGTTGACGATCGACGAGTCGCCGATGATCGTGACGACGCGGCGGCCGTCCTTGCGGGTCTTCGAGTCGTACGCCTCGCCATTGAGCGCGTCGCCGCGCGCCATTCCGACGGCCGTGGAGATGCCCGTGCCGGCGTGGCCGACGCGGAAGAGGTCGTACTTGCTTTCATCGGGCTCGGGAAAGCCGGCCATGCCTTCACGGGTGCGGAGCTTGCTCAGCATTGGCAGGCGGCCGGTCAGCAGCTTGTGCGGGTAGCACTGATGGCCAACGTCGAAGAGCAACCGATCCCAGCCGAAGTCGAACACGCGGTGCATGGCGATGGTCAACTCGACCACGCCCAGGTTGGGCGCCAGGTGCCCGCCGGTGCGAGAGACCTGCTCGCAGATCGCCGCCCGGATCTCGCCGGCGAGCTGCTCGAGCTGGTCAATGGACATCGAGCGGAGTTGCTCGGGCCCGGTCAGCGTGTCCAGCAGTGCCATGCGAAGCCTCCCATCCCGATCCGGATCGGCCACGAAGCCGAATCCCCAACTGCATTTCTTAGGCGGAATCCCAATAGTTTTCAATGATTCTTGAAAATATCAGGGCCAACCCCCGGCCCGAGAACGCGGGCATCATCGACTTCATCGCGTTCGGCTGGCCAACACGCGAGCCACGTCTGCCAAATGTTGCCCCGCCTCGCCCAGGGGCTCCAGGGCGGACAGGCTCGCCTCCAACAGCCTGGCAACTTCGTTCCGCGATGCGTCGACCCCCAGCACGCCCGGGAAGGTCAGCTTCCCGGCATCGGCATCCTTACCCGTACGCTTGCCCGCCTGTTCGGTGGATTGCTCGACATCGATCAGATCATCGACCACTTGGAACATCAGGCCCACCGATTGGGCATATCGGGTGATGGCTTCGAGCGAGCGCTCGTTGCTGCCGGCGCTGATTGCGCCCATGCGACACGCCACCTGCAGCAGGGCGCCGGTCTTCCAGCGATGGATCAGCCGGAGGCGTTGCTCGGGCTCCGTCGCGTCGGCGCCGAACCCGCCCAATGAGTCCAGGGTCTGTCCGTCGATCATGCGGGCAGAGGCCTCTGCCAATTCGCCGATCAACCGGGCCGAAACCGGGGCGTCCGGCACGCGTCGGGCGAGCGCCCAGTATGCGGCATTGAGCATCGCATCGCCGGCCAGGAGCGCCACGGCCTCGCCCGCGTGCACGTGCAGGGTGGGTCGGCCACGCCGCAGGTCGTCGTCGTCCATGCAGGGAAGATCATCGTGCACGAGGCTGAACGCATGGACGAATTCGACGGCCGCCGCGGCCGGCAACGCGGCTTGATCCTGTCCGCCGCATGCCCGGGCGCAGAGCAGCGTGAGGGCGGGCCTCAGACGCTTGCCGCCGCCCAGCGCCGCGTAGCGGGCGCCATCGCGCATGATCTGGCTCTGGCACGCCTGATCGATGATCTCGGCGATCTCGGACTCGACCAGTTCTGCCAGATCGGCCACGAGCGCCCGCACCCGGCTCTCGAGCGCGGGGGCACTAGTTGATTGGGCCGTGGGCTCGCCGGACATGGGACAACGGTACGATCACAGCCCGATCGAAGCCGGAGCACATCAGTGGAAGCCCTCGCAAACGGCATCAGGCATTGGTTCGAGGTTGGCGGGTGGGTCATGTACCCCCTCGCCCTGGTCAGCGTGCTCGGCCTGACGATCGTCTTCGAGCGTGTGCTGTTCTGGTTGCGATTGACCGGACCAGCCGTGCGGTCCCGAACCACCGCGCTGGCTGGCAAGCTCCGCAAGGGAGCGTTTTCCGACGTAATCAAGAACACGGCCGAGCGTCGCGACCCTTATTCGAGGCTATCCAGGGAGCTGAGCGAGGACGCATCGGGCATCATCGGCGAGGCCCAGGCCCGCGAAGCCATCGAGAACCAGCGTTACGCGGTCGAGCGATTCCAGAGCGCACTGAGCATCATTATCACTGCCGCACCCATGCTGGGCATCCTCGGCACTGTTACGGGCATCATCACGAGCTTTGCGGCCATCGGCGAGGCGGGCGACGGAGACCCTCGCCTGGTCACTGGCGGCATTGCCCAGGCCCTGTACACCACGGCGTTCGGCCTGGCGATCGCCGTCGCCGCGTTGTTCCCCTACGCGATCTTCAAGGGCCTCGCCGATCGGGCGCTCACGCGGCTCGAACTGCTGGCGGCCTCGGCGATGGAGGGCTCGAGCCGCAGGGGTTCCGAGTCGCTCAAAGACCCGCCCACTGGCGGATGATCTTGTCGAGCTTGGCGGGCACGGGCATGACGCTCAGCCTCGACTGACGCACCAGGTCGAAGTCCTTGAATCGCTCGTCGGCCTTGATGTCCTTGAGCGTCACGGGCGTCTTTGCCTTCTTGCCGACGGTGACGTCGAAGAGCGGCGCCTTCATCTCGCCCTTGCCGTTCAGGCCCGGCTCCTCTGGGTCTTCGTACGGATCGGTGGCGACCTTGACCAGGCCCATGACGGCTTTGTCGTTGCCGGTGTGGTAGAAGAACGCCTCATCGCCCTTCTTGACGGCGCGCATGTGCATGCGCGCGGCGTTGTTGGCCACGCCCGTCCACGCCGTGCGCTTATCGCGCACCATGTCGTCCCACGAGTAGTCGCCCGGCTCGGTCTTGATCAGCCATGTTGCCATGATCGAGGATAGCCAATGAAAACAACCGCACGCCCGGGGGCACGCGGTTGTCGTTGATTCCTGGATGAAGCGTCCGGCTTACTGGGGAGCCTTGGCCAGTTCCTTGCCGGCCTCGCACTTGCCGCAGCAGGCCTCGGCGTCCTTGCCGCAGGCATCGCCCGCGCAGGCATCGCCGCAGGCGTCGGCAGCGGCCTCACCGGCCTCGGTCGAGATCATCTCGACCTGGGCGGCGTCGCTCGAGCACGAGGTCTCGCAGCTGGCGCCGGTCTCGCAGCTGCCCGCGACTTTCTCTTCGGCGCAGCAGCCGTCGGTGGCGGCCTCGCCCGTTGACACGAGGGTGGCCTCGGTCGACTTGGCGCCTTCCATGAGGGCGCAGCAGGAGTCACCCTCGGCGGCAACGGCGGTGGTGGTCACCTCAGCGCCGGTGATGGCGCAGGAGGAACAATCGCCCGACATCATCCGATACCCGGCCACGCCGAGAACGGAAAGGCCGGCGATCGTCGCGATCACGATGCTGGTGGTCGAACCGGTGCGCTTCATCTGCTGCCTCCTCGGTGCTCGCAGGGCCGCGGGTATAGCGCGGGCGAGCTCATGTGTTGGTGGGTGTGCCCCCAAGCGTATCCACCGCGCGGCCCGACGCCGCCGGCTTCTTATCACCACGATACTCCAATCGGCCTGACTTGTTCCCTCAGGCAATGGGCATTATCCCTAATTCGCGCTCGGAGCCAGTCGGGTGTACGTCTGATAACTTTCGATCCGGATAGTTTTGGCGACACAGGCACCCACTCGGCGTGCAGTGGCTCGCTCAACCGGTCGATGTCTGCTCAGACACAGCGTCGGAGCAACCGGCAGAAGAACAGCGATGCCCAAGTACGAAGACCAGCACAGCGTCGAGCAGACCTCCGAACTGGGGGACGGTGGCACCATGGACGGCTCCGAAGAAGCCGACGTGGAGAACGTGCTTGCCTCCATCGAGCAGGAACTGAGCGCCCTGGTCGAGCGATGCGAGCAGACCACTGCACAGCATGCCCGCGAGTTGACGCATAGGCAAGCCGAGATCGACCGAACGATCCAGATCGCCATGAAGCGGCAGATCGAGATCGATCGCCGAGCGGCCGAGCTTCGCAGTCTGGCGGACGAAGTGGTCGCCGCCGAAGCGCGTCTGTCCGACCGCAGGCGTTTGCTGGCCGACCGCCTCCGGCGGCGCCGAGCCCGCATCGATGAACGACTGACGGCCGCCGTCGACGCGCACGCCCAGCGTGCCGCGCAGGAACTGGAAGCTCGGGCCGATGAACTGGCCACGCGGGAAGCTGCGTGCGAACTGGCGCAGAAGGACTTGGATGAGCGTGCCTCGTCGGTTCAGGCCGAGCACGGAAGGGTGCAGGAGCTCCGCAGGCTGATCGAAGATCAGGCCTCACTCACGGCCAAACATTCGTCGGCCATGGAAGCGCACCTGGCCAAGCGAGATCAGGCATCGCTCGAACTGCTCGAGCAGTTGCGGGACGCCTGCGGCCTGGCCGACAGGGTGCGAGAGCTGAACAACGAGGTGCGCGAAGGCCGGCTGGAAGTTCGCGAGAGCCGCGAGCGCGCAGAACAGGCCGAGCGCGACCGCGCCGAGGCCCGAGCGGGCCTGGAGGCCGCGCGAGCTCGCATCGCTCAGTTGGAGCACCGCGTCGAGGAACTCAGCCGCGAAAACCTCCTGCACGAGCAACGGCTGGCACGCACGACCCACGAACTGGAATCCCGCGAGGCACGGGTCCTCGAACGCGAACGACGAATGGCAGCCGAGGCGGATCGGCTGGCCCAGGACCAGGCCACGTGCGACGAGAAGCTGCGCGAGCTCGGACGCCGGCTTGCGGTGAGCGACCGAGCCGAGCGTGCGAGGAGGCTCGACCCGCGTACGCCCCTGGCGATCAGTTCGATGGCGTTGCCGGTCAGCGCCCGGCGGCGGCCCGAGATCCGGCTGGTGAATTGAGGCATACACATGGGCGACACCGACATGGGACATGGCGCAGAAGAACGAACGCAGCATCCTCAGTCTGCGGGGCTGACCGAGGATATCCGCGGGGTCATGAGCGACATCGAGCGTCGCCTCGATCGACTGCGCGCCGCCCACGCCGACCGCGAGCGGGAGCGCGAGGAACTCGAAGCCCGTAGCCAAGCCGTGCGCGAGCACGCCCGCCAGCTCGAAGCCGCCCGCGAAGAACTCGCCGAGCACCAGCGTGCCCACGCCGAAGCGGTTTCCGCCGCGGAAGCACGGTTCGCGGAACTCGACCGGCGCGAAGAAGCCGCACGCACCTCGTTCGAAGAGGCCAAGGCTCGCCACGATGCAGTTCGCGCGGAGCTGACCCAGCAGCGAGCCGAGCTCGACCAGACTCGCGAGGAACTGCAGGCCGAGCGTGACGCGTTCGAGGCCGAGCGCTCGCGGATCGAGCAACTGGCCGAAGACGCAAGCCAGCAGGTCCAGGACGTCGCCGAAGACCGTGCCGCGCTCGAGGCCACAGCCCGCGAACTCGACGAGCGTCAAAGGGATCTCGACGAACAGGCGTCGGTGCTTGCGGACCGCGTTCGCGAGATTGAATCGCGCAGCAAGGGCCTCGATGCGCGTGCCGAGCAACTGAAGGAGCAGGATCGCAAGCTGGCCGAACTCAGTCGCCAGGCCGCCGAACGCCAGGAGAAGCTCTCGGGCGACAGCTCCGATCTCCAGCAGCAGAAGCAATGGCTGGCCGAGCAGACACGGCAGACCGACCTGCTGCGGTCACGCGTGAAGCAGCTGGAGTCCGAACTCGAGCGTGCGAAGTCCGAGATCAATGAAGCCCAGGCGACGACCGAAGCGCCGGGTGTTGACGAGGCCATCGAGCGCGAGCTCAATGAAACGCGACAGAAGCTTCGCGATGCCGCGGGCATCATCGCCGACCTGCGCGAGCAGCTGGATGTCGCGCGCTCGACGAACCCGGCCGAACCGAGCGACCCCGACAGCGCCCACATGCAGCGCCGCCAGCGACGCCTTCGCTTCGTGCGTCAAACGCTCCGCCAGGAGCACGCCAAGATCGCCAAGGCCAGCGAGTTGCTGCGGCAGCGCTCCGCCGCGCTCGCCCAGCAAGCGTCCGGCTCACCTGAAGCCGCTCGCGAACCCAGCCCGAAGCCGCCAAAGGCCTCGGGACCGCTTGCGGCCGTGGCCCGTCTGGGCATGGGCATGGCGGGCGTAGCTGCCGCGATCGTCGTGCTGGCGGGCGTCAGTTGGGTTGCCTCGGGCGAATTCGTCACGCCGACCTATGCATCGAGCGTGACCATCGGGCACGACGCCCGCGGTCGCGAGGCTCTCGCCGAGGACCTGGCGGGCTGGCAAGCGTTCCACGAGAGCCTGCTCGACGATCCGCGGTTCTACGAGTTCGCGGCCGAGCGCATGCGTCAGCGTGGCCTTCTGGACCTGGGCGACGCCGTCTCGGTAAAGTCGTTCGTGGAATCGTCGGTCGGCTGGGCCTCGGGCCGCGACGGCGAGTTGATGCTCGAGGTTCGCGAGCAGGGAGCGGATCGGTCACGACGCGTTGCCGAGACCCTGGCCATCGCACTGGTGGGCCAGGCCAATTCGGCCCGCGAACGTCGCCCCGACGGGCTGCCCAGCGTCATCGCGAAGGACGCCCAGGCCGATGGTCGACCCCTGACCAACGAACGACCGCTGTACGCCGGCGGCATCTTCGCAGGCCTCGTGCTCGTCAGCGCGCTCATGGGCGGGGCGGTGTCTCGTCGGCTCGCATCCGTGCGTCGGCAGGCCGCGGCTGAGGGCCACACCGACTTAGACGACATGGGCGAACAAAGCGAAGGCCGCATCAGCATCGGCTGATACGGCCCCTTCAGTCTTCACGACCGGCTGCCAGGCTGCGTTCGAGGTTAGAGATTGATCGTGGTGGTCGCCATGATCTGCTTGCTGCCACTGGCCAAGTCGACGCTGACCAAAGCCAGCCGCATGCCATTCTCGAGGGCGAGGTTCTCGATCCGCTGGGTCGAGAGCTTTCCGGCCGAGGCAAACTGGCGCAGCGTCTTGCCGATCTGGCCATTCGTACTCAGGACCACCAGGCCGTACTCAACGTTCTCGGCAGCCGGCAGATGGCCGCAGTGCAGCAGGGCCAGCCCCTTCTCGTCCAGATACTCCATCGATACGAGGATCTGCGAAGAAGGATCGACCGGCATGAAGTCGACGTTGACCACCGCGTCGCGGTTGAACAGGATATCGAAAGCTTCGGCCCCGTAGGCGCCGATGGCGCCCTCGAGGGCCAGGTTGCTCTCGAATCGCTCGTTCAGGTCGTTGTACCGCAGGGAAGAGTGACCGAACGCGACGCCGAAGGCAACCGCAGCGGCTGCCGAGGCAATCGCTCCAACGCGCCAGAAGCGCGACACGCCGCGGCTCTTGCGGATGCTCAAGGGGTTCTCGGCATCATCGGCCTCGGCGGCCTTGGCGATGGCGTCGGCCAGCATGGCCTCGCGCACGGCCGAGAGCACGCGATCGCGCAGGTCGTCCGCCGGCATGACGTCGGGGAGTAAGCCCTGGAGGTTCGCCAGGCGAGCCTGTTCGCTCAGCACGCGCTCCTGCGTGGCCGGCGGCGCCGCCTTGAATGCCGCATCGAATGCGGCCGACTCGGCTTCGTCGAGCATACCCAAAGCGTCGAGGACGGCCAGTTCGATGAGATCGATCGTGTTCATGTTGCGGCTTCCTCGACGGCTCTCTCTCGCAGACGAACCAATGCCCGGCTGAGGGCGGATTTCACGGTTCCGATTGGCGTGTCCAGTTCCTCGCCGATCTGTCGGAGCGTCTGCCCCCCTAGATACGCACGGATCACCACCCTCTGTTGCAGTTCGGGCAGAGTCTTTACGAGTTCCAGAACGTCTTTATAACGCTCGTGTTGCTCGAGACCGGTCATTTCCCCTGACCCGCCTCCGGGGAGTTGCCCTGCCGACTCGCCAAAAGCCGTCGTCTTCAGGCGAGCCTGGCTGCGGCGGAGCCGATCCACAAGGTGCCGCCGGCTCAGCAGCATGACCCACGTGACCAGGGCTGCCCGCTTGGGGTCGTACCGATCGGCGGTCTTCCACAAGCGAACGAAGATCTCCTGGACGGCATCCTCGGCGTCTGCCCGAGTGGGCATGGTCTGATAAGCCATGCGGTACACGAGCGAGCCGAAGCGGTCGTAGAGGTCGCCGATGGCCGATTCCTCCCCCGCTGCCACGCGTTGCATGAGGTCGAGGTCTGCCTTGGGATTTCGAGGATGCTTGGTCATAGCCCACCTGCCACCACACAGGTCCGTCGGAACCGCCAGTTATGCCAGCCGATGTCCCAACGTTTCTATTCGTCGCCGGGCCCGATCAGGATCCTTCCCCGGAAATGGGTTTGAGGTCGGGGTTTGGAGATCCGTATCACTTGGTTGCATTTTGTTCGGTATTTGGCCAGCGGTTTCGAGCAGGGACAAATAATTCTCTTGTATTTCACCGTTGGTTTCGTGTATACTGACGTCACACGATCAGCCGCCCGGGGAACGCGGATGAGTGGGGTGAATGTGAAATCTCGGTACCCAAGCACGAATCGGCGGTCTATCCGCCGACCGAACCGCGGCTTTACGCTGGTGGATGTCTTGGTGTCCATCGCTGTCATCATGGTGCTCATCTCGCTCATGATGCCCGCGTTGAGCAAGGCAACCGAGACCGCCCACCGCCTGGTGTGCTCGTCGAATGTCCGCCAGATCGGCATCGCCATGCTGATGTATGCCGACTCGAACAACGACTACATCCCCCCGACAACATTCTACGACCCCACACGCAATCGTGCCGAGCAGATGCTCATCCTGAGGCTCTCCAGCGTGTCCTCGGCCCCGCGAGACTACAGCCCGGAGACCGGTGGCTGGGATGGCTTGGGCCTGCTGTACTTCGGTGGGTACATCGATCATGCCGCGTGCTTCTACTGCCCGTCTCATGATGGCGCCCACCCGCTCTCGCAGTATTCCAACAGCTTTGGCGATGTGCCCGAGGTCGTTGTCGGCAACTACCAGTACCGCGGTGCCGGCCCGCTGGGTCAGCGGCACCTCAGCAAGATCGAGCCGCGGCGGACTGCGCTGGTCGCCGATGGCATGCGTTTGCGCAGCGACTACAACCACGACGTGGGCTCCAACGTCATGCGGGCCGACCTCTCGGTCACGTGGTTCCGCGACTACGGCGGCCGCATCCTGTCGCGGCTCCCGCTTCAGGAGGCCGACGCACGCTCGTCGGTCGTGATGGATGCGTGGGAACTCATCGACGACCAACTCGATGGCTCGTCGAGTGGCGACTCGCGTCGCGACGCCAACTGATCGCCAGACGATTCCCGAACCTCGGTCATGTATCCCTTGCCAGACCGGGATCGGTCTTGCTTACGTCACATTGATCTGACACGACGGATCGCGCACGGCTGCCGTACCGTTGGAGCCCGTTGATCCCGCAGGCGCCGTGCCCGATGGCGCCGTGGACACCCGAAGGAGAAACCACCATGGGAATGCACCGTGCTTCGTCGCCAATGCGCCAGGTCGTCGCTATGACGCTGGCCACGATCGCCCTGTCGCTGCTTTCTCCCCATGCCCGAGCCCAGTTGACGCCGGATCGAACCTACTACGGCATCGATCGCGAGATTCCCATCACGGTGGCATTGCCCGAGGGCGACGACGAAGAAGCCAGCATCGTCCTGTTTAACGCAGGGGGCGATCGCGTGGCGCGAGCCAACGTCTTGGCCGGCCGCGTCGATCTGGCCACGTTCTTCCCCATCCTGTGGGATCAGCAGCAACCGATGGTGCTGTTCGCCCAGCTCTATACCCCCGGAGACGCCGATGGCGAGGGATTGGGTACGCCCATTGGTGCGCCGCTGGTGATCCAGCCGCTGCTTACGCCCCAGCGTGCTTCGATCTCGAACAACACGGCGCAATGGCAGAACGCCGGGCCCCGCGTCTTCTCGGGCGTGCGCGTGTACGTCGACAAGCTGCTGAAATTCGAGACGACCGAGGGCCCAATGGTGTTCCGCCTGCGCCCGGACGTGGCGCCCAACACGGTGTGGCACATTCGCGAACTGGCGCGCGGCGGGTTCTACACCGACATCCCGTTCCATCGCATCCTGCCGACGCACCGCAGCGGCAAGCCCTTCGTCATCCAGGCCGGCGACCCGACCGGTTCGGGCAGCGGCGGGCCGGGCGTATTCATTGATCTGGAGCCCAGCGACCTGGAGCACAAGTTCGGCGTGCTCTCGATGGCGCGCACGAATGACCCGGACACCAACGGCTCGCAGTTCTTCGTCGCCCTCAGCCGAGAGGCCACCGTGCACCTCAACGGCCTGTACACGGCCTTCGGCGAAGCCATCAGTGGCGCCGACGCAATCATTGCGATCGAGCAGACACCGTTGGCGGATGCACGCATGGGCAGCCCCGTTGAGGCGCCGCGGATCATCAGTGCCGAACTGATCGATGCCGCTCCCTTCGGCACGGGCCCCAAGGCCATCGAGCGGCCGACAAGTTCGGGCGAGCGATGAAACAAACCGCGATGCTTCGCGTCAGAAACGGTAGGAGACGCCGGCGAAGAGCATGAACGTCGGATCGGTTTCTGCACGCCTGAGGCGGTTGCCGTCCTCGTCTTTCACCTTGAAGCGTCGCCAGAGCTGCGAGCCTACGCCGGCATCGATTTCCAGCCCGGGCACGGGTTGCCAGTTGACGCCCAGACGCAGGTCGATCGACTTGTCTTGGAACACGCCCTCTGGCGCGAAGCCCTCGTCGTCGAGACGGTAGTTGCGTTCGTTGTATCCTGAGCGCAGGCGGAAGGCGAGCTCGTCATTCATCTGATAGGTCAGCACCGCACCCGCCAGCGTGCCCAAGCGCAGCGTCCAACGTTCGTCCAATTCGAGCGTCGCGTCAATCACAGGGAGAGGGAGAAACTCGACGCTGCCTTCCTGCTCGGCAGTGGCCACCAGACTGACACCAATGGAGATGTTTTCCGTAGCCTGATAAGCCGTCCCGACGCCGGCGCGCCACACGATGGAGTCTCCGACGTCGGCGTTTCGCTCCCGCGCGAGCCCGATGCCACCGAGCACCAGCATGCTCCACTGCCGATCGAGGTTGTGGGTCACCAGAACATCGATGTTCTGGCGGTTGAAGTTCGCCACCGGGTTGCCATCGGCCGGGTCGAGCCCGAAGGCGCCCTGGAACTCGTAGAACGCGAACTCGTTGCTGAACTGGAAGAGCGCACGCGTCCGGCGCGAGGCAAACCAAACAACATCAAACTCGGTGCGCGTGAGCGTGCTGGTCGCGTCACCCCCACCATCAATATGCGGGACGCTGGTGGCCTCGAATCTCTGGGCGAGGGTGTAGATAAATCGCGGCGGCCCGGCGGGCTGGCTTGCTTCGGCTTGGTCTTCTGCAAGCGGCTCGCTGGCGCTTTGGGTCGGGGTGGGCTGCTCCTGGGCGCCTGCCACGCTGGTGAGCAGCAGGAAGGCGGTGCAGGCAAGGCAGGCTTGGGCTCGGGGCATGGGCGGGCTCCGGTAGGCTTGGCGGCAAGGATAGTCTTCACTAATCTCTCGGGCAGATTGCCTGGCCGGTCGCGTCACCATGCACACCTGACGGACCTCGCACCCATAGGATGGCCGCTATGACAGCTCCAGCCGCACCTGCCGCTCCGACCGATCCCCAGGCCAAGCCCGGCCAGTACCAGGGGGCCGAGCCCCCGCTGCTGTCGGTCAAGGACCTGAAGACCCACTTCCCCGTCCGCAGCGGGCTGCTCCAGCGCGTGACCGGCTACGTCAAGGCGGTCGACGGGGTGAGCTTCGACCTGGGGCGTGGCGAGACGCTGGGCCTGGTGGGCGAATCGGGCTGCGGCAAGACGACCGTCGGCCGGACGCTGCTCAAGCTGATCCCGAGCACCGGCGGCAGCGTGACGTTCGAGGGCAAGGACGTCATGAAGGCCCAGGGCGCCGAGATGAAGGCCCTCCGGCGCGACATGCAGATCATCTTCCAGGACCCCGCCGGCAGCCTGAACCCGCGCATGCGCATCGCCAGCATCGTCGGCGAGCCGCTCATCGTCCACGGGCTGGTCAAGGACCGCCGCCAGCTGCGCAAGCAGGTCGAGGAGTTGCTCGTGCGCTGCGGCATGCCCGCCGCCGCGGCCGATCGGTACCCCCACGAGTTCAGCGGCGGCCAGCGCCAGCGCATCGGCATCGCCCGCGCGCTCGCGCTGGAGCCCAAGTTCATCGTGTGCGACGAGCCCACCAGCGCCCTGGACGTGAGCATCCAGGCCCAGATCATCAACCTCTTGACCGACCTGCAGGAAGAGTTCGGCCTGAGTTATTTGTTCATTAGTCATGACATGGCCGTCATCCAGCACGTGTGCAAGCGCATCGCCGTGATGTACAAGGGCAGGATCGTCGAGACCGGCAGCCGCGACGAGATCCTGAAGAACCCCCAGCACAAGTACACGCAGAGCCTGCTGAGCGCCGTGCCCGAGCCGGACCCGCGCCGCGTCAAGCAACGCGTGATCTTCGAGGGCGGGGCGATGTAGCGGCCGTGCGGGGCGAACCGTGAATTCGGGTTCACCCCAGGACCGGCCATGCCCGCGGGCATACATTGCCTCCGATCGCGCCGGCGCGCCGCCGGACGCAGCAAGGAGAAGCAGCATGGATCGCAACACCGAGAACAAGATCAACCCCGTCCGCGTCGCCCTGACCGGCGTGCTCGTCGCCATGGCCGTCGCCGCCGCCGCGTGCAACACGATGGAGGGCGCCGGCGAAGACGCCGAGGCCGTCGGGGATGAGATCGAGGAAGCCACCGACGGCTGAGCGGACGAAAACGCGTTCGATCATCAAACGGCCCCCGTGGGCCGTTCTTCATGCGCTCGCAGCTCGGTTCGCACCGTGCGTACGCGCATGGAACAGGAACCGGCGCAGGTCGTCGCGGATGAGGCCGGCCGCGGTCGCCTGGCGGACGATCGCAACGATGCTCGTCAGGAGCACCGTAAGGCTCGCCAGGGCCCATGCGGCCTTGAGGATCTGGACGCGCGGCGACATGGTTGCGTGTCCGAAGACGACGCTCGCGGTGACCTGCGCCGCCACGCAGCCCGCGACGATCATGCTGGCCCACCAGGCTTGCCTCGCGTGCCCGGCTGCGCGACGGTTGCCCGCCCGCTGGGCCAATTGCCTGAGCACGACGGCTCCGCAGGCGTAGTGCGCGATGAGCAGTGCGCCCAGCACCAGCCCCGCGTAGGGAACCGGGATCGTGATGAATGGCTGGGAGATGAGCATGCTCGACAGCACCAGGCCCGCGGCAATGGCAAGCAACCGCGCTCCGAGCTGTGCACGCGTCGGGCCATCGACGGCCAGCCTGGGGTCGGGCGTCGCCGTGATCCACCAACCAACGCACCACACCACGATGCAGGCGACCGAGGGAAAGATGACCAAGACGTCGCGCAGCCAGGGCACGAGCCCGCCCGAAGTCAGCATGGCGACGACGATGCCCAGAACGAGGCTGCCGATCCACACGGCAAAGAGCAACCCGACGCCGAGGCGAGTCAGCCAGAGGCCGCGATCGAGCGTGCACAGGTATGCCTCGCTCGAGAAGGCCAGCCCATCGCCGCGCAGCGACTGATCAATGGGCGTGGCGCACTCGGGGCACGGGCCGTCTTCGGGCAGGCCGGCAAGGTCGTAGCCGCAGGTGATGCAGCGGACGCTCGGGCGCCAGCCGCACGCTGGGCATGGCTCGTTCAGCGGAAGGTCGCCCAGCGCATGGCCGCACGCCCCGCACACGCGCGGCGGCGCGAGCGGGCGTGGCCTGGGGAACTTCGAGTCGGCCTCTGGCACGAGACATCGTAGTTCACATGTGCACCAGTCCCGTCAGCAGCCGAGCGTGAACCTGTTCTGGAACTCGAGGAAGTCAAAGATGGTAAAAGCGCCGTCGCCGTCGAGGTCGGCGCGCGGATCGCGGGCATCGAAGAAGTTCTGGAACGCGAGGAAGTCGAAGACGGTGAGTTCGCCGTCGCCATCCAGGTCCGTTGCGCAGAATGGGCTGCCAGTGACCGTGAGCACGTAATGGAACGTGCCCCAATCGGGATTCCAGGGTTCGGGCTCGGCAATGCCGCAGGCATCACTGGCGAAGTAGACGGGCTTGGTCTCGCCCGAGCCGTTCGCGCCGGGCAGGAAGCTATCGCCGAACTCACCGCCGGCAAGGTCTCGCAGGCTGGGCACGCTGACCTGGACGACCACGGCCGAGCCCACGGCGGCGAGCGCATCGACATCAACGCTCACCACCCCTCCTGAAACATCGCCGACGCTCGCCACGGCCGAACCGATCAGCGGAAGCCCGGTCTGCGGCGGCGTGCCCTCGGGTGCGGCGTAGAGATTCACCGCAATGTCTACCTCAAGCAGCGTGGGCAGCCGGAGGGACTCGATGCCGAACTGGACGCTGGTGACGCGCAGGTCTTGCATCACGCCCTGATCTCGAAGATCCAAGGACCGCCAGTAGCTGCTGGCCTCCACCGTCGCCGCCGTGCCGAGCGCAGGGCAGACCCGGCCAAAGCCAAAAACCACCTCGTCCGACGTGGTATGACTGAGACGGACGTCGTCCGCCGCAGCCAAAGAAGCAACGATGCACCCAAGCAAAATACTGATAAAATCGGTACGCATCTCCATGATGATCCTCCCTTTATCAGCAGGTACCAGTGACCGGGATGCTCGGATGCGGC
The DNA here is from genome assembly GCA_040221175.1 of Phycisphaerales bacterium. Classification (NCBI taxonomy): domain Bacteria; kingdom Pseudomonadati; phylum Planctomycetota; class Phycisphaerae; order Phycisphaerales; species Phycisphaerales bacterium. Next base: position 836,647 of record JAVJVK010000004.1, read on the forward strand.
GTGAACCCGTTTCATTTCGAGAACGCCCGAACGCCAACGGCAACGTTAGCGTACACTAGCAAATGTTCTACTCGGTCCTGGTTGCCGTGCGGATCGCGCTCATCGCGGCTCTTGTCGCACTGTTGGGCCTGTTTGCCCTGCAGATGGTCCTCGCCGGGCTGATGCTCAAGTGGCTGTCCTGGCGGCCACCTGCTTCGGATCAGGAGCAACGGATGAGCGACGCCCGCGCCGTGCTGTTCGCCGCGAGCACGCGCACCATGGATCGCCCATGGGTCGAAGATCGCTTCGGGCAACCCCAGAACGTTCGAGGCATGGTCCACTGGGACCATGTGTTCACGCTTGGGCCCGAGCCGGGCCTGCTGTCGTCCGATGACCTGTGGCTGTGCGTGGAGTACGACGAAGAGGGATACGTCAAGGCCGCGGCGATCCTCGACCGCTGAGCCTTACAGCAGCCCTTTCGCCCGCGGGTAGCTCCCCAGCACCGTCAACCGCCGGCACTTGGTCTTGGCGTCCTCGATGGCCCCCACCACGGCCTCGTCCTGCATGTGGCCGGCGGCGTCGATGAAGAACATGTAGGTCCAGTTCTCGCGGCCGCTGGGGCGCTTCTCGATGTGGGTCAGGTTCACGCCGTGGGAGCTGAAGACCGCCAGCACGTCGGCGAGGGCGCCGGGCTCGTCGCTGGTCTCGAAGAGCATGCTGGTCTTGTCCTGGCCCGTGCGGCCTGTCTTCTCGCGGCTGAGGATCACGAAGCGTGTGATGTTGTTGGGCTGGTCCTGGATCGACTCGACCAGCACGCTCAGGCCGTACAGCTCGGCCGCGAGCGTGGTGCCGATCGCAGCGCTGCCGGGGCGGGCGCCGATGCTGCGCGCCTTCTCGGTTTCGTCGGCGGCCGTGATGGCGGCGCGGCTCGACGATGCTGCGGGGATCAACTCGGCCTTGGGGTATCTGGCGCTCAGCCAGTTGTGGCACTGTGCGAAGACCTCGGGCTTGCTATGGATCCGCGTGACGTCCTCGGCCGGGCAACCGGCCATCAACGCGTGGCGGATGGCGACCTGGGCCTCCGCATAGATCGAGACCTCGCCCGCGTGCTCGATGAAGGCGTCCAGCGTCTCGACGATGCCGCCAGCGGTGCTGTTCTCGATCGGCGCGAGCCCGTAGTCGACGTGGCCCTTGATGACCTCGTCGAACACGGCGCCGATGCTGGTGACGCTGGCGAACTCGACGCTGGCGCCAAAGTGGGCTCGGGCGGCCAGATGCGAGTACGAGCCGGCAGGTCCGAGGTAACCGATGCGCAAGGGGCGCTCCAGTGCAAACGAACCGGACATCATCTGTCGGTAGATCGCCTCGATGGTGGTGTCGCTCAGTGGGCCCTTGTTGCGGGCCTTGGCCTTGTCGAGCACCATGCGCTCGCGGTCGGGGGCATAGATGGGCGTGCCGTCGTGCTGCTTGCGCTTGCCGACCTCGACCACCAGCCCGGCCCGCTCGTTGAGCAAGGCCACGATCTTCTCGTCGGCCTCGTCGATGAGGCAGCGGAGTTCTTCGAGGGGGCGGGGGTGGTCCATACCGGGATTATCGGGTGATTTCCCAGGCGGGTTTGGCCCGGACCCAAAGAAAAACGCCCGGCACATAGACCGGGCGTGGAGGAGCGAACTGCCAGGCAGGAACTAAAGAAGCCTTATCGCTTCGAGAACTGGAAGCGGCGGCGGGCGCCGGGCTGGCCGGGCTTCTTACGCTCGACCTTACGGGCGTCGCGCGAGAGGAAGCCGGCGTCGCGCAGGGCGTCTTCCAGGCTCGGGTCATAGTCCCGCAGGGCGCGGGCGATGCCCAGGCGGACGGCCTGGGCCTGGCCCATGTAGCCGCCACCGCTGCACCGCACGACCACGTCGAAGCGGCCCTTGGTGCCGGTGACGTCCAGCGGAGCGTACACGTCGGCGCGGTCGCGGTCTTCGGTGAAGTACTCGCTGACGGCCTTGAGCTTCTTGCGGGTGCACTGGATCTGCACGTCGCCCTTACCTTCGTCGGCGGCGGGCTTCATGCGGACGCGGGCCACGGCCCGCTTGCGGCGGCCCGTGCCCCACCACCAGCCATGGCGGTCGGGCGGAACGGCTTCGCGAACGCGGCGGGTCGTGGGCTCGCCGGCCTCGTCGGCGGCGACGGCCTGGGACAGCGCGCTGCCACCCAGCAGGCTCGAGCCGCTCGTCGCGGCGGTCTCGGTGGAATCGGTCGAAGTCGGGGTGTTCGTGTCAGCCATTAGAGCTTCATCTCCACCGGTTGCTGGGCCTGATGCGGGTGCTCGCTGCCCGCGTACACCTTGAGCTTCTTGAGCATGACCCGGCCGAGCCGGTTCTTGGGCAGCATGCGACGGACGGCGTCTTCGATCAGCGCTTCGGGCTTGCGCTCGCGGAGCGAGCCGAAGGTCTCGACCTTCAGGCCGCCGGGATAGCCCGTGTACCGCTGGCGGACGCTCTGGGCGTCCTTGCGACCCGTGAGCTTGACGGCCTTGGCGTTGGTCACGATGACGTAGTCACCCGTATCGACGTGGGGGGTGTACTCGGGGCGATGCTTGCCCATGAGCACCTGGGCGATCTCGGTGGCCATCCGGCCCAGCACCTGGTCCGTGGCGTCGACCACGTGCCAGTTCTGCTCGACCTCACCGGCCTTGGCCATATAGGTTTGCCGACGCATAACACTCTCCTGCGGCCAGCGACGCCAAAACACGTCGCCGGGGGCACTTCACGTACGCCGCCTACCGGGCGGGGCGGGCAGACGGGCTGGTGGGCCCGACTGCAGGATTGACCATTCGGTCCGCCGGGCGGGGGCAAAGGCCACCAGCCGCCACCATCCGGCGTGAGGGGAAGCGTAGACGCCCCCCGACGCCCGTCAAGCCCCGAACCACCGGGCAGGTCCCCACTTGGCGTGATCGGGGTGGCCCCAGCCCCGCCCGTGGCCGATGATTGGTCGATGGACCAGCCCCCCCAGACCTTCGGCGACGCCCAGCCACCCATGCACCCGCCCGGGCCCATGCGCTCCCCCGACCCGGGAACCAGCGGCGCCGCCAAGCTCGCCTGGGTCGTGCTGATCCTCGTGCTGCCGCTCGTCGTGGTGATGCAGCAGTTGCAGGTCCGCGGCGAACCGGCCGAGGATCCCTCCAAGATCGCAGCGCCCCAGGGCGACAGCGTCGAGGTCGCCGCCCGCATGGGCACGCGGATCGCATACGAATTCCCCGCGGGCGCACCGAGCTTCCAGGAGCAGCTCGACGACGCAGCCGAGACGATCGATACACCGCTCCAGCGGTTACGTGCCGCGATCGCCTCGCGCGAGCTGGCCGGACCGGAGCGAACCGTGTCAGACCTCGAGTCGGTCGTCGCCGAACTCGAAGCCGGCGACGAACTCGATCCCGATGACCCAGACGCCGCGAACGAGAGAGCGCGCCGGGAGCAGATCCTGACCGATGCACGCACGCTGCTTCCCTACTACCAGGACATCGCTGCGAACGGCGAAGCCGCGGCGGCCCTGGATGACGAGACCGTCAATGCGCTGATCGAACGGCATGGCTACTTTGGCGAGCTCGTCCGCATCGCACGGCTACCCGAAGAGCACGAGTTGCGAGAGGCCTTGCTCTCGGGCGCCATCGGCCCGTTCATCATCGTCGGCGCGATGATCGCCGTCATCGGCGTGGCCCTGCTGGCGGGCCTCGTGCTGGGCATCATGGCCCTGGTGTTGCTCGGCACCGGCAAGATCCGCCTTGCCATGCCCAGGCCCGCACCGGGCGGCAGCGTCTACCTCGAGACGGCCGTGCTCTTCGTACTGTGCTTCGCGTTGCTCCAGATCATGCAGGCAACCGCCGCCCTGATCGGTGAGTCGGCGGAGATGATCGCCGGCCTGGTTGCGTTGCCGGCGCAGTGGCTGCTACTTCTCGTGCCGCTCTGGCCGCTCGCTCGTGGCGTTTCCTGGTCACGCCTGCGCGATGACCTGGGCCTGCGGGCGCCTCGGGGTGTCACGCTGGAGATCTTCGCCGGCATCGGGGCGTACCTGGCGATGCTCCCAATCGTGGTCGCAGGCGTGGCCGTCATGTTCGTGCTGCTGTTCCTCCAGGAGCAGTTCTTCCCCAGCGATCCGGAGGCCATGGGCCCCACCAACCCCATCCTCGAACTCGCCCGCACGCTCGACCCGGTGCTGCTGTTCATGATCTTCACGCTGGCGACCATCTGGGCCCCGCTGTGCGAAGAACTCGTGTTCCGCGGAGCCCTTTTCCGACATCTGCGCTCGCGCATGGTGCTGCCAATCGCAGCCGTGCTCAGCGCCCTGGTCTTCGGCATGATGCACGGCTACGCGCTCATCCAGCTCATTCCCGTCACGGTCCTGGGCTTCAACTTCGCACTCATCCGGGCCTGGCGGGGATCGCTCATCGGCCCCATCGCCGCGCACGCCCTGAACAATGCCGTCGTGCTCACGCTGCTGTTCGCCTTCGCCCACGTGCTCTACGGCTGACGGCTATACGAGTACGTCGAGCAGGCCGGTGAGACCCAGCAGCACGCTGATCATGCCGTTGAGCGTGAAGAACGCCATCGGGATGCCCGCCGCCCCACGCCGAGAAAGCACGAGGTGCTCATAACCCAGCAAGATCATTGTGGCGGCGACACCGATTCCGAAGATCACGCCGAACATCGGCTCGGCGACGAGCACGCCTACGAGGCACGCAAGGGCGCCGGCGTGCATCACGCGGCTGAGCATGTTTGCCCGCTTCCAGCCAAAGCGGGCGGGAATGCTCCGCAATCCCGCCTGCCGGTCGAAGTCGAGATCCTGCAACGCATAGATGGCGTCGAAGCCGGCCACCCAGAGCAGGACCATCGCTGCCAGGAGCCACAGGGCCGGGTTCGCGAGCGCTTCGATGCCCCCCACCGCGATGGCTGCCGCCAGTGGGCTCGCCGCCAGCGCACCGCCCAGGAACACGTGGCACCACCACGTGAATCGCTTGGTGAACGAATAGAAGGCAATCCATGCCAGCACCGGAACGCCCAGGAGCGCGGGCCACCAGTTGTCAAAGAACACGCCGAACAGCGCGCAAGCGGCAAGGAAGAGCAAAGCACAAGCCGCCAACGTCGCCCAGCCCGCAACGGGTTGCAGTTCGCCCGAAGCAAACACGCGATTTCGAGTCCGAGGATTGGACGCGTCGATAGCGCGATCCGCCAGGCGATTGACCACCATGGCCCAGGTGCGGGCTGCCACCATGCACACAACCACCAGGGCCAGCAAGCCCGCCATCCGCGGCCAGGCGATGCCCCCCGTCGGGAGACGCGGCGCCACCATGAACGCAGCCAGCACGGCAAACGGCAGCGCGAACACCGAGTGGGCCAGCTTGATGTCCCGGGCGATGAGCGCCACGGCGCTGGGGGCGGGTTGTGCACGGCTCGACATGCACGCAAATGTACGCGCCGGGACCAAAAGAAGACGCCCGACCGGGACGAACCCGGCCGGGCGTTTGGATCCTCAAATGGTCACCTGGGCCTCAGGGGCAGCCAGAGGCGAACTGGTTCTGGAACTCGAGGAAGTCGAACACGTTCAGCACCGTGTCGTTGTTGAAGTCGGCAAACGGGCTTCCGCTGTCGAAGGCCGTCTGGAAGGCCAGGAAGTCGAAGAGATCGATGTTGCCGTCCTCGTTCATGTCGATGCGGCAGTACTCGTTGACCGAGATGCTGTCGACGAACCAGGCGTCGGCCGTATCGGCGCCGACCTCGGAAACTCGCAGGCGGAACTGGTCGCCGCTGGCTTCCAGGGGCAGCTTCCACTCGTTCAGGATGAACTGCTGCTGATCGGTGCCGTCCGACTGGATGGCGCCCAGCGCGGTCCACTGGCCGGTGAAGGTCGAGAAGTACTCCACGCGGAGGAACTTGCCGACCTCGACGAAGCGATGCTGCGACCACACCCGCACGTACGAGGGCAACGTGCCGGGGGGCGGCACGTCGAACCGCGTGGTGGTGATGGTGCCGCCGGGCTGGAAGGTCAGCGCGTTGGGAGCGGTCACCGGGTTCACCACGGAGGGCGTGATCACGATCGAGCTCGCCTCGGCCCAGCGGTCGGGGTCCAGCGAGCGCGAATCATCGAAATCGTCGATGAACGGCAGGGGCTGGGGCTCGGGCTCGGTGACGAGCTCATCGACGCACGGCACCGCGTCCAGGAAGCCACGGATGACGCTGCGCGAGGTTGAACCAAAGCGGCTGATGTCGCCGGCGCACCCGCCGATGCCCGGGCACATGATCCGGCAGTCGCCGCCCGAGCAGTGCTGCGCGTTGCAGTTGTGGCCGATCTCGTGGGCCAGTACCGCCACGCGGGCGGCCGGGCTCAGCGAGACGTACTGGTTCACGTTGTAGCCGCGCGACGTGGTGCAGACACCCGACAGCCATGCCACGCCCAGCGTACCGCCCGCGAAGTTGCGTCCGCTGATGAGCGACGCAGTATCCCGGCGCACGCCACGCTGCTGAGACTGCCAGTGGTTCGTCATCTGCTGGAGCAGGGCTCCACCGTCGGACGTGGTGTACGGGTCGGAAGACGTCGGCCGCACGATGATCGTGGTGATTTCGATGACCGTGTCGACGTCGCGCTCGTAGATCGCCGACACCGAGTTCACCTGCGACTCGACCGCGGCAATCACGGCCGTCTCGGACGAACCCCGGCTCTGGTAGAACTCGAAGTCGGTATCGACGCCAAGCTCGAGTTGCAGCGTCGCGTCGACACCGGGGCCTTGCGGTTCGAGTGGGGCCATGAGACCCGCCACCGGGTTATCGATGGTGCCGCAGAAGCCGTTCTCTCCGGAAAGATCGTTGTCCTCTGAGTAGACCACGTGCAGCGAGCCATCGGCTCCGCGGACGCGATCGCTCAGCGGCTCGATGACCCAGCTATTTTCAGCGCCATCGCCGATGGACACCAGGGCCGTGAGCGACCCGCCGAAGAAACCAGCCGAAACGCTGCTGCCATCGATGCCTTCCACGAAACCGCGGTAGGTCGTCGGAGCCGGGGGAACCATGCGCTCCATCGAGCCATCGGGCTGCTGCACGAGCACCTCGAAGGCCGGCGAACGCACGTCGTGCGGCCAGAGTTCGATCTGCACCGCCTGCTCGCCCAGCATGACTTCGGTCGTGATCGAGCCGTCGGCGCCGACGTCAAAGCCCAGGCGCTCGATCGAGTACTCGATCAGATCATCGAACACCAGCGGCGACTGCTGGCCGGAGGGCGCTTCGCCCTCCTTCAACAGCGTCCCTTGGGTCTCCTGCGCATGCGCGGTGCCCGCCGTCGCGAGCATGGCGGCAGTACATACCAACAGGCTCGCGGCTGTCCCGCGAGTCAAAAAACGTGCGTTCATCGAAATAAACCTCCCCGGATGCATCCGGCTCGTGCCACGGCTCGAGCCAATTCTGAGCCTGGGCTCTCGTCCGTCCGCGAGCAAGGCAGGCCCGCGTGAACCCAGCGTCGAAGGGGCATAACGGCCACCATCGCGGCCCGTTACGCCCGATTCCAACGCCTACCCAGGCACCCTATCACGGCGTGTGCCATCCGCAACCGTTGTGGCCGGTGATTGTCGTGTTTTCGACAAGTCGTGGCTTATAGGACGTTGTTACGGGTCCATCCCCCGATCGCGTATGCTGGGCACTATGGCCGAATCCAATCTCGATCGTTTGCGGGGACTGATGCGGGTGACCAGCCAGCCGGCCATCACCATCGCGACCGCCGAAGAGGTGTACGCCCTCAATCTCGTGCGCGACGCCGCCGCCGATCAAGGCATGGTCTGCTACCGCTGGACGCTTACCGGCGGGCTCCAGGACGCGGCCATGGAAGACACCGGCCAGTCGAGCGAGACGCAACTGGCCGAACGCGCGCTCCGGCAGATCGCCAGCGAGGGCAAGCCGGGCGTGTACGTGATGCTCGACCTTGGACATCACCTCGACGAAGTGAAGGTTGCGCGCGCCCTGCGTGAGGCGTTGTTTCGCGCCAATGAGCAAGCCCAGCTCATCGTCCTGATCGATCACGAACGCATCACCCAGCCCGTGCTCCGCCAGTACGCGGCCGAGTTCGAGATCATGCCGCCCGACACCGAGGAAATCGAGCGGCTCGTGCGCACGCAACTACGAGCCCACCACCGCCACACGCCCATCGAAATCGACGTCAAGCGGAGCGAGTGGGAGGCGATGATCCGCAACCTTCGCGGGCTGACACGGCGGCAGATCCAGAACATCGTGGCCGAGGTCGTTCGCGATGACCTCAGGCTGGATGGCGACGACCTGCCCCGCATCGTCGCCCGAAAGCGTGAGTACGTGAAGGCCGACGGGCTGCTGGAGTTCATCGAGGCCCCCGCCACGCTCGACGACATCGGCGGTCTCAAGAACCTCAAGAAGTGGCTCTCCAGCCGTCTGCTGACCACCGAGGCCGAGGCCGAAGAGCACGGGCTGGATTCACCCCGCGGCGTTCTCATGCTGGGCGTGCAAGGGGCCGGCAAGAGCCTGTGCGCCAAGGCCATCAGCGCCGCCTGGAAGCGCCCGCTCCTGCGGCTCGACCCCACCTCGCTCTACGACCGCTACGTGGGCTCGAGCGAGAACCGCCTGCGGACGGCCCTGCACCAGGCCGAACTCATGGCGCCCATCATCCTGTGGATCGATGAGATCGAGAAGGGGTTCGCGTCGGTCAGCAACAGCGGGGCCGACGGCGGGCTCAGCCGCCGCATGTTCGGCAGCCTGCTCACCTGGATGCAGGAGCACCGCGAGCCAGTCTTCATCGTCGCCACGGCCAACGACATCGAGAGCCTGCCACCCGAGCTGATGCGCAAGGGCCGCTTCGACGAGATCTTCTTCGTCGACCTCCCCGGCGAAGAGGCCCGCCAGGCGATCCTCGAGATCCACCTGCGCAAGCGCCGGCTGAACCCCGAGGACTTCGACCTCAAGAAGCTCATCAAGGCCACCGAGGGCTTCAGCGGCGCCGAGATCGAGCAGGGCATCATTGCCGCCCGGCACGAAGCGTTTGCCCAGCGTCAGAGCGTGACGACCGAGGGCCTGCTGAGCGTTTTCGGCGAGAGCCCGCCCCTGAGCGTGACAATGTCCGAGAAGGTCGCCAAACTCCGCCAGTGGGCTAAGGGCCGGTGCGTGATGGCGGGGTGAGCGTCAGCCGTTCTGGTGCTCGCCCATGTCAGAGTCGCTCCACCAGCTCGGAAAGTTTCCGCCCTTCGACGCGTGGTACCAGCCCTCGAGCGTGCCGCCAACGAAGCGGAAGAATACCGGCTCATCGTGGACCATCCCGTAGCTCGAGCCCTCGTAGCGGTACACGCGGCGGTCGCGGACCTCATAGATCAGCGCCGTCTCGCCGTTAACGTCCTTCGAGCCGCGGTACACGGCCTCGGGGAAGATCTTGCGGAACTGATCGACGGTGGTGTCGGGCCCCAGCTTGCCCAGTCGGGCATTCTCGGCCTGGCTGAAGCTCGGCACGTCGGCCTTGGATCGCACGGTGAGCGCATCGTCCTGCTGGTCCGAGGTCAGCCGCGTCCGATCCTCCACGATGTACTCCTTCTTGCCGCCGCCAATCGAGAAAACACACCCCTGCGCGAGCAACGCTGCCGCCGCCAGGCCCAGACCCACCGCGACTCGCGTTCGATTCCTGTTCGTAGTCATGTCCGACGTCCTTTCTTCCTCTCGTTGAAGGGCACGAATCCCGCGTGCCATTGTAGTGGGAAGTCGCAAAGGTTAGTTTCAACAAACTTGCGGAATCGTCTCACACCCGGAAGATCGCCCCCATCTTCTTGCCCAGCAAGGCGCTGGCGCCCACCAGCGTCACGGTCAGCAGGGCCATGCCCCACACGCCCATGGCGCTGGCGATGTAGGGGCCGTCGCCCTGGCGGTTGCTGAAGGCATAAATCGCCCGGGTGATCGGCCAGTCGTCCTGCTTCTGGGCGAGCAGCAGGCTGTCTGACACTTCCAGCATGCTGAAGGCGAACACCAGCAGCGCCCCGGCGATGATGTTGGCCAGGATCAACGGCAGCACCACGCTGCGGATCGCACGCATCCGGCTCGCGCCCAGGTTCAGGGCCGCCTCTTCCATCTCGCCGCTGGTCTGCTCGAGCCCGGCGACCACCGACCGCACGATGTACGGCAGCCGGCGCACGGCATAGGCAAGCACAAGCAAGGGAATCGGGTTCGGATCGACGCCCACCACCGACACCACGCCGTCCAGGGGCGCCGCGATCTCGCCGAAGCCCAGGTTGATCGAGCCGCGGAAGGGCCACGCCAGGCTCACCGCCACGAATCCGAAGGCCAGCACCAGCCCGGGCACCGCCAGCGGCAGCATGCACAGCGTGTCGAGCACGCTGCGCCCAACCGCCCTGGTCCGCACGATCAGGTATCCCACCGTCACCCCGATCGAGGCATTCAACACGACCGCCATGGCCGAATAAACCAGGCTGTTCGCGATGGACCGGAAGGCCGCGTCGCTGCCCAGCGCCACGCCGAAGTGGGCCAGGGTGAAGCTCCTGGGAAGCAGGCTCTGGTACCACTGGCCCACGCCGCTGACGCTCATAAGCACCACGCCGATGTGGGGCGCGACAGCGAGGATCGTGACCAGAAGGAACGCCGCCGCCGCCAGCCAGCCCTTGGCCCCGCGCAGGGTGACTTCGCTGCTGGCCCGCGTCGCGCGGGTGCTCATGGCATAGCCCCGCCTGCCGAAGGCGATCTTGCCCGCGGCATAGGCCGCCAGCGATGCGGCCAGCAACACGAACGTCAGGGCGTACGGACGGGCCGATCCCTCCACCTCGCTGAGCCCGTAGAAGATCTGTACGGCCGTCACGCGGTCATAATCGAACATCAGCGGCGTGCCGAGCTCGGTGAACGCCCAGATGAAGACGATGGTGCCGCCAGCGAACAGGCCCGGCCGGATGAGCGGCAGCGTGATGCGCGTGAAGCGTCGCCACGGGCCGGCGCCCAGGTTCTCGGCGGCCTCGTTCATGGCCGGGTCGAGATTGGCCAGCGCCGCCGTCGCATTGAGGTAGAGGATCGGGTAGAGGTGCAACGCCTGCACGATGATCACGCCCAGGCCCTTGGCCTCGCCCATGACGTCCCAGTTGGTGCCCAGCAGGGTGTTGAGCATGCCCTCGCGACCCATCAGGGCCCGAAAGCCGATAGCGCCCACGAAGGGAGGCAGGATCAACGGCACCAGAATGAGCGCACTGAACACGCCCTTGAATGGGAAACGGTGCCGGGCGGCCAGGAGCGCCAGCGGCACGGCGATGAGCCCGCTCAGGAGGGTTGTACCCGTCGCAATCCAGAAGGCATTGAACAGCCCTTCGCGGGTGACCGGGTCGCGGAACACCCGAAGCACATGGGCCAAGGTCCATCCGCCATCGCCCGTGGGATCAACGGCGAAACCGCCGCGGATGGTCAGCACGATCGGATAAATCAGCGACAAGCCCAGGAACGCGACGAGCAGTACGACCAGCGTCTGCTCGATGAGCCGGCGCAAGGTCAACGCGTGCATGGGCTCAGGCCTCCGCCTTAGCTTCTTGGGCGGTCAGCGACGGCCCGAGGGTTAGGATCGTTGGATTGCCGCGGTCAAAGCCCGCGAGGTAGTCCCGCAGCGAATCGAGCGTCACCGCGTCGATTTCGGCAACCCGCTCCTCCAGAGATCGACAGCGTGCCAGCTTCCGGTAGTCATTGGCAAGGGCTCCGGCCCGCGCCGAGGTCGACTCGCCGCCGAAGACGATCCGCGACTTCAGGCCCACGCGGGCCCGCTCGAACTCCTCGGCCGTCGGCGCCCCCTCGCTCGTGGCGATCCGGTTCAACTCGGCCTGGAGCACCTCGAGCGACTCGGCGGCCCGATCGGGCGTGGTGCCGACGTAGGCCGACACCCAACCGGCTTCACGCTCGGGCGTATACGCGGCGTGCACGGCGTAGCACAACCCGCGCTTCTCCCGCACTTCGCTGAACAGGCGCCCCGACATGCCCCCGCTGAGCACGGCGGTAGCCAATCGCTCGCAGGCGGCGTCCGGCGTGCCATCTCGCGGCGCCTCTCGAACGACCATGATCTGGACCTGGGCGCCATCGTCGTCCACGTGGTGCACGCCCCGTTCGCCCAGGCCCCGCGCCATCGGCTCGGCGGCCTGGCCCCACCAGCCTTCCAGGGCGGCATCCAACGTCTGCTGGGCCATCAGCGGATCGATGTCGCCGGCCAGCGCGATGATGCTGCCCCGAGGCACGAAGCCGGTTCGGATGAACTCGCACGCGTCGGCGTGCGTGCACGCCTCCAGGCCCTCCCGCGTTCCGTACGTCGATCTATTCAACGGCGGCGGCAGGTGGTGGGCCATGGCTTCGACGCCCACCCACTCTTGCGGGTCGTCCGTCAGCGCATCGAGTTCCTGGATGGCAAGGCTTCTGGCGGGCGCGAAGGCCGCCTCGTCCATCGTCGGCCTGACGATCAGGTCGGCCAGCAACGGCACGGCCTTGGTCAGGTCCTGGCCGACGAACGTGGCCGACAAGCGACTCGTTCGAACGCCCGTATCCAGGCTGCGGCTCACGCCGGCCGCGTCGAGCGCGTCGGCGTGCTCCCGGCTGCTCAAGCCGCCCGCCCCGCGTTGGGCCATTTCGGCCGCGATTCCCGCGATGCCCAGCCGATCGTCAGGCTCGGCGGCCGCCCCGGCGGGCAGGGTCCAACTGAGCGCGCAGCTCTTGACGCCCGCCATCGATTCGACCAGCAGGACGGCACCGCACGCAAGTTCTCGGATCTCGATCGCCATGGTGGCGCAGTTTAGCGGACGCTCGCCCGCCCGGCCCTGCGGCGGCATAATCGGCGCCACCGCCACCACCGACCACATTCCACGCTCGCCAGCCCGCCGAACCCATTTCGATCGGCCCCGCAACCGATGGTCCCTTTTGAGAGGTACGCGATGCCCAATGGACGCTCCAGCATGCGCCGGATTGTGGACGTGGTCGCCCTGGGGCTGTGCCTCGTCGCGGCCACGCTCGTCGTCATCCAGCAGACGCGACAGGGCACGGTCGAGAACGTAGTCGTGCAGACCGAGTTGTCGCTTGCACGGTTTCACTCCACGCTCAAGGTCCAGGCCACCACCCGCGGGGTTGCCGTCAATGGTCGGGGCTGGCCCAACACGATCGAGGGCCACTGGTTCGGCGATGCACCCCCGCTCAACCACCTGCTCACCGGCGACCGACCGTGGGTCGAGATCGCGCCGGCCGAAGATGCCGACCGCGATCATCCCGCCGACCCGGTGGCGTTCGATACCGATGGGGTGAAGGCCCCGAGCTTTTGGTACAACCCCTACCGCGGCGTGGTACGCGCAAGAGTTGCGCCCCAGATCAACGACGAGCAGACCTTGGCGCTGTACAACCGGGTCAACGGCGTGTTCCTGGCAACCTTGGCGCCCGAGGGCGGACTGCGCAGCGCCGAACGGGAACGCGACGACGCGGAGCGGCTGCGTGAGATGTCCGAACGCGTGCGACAACTCGCCGAGTCGACCGGCGCCATCGTCACAACCGACAACGTGGTGAAGGTGCGCCGCGTTGGACCCGAAGGTGAAGACGAGGAGCCCCAACCGCCCGAAGCGGAGCATCGGAGCGATCCGAGCCCGGCGGTCATCGACGAGCCCGGCGAGGGCTCCGATGCACCAAAAAACCCCCGCTGAAGCCCGTGAGAGGGGTTTTTATCCCTTCTCGGATGCCAGTCCGAGCACGTCGGTCATGTCGTAACGGCCGGGCTTCTGGTCGACGAGCCATGCCGCGGCACGCAGCGCACCGCGCGCGAACAGGTCCCTCGAGTGCGCCGTGTGCGAGAGTTCGAACGTCTCATCGGGACCATCGAATCGGACGACGTGCTCGCCCACGATGCCCCCTGCGCGCACCGATGCGACGCTCATTGAACCAAACCGGGAAGCGCCGTCCGATGCCTTTTCGATCTCCGCCCGCAGCGCATTGGCGGTGCCCGAAGGGGCATCGACCTTCCCCGAACGGTGCCATTCTGCAATTGACGGAAAAAAATTTTCGCCCAGCGCGCGGGCGATTTTCTGGACCGTGTGGATGAGCACGACGCACCCGACGGAGGTGTTTGGCGCGACCAGCACGGGCACGCTCGTCGACAACTCGGCAAGCGCGTCAAGGTGCTCCTGCTCGAGCCCGGTGGTGCCAACCAGCAACGGCGCAGCGCGATCTCTGGCAAGCGCGATCGAATCGGGAATCGCGCCAAAATGCGAGAAATCCACGAGAATTTCGTGATTCTGGCGCGCGAGGTCGCACGCGTGGGCATGCGGATGCTCGCGGTCGATGCGCGCGACGACGTCGAAGCAATCATCGCCGGTGGCGAGCGCATCGATGCGCGAACCAAGAGCGCCCGAGGCGCCCACGAGCAGGATGGAGATGGGTCGTGACATGGTCATGTATCGCGTGACAGGCCCATTCGAGGGCATGAAAAAAATGTGGACGAAACGGAAAGTTCTAGTAGACTACTCAAGCCGCGTGGGGAACACACCCGATACACGCTGCGCGCGCCCTTTGTCCACCGAATGCCCGGCTCGCACATCGGCGCGTGTGGTAACCAGGCGAAGTCGGGCATGAGAGCAGGAGTTTGCTCATGGCGAAGAAAGCCGCAAGGAAGAAGGCCACCCGCAAGAAGGCGGCCAAGAAAACGGCGAAGAAGACCACCCGCAAGAAGGCAACCCGCAAGGCCGGCGCTCGCAAGACCGCCGCCCGCAAGACCGGAACCCGCAAGGCCGGCACCCGCAAGAAGGCCGCCAAGAAGACGGCCAAGAAGGCCACTCGCAAGAAGGCGACCCGCAAGACCGCCGCTCGCAAGACCGGAACCCGCAAGAAGGCCGCCAAGAAGGCCACCCGCAAGGCCGGCACGCGCAAGACTGCTGCTCGCAAGACCGGCGCACGCAAGAAGGCAACCCGCCGCACCGTGCGTCGCTGACGCACCGCCCATGCCAGGCATTCTCTCGGCGATCCGGGTCGAACCGGATCGCCGTTTTCGTTGCGCCCGACGCAGCACGCGGCAACAATCACCCATGCGCACCGACACGCACGCCGACGATCGAGACGCACGGGCCCGATTGCTCGCACACCTCGCGGGCGTCCTGGTCTGCGAGGCCGGGGCCGAGCCATGCCGCCTGGTCGTCGCCGAAGCGGGCGGCTTGGTCACTTTGCCCATGCACCGGGACCTGGACGAGGCCGGCCACTGGTCGTTCGCGGCGCGGCAGGAGTTGGACCCGGCCATCGAACTCTCGCTCGAGCCTCCCAGCGGAGTCGGCCAATTGTCCGACCCGGCCGAGATCGAGGCCGACCGCTGGCTGGCCTACCACGGCTCCACACCCCCGAAGTGTCGGTTGGTGTCGCTTGCAGTCTCGTTCGCTCGGTATGCGGACGACCAAGGACGCACGCAGGTGGCTGAGGACGTGCTGACGCCCAATCCGCTGCGTTCGCACGTGCCGGCGCTGTGCAAGTTGCTCAATGGCGACAGGGCGAAGCTGGCCGACGCGTGCGCGAGGCTGACCGGCGTGCGGCCCGAGTCGCCCATCGCGGTGGGCGTGGATGAATGGGGCGTGCACGTGAAGGCCGCCTTCGACGTGCTGCGGTTGGGGTTCGAAGAGCCGGCGATGGATGAGGCGGCGGCCAGGGCGGCGATCGAGGAGGTGCTGGGTGGGTGAGCGGCCGGTGAGGATGCGGGAAGCGCACGCGCACGTGTTGGCGCACGGTCGAGCCATGGACATGGTGCAACTGGACGCCTGCGCCACCGCACAGGACATGCTCGACGCCATCGCCGATGCGGCCATCGGGCGCGACGTGGTGCTCGCGCACGGAGCTCGGCCTGAATCATGGGTCGAGCCGGGTTGGCCGACGCTCGATGAGCTCGACCACGCCAGCCCGGAAGCAAGCGTTGCGGCGTGGTGCTTCGACTACCACGCCATCATGGTGAATTCCAACGCGATGTCGACCATCGGCATCGATGTCAGTAGTCCGGATCCGCAGGGAGGCCAGATCGGGAGGAAGCCCGACGGAACCCTCTCGGGCGTGCTTTATGAGGCCGCTGCCGGCCTGGCGTGGAAGCAACTCGAACCGAAGGGCGTCGACCCAACGGCACTGCTCCGGGCCATCGAGCACCTCACGACGCATGGCTTCACCCATGTGCATGACTTGAAGTCCCAGCCCGACCTCGGCCCTGCGCTCGCGGGGCTGCAACGACCGCACGCCTTCGAACTCTCGCTGTACCCCCTGGTCCAGGACCTCCCCGAAGCCCTCAAGACTCGGCACGACTGGCAGTCCGACCAGATCCGCCTCGCGGGTGGCAAGATCTTCGTCGACGGCACGCTCAACAGCCGCACGGCATGGATGCTCCACCCCTTCGCCGATGGCCGGGCCGAACATCCGTCGGGCATGCAGCTCATGAGCGACAAGCAGATCGAGGACGCCATCCGGCTGTGCATGAGCGAGGGACTGCAACTGGCCGCCCACGCCATCGGCGATGCCGCCGTGCGGGCGGTGCTCGACGCCACCGAGCGGGCGCGGGCGCCGAGGGGCACCGTGCGCATCGAGCACGCCGAGGTGATCGACGAGGCCGACGTACCACGGTTCGCCGAGCTTGGCGTCATCGCCAGCGTGCAGCCGTGCCACCTTCTGTATGACATCGAGGCATTGCGGCGGGCCTGCCCAGATCGGCTAGACCGCGTGCTGCCGCTGCGGGAGTTGATCGACAGCGGCCTGAAGCCCGGCCGCGACATCCTCTTCGGCAGCGATACGCCCATCGTGCGGCCCGACCCCGAAGACTCGATCCTCGCGGCGACCAATCGCGGGCGGGCGAATATGCGTCTTGAGGACGGCATCGCACCGGGGCAAGCGATCTCGCAGGCCGAGGCGTGGGCGTGCTTTGACGCGGATGCGTAGAACCACGCATTTTGCTAGGTGCTTTCCCGGAGCAAATCAGAATCGTTCCAAACTATTGCGTTCTATTTACACATAAGCGTGCCGCCCCAGACGTACGTCGGCTCGGCGCCTCAACCCTCGCTCTCTCGGGCGGGCTCAGACCTTCGGGTCGGGCCCGCCTTTCTGGTTCACGGGCAGCCTGCAACGAGAGCACTCTGGGAGGCGAAGAAGTGGAAGACGGTCAACTCGCCGTCGTCGTCGAGGACGGCGGGGCAGTCATCAGCGCGTGCCGTCGTCGTAGACCTCCAGCGTCTGAACGCTCAGGCCGAAGCCGCCGCTGGCGCCGCCGTCCAGGCCAGACCAGGTGCAGACCTGCCCGGCCGCGACGCCGCCCATCGCTGCCAACGAAAGAGCGCCCAGGAACACTCGACATTGATTCAGTGGCCGCATTTCTCAGCCCTGCTTCTCCATGAGTACGGCGATCCACCGAGTTCTGTCGCGGAACCCGGCACATCCGCCCGTGAGCGGCTCGATCGGGCTCGGCGGTGGGAGTCGGTTTCCTAGACTCTGTTGATGCCCCCCCGCCCGTTCGAAATCGTCAGTAGCTTCAAGCCCATGGGCGACCAGCCCGCGGCGATCGAGGCGCTCACGAAGCGGCTGGAGTCCGGGGCCGACGCGGCCACGCTGCTTGGGGCCACCGGCACGGGCAAGACCTTCACGATGGCCAACGTCGTGCAGCGGCTGGGCAAGCCCACGCTGATCATCAGCCACAACAAGACGCTGGCGGCCCAGCTCTACGAGGAGCTCAAGGAGTTCCTGCCGCACAACAGCGTGAACTACTTCGTCAGCTACTACGATTACTACCAGCCCGAGGCGTACATCCCCCAGCGGGACATTTACATCGAAAAAGACGCCAGCCGCAACGAGGACCTCGACCAACTCCGCCTGGCCGCGACGAGCAACATCCTCAGCCGACGTGACACCGTCGTCGTCGCCAGCGTGTCGTGCATCTTTGGTCTGGGGTCGCCCGAGGCGTACGGCGACAAGGTGCTGACCTTCAGCAAGGGCGTTCGCGTCGATCGACGGCAGCTCCTGGCCAGCCTGACGGCCATGCAGTACAAGCGCAGCGACTACGAGTTCAGCCGCGGCCGCTTCCGCGCGCGCGGGGACGTCATAGAGGTCTGGCCGGCGTCCGAGAAGTTCGCCGTCAGGCTCGACCTGTTCGGCGACGAACTCGACCGGCTGGAGTTGATCAATCCCACCAGCGGCGAGGTGCTCGACGAGGCGGAGATCTTCCACCTCTTCCCGGCGGTCCACTACGTGCTGCCCGAGGAGAAGATCGAGAGCATCTGCGACGACATCTCCAGGGAACTCGATGCACGCGTTCTCGAGCTGCGCAGCGAGGGCAAGCTGCTCGAGGCTCAGCGCCTGCTGGCCCGCACCAAGTACGACCTGGACCTGCTCCGCGAGACCGGGAGCTGCCCGGGCGTGGAGAACTACAGCCGGTTCTTCGACGGACGCATGCCCGGCGAGCGGCCGTTCACGCTGCTGGACTACTTCGATTATGCGCCCCGGCCGGAGATGGGCGAGGCCCGCATGATGCCCAGGGCCGAATCGAGCGATCCACTCGTACGGCGCGACGACGAGCGGCGTGCGAAGCGGCCCAACATCGACGACTGGCTGATCATCATCGACGAAAGCCACGTGACCCTGCCGCAGATCCGCGCGATGTTCAACGGTGATCGCATGCGGAAGGAAACGCTGGTCGACCACGGCTTCCGCCTGAGCAGCGCCCTCGACAACCGGCCCATGCGGTTCGAGGAATTCGAGCGGATGGCGCCGCAGCTCATGTTCGTGAGCGCCACGCCGGGGCCCTACGAGCTCGAACGCACGGGCGGGGAGATCGCCGAACAGGTCATCCGGCCCACGGGCCTGCTCGATCCGGGCGTGGAGGTCAAGCCCGCCGATGGACAGGTGCCTGATCTGCTCGAAGAGTGCAAGGCCGCCGTCGCGCGCGGCGATCGCGTCCTTGTCACCGCCCTGACCAAGCGCCTATGCGAGGACCTTGCCACCTACCTCGACCAGAACGACCTGAGGACGCGGTATCTGCACAGCGATATCGAGACGCTCGAGCGGCTGGAGATCATCACCGATCTGCGCGAGGGCGCCTTCGACGTCTTGGTGGGCGTCAACCTGCTGCGCGAGGGCCTCGACCTGCCCGAGGTGGCGCTGGTGGCGATCCTGGACGCCGACAAGGAGGGCTTCCTGCGCAGCCCGACGAGCCTGATCCAGCTCATGGGCCGGGCAGCGCGGAACGTCAACGGCCGCGTGGTCATGTACGCCGACAAGGTCACCCCGGGCATGCGCGACGCCCTGGACGAGACCGACCGCCGCCGCGAGAAGCAGACTGCCTACAACGAGAAGATGGGCATCACGCCCGCGACGATCAAGAAGGAGATCCGCCGCGGCATCGAAATGCAGCTCCGCGCCCGCAAGACCGCACGCGAGGCGGCCGGCAGCGCCGAAGAGGCCTTCGACATTGCCGAACTCATGCGCGAACTGGAGGCCGAGATGCTCGAGGCGGCCCAGTCGCTGGAGTTCGAGAAGGCCGCCCGGCTGCGCGACCAGGCGCGCAAGCTCAAGGAACGCCTGGCCCAGGGCGACACGGCCAAGGTCCGCCGCAGCGAGTTGGACGAGGGCAAGCAGAAGAAGCGTCAGCGACGCGGTAAGGCCGGCAAGCCCGGCACCCCCGGCAGCAAGCCCACGCGGCGCAAGAAGCGGACTTCCTGAGGACCCTCACGAGCAATGGACCGACGCGAAAAGCTAAAGACCTACTTCATCGGCTTCGGCATCGGGCTGATCCTGTGCGGCCTGATGCTGTACACGCGGTGGAAGTGGCACCAGGCCAACCCGCCGCCCCCGCCACAGCAGCAACAGGCCCCCTAGCCGCGCAGCGCCGTAACCGCTTCGGGCAGTGCTTCGGCAAGTTCCATCGGCGTCAGCCCGGCGTCGGCGTGATGGCTCTCTCGCCAGAGGCGGGCCGCGTGGGCGTGGGCCACGACGGCGCAGCGGGCGATCTCGAAGAGCGTGAGCTTGCCGTCGTCGCCCATGTGCTTCACACGCTCGCCAAGCTTCGCTCGGGCCAGTTCGTGCATCACGGGCCGTGCATGCTGGGCGATGAGTCCGCCAAGGAGGCCCGCGAGCACGTCGCCCGTGCCACCGGTCGCAAGAGCCGAGTCGGCAGTCTCGTCGCTCCAGGTCTGGATGCCGTCGCTGACGACGGTGCGGGCGCCCTTCAGCACCACGACGCAGCCCAGGCGTTGTGCGAGCGCCTCGGCGGCAGCGGGACGCCGGGTGTCGTCGGTGGCGTTGGCGTCCATGCCCAGGGCGTCGGCCAGGCGGGCGAATTCGCCTGGGTGCGGCGTGACGACCGCCGGCGCGTGGAAGTCCAGGGCGAGTTGGGGCGTCTGGGCCAGTTCGTTGATCGCGTCGGCATCGATCACCACGGGCATGGCCTTCTGTTGGATGGCTCGTAGCGCCAGCGCCGCGGGCCCTGAACCACGGCCCAGCCCCGGCCCGATGACCAGCGCATCGGCTTCTTCGAGCACGGTGTCGAGCACGGCAACCGCCTCGCTGGCGAGCAAGGCGCCGCGCGCATCGGTCGGCAGCGATCGACCGGTGGCATGGGCCGAGATCCCCAGCGCTTCGTTCAGCACGCCCTCGGGGCACACCAGTTGCACCAGCCCGGCGCCCGACCGCGTCGCCGCGTGGGCCGCCAGGGCCGGAGCCCCGAGCATGCGTGTGTGCGCCAGCGCGCACCCGCCGACCACGGCGACGCGTCCGAAGTCGCCCTTGTGGCCCGCATTCGGGCGCGCGGGGAGCCGGGGACGGGGCAGCTTTCCGGTCATCGCGTCGCCTCCACGTCGATCGTCAGCGCGCCGAGCGTGGGCACCAGTTCTCTCCACAAGTCGTTCGCGTCGGCGCCGTCGGAAACCGAGAGGGCGATCTGCGCCGCGTGCCTGGGGCGAAGCCGCTGGGTAGCGTCCAGGTCGAGCCATCGCGCGTCATCGTCGTGCTCGACCAGCGCCTGCACCCACACATGATACACGAACGCCGGCGGCGCCCCGGGGGCGGCCGTTTCGTAGCTCAGCCCCGCCACGAGCCTCGAGGGAATACCGCGAGCACGAAGCATGGCCGCCAGCAGCGTCGCGTGCTCGGTGCAGTCGCCCGAACGGTCACGCGCCACCGTCGCGGCGCTGGCCAGCGCTACGTCGAGGTTCTTGCTGGTGATGTAGCGGTGCACGAACGAACGCAACGCCTCGCCCTGCGCCCGGGCGGTCGCGGCGGGCGGCAACTGACGGGTTGCCCGCTCGGCCAGCTCACGTACGAGCGCGTCGTCGATCTCCAGCAGCGGCGTGGCCGCGAGATATCGCTGTCGGGCCTGCTCGTCGATTTGCGCCGCCGGTCCCGAGTCGTTCAGATCGATCGTTACGCGGACGGCGCCGCCTTCGAGTCGCTGGGCTTCTTGCGGGCCGGTGGTCAATGCGGGGACGTCTTCGCCGCGGAGGACGAAGATAGCCGAACGCACGCGCTGGTGCCCACGAATGGCTCTCGAAGCCGTCACGCGCGTGGCGTCGATGAGGTCGGGCGGGCTGGCCAGCGCCCGCCGGGCCGTCGCCTCGTCGCTCAGCACGATTTCCTGGGAAACCGCGCCGATCGACGTCACGGCACGCACGAGGTGGCCCTGGGCGTCGAGCCACTCGTGCACCACCCGCTCCTCATCGCCGCGCCGGGTCTCGAAGCGCACGGCCTTGATCGGCTCGCCCAGCACGTCGATGGACTCTTCGCCCGTGCGTGTGCGCCGCGTCGGCACCGGGTCGAGCCCGCTGAGCGGGTCGGCCACCTGCGTGCTGATGGTCGCATCGCCCGCGGCGATGCGCTCGGCCAGGTATCGGCGCTCGGCATCCGGCCCGACGTAGACGCCCTCGGGCGCCGGCTCGGTCGTGGCCTGTCCGTCGTCCTCGACCCGCACGGTGCGGCCGTCGAAGCGCCACGCCGTGACCTCGTCGCGGTCGCCCTCGATGCGGCGGCGCATGCCGTGGAGGTTGCCGTGGGTGGACTCGACGACCTCGCTCTCGAATGCCGTGACGACGATCGCCCCCTGCCGCCCCACCGCCACGCGCATCGCCGTGGTCGTGGTGATCAGGTCCCCGGCCTGGCTGCGCTCGATGGTCATCCATCCGGCGGGCTCGCCGCGGAGCTTGACGACGTACCACCGAGTCTGGGCGGCGGCGCTGGCCGCCAACGCAAGTACAACGCCCACCATGGCCACCACGCGGAGCATGCCGGGATCCTAGAGAGCCCGGCTTGTGTAGGGTTGGGCGTGATCGATACGCATTGCCACCTGACGTTTCCGCAGTTCGAGGGCCGCGTGCCCGAGGAATTGGCCGAGGCCGCACGCCACGGCGTGGCCGGCTGCATCACCATCAGCACCACGCCCTCGAATGCCCTGGCCTGCCTGGACCTGGCCCAGCGCCATCCGAACGTCTGGTGCAGCGCGGGCATCCATCCCCTGTACGCCGCCGAAGGCCCCTTCGATTTCACCCCCTTGCGGCACTGCATCGCCCAGGACCGATGCGTGGCCTGGGGCGAGTTGGGCATGGACAACCACTACAGCGACCCGCCGCGTTCGCTGCAGGAGCCCGTGCTCATGGAGCAGCTCGCGCTCATCCGCGAGATCGATCAGGAGGGCACGGCCGGCGCCGGCAAGCCCGTCGTGCTGCACTGCCGCGAGGCCTTCGACGACCTGATCCCGATCCTCAAGGACAGCGGCATCGCGGGCGAGCGTTTCGTCTTCCATTGCTTTACGGCCGGACCGAGCGAAGCCAGGCAGGTGCTCGATCTTGGCGCCATGATCAGCTTCACCGGCGTGGCGACGTACAAGAACGCCCCCGAGGTCATGGAAGCCGCGGTGCTCACGCCCGCCGACCGCATCATGGTCGAAACCGATGCGCCCTATCTGAGCCCCCAGCCGGTCCGCGGCGAGCGGCCCTGCCGGCCGTGGATGGTCTCGCTGACGGCCAAGCTCATCGCGAAGGCGCGGGGCGAATCGCTCGAAGACTTCGCACGCGCGACCGATGCGAATGCCGAACGGTTCTTCGGCGTGCGCACGCGTTTCGAATGACATGCACCCGTGCGTCGGCGGTCAGGGCGCATTCGTCGCCGAGGGCAACGACTGGGAGGTCAACGCCGGCGGCGATTGCGTTGCCGGCTCTGACTCATCGGCGAGGGCTCGGTCCGGACCGCCGGTGAACACCCACGCCAACCCAACAAACGAGAAGGCGACCGCCACCAGGCATACGGCGAAGTGCCACAGCGGGGTGCGGGCGCGCCGGATGCCCGGGATGGTCATGTATCGCTGCCGGCTGCTGTGAGACGCCGCCGCATGGGTGCGCCGCGATGCGGAATGTCGGGCTCGACGTCGGCCTCCGCCACGAGTCTTGCGGTTCATGCCCGAACTCCTTTGACGCTTCACCTGCGCCGCCGCTTTGTGCTCTCCCGCCTTGATTTCTCTCATCCACCTGACGCCTTCTTGCTTGCAGCGTACCAAGACCACCCCCTCGTCACCCGTGTGATCTCCCACACGTGCGGAAAACCAAAATGCGCATGGGGCTGTGGCCAGGGGCTTTATCAGGGCTCGGTGTCGCATCTGCGACAACTGCTCGCCCGCGTTTTCGTTCAGCTCGTGCGGGCGGCGAAGTTGATGCGCTGCTCGGCCAGGTTGGTGAGCGTGCGATCGGCCGCGCCCTCTTCCTCGAGCGTGGTCGTCAGCACCTCGGCGTCGTCGTGGCGGCCCAGCTTGCTGGCGAAGGCGCGGGCCACGCCGTAGGCGGCCATCTCATAGTGCTCGACGCGCTGGCAGCTGGCGATGATGGCGGCGTTGCGCACGTCCTCGTCCTCGGTCTCGGCGAGGGTCTCCTGGCCTTCCTTGAGCAGGCCTTCGATGCCCTTGCACTTGTGCCCGCCCGGCTCGTAGTCGAGGTTGACGAACAGCCTGTCCACGCGGGCCAGGTGCTCCTCGGTCTCCTTGCGGTGGGCCTCCAGCGCCTTCTTGAGCTCCACGTCGGTGGCTTCTTTGATCATCGTGGGCAGCGCGTCGAGGATCTGCGTCTCGGCGCTGTGCAGGTCCTTGAGTTCGTGGACGTAGAGCTTCTCGAGGCTGTCGATCTTCATGGTGGTTCCTCCTGCTGTACGACTCGTGCTTCGCAACTTGGGCTTTGCGACTCGGGCCGGGCGACTCGGTTTCACTTCCAGCGCCGCGGAGAACGCTACGAGCGATGGAATTCGGCCTTCAAGGGCCGGTGCGAACCATGAGGGCGATTTCACGGCGCGCGGGCGCACGCCCGCGTTGCAAGGCCGTGCGCACGCGTTGGCATGAGTCAGCGTTCATGCCGCGTTCGCCGTTCGATCGTCAAGGATTCTCGTACGCGTCCGGCGCGCGGCAACACGCCCGTCCAGGGCTTCCCGTCCCTGCGCGGGCGTGCACGCACCACGTGGTTGCGTCGGGGGCCGCGTGCCCTATCGCGAACGCACTCGCCGGTGGTACGCGTAGGAGCCGCCCGAGTAGTTGTAGCCGGTGGGTCGGTAGTACGACCGCCCGAACGCGGCGTTGGAGTTGTACGTGTACGTACCCGTGTTGCGGTTCATCGTGTATGGCGACGGCGCGCGGTACGCGTAGGTCGAGGGCCGGTAGGTGTTGCGGCGACCAAAGTACCCCGTGCTGTAGCGGTTGCTGCCCACGCCCATGTTCACTCGCGTGTTGAAGTCCAGCGCGTACTGCGCGACGGCTACCGTGGCGCCGAAGGCCAGCGCCACGCACGCACCGGCGAGCAGCCACGTCTTCACGTCTCGACCACGCATCAGCGCACCTCCAGCAGCTTGACGTCGCCGATCAGGGTCTCGTTGGGCCCCACGCCCATCTCGGGCTTGCCGAAGGCCCCGTAGGCCAGCGCGGGGGGCACGGCCAGTTGCCACCAGTCGCCGGCGGACATCGAGCGGATCAGCTCGCGCACGCCGGGGGTCAGGTCGGCCAGTTCGATCTCGACGGCTTCTCCCTCGGTGAACACGCGGCCGTCAAGAAGGGCGCCGCGGAACGTCACGACGACCCTGGCCGCATCGCCCACCGCCGGGCCGTCGCCCGATTCGATCACCCGATACTGGGCCCCGCTGGGCAGCGTGACGGCGCCGGGCTGGCTCTTGAACCTGGCGTGGAAGGCCTCGCTGCGCTCCAGGTTGCGGTCGTGCAGGGCCTTGAAGTCGGCGTCGTTCTGCAGGCGACGCTCGACGATGCGCTCTTCGACGACCTGGTGGGCTGCCGCCAGGGCGTCGTCCATCGCCTGGGCGTCGACCTCGGGCGCCCGACTCGTGACCCCCGTCGAGAAGCCCTCGACGATGCGGGCGTTGTCGAGCGTGATGCCGTCGCTCTCGAGCCCGGCGCGCACCTCGTCGCCCAGGAAGTAGCCGATGGCGTAGGCGACCGCGTCGGCATCGGCCTGGCCGACGCGCTGGGGGTTCTGGGCCTGGTCCTGCTGCAACGGACGGGCGTCGGCCTTGGGCGCCGCGTGCACGACGGCCACGCCGACGAGCGCCGCGGCCAGGCCGATGCCCAGCACCGCCGCGGAAGTTCGAGCGTTCTTCATGGTCTTCTCCATTGCTGTTGCTGCGCTGCGAGCGCTTCGCCATGCCGCCGGCGACGCACTCTCGATCGCTGCGTTGTTCGGGGCGGCCCATCGCCCCCCGCGTGGTCCACCGGCAACCGCGAGTCCCGGCAACGTGGAACTGCGCATGCGGCCGCACGCCGTACCGCTCAACGTTAGCTCGATCCCGACGGTATCGCCCGAGGAAGGAGGCCGTCACGCGGCGCCGGGGGCAACGCAGCGCTGAAGGCGGGAAGGACCATGTAAGTTGGTCGTTGTGTGGGCGTTCATCGTCCCCCATCGACGGGAGAAGCCCGTAGAAGGCTCCGCCGTGACACGGCAATGCCACCCCGCCAGCAGGGCGACAAAGCAGGGCGACAAGGCGATCCCGTCACCCGGCCGGATCGGCCAGCATGGCCTCGGGGCGCTCACCGAGCCCGGCCCGCCACTGGGCGGCGGCCTCACGGGCCGGTTTTTCGCGCGTGCTCCACCCGAGCTTCTTCCTGGATCCCGCCCCGATTCATGGGCAGCCGGCCTGGAAGGCGTTCTGAAAGGCCAGAAAGTCGAAGATCGTCAGCTCGCCGTCGCCGTCGAAGTCGGCCTCGCTCCTCCCGTCCTGGAAGAGGTTGGCGAAGACGAGGAAGTCGAAGATCGTGAGCGAGCCGTCGAGGTCGAGGTCTGCCTCGCAGATGAGGCAGCCGAGGTCGTAGGCGTGGACGAGGCCGACGGAGAAGCCGCCGAAGACTGCGTCGCCGGCTCCGATTGCAACATGGGATCCATTGGTCACCGTATCGATGCCGAAGCCGCCCGTACGGCCGGCGGCATCGATGCGTGCGGCCTGACTCCACGTGCCATCCGGGTCGCGACTGAATATGTATGAAGCGCCGTTGACGGAGCCAGATGTCTCGTCAACTGTGGCTGCGGTTAGCAGGCCGCCACTCATGTCAAGAGGAGAAAACCGATGGCCCTGGCCAGCCGGTTCATGCGTGATCTCTTGCGACAATATCCATTCCGTCCCATCGTGCTCGTAGAGATACACGACACCCTGATCGACAAACGATCGATCGGCGAGCCCCCCCCCGATTGCGAGAGTGTGGCCGTTGTAGAGGATGCCGCCGCCGAACAACGGCCCAGAATCGATGGGCTCCGAAACATCGGGCGGCACGATTCGCTGGTCGAATTCAAACTCATCTTCGGCCGAGCGCCGGTACACAAAGAGTGATCCGCCAAGGAACATTTCAGTCTCGTCAGCTGGCGCTCCAACAAACAGCCACTCGCCACTCAGCAGGAAATCGAGACCAAATTCTGCTGATCGAGGGAGGGGCGATGGAATCGTCTGCGCCAGATGCCAGCCATCGGTGGACTTCTCATAAATAAGCAGTTGCTGTAACGGGCGATACTGGCGCAGGATCGCTGTGTCGTTCTCCAGCGCCACCACGCCCCCAAAGCCCTGTCGTAACGTTGGTTCGCTCGGGCGAAACTGAAAGACTTCTCGCCATTGCTCCCCGTCGTGCTCATAGAGATACGACTTGCCAGCCGGCTCACCATTGACAACGGCCCCGCCAGCACCCACGAGCAACCGATCGCCATCGCGGCTGAACGATCCACCGAACCCCGAGCCAACCGTGATGTCCGGCGGCACGATGTGCTGCGTGCGTTGCCACAAGCCGTCGCCATCGAGCTCAAACACGTGCAGCGCGCCGGTACCGCAGTCGAACGGATCCGGGCAGAGTGTGGGCTCGCCAGGGTTGCCGATGAAGAGGAACCGGTCGTCCATCAACATCCTGGAACCGAAGCTCCCGCCCTCGGGCATGCCCAGTGGCTCGAGCGTCTGCGGCTCGCATTGCGAGAAAGCGGCCGCTGCGGGGCCAAGAAGGGCCATGATGCCAACGGCGCTGTTGGGGATGCGCATGCCTTCATTGTGACGCAAACGGGGAACGATTGCAAGGCCATTCCACGCCGCGCCCGTCTCCGATAATGGTCCATCGCTCCCGCTGCGAAAGGATCGATGCACGCGACACCTGGCTCATCGAGAACGACGTCGCCTGCAACAACGCCAACCTCAACGGCGACGGGAACGTCGATACGTTCGACATGGCCATGTTCAACGACCTGTTCTCGCTGGGCGCCCGCCGGGTGGACATGGACATGGCGATACCGACGCAGCGATCTATCAGAACGCCTCCGACGCGGCGACGGGGCCGTAGGCCTGCCGCCCCAGAGCGTCCCTCGCCACGGCCCGCCCGCGCGGGCCGTTTCTCGTGGCCGTGGGGGCACGCCCACCCCTCCGCGTCCGCGGCCGGAGCTGGTGGGGGCGTTCGGGGGCGGGCCGCGGACGCCCGGGGGACACGCCCGGACGCCGAGGGACCGCCCGCCAAAGCTCGCACGCCATCTTTCAACACTCGGACCTCGTCCCCCAACGCTCGGAGCCCACCCCCGGACGCTCGGCCGTGGAGTCCGAACGCTCGGAGCCCGTCCCCGAACGCTTGGACCTCTCCCCTGAACGCTCGGACCTCGTCCCCGAACGCTCGGAGTTCGTCCCCGAGCGTTCGGAGTTCGAGTCCGAGCGGATTGCCGGCGGGGCCCGACCGCCCCCACGACGCGCCAGGGCGGTTTTTCAGGGTTTTCACGGTTGGGTTCTGGATGGAAAGGGCCATGTTCGGGTTTTTGGGTTTGGGTGGGCCTTGACGGCACGCTTCGTGGCCGCGACGCGCAGCATCTGCCGAGCCCGCGACCAGAGCCCCGGCGGCCGGGATCGGCCAAAGCCGGCCCCATCGAACGCCGATAAGCCCGGCATGACCCAGAAGCAGACCGATCGATGCGCCCCCGCCCAGCCCGCCACGGACCCGGCCAACGACCCGGCCAATGACCCGGCCAGCGAACCGACCAACTCGCCCACCGGCGAGCCGGCGACCTACACGCTCAAGCAGGCCGCGGCGATGGTCGGCCTGACGCCCGACGCGTGGGCGAGCTGGCAGAAGCGCGGGCTGCTGCCCAGGGGCACGATCGGCCGAGGCGGCGAGCACAACCGCCCGGTCCGGCTCTTTACGCAGGCCGAGGTCGACGCCGCCCGCGCGGCCGTGGAGCGAACGGAGCCGGCCACGCCCGAGCACACGATCTCGTACAACGAGGTCGTCGACATGCTGGGCATCTCCAAGTCGCGCATGTACGAGATGATCAAGAGCGGCCGCTTCCCCCCCGGCCGCTGGACGGCGCCCGACAAGGCCACCGGCACGGGCGGGCGCCGCAAGATGTTCAGCCCTGCCGAGGTCGACCAGGCCCGCGCGGCGCTGGCCGCGTTCATGAACCAGGGGCCCACGATCGATGGCGAGCCGGCCGTGACGCTGCAAGAGGCCGCCCAGCGCATCGGCCTCTCGCGCACGCAGTGGTACGCCTGGCAGAAGAAGGGCTGGGTTCCCATGGGCACGCCCCGCACGTGGCCGGGCTCCATGGGCAAGGAGCAGGTGTACACCCGGGCCCAGATCGACGCCCTGGAGGCGTCGCTGCAACGCGGCGAGCACCCGGGCGCCGGCCACGTCGCGACCGAGCGGCACACGATCACCCACCAGGAGGCGGCGCGCCTGGCGGGCGTGGGCGTCCACGCGTGGCACGAGCTGAGCCAGCGCGGGCAGCTGCCCGAGGGGCGCTGGACGCCCAACCCCAAGGGAACCGGCAAGGGCGGCCTGCGCAAGCTGTACACGCCCGAGGACGTCGAGGCCCTCAAGCGGGCCATGGCAAGGCTCGAGGCCGAGCGGCGGCCGACCATCGACGGCAGGCCGGCCCTGACCGTGCTGGAGGCCTGCGAGAAGATCAACATCTCACGCCCGCTGTGGTACCTGTGGGATCGCAAGGGCTGGCTGCCCGAGGCCCACAAGGCCGCCCGCGACGCCAGCGGCAAGAGCATCAACCTCTACACGCCCGAGCAGATCGACGAGCTCAAGGCCTCGATCGACCGGGGCGAGCACCCGGGCGCGCAGGGGCGCGGCACGGCCGAGCACACCATCACCCGCGCCAAGGCGGCGAAGATGCTGGGCATCACCGTGTCGATGTGGTCGACCTGGGAGAAGGAGGGGCTGGTGCCTAGGGGCGTGCAGCCGCCGCTGTCTCCCACGCTGGGCACCGGCGGCAGCAGGCACGTGTGGACGCCCGCGCAGGTCGAAGAAGTGCGCGCGAAGGCGACCGAGCTCGGCATCCTCGAGCCCCCCGCCACGCCCGAGCACACGCTGACGCGCGCCGACGCCGCCGCGCTCGTGGGCATCTCCGAGGCCACGTGGACGTACTGGTGCCGGCGGGGCGTGGTCCCGCGCGGGTGCTGGCGCACGAACCCCAAGGGCTCGGGCCACGGCGGGCTGCGGCGGATGCATTCGCACGAGGAAGTACGACAGGCCCGGGCGGCGCTGGACGCCATCGGCTTCGGCCACGCCGAGGACGCCACC
This sequence comes from Phycisphaerales bacterium, assembly GCA_040221175.1. Classification (NCBI taxonomy): domain Bacteria; kingdom Pseudomonadati; phylum Planctomycetota; class Phycisphaerae; order Phycisphaerales; species Phycisphaerales bacterium. Next base: position 866,671 of record JAVJVK010000004.1, read on the forward strand.
GACGCGCACACCGTGAGTCAGGCCGAGGCGGCCAGGCTGCTGGGCATCGAGACCGGATCGGTGCCCAAGTGGGAGAAGCGGGGCCTCTTGCCCAGGGGCGCATGGGGCCGGCGCGGCAAGCGCGGCTCGCTGCAGAAGCTCTACACGCCCCAGCAGGTCGAGGAGGCCCGCAGGGCGGCGATCGCGCAGGGCGTCCGCTGCTTCGCCAAGGCGACGAGCGAGCACACCCACACCCGCCAGCAGGCGGCGCGGTTCATCGGCGTGCCGTTTTCCACGTGGTCGCACTGGGAGCACCAGGGCCGCACGCCGGTGGGCGCGTGGGGACGTGCCCCCGACGGCAAGAGCCGCTGCAAGATGTACACGCTCGCCGAGCTCGAGGCGTTCGCCGAGGAACTGGAGAAGCTGCACAAGCCCTACGCCGACCCGGATCGACCGGGCGTGGTCCGCGTGCCGATCCGCACCGGCAAGGGACGGATGGAGGCGCTCATCGATTCGGGCGACCTGCATCTGGTCGAGGGCAAGAACTGGAACCTCTCCGAGCGGGCCGACGGGTCTCCAACCGCGGGCGCGGTCGTCCTGTCGACCATGACCGGGCGGATGAAGCCGCTCAAGCAGTTCATCACTGGCGTCAGCGGCCGGAGTTGCTGCGTCCGCCACGCCAACGGCGACTTCCTGGACTGCCGGCGCGAGAACCTGGTCGTGCTGGACCTCGCCCAGAGGTCGCACGGGAACCGGAAGATCAAGGTGCGGGCCGGCTACGAGACGACGTCAAGGTACAAGGGCGTGTGTTGGGACGAAGATCGCGGAAAGTGGCTGGCCCAGATCAGCAAGGAGGGCGTGCACCGGCACCTGGGCCGCTTCGACGACGAGATCGACGCCGCCGACGCCTACGACAACGCCGCGCGCGAGCTCTTCGGCGAGCACGCGTTCCTGAACTTCGACGGCATCGTGGACCGGACCGAGGAGGAGCCCAAGTCCGCCGCGTAGCACGCGGGCGACCGCCCTCGGTCTCCCCTTCGTCTCTCCGTCTCTTCCCAACTACCTCCGCCCGAACATCTTCTCCAGGTCGCGCATCGTCAGCCGCACCGAGGTCGGCCGGCCGTGCGGGCAGCTCGCGCTGCGTTCGACCTTCTCGCGGAGTTCCAATAAAGCGCTGAGCTCCTGGTCGCTCAGGGCGTCGCCCGCCTTGACGGCGGCCTTGCAGGCCATCATGTCCAGGACCTCGCGCAGCGCGTCCTCCTGGTCGCGGGGCAGGTCGTCCTTTTCCAACAGATCGCCCATGAAGTCGGCCGGGTCGACGCCTCGGCTGAACAAGAGGCTCGGGAAGGCGTGCACCGCCACGCGCGTGGGGCCGGCGCTCGTGGCGTCGATGCCCAGCGTTGCCAGGATGGGCGCCAGGGCTTCGAGCTTCTCGGGCGCGTCGGCGACGCCGATCATGGCGGGGGTCAGGAGCCGCTGGCTCTCCAGGGTTCCCTGGCTGGCGACGCGGCTGCGCAACGCCTCGAACATGACGCGCTCGTGCAGCGCGTGCTGGTCGATGATGACCACGCCGTCCTCGTCGTGGGCAACGAGGTAGCTGTCGCGGATCTGCATGGCCTGGATCGAATGGGCCCGGCGCATCCACGGGCCGTCGGGGGCGCGGTCGATGCCGGCGGGCGCCGCGTCCTTCGTTTCGACCTGCGCTCCGGGCGTCCTCGCCTCGGGGGGCTCGGGTCGGTTCAGGACCGCGTGCACCTCGGCCTCGGTGAATCGGTTCGCCTGTTCACGCGCGGCCTGGGTCAGGTCGCCGGCCTGCGGTCCCCGGAAGATGGCGCCGTCGGCGGGCACGAAGGGCTGCCAGGGTCGCGCGATGCCGCCACCGAAGGACCCGACGTCGTCGAGCGAGGCCGTCAGGTCCGCGCCCGCCAGCGCCTCGCGCACCGAGCCGTGCACCGCCGCGTGGATGGCCGACGAATCGCGGAAGCGGACTTCCGCTTTCGCCGGGTGCACGTTCACGTCGACCATCGAGGGGTCCACGTCGATCAGCAGCACGGCGACGGGGTGGCGGCCCGGCTCGATGAGCCCGCGGTAGGCCTCTCGCAATGCGTGCGCAATGCTCGCGTCGCGGATCACGCGCCCGTTCAGCACGATCCACTGGCCCTTGGCGTTGCCGCGCGCCGCGTGCGGGCGGCCGACCAGGCCCCAGAGGTTCACGTTGTACGTCTCGGCGGCCAGGCCCTTCGCCTCGATCATCGCCTCGGCCAGGTCCTGGCCCAGGATCGACCGCACGCGCTGCGGGGCGCTCTGATCCGCCGGCAGGTCGAGGGTGGCGTGCCCGTCGCACACGAGCGTGAAGCCGATGGCCGGGCGGGCGAGGGCGAGTCCCTTGACGGCGTCGACGCAGCGCTGCTTCTCGGTCTGGGCGGTGCGCAGGAACTTCCGCCGCGCGGGCGTGTTGAAGAACAGGTTGCGCACCTCGATGACCGTGCCCGGAGCGCCGCCGGCGGGACGAGGCCCGTCGACGTCCTTGCCCTCGACGCGCAGCTCGCAGGCCTCCCGCGCCCCCCGCGTGCGCGAGCGGATGCGCAGCCGGCTGACGCTCGCGATGCTCGCCAGCGCCTCGCCGCGGAAGCCCATCGTCGCCACGGCGTCCAGGTCGTCGGGCGAAGTGATCTTGCTGGTCGCGTGCGGGGCAACGGCCATCGGAAGCTGGTCGGGGCTCATGCCGCAGCCGTCGTCGGCCACGCGGACCAGCTCGATGCCGCCGGCCTCCAGCTCGATGCGCACCTTCGTGGCCCCGGCGTCCAGCGCGTTCTCGACGAGTTCCTTGACCACCGAGGCCGGCCGCTCGACGACCTCGCCCGCGGCGATCTGGTTGATGACCAGGGGGTCGAGCGCGCGGATCTCGGGCAGCGTATCGATGGCCTGGTGCGTGGAAGGAGCGGGCATCCGCGGCATCGTAGGAGCGGCCCGGGGCTACGCTGGTCGATGCCGACCAACGCCAACACCATCGACACCGCCGCCGCCGCGCGGGCCGCCCGCGAGGCGGTCTTCCAGGCCGCCGCCGTCTGCCGGGCCGTGCAGGCCCGCCTGGACGACCTGCGGGCCATCACCAAGGACGACAAGAGCCCGGTGACCATCGCCGACTTTGCCAGCCAGGCGGTCGTGGCCAAGGTCCTCCAGCAGCACCTGGGCGCCTCGATCGTGCTTGTGGGCGAAGAGGGCAGCGAATACCTCCGCCAGCCCGAGCACGCGGCCCACCTGAGGGCCGCCCTCGAGGCTGCCCACGAGGCCTGGCCCGAGGCGACCGAGGAGGAGTTCCTCGATGCCATCGACGCGGGCGATGCCGAGCCCACGGGCGACCACTGCTACTGGACGCTGGACCCCATCGACGGCACGAAGGGCTTCCTGCGCGGCCAGCAGTACGCGGTGGCCCTCGCATGGCTGGACCACGGCGTGCCAAGCGTGGGCGCCATGGCCTGCCCCAACCTGCCTACCTCCCACGATGCGCCCCTGGACGCGGTCGACCCGCACGGCAGCATCTACCTGAGCGTCGCCGGCGAGGGCACGCTCGAGGCGCCGCTGCACGACTCCAAGGCCGACGCCACACGCATCCTGCGCAAGGACCTGGCGCCCGACGAGCCCGTGAGCGCGTGCATGTCGGTCGAGAAGGCCCACAGCAGCACCGACGACACGGCGCGCGTCATGGCGCTCGTCGGCCCCGAGCGCGAGCCGGCCAGGCTCGACAGCCAGTGCAAGTACGCCGTCGTCGCCCGCGGCCAGGCCGACGCCTACCTGCGCCTGCCCACCAGGAAGGGCTACGTCGAGCGCATCTGGGACCACGCCGCCGGCTCGCTGGTGGCCACCGAGGCCGGCTGCGTCGTCAGCGACGTGGCGGGCATGCCCCTGGACTTCAAGCACGGCAAGGGCCTGGAGCGCAACCGCGGCATCGTCTGCGCCCCGCCCAGCGTGCACGAGCGGGTGATCCGGGCGATCAAGGAACTGGGGCTGCTGGGCTGAGCGGGCAGTTCAGCCCTCGCGCACCACCACCAGCACGCACCGATCATCGACCACGCGTTCCTCGCTGAAGGCCCCCACCGCGACGCGGATGGCCTCGGCGATGGCGTCGGGGTCGGGCTCGGCGTGCTTGATGGCCTCGTCGAGGCGCTCGACGCCGAACTGCTCGCCGTGCTCGTCGAAGGCCTCGATGATGCCGTCGGTGTAGAGCACCATGCACTCGCCGGGGTGCAGCATGCCCGCGGCGCCAACCGTGTCGAGGTGCTCGAGGATGCCCAGCGGCGGGCTGGCGTCGCCGGTGATGGCCTCGACCGAGCCATCGCGCCGGCGCACCCGCGGCACGTGATGGCCGGCATTGGCATACACGAACTGGCCCGTCTGCGGATAGAAGCCCACGAAGATCGCCGTCACGAAGCGTTCGCCCTGGAAGCTCTCGAACAGCACGCGGTTGACGTCGGTCACCACCGTGCTGGCGGGCCTGCCAAATGCGCGATACGCCAGCAGCACGCTTCGCAGCATGCCCATCGCCACCGACGCGGGCGGGCCGTGGCCCGAGACGTCGGCCACCACGGCGCCGAACTGCCCGTCGCCGAAGTCGCGGAAGTCGTAGTAGTCTCCGCCCACTTCCTCGCTGGGCTCGTACCACACGGCGAATCGCAAACCATCGACCCGCGGCGGGGCCGGCGGAATGATCGATCGCTGGGCGTCCAGGATCGACTCGAGCGAATGGCTGAGACGGGTGTTCAATGCCGAGACGCGCTCGACGAGTTCCTCACGCTCGCCGGCGAGGGCCATCATGTTCGAGAGCTGGGTCAGTGTCAGCAGTTGATGGTCTTGAAGGTCCCACGGTGAAGAGCGAAGGAACAAGGCCCATTCGGTGGCGCGCCCGCCTCGGTAGATCGGCAGGACCACCGCGTGCTCTGGCAACTGCCGATCGCCCAGCACGGTCGGCAGGCGACGCTCGCCGGACAGGTCGAGCGTGGCCGGACGCTGGTGGCGGGCAAACTCGTCCAGCAAGGGCGCCTTGTGGAGCGCGGGCTCGTCCGCCAGTCCCCATCGTCCACCGGGGATGACCGTGGCGGGATCCAGCTCACCCTCGGGTAGATCTACCGCGGTGCAAACGCGATACCAGCCGGGCCGATCCGGCTCCTCGAGGAAATTCATGAATACTTCGGCGCCGAACATCGAACGCATGCGCCGCAGCAGGCGATAGCCCTGCTCGGCCAGCGAACTGGCCTCGCTGGCCTCGCGCAAGAGCTCCACGTGATCGATGGAACTCTGTTCGGCGGTCGGAAGCGGCGGGCTCACCCGCAAGGGTACACAGACCCCATTGCGCCCGTCGACTCAGCCCAGTAGATCCAGCACCCGCTCCTGGTTCGATAACCCCACGCTGATCGCCGCCAGCGTCGCCTCGGTCCGGATGTTCCCGCGGATCAGCCGTGCCGATTCCTCGGCGAAGTCCGCGTCACGGATCAACGAACGGGCCGAGGAGAGCGATTCGATCTGTGCGCCGATCGCGCCCAGCTTTGGCGCGATGACGTGCCGACCCAGCGCGCCCAGTGCCCCGAGTTGCGCGGTCACCTGCTCGCGGGCACGGCCCAGGATGCGCTGGGCCAGCCCGGGATTCTCCAGCAACGACCCCGATCCGCCCGAGGCCAGCGCCGACATGGTCACCTTCACCGCGTCGGGGTCGACGATGACGTCGCCCGTCTCGGTCACCTCGGGCTCGATGTCGTATACCTCGCCCAGCTTTGACGGATCGAGGCTCGCGATCTGTTCGGAAGAACCATCCCCGAGCGGCACACTGAACGTGCCGTCCAACAGCTTCTGTCCGTTGAACTCGGCTCCGCTCGACAGGCGATCGATCGTTTGCAGAATCGAGTCCATCTCCAGTTGCAGCGCATTTCGCTCGCCTTCGGACAGGCCGGCGGTGTTGGCCGCCGTCACCGCCAGGCCCTCGGCCTCGATGAGCAAGCCGGAGATCTCGGCGATGGCGCCCTCAGCGGTATTGATTACCGCCTGGCTTCGATCGAGCGCTCTGGATTCGGCTTCGAGCGACGAGAGTGCGGCGCTGATGGCCTCGCTCGAGATCAACCCCGCCGGGTCGTCCGAGCCGCGATTGATCCGCAGGCCGGTCGACAGACGCTCCAGCGCGGTGTTGCGATCCGCCTGGTTCTGTCCCAGGATCCGCAGGCCCATATTGACCGACGAGCCAAATCCGATCGGTTGCATGGCCGCACCCTCCCTTGGCGCTCGTGCCCGCGGGCCGCTCGCCCCCACCCGCGAACAACCCACACCAGACCAGTCGCTTTCGCAGAGCAATTCGCCCACGCGAAAACGTCGTAGCGCGATCCATCGCGCCGGCATCATCGATCCGACCCATCGGGTCGGACCGTCACTCTTGCTATCGGGCTGTCGTGGGTCCGACTTCAGGCCGGTTCAGCGGCTGGGCCAAAAAGGCCTTCGACGAATGCGCTGGGGTCGAAGGGCTGGAGGTCCTCGGCGGTCTCGCCCACGCCGATGAACTTCACGGGCACGCCACAGGCCTCGCGCACGGCGATGACCACGCCGCCCTTGGCCGTCCCATCGAGCTTGGTGATCACCAGTCCCGATAACGGCACCGCTTCAGCAAAGTGCTCGGCCTGGGCGACGGCATTCTGGCCGCTAGTGGCGTCGAGCACCAGCAGCGTCTCGTGCGGCGCACCCTCGATGCTCTTGCCGGCGACCTTGGCGATCTTGCCGAGCTGCCGCATGAGCGATTCCTGGGTCTGCAAGCGTCCGGCGGTGTCGAGGATGACGACGTCGACCCCCCGCGACGCCCCGGCTGCGCACGCGTCGAACGCGACGGCCGCCGGGTCGCCGCCCTGCTGGCCGCGCACCACGTCCACGCCGATGCGTTCGGCCCAGACTTCGAGCTGCCGCACGGCCCCGGCCCGGAACGTATCGCATGCGCCCAGCAGCACGGTCTTGCCATCTTCACGCAACGCGTGGCACAGCTTGGCGATGGTGGTCGTCTTGCCCACGCCGTTGACGCCCGTGACCAGCAGCACGGTGGGCCCCTGGTCGGCGTACGCGATGCTCAGGTCTTCCGGCGGCCACATCGCCGAGACGCTCTTCTTGAGAAAACCGATGGCGTCCTCGCCCTTCTCGAGCTTGCCGGCCTTGACGTCGGCGCGGAGTCCATCGATGAGGCGACGCGTGGCCTTCACGCCCACGTCGGCACGCAGCAGGACGGCCTCGATCTCCTTGATCAGCGACTCGTCGAGCTTGCGGCCGCGCACCAGGTCGCGCAGGGGGTCGATGAGCACCGACCGCGTGCGCTTGAGCGAGTCCTTGATCTTGCGGCCCAGCGACTTCAGCACGCGTTGGGCTCCACCGTATCGGTCGGCTGACCGGCAAGGCGACGCATGGCCGCGTCGAGGAGCGCATTGACGAAGCTCGGGCTCTTCTCGGTGCTGAACTGGCGGGCCATGTCGACCGCTTCGTCGATGGCCACCTTCGGCGGCGTCTTCTGAGACACCATTTCGTGGTACGCCAATCGCAGGATGGCTCGATCCACCGCCGGCTGACGCGAGGCGGGCCAGCCCGGGCTGAGCTCTTCGAACAAGGCGTCGGCGCCGCGTCGCCCGGCAAAGGCGGCGAGCGCCAGCTTCTCAGCTTGCCGCAGTTCGCGGGGCTCGAGTTCCTCGCTCTCCTCACTCACCGAATCTCGCAGCGACGAAAGCACTGACTCTTCGGGCTCATCGGGCGCCCCGACGGCGTCGAGCCCGTACAACAACTGGAACGCGGCGATGCGGACTCGCTGGGTCGACGTCATGGAGACCCCTTGCCGTTCAGGCCCGAAGCGGCCACCTTGTCGGTTCCGCCGGCCAGGGGCGGCATCGCCTCGGGCGCCAGCATTTCCGGCTGATTGCGCACGGCGGCGGTCCGCAGGCGCCGCAATTCGTCGATCGCCTCGAGCGCGGCGCCCATCGCCTCGGCGCCCTTGTTGCCCTTGGATCCGCCCGCACGATCGCGGGCCTGCTCGTCGGTGCCGGCGGTAATCACCCCGAAGCACACGGGCACCCCGCTCTCGGCGGCCAGGTGGGCCAGCCCCTGGGCGACGGCATCGTTGATGTGCTGATCGTGGCTGGTCTGGCCCTTGATCACGCAGCCCAGGGCGACCACCGCCTCGAACGCGCCCGTCCGCAGGGCCGCCGAACTGAGGGCCACCAGTTCGAACGTGCCGGGAGCCCGCAGCACGGCCGGCCTGGCACCGGGCCAGCGCCTGCTGAGCGTCTCGACCGCACCCCGCAGCAGAGGGCCGGTGATGGAGTGGTTATACCGACTGACCACGATGGCCACCGGGGGAGGTTGCTCGGTGCTTTGCATCGCTGCATCGTAGGGGCACTCGATCATGGGCCACCGGCGGCCCGGCCCTCGCTGGGGCAGTACCATCGCCCCGTGCGGCAGCGCCTGGTCAAACTCACCGACGTCCTCCAGCTCACCCGCTTTGCCACCGCCTTCGCCGCGGTGGGCAACGTGTGGCTGGTCATCCTGTGGACGCGGGCGACCCCCTCCGAACTCACCGCCCTGCCCGTGACCGCCCCAATGCGGACGGCCCCACTTCCGCTGCTGCTGCTGGGCGGGGCCGTGGCCGCCATCGGGCTCTATGCGTTCACGCTGGGGCTCAACGACATCGTCGATCGGCGGCGAGATCGAGCCCTGGGGGCCGACCGCCCCCTGCCCGCCGGCCGGATCGGGCTGGATCTGGCGACGATCATCGTGGCCGGCTCGGTGTTCGCCGCCGTCCTGGGGGCGTCATTCTTCGGCACCGGCGCTGTCCGCCTGACGGTGCTCGTGGCCGCGGCGGCGCTGGCATTCAACGTGGTGGGCAAGTTCGTGCCCGGCGCGGGCCCGCTGCTGCTGGGGCTCATCTTCGCCGGCCACATGGTGATCCCCAATATTCAGCTCCATTTCGTCTGGCCCGTGGTCGTCGTCATGACCCACGCCCTTGCGGTCGAGTGGGCGGCGTGGGTCATCGGCCGGCGCAGCCCGGCCATCAGCCGTCGGGCCGTCGCCGCCATCACGCTGGGCTGGTTGTTCTGGGCGTCGGTCATCCTGCTCATCGGTTCGTACAACACCAGCGGGCTTGAGACCTGGCCGCGCTGGCCCAGCCGCCTGAGCGCCTTGCTCATCGCGGCGCTGGCCATCACCTTCATCATCTACATGACCCACAAGGTGCGCAAGACCGGGCCCGGCCCGCGCGCCGCCGAGAAGCTCCGCCGCTACGGCGCCATCTGGCTGGTGCTTTATGGCGTGGTGTGGGTCGTGACCGAGGGCTACTGGCTGGCGTCGGCGATCCTGGCCGGCCTGGGCATCGTCGGGCTCATCGTCATGACCATCGCCCGCGAGGCCTACCACCTGGCGCACCAGCCGATGGGGTATCGGCGGTAGATTCGACGCCGGCTAGAACAGTCCCAGCGCGTAGAACATCGCCGTGAACACTAGGTCGGCGATGACCACCGCGACGACGCTCTCGACCACCGTCCGCGTCGTCGCCGCGCCCACGCCCGCGGCCCCGCCGGTGACCCGCAGCCCGTTCAGGCAGGCGATCACGCCGATGAGCAGGCCGAACACCAGGCTCTTGGCCACGCCGGTCAAGAAGTCGACCAGCTTGACCTGAAAGAGCAGGTTCTCCCAGTACACCACGAACGGCAGGTCGATGACCAGGATCGACACGCCGATCGACGCGCCGATGGAGACCAGGCTTGCAAACACGCCCAGTGCTCCCATGCACGTGCAGGTGGCGAACACGCGGGGGACGACCAGGAACCGCACCGGGTTGAGCGCGTGCGCTTCAAGAGCCTCGATTTCTTCGCCTACGACCATCGTGCCGATCTCGGCGGTGATGGCCGCGCCGGCATACCCGGTGAGCACGATGGCGCTGATGAGCGGACCAAGTTCGCGAAGCACCGCCACGCCGATGATGTTGGCCAGCTTGTCCTTCTGCCCCAGTTCGTCAAGGGGCGGCGCCATCTGAAGGCTCAGGATGAGTCCCACCGCTGCCGACACCAGGCAGATGATGGCGATCGAACGGACGCCCACCCGGATAATCTGCGTGTTGATTGCCGAGGAACCCATGCGGATGCGCGGGTCGAGGACCGATCGCACAAGCCACATGAATGCCTGCGCAAGCAGCGCGAGCATGTCTCCGAGGTGGTCGAGGGTGTCCACCACGAGGCCGCCCACGAATCCGAGCAATCGCGTCATGCCTACACCGCCGAGGCAGACTGGACCGCCTCGTCGAGCGAGCCGGCGATCGGAAAGACGGTATCAAGCCGGGCAATCTCGAAGATGGACCGAACGCGGTCCTGCAGGCCGCAGAGCACGAGCCCGGCGCCCTTCTTGCGGCTGAGTTGCAGCCCGCGGACCAGCGTCGCCACGCCCGAACTGTCCATGTACGTCACGCCCGAGAGGTCGACCACCACGCCGCCACCCTTGGGTAAGCGGCCGATGGCGTCCTGGAGCGCCGTCTGCAGATCGGGCGAGCGGACGATGTCGACCTCGCCCGACAGGCTGACCACGACGGCCTTGGAGCCCTCGGCGCGGATGCCGATCTCGTTACTGGTGTTCTCGGCCTGATCTCGTGCCACGGTCAGTCTCCCGCCGGTCGCTTGGTGTTGAATTTCTCCCCGACCGGTCGGGAAGGCCCGTCGCATCCGCAGGACTGCTCGTCGCACCCACCGGTAAGCGCCCTGGTGCGCTGGGCACTCGGGCCGTCGGTCCGCTTCACGAGCGTCAGGCTCATGCCTGCTTCCTGCCGCGGAGCGTACTCAGCCCGATCGACCACCTGGCGGATGATGTGCACGCCAAGACCACCCGGCCGGACATCGTCCAGATCACGGCCCTGGATCTTGCTGGGGTCGATCTGCTGGGCTTCGTCCTCGATGACGATGCAGATACCCGGGCCTTGCTCGCCGTCGTCGTTGAGCGGCCAGATCTTGACCCAAATGGGCCGGCCCAGGTCTTGCTTGTAGCCGTGCCGAATGACGTTGCACAGGGCTTCGTCGACCGCGAGAGCCAAGTGAGAACTCGAGTCGTGGCTGAAGCCCAATCGCTTCGCAACGCCGGCGACCATCTCCCTCGCGCCGGCCAGGTATCGCACGTCGCTAACCACCCGGAGCAGGATGTCCGGGGGCGAATGCTGAACCTCTTGTGGCAGGGTGTCGCTCATCGAACGGTGTGTACTCCGCGGCCAATCTGGGGCATCACGGGCGGGCCGACCTCGAAGGCTGGCGATCGTCCAGCCACTGCTTCCATCGGTCAATCGCAGCCCTGCGCTGATCTTCCGGAGCCCAGGCATCGTAGCCGAAGCGGTCCTGAGCGGTCCGCTCCAGGGCGGCGATGGCCAGCGAACGCAGCGCGGGATCATCCGACCCGAGGGCCACCACCATCTGGGACAGGTCCTCGTGGGTCGGCTGCCGGGCCGTCGCGATTACCGCACGGATGCGCGAACCGGCATCGGGAGCCTCGAAGTCGGCCGGCAGCGGCGCCCGACAGCCCGCCTGGGCGAGCCCCACCAGCACCGTTCCCATGCACCACCGACGCATGGCCAACCGTAGTCCGGGGCGGGACGGCAGCCCGCTGGCATATGCTTCGCGCTTCCCCTTCGCGTGGAGGCAGCCCCTGATGATCCCGACCCCCCATGACGAAGTCGTTCTCATCGTCGACTTCGGTTCGCAGACGGCCCAACTGATCGCCCGCCGCTGCCGAGAACTCGGCGTGTGCGCCATGATGGTCTCACCCAAGGCCACGGCCGCCGAACTGGCCAAGGCAACTCCCAAGGCCATCATCCTGTCGGGCGGACCGGCCAGCATCGAAGACCAGGGCGCCCCCGCCCTGGCCGACGGCATCCTCGAGTTGGGCTTGCCGGTGCTTGGTATCTGCTACGGCATGCAGATCGCCTGCCACAAGCTCGGCGCCCACGTCGAGAAGGCCGACCACCGCGAATTCGGCCGGGCCGCCCTGGAGGTGTCCGACGCCGCCGGCCTGCTGAGCGCCATCCCCAGCAAGACCACGGTCTGGATGTCCCACGGCGATCAGATCAGCGAGCTCAAGAGCCACGGGTTCAAGATCCTCGCGCGCACGCCCACCTGCCCGGCCGCCGCCGTGGGTTACCAGCATGACGGGGTACGTTTCTTCGGCGTGCAGTTTCACCCAGAGGTCACCCACACGCCGCACGGCATCGACATCCTGCGAAACTTCCTCTTCGAGATCGCCGGCTGCAAGGGCACGTGGCGAATGGCCGACTTCGCCCAGACGCAGCAGGAGCGAATCGCCGAAGCCGTGGGCGACCAGCGCGTCATCTGCGGGCTCTCGGGAGGCGTCGACTCGGCCGTCTGCGCGGCGCTGCTGCACAAGTCCATCGGCGATCGCCTGACCTGCGTGTTCGTCGACACGGGCCTGCTGCGCAAGAACGAGCGTGAACTGGTCGAAACGACCTTTCGCGACCACTTCGACGCCGACTTGCGTGTTATCGATGCGGCCGACGACTTCCTGGGGGATCTCGAGGGCATCACCGACCCGCAGGAGAAGCGTCGCCTCATCGGCCACCGCTTCATCGAGGTCTTCAAGGACACCGCCAAGGACATCCCGGGCGCCACCGTGCTGGCCCAGGGCACGCTCTATCCCGACGTGATCGAGAGCGGGCAGGGCCACGGGGGCGTGTCGGCCACCATCAAGCTGCACCACAACGTGGGCGGGCTGCCCGCCGAGCTGGGCTTCGCTCTGGTCGAACCCTTGCGCGACCTGTTCAAGGACGAGGTCCGCACGCTCGGTGAGGTGCTGGGCCTGCCGAGCCAGATGGTCTGGCGGCACCCCTTCCCCGGACCGGGCCTGGCAGTCCGCGTGCTGGGCGAGGTGACGCGCGACAAGTTGGCCGTGCTGCGCGAATGCGACGAGATCCTGCTGGAGGAGATCATCTCGGCCCAGCTCTACCGCCAGACCAGCCAGGTGTTCGCCGTGCTGCTGCCGGTGCAGAGCGTGGGCGTGATGGGCGACGGCCGAACGTACGAGAACGCCGTGGCCATCCGCGCCGTCGAGAGCGAAGACTTCATGACCGCCGACTGGGCCCGCCTGCCCTACGACGTGCTGGGCCGGATCAGCAACCGCATCATCAACGAGGTCCGCGGTGTCAACCGTGTGGTCTACGACATTTCGAGTAAGCCGCCGGCGACCATCGAGTGGGAGTAAACAACACCGCCCCGAGTCCGCGAGGACCCGGGACGGGCTTTGTCTCATCCAACGGCGATCTCTAGTCGCAGACGAACGCGTTCTGGAAGCACAGGAAGTCGAACAGAGTCAACTCGCCGTCTCCATCGCAGTCCGCGTACGGATCGCCCTGATCGAAGGCGTTCTGGAAGCACAGGAAGTCGAACAGGTCACGCTCATCGTCGCCGTTGCAATCGACGTAGCAGGTGAAGGTGAAGTTGTCGAAGGCCACGCCGTTGCCTTGGGCGGTGCCACCGCCGAAGAACCGGAAGGCTTCGGGAAGCAACGTGGTGCCAAGGGCCCCGCCGTTGACGTACCAGTCGGCCGGTGCGTCAGAGGTGGTGACGGCAGAGCCGAGCTCGGTGAGTTCCACGCGGCGAATCCGGCGTTCGCGCCACTCGGCGACGATCTCGGCACGATACCACGTGTCGGGCTGCAGCACCTCCCACTCCGGGCCGGCCACGGCGCCGGGAAGCGGAACCTGCGTCCCGCCCTCATCGAAGACAACGAAGCTCAGACGAATCGCGTCCGCGACGGCCAGGTCGGTCCAGCTCAGCAACGCGATGAACTGCGCCGAGGTCGCTGGCTGGAACGAGAAGCTCCCGATGTAGTCCGAGGCGGGCAGGGTTCCATCAAACGAAGGAACCGCAAAATCGAAGCTGATGCGCTTGAGCAGCCCCGTAAAGGCGAAGTCCTGCTGCGCGCGTGCGAAGGTCCCGCCACCGGGGCCCGAGCCGGCAACGAAGGTCTCGCCGCCCTCTGGGTTCGCGGGCAGCCCCAGGATGTTGTCGAGGTACGTGAACGCGAGGAAGTCGACGCTGGTCGTCGAGGGCGGCACGTAAAAGCCGTCCTGTCCCGTCAGGATCGTCCCGGCCGCGGAAGAATCCAGGTCTTCGAAGTCGCTGATGTACTGCGCGTTTGCCATGCCGGCGGTCAGCACGACTGCCAGGCCCGATGCGATGATTGCATGCATGATGTTCCCCCAATGCCCTTTCGAGATCGCACCATCACGACCTCCAGTTGCATTGGAACAAGAACCGCATCGCAATTCAAGAGGATTCACCCAAAAACACGAAGCCGGGTGGCTTGCACCACCCGGCCCCGCGACTCGAAGAACGTAAGTTGTGCGTGTTTCTTGTTACGCGGCCTCGCGCTGGCTCACGTTGATCGTGGTGCCAGCGGCGCTGCGGAGTTCGCTCGGCGTGCCGTGCGAGCCCTGGGCGTGGAAGCCGGCGAAGCTGGTGGGGTAGCTGGTCTGGAAGATCGGCTGGCCGTAGCCACCGGTCACCAGTTGCGTGCCGAAGCCCACGGGCTGGCCCGTGAACTGGTTGGGGGTGCTGCCGGTGATCGGCCCGTTCCAGCCCTGCACGCCGATCGGACCGCCGAACTGGCCGGCCACGAGCTGGGTGGGAATGGTGCCGTAGCTGCCGATGCCAAAGCCCGGCTGGCCGAAGCCGCCGGTGGTGTTCAGGGCGGGGTTCAACGTGCCCGTGCCAAAGCCGTTGGTGGTCTGGCCGGTCGAGCCGGTGCTGCCGGTCGAGACCGGCGCGCCCTGCGAGTAGGCGCCGACGGGCTGACCCTGGCCGGCGACGCTGCTGTTCGTGGTGCTTCCGCCGAAGCCGCCGAAGCCGTTGAACGTGGTGTTCGGCACGCCGCCGAAGCTGGTCTGGCCAAAGCCGTTGGTGATCGGCGTGAAACCACCCGAGACGGGCTGGCCCCAGAAGCCGCCGATGGGCGTGGTGAAGCTGCCGGTGATGGGCGAGATGCCGCTCACGTTGCCGCCCCAGCCACCCTGGAAGCCGATCGGCGCGCTGAACTGCGAACCGAACGATCCCGAGAAGGGCGTCGAGAATGAGCCCGGGAAGCCACCGAAGCGACCGCCGAAAATCGACCAGTCACCCTGGGGCACGCCGCCGAAGCCCGTGCCGAAGCCACTGGCGAAGGGCGTACCGAAGGTGTTGAAGCCGCCGAAGGGCTGCGAGCCAAAGCCGGTGAAGCCGAAGGGGCTCTGGACAGCACCGAACTGGCCGCCCCCAAAGCCGAACTGGCTCGAGATGGGGCTGCCAAACGAGCCGAAGCCCGAACCGAAACCCTGGCTCCAGACCGGCTGGCCGAAGCCGAAGCCACTCACCGGCGTGAACTGACCGTTGAACGAGCCGGGGAACTGGCCAGGGAACTGACCGGGGAATTGGCCGCCGAAGCCCGTGGCGTAGGGGCCGAAGCTGCCGCTAAACGAGTTGCCGAAACCGTTGCCGAAGCTGCTGTTGAAGCTGCTGTTAAACATGGGGGTCCCAATCTGGCCGAAGCCGCTGAACGGAGAGGTGAACGACGAAACGAATGGGGTGCCGAACGCGAAGGGGGTGGCGACCGGCGAGTTGTTGATCAAGCTGTTCATGAGGGAGACGCTCCTACTTTCTGGATGGCCGGGCAATCAACGCGATGCCCGGTCGAGCCCTCCGTCGAGCGCGCGACCATCGCGCACCCCCACACCGGGGCTCATACCTCGAATCTCAAACCAAACTCGTGTGCACGCGGGCCGGCATCCGTGCCATTGGCTCGCACTCCTTGTTTCGGCAGCACGACCAGCCGACTTTGCCCGATCCACCCAATCCGGACAAATTTGTTGAAACGCGCAGTTTTCGCCGTCGCTCGGACGACGCATATCGCCTGAGCGACCTTCCGGCGGGAACAAACCGGCGGGCCCGGGCGTCAAACCTCCCGGCGGACCCGCCATCGCCCGCCCCCCGCAACCGCTGCCCCGCCCGCGTGGTAGAGAGATGGCGCCCACAACCGGTGGCCCGGAGCCGCCGATAGGATGGAGTCGGCCTTCCAAAAAGGCCGGCAGGCATCCGGGCACAGAAGCCGGGCCCAGCACGGGCCCACCCGGCCGGCACGCGGACGCCCCGCATCGATCCCGTCCGGCCGTCCGATAAAAGGAGGCACCCATGCGTCGCCCCAATCCGTTCCGCACCGTCTCGGCCGTCGGCCTGGCATCGCTGCTCGCGACGCCGTCCCTGGCCCAGCAGAGCCCAGTCAGCGCCCCACCTTCGACGGGCGAGGCCGGTGCGCCAGCGCAGTCAACCGCCGGCGTTCGACCCGAGCGCGTGACGCTCGCCCGCATGATGACGCCTCTGACGGCCAGCTTCGAAGCCCAGCCGCTGCGCGACGTCATGAACTACATCGTGCAGCAGACGGGCGCGAACCTGGAGATCTTCTGGCTCGACCAGCGCACCGGCACCGGGCTGGATCCCGAGCAGACCATCACCTTGAAGTTCGAGAACCTGCCGGCCATCACCGTGCTCGAGCGCGTGCTGGCCAAGGCCGAGGATGCCTTCGGAAGCGGCAATAACTGGCAGATGACCGAGTGGGGCGAAGTGCAGGTCGGCCCCACCACGCGTCTGAACCGCTACAACCGCACCGAGATCTACGACATCAACGACCTGCTGCTCGTGCTGCCCGAGTATCCCGACGTGCCGACCATCGACCTCCAGCAAGCACTGCAGAGCAGCCAGGGCGGCGGCGGGCAGAGCCCGTTCCAGGATCAAGGCGACAACGAACTCGAGGAACAGCCCCTCGAAGAGCGAGCCGAGGAAATCATCAGCCTGATCGAAGACCTCGTCGAGCCCGACCACTGGATCGAGAACTCGCGGGCCTCCATCCGCTTCTTCAAGGGCACGCTCATCGTTCGGGCGCCCGACTACGTGCATCGCGGCATCGTTGGCTACACCTACTGGCCCACGCGCCGCATCAGCGCCGTCGTTGAAGGCCGTCGCTACGTCACCATGGGCGTGGATACCGGCATCTCGACCATCGACGGCTTCGGCCAGCAGCCCGTGAGCGCGGTCGTCGGAGGCCGCATCATCTCCAGCGATCCGAGCGATCCTGGTGGCGGCGGCTGACCACCACGCGGAATACCGACACGCACTCGAGCGATAGGCTCTGCCAAGGAGATCCAACCATGGCAGAGCCTCGCGTCGTTCGTGTCAGCATCGGCAAGGACCACTACCACACCGACATCGCCGCCGGTGACCACACCCTGGTGGCCGATGAACCCGAGAGCGTGGGCGGCTCGGACAACGGGCCGGATCCCTACGCGCTGCTGCTTTCGGCGCTGGGCGCGTGCAAGGCCATCACCATGCGCATGTACGCGGATCGAAAGGAATGGCCGCTGGATCGGCTGGAGATCGATCTTTCGCACCGGCGTGTACATGCCGACGACTGCGAGGACTGCGGTCAGGAAGACGGCATGATCAGCGTGATCGAATGTACGCTGCGAGCCCAGGGAGACCTGACCGACGAGCAGCGCGCTCGTCTGGCCGAGATCGCCGACAAGTGCCCGGTGCACAAGACGATCACCGGACCAAACCACATTCGAACCACGCTGGCAAGCTAGCGAGCTGTCCTTGCCGCCTTAGCCATCGGCAGGACGCTCGAGCGTCGGCTGGGGCGTGCTCTTCGGCTCGGGCGGATTGTGCCACAACGCCAGATACACCCAAACGCACGTTGCAAGGAAGGCCTGCACCAGCGCAACCCAGCCAACGATTTGCTTGATCTGCGGCTTGTTGTCAAGGGGCGCACTCATGCGCTTGGCGCCGGCCACCATGGCGTGACCCGTACGTTCGGCCACGCGCGCTGCGATGGGCGCTACGGTGGCAATCACACGCTCGCCGATCGCCCGCCAGCGGGGCTTTGCGGTTGGCGCCGGAGCCGTCGGTGCCGTCACCACTTCGGCAACTGGTTCGGGCTGCTCGGCCGGGGCTTGCGCCGGTGCAGGTTCGGCCTGCTCGGGCTCGTCCAGCGCTTCGTCTTCAACTCCGGGCGACTCGAACGAAGGCTCGGGTTCGGGCGCGGGGTCTTCATCTGCCGTGAGTTGGGCATCGGCCAGGGCTGCCAACTGCTCGTCCAACTCGCCGATGAGTTCGGCTTCGTCCGTGGGCAGGTTGGGCTTGCGTCGCTCATCGGCAACTGCCGGTGCGAGCGTTTCGGAATCTGCACTCGCCTCGGCGTCGTCTTCGGGCAACTCGACCGGATCGGCCGACTCGTCGATGCCCATCTCGCCCACAGGATCTTCGAACACGCCCGAGGCCAGGAGCGAGGCAAGTTCTTCGTCCAGTTCGCTTTCGAGGTCGACCGGGCCAACGGGGGCGCCGTCGATGTCGTCGCTCGCGGGCGGCGCCTGGCCTTCCGGTTCGATCAACAGGCCGTCGTCGACGACGGATTCGGGCTCCATCTCAGGTTCGGCCTCGGGCTCGACGTCGGCCGACACCACCTCGTCTTCCGAATCGCTCCCAGCTTCGGGCTCGGGCTCGTCGATCGAATCGACCACCGCGGCGTCTTCGGGCTCGGGTTCTGCTAGTGAGTCGGGTTGGGCGACGGACTCGGCGCCGGGGTCCACGTCAGAGTCCTCGGAATCGAGTTCCGCCTCGGCCGAAGGGGAATCGGCACTCGGCAGCGTCGAGGGCCTCGGCTTGGGCGGAGACGTCGAATCCCCGGTCCCGCTCGCGCGCGCAACCTCTTCCGAACTCTCTTCAAGAGCGTCGAGCAGGGCATCGAGGCGCTCGCCGATATCCTCGATCTTCGAAATGTCCTCGGCTTGGTGTGCCATGGGCCGCTGGGTTCATCGACCGAATCGGATCGCCACTGAAGATCTCGGACCTACAGAATCATGCGTCCGAGAACCTCTGGCCAACCATAGAGCCTGCACATGCACCATCTCATCGTCGAATCGCTCGATCCGGATCAACCCAGCCTGGCTATCGAGGGCGAGCAAGCAAGGCACGCCGTCCGCGTCCGTCGGATGGAGCCGGGCGAGTCGCTGGTGCTGCTGGATGGAGCCGGGGGCGTGGCCCAAGCCGTGGTGGAAGGTTCCGATAAGCAAGGTCCCCAGTCCTCGTGGCGGCTGCTGGTCAGGATCACCGAGCATCGCATCCAACCCAGGCCCAGGCCGGCCGTGCACGTGGTGTGCCCGGCCCCCAAGGGCGATCTGCTCGAGACGATGATCGATCAACTCAGCCAGGTCGGCGCGGCCAGCTGGCGGCCGCTGGATTGCGAACGGAGCGAGCGGGAGCCGCGCCCGGGCAAGTTCGATCGCCTGACGCGCATCACGCACGAGTCGGCCAAGCAGTGCGGCAGGGCGTGGTTCATGGAGCTTGAATCGGGAATTCCCTTTGCAAAGGCCGTCCAGCTTCCCAACGCTGTTCTCGCAAGTGCGGACGGCGAGCTGGCTGGGGAAGTCCTGGAGCGGATCGGGGCGGGCTCGGCAGCCGAGAGCATCCACGTGCTGGTCGGACCGGAAGGCGGTTTTTCCGATGCCGAGCGAAGGCTGACGCTCAAAGCTGGGTTGTCATGCGTGAGGCTCGGCCCCCACGTGTTGCGGATCGGTACGGCGGCGGTCGTCGCGGCCAGCGCCTTCGTTCGAGCGGCGGACGGGTCGTGACCAGCCCGTGACTTGGGGTGGAGGAACGGATGCACGGGCTGGACGTATCCCTGATGCGGAGCCAGCCTGTCAGGAAGGTGCGAATTGAACCGATAGCCTGAGAGACCGCACTCGATTCGTTTCGTCCGCGTTCCATTTGCCGGAGCCCGAGCCATGGCCAGCACCCAATCCGGACAAGCCAGCGCCAAGCGGTTGCTCGCCCGCCTCTCGCGTATCCGGCGAGAGGCGAAGGTGCTGCTGGTTTCCCGCCGCGTGGGCTGGACGCTGGCGGCGATCGTCGGTGGCCTGGCGATGGTGGCCCTCCTGGACTACGCCATCCGGTTGCCGAGTTGGGTGCGGTATGCCGGGCTCTTCGGCGCGATCGCCGCGGCCGGATGGGCGTTCGTGCGGCTGGTCTGGCCGGCGCTACGGATGCACCCGAGCCTGACGGACCTGGCACTGCGGCTGGAGCATGGCCGGCCCGAACTCAAGGGCCGCTTGGCAAGCGCCACCGACCTTGCCCGGTCCGGCGCGTTCCATGCGCGATATGAGCCCCTGCTCGACACGCTGTCGCGCGATGCCTTGCCCGACATGATGAAGCGACGGCCCACGCTCCAGGCCGTGGGCGTGTGCCTGCTGGTCATCGGTGCGATGGTGGCGTTTTCTGCCGCCCGGCCGGGCATGGCCGCCTTGGGCGCCGCACGCGTGCTGACGCCATGGAGTGGGGCGCAGTGGCCGTCGCGCACGGCGATCGAACTCGCAGAGTCGCCCCGCTTTCATCCATTGGGTGAACCGATCGCCATCCGGGGCGAGTTGACGCGGACCGATCGCCCCGTAGGCCGGACGCGCGTGGAGGCCTGGTACCGGCTCGATGGCGGCGTGCCCCAGAAGCTTGCGTTGACCAGCCAGGGCCAGCCCGGCCACGAAGACGCACCGGAGATCTTCGAGCGGCTGGTGAATCCTGCCGCCGATGCCCTTCGGCAGACCCAGCGCGTGACGATGGAGCTGTGGCTGGAAACACGCGACGACCAGACCGATTCGACGATCATCGAACTTGTTCGCCCGCCGCGCGTCGTCCGCGCCAGCGCACTGGTGGTGCCCCCGGCATATGCGCAGCAGGCCTCGGGCGCGAGGGTGCTGGGCCTGGGCGAGCAGCGCGAGCGCGTGCCGCTTGCGCTGGGCGGAGAAGACACCGCCGTGCTCGGCCCGGTCCTGGCTGGCTCGAGCGTGGAGTTTGATCTGCGATTCAGCACCGCGGCAACGCCGGACCTGTCTGTGAATGTCTCCGATGGCAGGGGCGAGGCGATCGATGCGCGCATCGAGCCGATGACCGATGGCTTGGGAGCACTCGTGCGCGTGGACGCCGGAGTGCCCGCATCGCTGTCGATCGAGCTTCGTGACGAGCTGGGCATTGCCTCGACCCGACCGCTCGTGATCGCCCTGGACGTGCTCGACGATGCCGATCCGACGGCTGCCGTGCTTGAGCCCCCGCAGGACGAATCGGTCTTGCCCACGGCGACGCTGTCGATGGTGGGCGAGGGTCGCGACGACTTCGGGCTTCGAGCCGTCCAATTGCGAGCCCTGCGGGCGACGCCACCGGCCGGTAGCCAGGGCGCCCCGCCAGAACCCGCTGGCGAACCAGTCACGATTGCGCAGTGGCGCGACGACACGGCACCGCTGGAAGCGCGCGCCGCGGCCACGGTGGCGCTCGACGGCTTCGATCTGCATCCCGGAGAGGAATTGTGGATCCAGGCCCTGGCGACGGATCTTCGTGGAGGCGAGCCAAGCGAGTCGACGATCCGGCGGCTCCGCGTCATCGGCGAAAGCGAACTGATCGAGCAATTGCGGGCCGAGATGTCCGCCGTGCGTGAGAGCGCCAAGCGGCTCGATCGCACGCAACGCGACGTGCTCGACGAGGCGGCGCAGCTCGGCGAGGCACGCTCGACCGAAGACGACGCGGGCCTCTCACGCGCCCAGACCGATCTCACGGGCCAGCTCTCGCGGCAGGCCGAGGCGGTCCGAGACGTGGCCGAGCGCATGGATCGCAACGCGTTGGACGACCCGGCGCTGGGCGAATTGCTCCGGCTGGCGCAGGAGCACCTGAACGCGGCAGCCGATCAATCGGACCGGGCGCAGGCGGCCCTGGAAGACGCCGCCGAAGCGCAGGAAGCGAACGAACAGCAACGGGCCCGCGATGGCGCCCAGCGAGCGCAGGAACGCGTGCGCGACGAACTCGGCGGCCTGGTGGGCTTGCTGAGCCGGGACGAGGATGAGTGGCTCGCGCGGCGAGACCTGGATCGCCTCATCGAGCAGCAGCGCGAATTGCAGGAGCAGACCGCGCAAGCCGAAACGCAGGCCGCCGGCCGCACACTGGAGGAACTCTCGCAGGAAGAGCGTTCGCGCGTCGAGCAGATTGCCCAGCGGCAGGCCGAACTTGCCCGACGAGCTCAGGAAGCGATCGATCAACTGGCAGACCGAGCCGAGGCGATCGCCGAGAGCGATCCTGCGCGTGCCCAGACGCTGCGCGAGGCCGCCCAACGCGGTCGCGAGGGTGAAGCGCCGCGGGAGATGCAGCAGGCTGCCGACCAGGCACAGCAGAACCAGATGTCGTCGGCCCAACAGAGCCAGCAGCGAGCACTAGATGCCCTCGAAGAGGTTACCGAGCGACTGGACGAGGCCGGTGAGGATCGCGACGCGCAATTGCGACGCGTACTCGCGGAACTTTCGGCTGCGATCGAGGGGTTGATCGCCCGGCAGGCGGCGGAGATCGATCGGCTCGAGGCCGCCACGGCGACGCGTGCGTTCGATGGGCTGGACGCAGCGATGATCGGGCTCTCTCGCGACACGGGGGCGCTGGTCGAGGACCAGGCCGCCGGCGATGAGGCGCTGGCCGGCATCGCACGCAAGCTGCTGGATGCCGCGGAAGCAATGGACGGGGCGATCGTGGCACTCCGCGAGTCTCCGGTGAACGACGAGCAGGCGTTGTTGCAGGAGCGTGCGAGCCTGGAGCGGCTCGAATCGGCGCTCGAAGAGGCGCAAATGCTGGACCAGCAGGCCCAGCAGCGCGAATTGGAGCGGCAGCGTCGCGAGCTACGCAAGGCCTACGCCGAAGCCCTGGCCGCCCAGACCACGCTTCGCGACGAGACGGCGACCTATGCCGACCAGGAACTCACGCGGCGGCAGAAGATCCTGGTTCGTCGCCTGGGCGGACGCCAACGCAAGCTCATGGCCGAGCTCGACGAGGTTCGCAGACAGACCGAGGGTCTCGACGAGGCCACCGCGTTCAAGCTGGCGCACGATCGCATCGAGCGGGCCGCCGGCCGTGCGGGCGACCTGCTCGAAGCAAGCACGGTGTCCGGCGATACGCTGTATTCTCAGGACACCGTGGCCACGGTGCTCCGCGGCCTGATCGAAGCGCTCGACAGCAGCACGCAGCGGGGCGAGCAGGACTTCGCGCAGGGCAACCAGGGCGGCCAGGGCTCGGGCCAGCCGGGGCAGCAGGGCGAAGAGGAGGGCGTCGTGCCCCCCATGGCCGAGTTGCTGCTGCTGCGGACCATGCAGGTGGAAGCCGCCCAGATGACGCGCGCCATCGACGACGGCGTGCTCGGGCCCGAGCGCTTGGCCGATGCCGGTCGCCTGCAGCGCGAGCTGAGCGAAGCGGCGCAGGAGCTGGTCCAGCGACTGAGCGATCAGCAGGGACAACAGCAACCCCAGCCCGCGGGCGTGCAGCCGCAGCCGTTCGGCATGCATGTGCAGGAAGCCCAGCCACAGGAAACCAAGCCGAAGGAAACCGAGCCGAAGGAAACCGAGCCGCAGCAAGCCCAGAGCGATGAGCCCGCGTCCCCGTCTCAATCCGACGAACCCACGCTGGATGAGCTCCTGGGCATTACCAACCCCGGCAACGTCAGCGAAGCACCGACCAACGAGGATCTCGATCGCGAACTCGAGGGCGGCCTGGCGGGCGCGTTCATTCGAGCCGTGGACCTGATGCAGCGTGCTTCGACGCGGCTCAACAGCGACGGTGGGACCGGCTTGGGCACGCAACGAGTTCAGGAAGAGGCCATTGCCGCGCTCGATCAGCTCATCGAGGCTGCTCGCAATGAGCAGAACCAACAACAGCAGCAACAGCAGAACCAGCAGCAGCAACAAGACCAGCAGCAACAGCAGCAGGCTCCCCAGCAGCAGCAACAGCAGCAGGGGCAGAACCAGCAGCAACAGCAAACGAGCGACCCGCAGGGCGTCCGCGGACAGGCTCAGCAGGATGGCGCCCTGGGCGATGAGGCCGCGGTGGGCGCCACGTGGGGCGCCCTACCACCGCGCGTGCGCGAAGCGCTGCAACAGGGTTCTTCGGATGCCTACAGCGCCGTGTACCGTGCCATCACCGAGGCGTACTACCGCCGGCTGGCCGAGGAGGCAAACAACCAATGAGGCGTGCGGCAATGACCATCCTGCTGGCAACCATCGGCGTGGGACCCGTAGCGGCCCAGGACGCGGGCGGACCGGCCGGCCAACCCATGGTGGAGATCACGCCCCAGCTCGATGAGTCGATTGCCGAGGGGCTGGCGTTCCTGGCTTCGCAGCAGAACGCCGATGGCTCCTTCGGCGATGGCGCCTGGGGTCGCGGCGTGGCGGTGACCTCGCTGGCGGGACTGGCCTTCATGGCTGATGGACAGATGCCCGGTCGCGGGCAGTACGGCGAGGTGGTCCGGCGGGCGCTCGACTACGTGCTGGAGCGATCAGGCGAGAGCGGACTGCTGGCCGACGATCAGGCCCCCAGCCCGATGTACGGCCACGGATTCGCGGCGTTGTTCCTGGGCGAGGTCTACGGCATGAGCCAGGGCAGCGAAGCGTTGCAGGAGCGACTGCACGAGGCGCTCGTCAAGGCCGTGCGGCTGATCGAACGCTCCCAGAACGACGAGGGTGGCTGGCGGTATAACCCGGTGCCAAACGATGCCGACGTCAGCGTGACGATCTGCCAGGTCATGGCCTTGCGTTCGGCCCGGAATGCGGGCATCGAGGTCAGCAGCGAGGTCATCGACAAAGCGGTCGAGTACGTCAAACGCTGCCAGAACCCCGACGGCGGCTTCCGGTACCAGGCACGCAACGGCACGAGCGCCTGGCCTCGCTCGGCGGCGGGCGTGGCGACGCTCTACTACGCCGGCGAGTTTGGCGACGAGGCGATCGACCCGGGCGTGCAATACCTCATCCGCGAGGCGCTGCCCGGCCAGGGCCTGCGTCGCGGGTACTTCTACTATGGACACTACTACGCCGTGCAGGCCATGTACCTTGCCGGCGGCGAAGCTTGGACCACGTGGTGGCCGGCCGCACGCCGAGAGTTGATCGATCTGCAACAGCCCAACGGCGCCTGGCCCGATCGCACGGTGGGCACGGCTTATGGGACGGCGATGGCACTGATCGTGCTGCAAATGCCCAAGCGTTACCTGCCGATCTACCAGAAATGAACCTGCCCAGCGAGTACCGACCGATCATGAACACACGATTCCGAGCATTGTGCACGAGCGTGGTCCTGCTGGGCTCCGGGGCCGCCGCGCTCGGGCAGGCGTCGCCCGATCGCGTGGTCATCGATGCCGAGCTTGAACGCACGCTGGTGACAGACGTCCGCTTCGAGCCCGGCCGACTGGTCTACTCGACCGCGGGCAGGCAGGTCAGCACGCCGCTGGACGGCTCGGTGGTGGCGCTCATGGAGCCAAGCGGTATCGCGCCGCGCCCGCGAGACAGCTGGATCGAGTTGATCGACGGTCAGCGATTCGTGGGCATGCCGGTCTTCCTCTCCACCGCGCAGGCAGAGGAATTCGCGCTCGCCAGCGGCGAGGTGGGCATGGCATGGAGCACGCCGCTGCTGGGCAACCTCCGCGTACCACTGGATGCGCTCCGCCGTGTGGTGCTGAGGGAGGCAGCCACGCCCGCCGAGTTCGACGAACTCAACGACGTGCTCGTTCTCTCCAATGGCGATCGCACGCGCGGGCTGCTCGAGCGTGTGTGGCCCGACGTGGTGCTCGACGTCGATGGGCAATCACGCTCGTTCGAGCTCAACGAAGTGGCATCTATCACGCTGGCAAACCCTGGTGAGGAGCCCGTCGGCTCGCGGGTCTGGCTCAGCGACGGGTCGATCGTGGCGGTCGATGCGCTCGAGACGGTCCCAGACGGCGTGGCGATCGATCTGGCGGCGCCGGTGGGCACCCCGGACCAGACCCTGGCGCCCTTGACCATGAACGAAGTGCTCGCCGTGGCGTTCGAGAGCGGCGGCGTGGTTCCCTTGGCTGCCCTGGGCCCGCCCCGCTGGGATCCAAGCGCGTCGTGGACGCTGCCGCCGGTCATGGGCGACCCGGATCGGCAGTTGCTCGGCTCGGCGGCCATCGAATTGATCGGGCCCGTGACGGCGTCTTGGAGCATTCCCTCGGACGTTCGGCGCGTGGCCATCCGCGCCCGGCTGCGGGAGGATTGCCAGGTCTGGGGCGACTGTGAAGTCACCGTGAGCGTGGGTGGCGCGGTGGCCTTCACCGAGCGGCTGCACGGCGAGTCTCCCCAAGCCAGATTCATGATCGATCTGCCTTCTGGCGAAGCACCTATCGGCGTGCTGGAAATCCGCGTGGCCGAGGGGCTGGGCGGGTCGATCCAGGACCGAGTCATGCTGGACGGGTTCCTGCTGCTGTCCAGCGATTCGAACTGAATTCGTGACTTGGCGGTCCGATGGTGCGGTCTGGCGCGTATTTTGCGCCGGTTACTGGCCAAACCTCGATCCTGGTGTACCTTGCACATAGAGGAGTGACTGGCGGGTGTGTGCGCCCCGCCGCGTTGGCGCGTTCTGCGAGCGCTCGCCGTCGCATGGGTTCGCCGTGCGATCTCCGGCAAGTCTGACGCGCATCGGGAGGTAGGAATGGCTCGCCCATTGGCAACAACGGTGTTCGGTGCGGTTGCATTGGCGGCCACCGCCGCGCACGGCCAGGTCGACCCTGGCGACGTAGGCATCCGGACCATCGCCGCCGACGAGACGGCCAGCGTCGCGCTGAAGGCGTTTTCGCGCCGGGGAGAAGAGATCATCCATCGCGATGAGCGCTCCATCCTGGTCGATCAGGCGTTCCAGAGCATCGGTCCGCTGCTCGGCGGTCCGGATATCGTCGAAGCCAAGTGGAGCGAGATCCGCGGCGACGGCTTGAACGTCCTCCAGTTCGAGTTTCGTTCACGCGACGGCAGCCCGCTCGTCCCGGCCGACCACCTGATCGGCGGCGAAGAAGCTGAGTTCATCGGCTGGGAGATCGGCCGGAGCGATCCGATCGAGTTCCTCGACTTCACCGGCGACATCACCGTGACCGAGTACAAGGTTTTCGTGAGCGAGAACGGCGGCATCGACTTCACGGTGTACGACCTGACCAGTTCGTTCCTGAACCCGTGGGACGGCGTCGATTTCGGTCGCACCATTCCGCTGCGGACGCCCGGCGGCCCGGTCGAGTACAACCTGATGATCGTGGAATACGAGTACACCTACACGGTGCCGGCGCCTGCCTCGATGGCGTTGCTCGGCGGCTTCGGCCTGATGGGCATGCGCCGCCGGCGATAGGGCGATCCGCCAAGCCGACGGAGATCTATACTGGGCCATGTGCTTGAAGCGCGTGGCCCTTTTCTTGTTCGTTTCGCTCCTGATGGCCGGCAGCGTCCTGGCGCAGCGCGCCGAACTCGAGCTCTCCCAGGAGGGCTGGCAGGCCGCCCAGGCGAGCGAGCCGATCGACGCCGACGAGGCATACATCCGCGAGGCATGGGCGACCCTGCTCGAGGGGCGACCGGGCCGGGCCAAGAAGCTGCTCAACGAATGGCTGCGAGAAAATCGTGGGACGGGAAACCAGTGGATTCCACTGGCGTTGCTGGTCCGCGGCGACGCCAAGGTGGCCCTCGACGACGAGTACGATGCGCTTTATGACTACGAGGAGATCGCCCGCAACTATGCGGGCAGCCCCGAGTTCGTGAAGGCTGCCGAACGCGAGATGGCCATCGCGATCGACTACATCGAAGGTAAGCGGCGAAAGTTCCTGGGCCTGCGCATCAGTGGCGCTCGGCGCGACGGCGAGGAGTTGCTGGTGCGCATCGCCGAACGCCTGCCGGGCAGCCAGCTGGCCGAGCGGGCGATGCTCGAGCTGGGCGCCCACTACCGGCGCACCGGCGAGTTCGAGCTCGCTCGGGAGGTCTACGGCATCTTCCTGGAGGCGTTCCCGACCTCGACGTTCTATCGCGCCGCATTGCTGGCACGCATCGAAGCCACTTTTGCGCAGTACAACGGCCCGCAGTACGACGGCTCGGGGCTCATCGAGACCGAAGAGTTGCTGGACGTCTACGAGGCGAAGTATCCCGGCGACTTGGAAGTGCAGGCCGAACTCGATGCCCTGCGCGTGCGGATCGACGAGAGCCAGGGGCAGCAACTGTTGCAGATGGCCGAGGTATACCTGCTGCGAGGCGAGAAGGCGTCGGCCCGCTACGTGCTGCGGCGGCTCTTGCGTGACCATCCACGGACCACCGCTGCACAAGATGCGTTGGAAGTGCTTCGCCAGCGGGGATGGCTGCGAGAAGGAGACCGACCGTGAGGATGCGCCGGGCATGGCGGCTTGGCACCCTGATCGCAGCGGCAGCCGGAGCGCTCGCCGGATGTGCGAGCGATCCGACGAGCGGGTACAGCTTCTCGTCCAGCTACGACGCTCGCGTGCGCAGCGTCGCGGTCGAGGTGTTCCAGAACCAGACGTTCCATCCCGGGCTCGAATCGGACCTGACCACCGCCGTCATCCGTCGCGTGCAATCGGACACGCCGTGGGACGTCACGGGTGGCGACACGGCCCAGACGACGCTGACCGGCGTGATCCGCGACGTCCAGATCGGGAGGCTGACCCAGGACACCCAGGGCGGCATCACCCAGCAGGCATCCGTGCGGCTCACAGTCGATTTCACCTGGCGCAGCAACGTCACCGGCCGTGAGCTGGCCAGGCGATCGGGGCTGGCGGTGACCGAGTCGTTCATTCCCGCGGCGGGCGAACCCCTGGAAGTTGGTCTCTCGGCCGCGGCCGACGAGATGGCGGGCGCCATCCTGGAAGCCATGCGTTCGGTGTGGTAGCGATCCCGAGGCCGGTTCGCGGCGTATCAGCCTGATGGAATGCACCGCTGGCGGCCGCGGTTTGATACCCCGGAAACCCCAATAACCGGCGGCGCCGGCAGGTCGGTCTCTAGGATGGGTGCCACGCGGGCCGATGCTCGTGAGAGCGATCGTCCAACGACGGCCGCTGGAATGCCTCGATGCCGACCCTTCGCGGAGAATGCATGCGTCGATTTGCGATGAGCCAGAATGACCAAGACCCCAACCAGGCCCCCAAGGGTTCGGGCGGTGGTCCCGGGGGCAAGCGGCCCGGTCAGCCCCCCACCGGGCCCGCCATGCCGCAAGGTCGGATGATGATCCTCGTCGTCGCGATGGTGCTGCTCGCGGTGATGATCATGCTGATGTTCCAGACCGGGCGCGGCGAGGCCATCACGCTCGAGCAGTTCTACAGCCTGTACGACGCGGGCCAGATCGACGAAGAGAGCGTCGTCATCTCGGATGGCGCCGTCCGTGCCGTTCGGCTGGATGGCCCCGACAGCGCCGACCGGACGGCCGTGCGCATCGATCTCAACGCCGCGACGCGCCAGACCATCAGCGATCAGGTCATTGTCAAGACCGGGGGCAAGGCCCAGACACAACCCAGCAGCAACTGGCCGATCTACCTGATGCTCGGCCTGCCGATCGTGCTGTTCGTGTTCCTGATCTTCATGTTCCTGCGCAGCCTGCGCGGGGCCGCGGGCGGAGCGGGCATGCTGGGCAGCTTCGGCAAGAGCCGGCACAAGGTCTTCAACAAGGAAATGACCGGCGTGACGTTCAAGGACGTCGCGGGCATCGACGAGGCCAAGGACGAGGTCTCGGAGATCATCGAGTTCCTCAAGACGCCAAAGAAGTTCACCAAGTTGGGCGGGCGCATCCCGCGCGGCGTGCTGCTCAACGGGCCTCCGGGCTGCGGCAAGACGTTGCTGGCCAAGGCCATCGCGGGCGAGGCCGACGTGCCGTTCTTCTCGATCTCGGGCTCGGACTTCGTGGAGATGTTCGTGGGCGTGGGCGCCAGCCGCGTGCGTGACCTGTTCAAGCAGGCCAAGGACAACGCGCCGTGCCTGATCTTTCTGGACGAGATCGATGCCGTCGGCCGTCGTCGCGGCGGCGGCTACAGCACCGGCGGGCACGACGAGCGCGAGCAGACCCTCAACGCCATCCTGGTCGAGATGGACGGCTTCAACGCCACCGACGGCGTGATCGTCATCGCCGCGACCAACCGGGCCGACGTGCTCGACCCGGCGCTCGTGCGCCCGGGCCGCTTCGATCGCCAGATTTCGGTCAGCTTGCCCGACCTGAAGGGCCGCCTTCAGATCCTCAGCGTGCACGCCAAGAAGGTGAAGCTGGGGCCGGACGTCGACCTGGAGAAGATCGCCCGCGGCACGCCGATGTTCAGCGGCGCCGACCTGGCGGCCATCGTGAACGAGGCGGCCATCATGGCCACGATGGAAGACAAGGACTTCGTCGAGCACGAGGATCTGGAAGAGGCGCGCGACAAGGTGAAGTTCGGCCGCGCAGGCAAGAGCCGCGTTCGAGAGAAGGACGAGAACAAGCTCGTCGCGTACCACGAGGCCGGACACGCCGTGCTGCAAGCGTTGCTGCCCCACGGCGACCCGCTGCACAAGGTGACGATCATCCCACGCGGCGGCATGGGTGGGGCGACCTTCAGCCTGCCCGAGAAGGACCGCATGGGCTACGGGCTCAAGTGGATCAACACAACGCTCAAGGTCATGTGCGGCGGGCGCATCGCCGAGGCGCGCGCGATGGGCGACATGTCCAGCGGCGCGGCCCAGGACATCGCCCAGGCCACGCAACTGGCGCGCACCATGGTGACCGAATGGGGCATGAGCGACAAGCTCGGCTTCCTGCGGTATACCGGCAGCGACACGCGCGAGAGCTTCGTGCCCGACAAGGACTACAGCGATCGCACGGCCGACATGATCGACCAGGAGGTCCGCCGGATCGTCGACGAGGCTTACGCCGAGGCTCATCGCGTGCTGGACGAGAACTGGTCGAAGGTCGAGGCCGTGGCCGAGTCGCTCCTCAAGCACGAGACGCTCACGGCCGAAGAGGTCCACCTGCTGATCAGCGGCGGATCGCTCAACAAGCCCTCGGTTTCCGACCTTCTGCTGGCCGATCGCGATCGCAAGCCCAAGGCCAGCCAACCCCGAGCCGACGACGACGAGGGCCCGGAGATGGCCGGCGGGATGTCGCCCAGCCCGGCCTGAGGCTGTTCTTTCAACGTGGCCCGGGCGCGAGCCCGGGTTTTTCGTGCGCTGACGAGGCTTGGAAGAGAGCCCACGCTTGCACCAGGGCCTCGTCCCCACGGAGGTCTGGCTGCCAAGATGACACCTCGTTCACGCGGGGCCGGGCGGCTGGCACCGCACCACCCCCGCTACCGAGGCCCTGGCGGGGGTCTCGCGGATCTCGCCTCCGGGCACGCGGCTTGTAAGCAGCAGGGCGTGAAGCCCTCGGCTCCCATCCCGAACACGCCCGGCAACGGCTCGGCCCAGGGCCCGGCCCGGCTGAACCTGCTGCTGAGCGACGCCAGCCGGCCCGACCAGTCGTGGGCCGATCGGCTGCCGCCGCTGCTGGCGCCCATGGGCGTCCGAACCGTGCGGGCCCACAGCGGGCGGGAGGCCTCGGAGGTCATCCGGGCCACGCCCATCCACATGGCCGTGGTCGACCTGGCCCTGCCGCTGGATACGGGATCGGCCGAGGACGGCGGGCTGCGGCTGCTGGAGCTCTTGAGTCGCAGCGAGCACCGGCCGCCGACGATCGTGATCCGCCGGGCGAGGACGGCCCGGGAAGCCAGCCGCGAGTCGATGCGGGCGCTGCTCGCCGACGCGTTCGCGGTGGTCGATCGTCCGAGCCACCACCGAGACGTCGAACTGCTGTTGGAGGTGCTGCGCCGCGTCCTGGCGCGTCACTATCGGGGGCAATGGCCCGGAGCGTCGCCCGACGCAACATGAGAACCACCGGCACGTGCCGGGAGCCGAACGCCGTGGAGGGCGGGGCGGCTTCCGGGGCGGGGCCCGTTTCAGGATCGATTCGCAAGACCCAACCCAGTGCCCGTTGCGATCGGGCCTTTCGCAGAGGAGCGTTTGAACGATGGCCGCCACGAAAACACGCAAGAAGCTGAACATCCGCCCGCTGCACGACAAGATCATCGTCCGCCGCGACGAGGCCGAGAGCGTCACCGCCTCGGGCATCTTCCTGCCCGAGAGCAGCAAGGACCGCCCCAAGACCGGCGTGATCGAGGCCGTCGGCGACGGCGCGCTCAACACCGAGACCGGCGAGCGCGTGCCGCTGGAGCTCAAGAAGGGCGACCGCATCATCTTCAGCAGCTACTCGGGTACCGAGGTCAAGCTCGACGGCGACGAGTTGCTGATCATGACCGAGAGCGACGTGCTGGCGGTGCTCGAGGGCTGAGTCGCCTCAAGGCTGGAGCGCGCATGACTGCCTACGAGATGGCTGCATACCTGGATAGCCTGCCAAACAGCGGGATCGTCGAGTTCGACCTCGATGCGGACACCTATTACGTTGCCGCATCCGACGCCAGCTATGAGGCCGTCAGTGACAACACGCTTCGCGTCAATGGTCGCACGGGATACGGCACGCTCGCACTCTCACGATCGAGCATGCTGATCGACGCTGACGAAGTCCGGTATATCCGGCATATCGAGGAGATCCCGTCTTGACCACCGACGAGCTGCGCGCAGCGCTCAAGGAACTCACCGGCGGGCGTGACGCCACGTTCGCCTTCCACCATACCGGCGAGCAGGGCGCCCTGCTGCTGGTGCCAAACGCGATGCTCGTGCCCGAGGAGGGCGACCACATGGTCAAGGTCACCGACGGCCAGAGCATCGCCATCATCGACGCACAGAGCGTGGCATGGGTGCGGATCGGTCCGCCCCAGTTGAATAAGTAGTACGAATCGCAACGCCCGGGCCGACGCCCGCGGGCACGACGAGCACACAACCGGCCCACACGGCCGCGAACGAACTTTGGGAGTGTGAACCATGGCTGCGAAAGACATCGCATACGACAACGACGCACGCGAGCGGATCCTCCGCGGCGTGCAGAAACTCGCCCAGGCCGTCAAGGTCACCCTGGGCCCCTCGGGCCGCGTGGTGGCGATCCAGAAGTCCTTCGGCGCCCCCACCGTCACCAAGGACGGCGTGACGGTCGCCAAGGAGATCGAGCTCGAAGATCCCTACGAGAACATGGGCGCCCAGATGGTCAAGAGCGTGGCTTCCAAGGCCTCCAAGGACGCCGGCGACGGCACCACCACCGCCACCATCTACGCCGAGGCCATCTATAGCGAGGGCCTGAAGAACATCACCGCCGGCGCCAACGCCAACGAGGTGAAGCGCGGCATCGAGAAGGCCGTCGACGCCATCGTCGCCGAGCTCCAGAGCATGTCCAAGAAGGTCTCTTCCAGCAAGGAGATCGCCCAGGTGGGCACGTGCAGCGCCAACCAGGACGCCGAGATCGGCGACATCATCGCCAAGGCGATGGACAAGGTCGGCAAGGACGGCGTCATCACCGTCGAAGAGGGCAAGAGCCTGGACACCGAGGTCGAGCTGGTCGAGGGCATGCAGTTCGACAAGGGCTACCTGAGCCCCCACTTCGTCACCGACGCGGCCAACATGGAGTGCGTGCTCGAGGACTGCTACGTCCTGATCCACGAGAAGAAGCTCAGCAGCGCCAAGGACCTGGTGCCAATCCTGGGCAAGGTCGCCGAGAGCGGCAAGAGCCTGCTGATCATCGCCGAGGACGTCGACAGCGACGCCCTGGCCATGCTCGTGGTCAACAAGCTGCGGGGCGTCCTGAAGGTCGCCGCCGTCAAGGCCCCGGGCTTCGGTGACCGCCGCAAGGCCATGCTCGAGGACATCGGCATCCTGACCGGCGGCACCGCCGTGATGGAAGAGCTTGCCATCGACATGGAGAAGCTCGAGCTGCGCGAGCTGGGCCGGGCCAAGAAGGTCGTGATCGACAAGGACAACACGACCATCATCGAGGGCGCCGGCAAGAGCGCCGACATCAAGGGCCGGATCGACATGATCCGCCACCAGATCGACGCGGCCAGCAGCGACTACGACCGCGAGAAGCTCGAGGAGCGCCTGGCCAAGCTGGCCGGCGGCGTCGCCCAGATCAACGTCGGGGCGGCCACCGAGGTCGAGATGAAGGAGAAGAAGGCCCGCGTCGAGGACGCCCTGCACGCCTGCCGGGCGGCCGTCGAAGAGGGCATCCTGCCCGGCGGCGGCACGGCCGTGCTCCGCGCCCGCAAGAAGCTGGACGCCCTGCGCAAGAAGGCCGGCGGCGACGAGGGCCTGGGCGTCGACATCGTGTGGCGGGCCCTGAGCGCCCCGATCAAGCAGATCGCCAGGAACTGCGACCTGGAGGGCTCGCTCATCGCCAGCAAGGTCGAGGAGAGCAGCGACGCGAGCTTCGGCTTCAACGCGCTCACCCGCGAGTACGGCGACCTGGTGAAGATGGGCGTGATCGTGCCGACCAAGGTCGAGCGCGTGGCCCTGGAGAACGCCGCGAGCGTCGCCGGCCTGCTGCTGACCACCGAGGCCGCGGTGGTGGAGCGCAAGGAGAAGAAGGCGAAGGTGCCGATGGCGGGTGGGGATGATTTTGATTATTGATTGAGACGCAGTACTTGTGTTCACAAGGGCAGCTTCGGCTGCCCTTGTTTTTGCGCTACAGTCGCCCCTGCGCGTGGGGAGAAGCCTTTGAGCCGCGAATACATCATCTACACGGATGAGTCCAGCAGCGATGGTTCATTGTTCAGCAACTTCTATGGCGGCGTGCTCTGTCGCTCGCATGATCTCGAGCGCGTCACCGCCATGCTCGATGCGAAACGGTCCGAACTCAACCTCCTGGGCGAGATCAAATGGACGAAGGTTTCGGCGGCGTACCGCGAACGGTACATCGAGTTCGCCAACTGCTTCATGGACCTGGTCTCTCAGGACTTTCTGAAGGTCCGGATCATGTTCACGCAGAACCTCTATCGCGCGACCGGCCTGACCAAAGAGCACCAGATGAACCGGTACTGGATCCTGTATTACCAGTTTCTCAAGCACGCGTTCGGTTTGCAGTATTCCAACCTTGCATCGGATCCCATCCGGCTCCGCCTGCTGATCGATCAGATGCCAGGCACCATCCAACAGAAACGCACGTTCAAGAACTACATCACTCGCCTGTCCGATCAGCCCGAGTTCCGCCGAGCCGGGATCCACTTCGCCAATGAACAGATCGGCGAAGTCCGTTCCCACGACCACGTCATCCTTCAGGGGCTCGACGTCATCCTGGGGAGCATGCACTTCCGGCTCAACAAGTTGCACCTAGCCAAGCCCGAGGGCCAGCTACGCAGGGGGAACCGAACCCTGGCCAAGGAGGCCGTCTACAAGTCGATCAATACGCGGATCCAGCAGATCCGCCCACACTTCAATGTCGGGATCACGACCGGAACGGATGGAGATGTCCGCAATCGATGGCACCAGCCATACCGCCATTGGAGGTTCTTGTCCAAGCAGCGTGAACGCGAAGAGGGCTTGAAATGAGAGAACCCCACGGTCGCTACTAATGCCTCTCGCAATACGAGAGGTTTCGCAACGCGCAGGGCTCCTCAAGTATGATATCGTCAGAAGTCGAAAGCGTCAAGAGAAAATCACGCTCAAACTACGGATGATCCCCAATCCATCATCAAGGCCCGGACGGCGGCAGGATTGCCGCGGCGTAGCTGGCCCCGATCGCACAACAGGTGTTGAGTGACGCGAGTCCAGTCAAACGGTTTGCCTTCATAAGCGCCTCCTTTCCGGCATCAAAATGATGCCTGACGATCTCGCAGACGTACTGCAGACAGATCACAGAGAACGCGATCAGGCCAAACCACACCGTGGGTCCTACCGACGACGACAGTTCTGCCGCCGCTCGGGTCCTGTACGAAACTCTACACCCCTCACGCCACCCCACCCCCCTCGAACACCCGTCCCAGCCCCACACCCCCCACCACGCACGCCGCGGCCAGGGCGAGTTGGGCCAGCACGCCGTGCGCGAGCATGGGCAGCACGCACATCGCCAGGCCGGCGACGAGGATGGCCGGGCGCTCGGCCTTCTTGCCGTAGATGAATAGGGCCATGCCCACCAGGCCGACCAGGAGGGCGACGGTGATTTCGAGGGGCGACGGCGCGTCGAAGAGGGGCATGCCTTAGGTATCGGCAACCGGAGGGCCCGGGATCGGCGGGTTGTCCCTAATGCACAAGCCGCTCTGGTCCCGTGGCAGAGCGGCTTGCGACTGTGGAATAGGAACTGTGGCGCTGAGTACGGACGCCTGCCCGGGGTATCGGGCCGTTGAGGCCGCGGCTTGAAAGCGAATTGTCCACCCCGATGAAATGGACAAGGGCCGCTTCCCCATCTGGAAAAAGAAGCGGCCCCGCCATTCGGGAAATGTACTTGGGCGCTATGCCAACGAAGAACGCCCGTGCACCTGCTATCGGGCGTTCCGGTCGGCCCCTTGAACGGAATTCAGCTCGCCGAGCCGGCGCGGAGCTGGTCGAGGGTTGCCTCGTCGAGCCCCAGGTACTCGTACATGTGCTGGTCGTACATCTGGGCGTCCTTGTCCTGGCTGAGGTCCAGGCGGAGCTCGTTAATGACCTTCGTCCCCTGGCCGATCCAGGCGTCCCAGGTCTCCTTGCTGATGTTCTCGTAGATCCACTGGCCGATGGGGCCCTTGAAGGGGGGCCGCGGGAGCTGGTGGCCCCGCTTGCCGGTGCGCTGGCAGAGGAAGTCGCCCTCTTCGAGCTCTTCGGCGGTTGGCTTCTTCTCCTGCACCTCGGGCACGGGCGCGCCGAGCTTCTCGAGCATGCCCTTCATGGCGGTGGCGGGCATGCGGTCGCCGCGCTCGGTGGCGCTCTTGTAACCGGTGGTCAGGAGCTCGGTGGCTTCCTCGGTCTGCCCTGCCTCGATGAGCTGCTCGCCGGCGAGTTGGTACGCCTTGCTCATGGCGGGGTTGAGCTCGATGCAGCGCATGTAGCTGGCGGCGGCGTCTTCGTGCCTGCCGGCCTGGGCGTAGGCGTTGGCCAGCGAGAAGTGGGCCATGTCGTTGTCGGGGTCCTCCCGCGACATGTTCTCGAACTGGGCGATGCGGGTTTCAAGATCCATGATGCCTCCTGCGGTTACGCGGGCCCGCAGGCCCGAGGGGCATCGTACGGGTTGGGGCAGGGAGAGGCATCGGGCAATGGGCACAGTCGCGGGCACACTTGCGGAACCTTCCGCGTCGACCGAGGCTTCAACCTACCCCATCTTCTCCCGCTTCTCCCTCGCCGCAGGAGGGCTCGGCCCGACGAGGCGAAGCTCCCACGGGCTCGCCACCGAGGCGTCAAGACGGGTCACGCCGAGCCCCGCGAGGCGGAAGGCCCCGCTGGCGAAGCGATAGATAAGACAGCGGCGGCCAGGCTCTCCCTAAGTACCCGACCGCCGCTGGTTATAGTGAAATCTGGAGCGTCCGGGCGGTCACGTCCGCGCGTTGGAAGCCGAGCCCGCGCTCGACGCGGGCGGGGTGTCGCCGGCCGACCGGTTGTTGCCCGTGTGCGTGCCGCTCTTGCCGGCGCGCTGCTCGTCCTCGGCCGGCAGGGTGTCCGGATCGGTCCAGGTCCCCTGCTCGAGATCGGGCGTGCGGTCTGGTTTGCGGTCCGGTTTGCGGTCTGGCGTGTCGTTGCGGTCGGCCATGGCGGTCCTCCCCTCGGTTGCGGCTGCCAAAGCTGGTCTTGTCAACTTCAGAATGATGCGTGGCGTGCGCGCAGGGGCGATGAACCCCCGCTGAATCTCGTCTCATAATGAGATTTCCCATCCCCAACGCCGGAAACCCGCGTCCAACGGCGTTCGTGGCGGCGGGCTTTTGTGGTATGCTGTGCGAGTCCGGGCCTTGTTCGAGGCCCGAATCCGAAGGGAGATGAACTATGGCCCGCACCCCCACCGCCCTGGCCGCCGCCGCCCTGCTCGCCTGCGCGGGTTCGGCCCACGCCACCTGGTCCATCCTGCTGGTCGACACGCGGACGGGCGAGATCGCACTGGGCAGCGCCACCTGCCTGACGGGCTTCGACCTGCGGGCCAACACGCCGGTGATCATCACGGGCGTGGGCGCCGCGACGGCCCAGAGCTTCGTCGACAGCACGGGCCGCAACCGCGTGCGCATTCGCGACGGGCTTGCCCTGGGCCTGACGCCCGCAGAGATCCTGGCCGACCTGTCGACTTTCGACCCCGGGCACCAGACGCGTCAGTACGGCATCGTCGACATCACCGGCGGCACGGGCACGTTCAGCGGCACCGGCGCGGGCGCCTGGGCGGGCGGGCTGACTGGCGAGCTCACTGGCATGGACGATGGCATCTTCTACGCCGTGCAGGGCAACCTGCTGACCGGGCCTGCCGTCGTCGACGACGCGGTGCAGGCGATCATCAGTACACCCGGCGACCTGGCTGAGAAGCTGATGGCCGGCATGGAAGCAGCGCAAGCGGTCGGCGGTGACGCGCGGTGCTCGTGTCCGCCGCTGCCGATTCCCTGCGGCACGCCCCCGGTGGGCTTCCTCAAGAGCGCCGACATCGGCTACATGATGATCGCGCGCACGGGCGACGTGGACGCATGCAACGGCGTGTACCTCACCGACCCGCCGGTGCGCGACCTCGCCGTGGCCGACGTGGACGGCGACGGGCTGGCCGACGTGCTGGTGGCCGACCAACTGGGCGATCGGATCGCCACGCGCGCCAACGCCGGCGACGTGCTGGGCGACATGCCGGTGCTGCTGGATCCGAGCTTCGACGCGCGGTTTGGCCGGGCCGAGCGCCTGCTGCTGGCCGACGTAACGGGCGACGGCGTCGATGACCTGATTGCGCACGACACGAACGCCGGGGCGATTGCCGTGGGCGCGGGCGATGGCACGGGTGGCTTTGCCGATCCGGTGCGTACGAGCATCGCGGCGGGCGAGGGCGCGCTGCTGGCGATCGACCTTGGCGGCGACGGCGGGGCGAGCGACCTGTTCGTGGGCGCGGCCAGCGGCGGGCAGGCGGCGCTGCTGCGCAACGACGGGGCCGGCGGCTTCACGGTCGAGCCGCTCTCGTTCGCGGGCGACCCGCGTCGGTGGGCGGTGGGCGACCTGAACGGCGATGGGCTGGACGACGTGGGCTACGTCACCAGCGCGGGGCTGATCGTGGCCGTGCTCAACGACGGCGCCGGTGGCATCGCGCTCGGCCCGGTGGGCTCGAGCAGCATCGACAGCACGGCCCTGGCGGCCGCCGACATGGACGGCGATGGACGCGACGAACTCGTCGGCGTCAATCGCTCGAACCGCCTGGCCGTGGTCGTGAGCCTCGACGGCGCCGCGTTCACCGAGCTGGCCGCGCCCTTGCCGCGCACGCCCAACTGGGCGGCCGTGGGTAGCGTGACCAGCCCGGACGCCACGGAGCTAGCCGTGGCCGTCAGCGATCTGGCGGCGGACCTGATGACGTTCCGCGTCGAGGGCGGTGCGCTGGAACTGGTCGACACGACCGGGACCGGGCTGCTGCCGCGCAGCTTCACGCTGACGGACCTGACCGGCGACGGGTTCGATGAACTGGTGGGCACCAGCGGCAGCAACATCGCGGTAGTTGGGAATCAAGCTGGCACCTTCGCCCCCGGCCCGGGCTGCGGGGCTGGCGAGTACTTCATGAACTTCAACATCGCCAATGCAAGACGGAGCGACCCGGATCCGGTGTTCCAGCTTCGCGACTTGTTCGATGATTGGCGGAGCGACCTGGTTGGATTGGCCGACGCGGTGCGGAGCGAGGCGGAACTCGACCCGCCGGTGATCGCGGCGGGCGAGACCTCGACGCTGCGCATCGAGCTGCGCGACTGGCAGGGGCTTGCGGCGGACATGAGCATGGCCGAGCCGCAGATCACGATCGCCGGCGCGCCGAGCATCGACGTCGGCACGCCCGTGTCGCTCGGCGGCGGCGTGTGGGAGGTCGAGCTCACCGCGTCAACCGCGAGCGAGGCGGGATTGGCCGAGATCACGATCACCATCGCCGACGCGGGCGCACGCCCCGTGACGCTGATGCCCCCGCCCGTGCTCGAGGTCACCGGCGGCTGCTACGCCGACCTCGACGGCGACGGCTCGCTGACGATCTTCGACTTCCTGGCGTTCCAGAACCTGTTCGACGCGAGTGACCCGATCGCGGATTGCGATGGGTCGGGGTCGCTGGATATCTTTGATTTTCTGTGTTTTCAGAATGCGTTTGATGCGGGGTGCTGAGCAGTATCGAGAAGCAATTCTACTTTCGATCCAGCAGGCCCACAGCCCCGCAAAAATAGAGTCCGAGCCTAGATAGTCTTACGGTATCAACACCACCCAAGCCCAAGCCATGCTTCTCCTGAATCGTGATCTTGTTTTGCTGTTGCTTTGAAGGGTCGACCCCGGGATAGACAGTTCGACTTTCTTTCGCTTCGTACTGGGGATTCGGGTGCTCAAGAATTCCCAACGCTACCAGTCTGTATACCACCGGCTGAAAGGCGCCCTCCAGCGTCATTATGGCATGCATGCCTCGCCGAACTTCGCCCACGTTATCGCTTAGCCACAACGCCTCTGCGCCGCCCATCTGCCTGAGGATTGAGACATACATGGGGGACTGATCGTCCGAATTCTCAATAGCGCTGTGTAGCAAGTTCGCCCAAAGATCCTGAAGACCCTCGTGATCCGTGTTTCCTGCAGCTTCCAATGCCGGAACTAGGAACCCTGGAGGAAGGGCTTCAACTGGAGTATTGGACTCCCTCACCTTTGCACTTAGCTTGTCGAGTATCTTGATGCGGTTCACGCACTGCCAGCAATAGATCTGGTCGCCAAGCATTTCGCCGGCAACCTCGAACGGCCGACCCAGCAATCGCCGCGCAAGGTCAGATGCGGCTTCGGCCATGGGCTTCATAACGCCGAAACCTGCGCCCGCCGCGCCAGCAACGATTGCCAGATCGCTCACACCGCCTCCACCACCATCGCCACGCTGTTCCCCCCGCCCAGGCACAGGCCAGCCAGCCCGCGCTTCGCGCCGGTGCGCTGCATCTGGTGCAGCAGCGTCGTCAGCACGCGGGTGCCCGAGGCGCCGATGGGGTGGCCCAGGGCGATGCCGCCGCCGGCGACGTTGAGCTTGTCCTCGCTGATGCCCAGTTCCTTGATGTTGCTGAGCACCTGCGCGGCGAAGGCCTCGTTGAGCTCGAACAGGTCGATGTCGTCGACGCTCAGGCCGGCCTTCTTCAGCACGTTCTGCACGCCGGTGATCGGGGCGGCGAAGATGTCCTTGGGCGACACGCCGCTGGTGGCGTAGGCGATGACCTTGGCCATGGGCTTGATGCCCAGCTCGCTCGCCTTACTCTCGCTCATCACGATGGTGGCCGCGGCGCCGTCGTTGATCTGGCTGGCGTTGCCGGCGGTCACGGTGCCCTCCTTGGGGTTGAAGGCCGGGCGCAGCTTGGCCAGGCCCTCGGCGGTGCTGCCCGGGCGGATGCCCTCGTCGGTGCTGCAGCCGCCCTCGGGGCCGGGGACCTTGCGGTTGCCCAGCTGCTCGCCGGTGAGGGCGACCATCTCGTCCTTGAACCAGCCCTCGTTCGTTGCCTTCTCGGCGCGCTGGTGGCTCTGGGCGGCGAAGCGGTCCTGCTCTTCGCGGCTGACGTCGAACTTGCGCGCGATGTGGTCGGCCGCGTCGCCCATCATCCAGCACTCGAAGGCGCAGCGCAGGC
Source organism: Phycisphaerales bacterium (assembly GCA_040221175.1). Lineage (NCBI taxonomy): Bacteria > Pseudomonadati > Planctomycetota > Phycisphaerae > Phycisphaerales > Phycisphaerales bacterium. Next base: position 908,236 of record JAVJVK010000004.1, read on the forward strand.
CGTCGTGGGCCATGACGTCGACGAGCTTGGTGTCGCCGAACTTGACGCCCATGCGCACGTGGCTGAAGTGGGGCGAGCCAGTCATGTTTTCCATACCGCCGGCGACGACGACGTCGTTGTCGCCAGCCTTGATCGACTGAGCAGCCATCATGACGGCCTCGAGGCCCGAGCCGCAGACCTTGTTGATAGTCTTGGCGGAAAGCGTGTCGGGCAAGCCGGCCTTGAGCCCGGCCTGGCGGGCGGGATTCTGGCCAAGCCCGGCTTGCAGCACGCAGCCCATGACGCACTCGTCGACCATGTCGCCCTTGAGCGCCGGCACCTGCTCCATCGCGGCCTTGATGGCGTAGGCGCCAAGTTGGGGCGAGGGCGTGCTGGCGAGGCTGCCGAAGAACTTGCCGATGGGGGTGCGCTTGGCGGCGACAATAACAGGCTGGTTGCTCATGCGGGCTTTCTCCGAGGAAAAGGCACGCCACAGGCGATCGGACCTCTGGCGGCGGTGTTTGGGTATCGGCCGGATGCGGCAGGGCCGGGGGGCAGTATAGAGCCGAAGGACGCGTACGCTGGGCCCATGAAAGCACCAACCTCCCTCGCCGCCGTGATGTTCTCCGCCGTTTCCGCGTTCGCCCAGTGCCCCGACTACGCCCTCGACGATGGCTCGGGTGGGTTCACCATCGGACCCAGCGAGTTCGATGCGGTGGTCACCTGGGGCAATTACTTCCTAGCCGACGCGGGGTGCCCGTGGCTGAATGAGGTGAGCGTGTCGTTCCCCGGCAGCTTGCCCGTGGGCACGCCGATTACGGTGTTGGTGTACGGCGACCCGGACGGCGACGGAGACCCAACGAACGCCACCCTGCTCTCGGCGGCCTCGCACGCGTCGCGAGCGACGTCAACGAGCACCTTTGCGACGTACGCCATTCGCCCGACGCACGTGGGCGAGGGGGGGTTCTTCGTCGCGGTTGCCGCGTTCGTGCCGCAGCGGCAGGCCGTGGCGCGGATGGATCAGGACACCCTCGGCGCCCATAGCTGGCTGTTCTACGACGGGGAATTGCTGACCGACCTCGGCGCGGCCCCTTTCATCCTGCGGATGAGCGACAGCCCGTTCAACGGCACATGGATGGTGCGGACCCGGGCCGAGGCCGCCGGCTGCCCGATCGACCTGGACGGCGATGGATCGGCCACGGTGTTCGACTTCCTGGCCTTCCAGACGGCCTTCGACGCCGGGGACCTGACGGCCGACTTCGATGGCGATCTGAGCCTGACGCTCTTCGATTTTCTGGCGTTCCAGACCGCCTTCAATGCCGAATGCTGAATGTTATCGGACAAAAACTGCATCTTTCTTCCATTCGTAGCGTTTGTGCTCCATGAGCCGGACGCCCGGCCCGCGCTCTGGTCTTGAGCGCCCCCAACGATTCGGGTATATTGGAGAACACCGACGCCGATGGGGTTGGTCGAACGTGGGAGAGGAAGCTGCGATGGATGCGAAGAGCGTGATGACCGCGGGCGGGCTGCTCCTGGCGGCAGGGCTGTGCGGACCGGCATGGGCACAGGACGCGCCGGCCGACGATCCCTCGGTCCAGCGTGATCCGGCGGATCCGGTGCTGCAGAACCGCCCCGAAATGCCGGGCCGGCGCAGTTCGCTCGTGCAGCGGGGCTACGTCTCGCGCTGGATGCCGGCGCTGCCCCTTGGCAACCCGAACGGCCCGGGCGTTGACGATCCCGCAACGTATCCCGATGAATTCCGCACCATCCACGGCCGATTCAACAACCCGGTGGTGCCGTGGTTGGGTTCGACGGGCCAGCCGTTCTTGCGCAAGGCTCCCGCGGCGTATGGCGACGGCGCAGGTCGAATCCCTGCGCGCGCCGACGGCTCGAGCGCCCGCGCCATCAGCCAGGCCATTGCCGATCAGGCGGGAGAAGACATGCCCAGCAACGTGGGCAACTCGAACATGTTCTGGCTCTGGGGCCAGTTCCTCGATCACGACATGGACGAGACGCCCATCGCCGTGCCGATCGAACGCTTCGACATCGTCGTACCGACCGGTGATCCGTGGTTCGATCCCGATCATTCGGGGTCGCAGCTTATCGAGATGGACCGCTCGGGCTACCAGTTGAGCGCCGGCCCACGTGAGCAGATTAACGGTCTGACCGCGTTCATCGACGCCTCGAACGTCTACGGCGCCGACAACCAGCGGGCAGACGAGCTCCGCGCGCTGGACGGCACGGGCCGGATGAAGACCAGCGACGGCGATCTGCTGCCGTACAACGTCAACCAGTTCCCCAACGCCCCCACCCACCTCGATCGCACGCTCTTCCTTGCCGGCGACGTGCGATGCAACGAGCAGGTCTCGCTGACGGCCATCCATACGCTGTTCGTACGCGAGCACAACTACTGGGCCGACCAGATCCGTGCGGCCAACCCGACGCTCTCCGGCGACGAGGTCTACGAGCGCGCCCGCGGAATCGTGGGCGGCATCATGCAGGCGATCACCTACAACGAGTTCCTCCCGTTGCTGCTTGGGCCCGATGCCCTGCCCCCGTACGCCGGGTACGACTCAAGTGTGGACCCGAGCATCTCGAACATGTTCGCCGCGGCCGCGTTCCGCATGGGGCACTCGATGCTGCCCGCCTTCCTGCCGCGCATGAACAGCGACGGCACCGAGGCCGACGAGGGACACCTGTCGCTCGCCCAGGCGTTCTTCCAGCCCACGCACATTGGTCGCTACGGGATCGACAGCATCCTGCGCGGTATGGCCATGAAGCCTGCCCAGCAGCTCGACGCCCACATCATCTCCGACGTGCGCAACTTCCTCTTTGGCATCCCGGGCGACGGCGGGTTCGACCTGGCAGCCCTGAACATCCAGCGTGGCCGCGATCACGGCCTGCCCGACTTCAACTCCGTCCGCGAGGCCTACGGCCTGGAGCGCATCTCGAACTTCGCGGGGGTCACCAGCGACAGCGAGATGCAGGCCAAGCTCGCATCGGTCTATGCGGACTGCGACCAGATCGATCCCTGGGTCGGATTCCTCGTTGAGGACACCGCGCCCGGCGCCATGGTGGGCGAGACGCTCAAGGCGGTGCTGGCCGACCAGTTCACCCGTTTGCGCGATGGCGATCGGTTCTGGTACGAGGCATACCTGCCCACCGATCTCGTGGACACGGTCAATCAGCAAACCCTCTCAACCATCATCCGTCGGCATACCAGCATCGGCGACGAAATCCTCGACAACGCGTTCATGGCGCCGGTGGGATGCCCGGCCGACCTCGACGAGGACGGCACGCTGACCATCTTCGACTTCCTGGCGTTCCAGACGTTCTTCGACGCGGGAGACCTGAAGGCCGACTTCAACGACGATGGCGTGCTGGACATCTTCGACTTCCTGGTGTTCCAGAACGCCTTCGATGCCGGCTGCGACTGATGCCTGATATCGCTTAGCCGCCGCGGTTGCTTGGCCCGGCGGCTTCGCCCGCGCCGAGTTCCAGGGCGCGGTCGAGCAATTCCTGCTCGGCCTTGCGGTATCGCGTGAAGCTGCTCATCAACTGCTCGTGGAGTTCCTCGATCGCCCGCTGGCGGCCGGGAAGATCGACCGGTCCGCGATCGTCGGTGCTGAGCGAGATCAGGCTCTCGCTGGCGGCGCGGAGATCGCTGGCGGCCTGAGCGAACGAGCGCGTGGCGTCGTAGATCAGTTCGCCTTCGAGTTCGCGCGTCGTGGGACGCTGCAACAGCCGCCACGGGCTGCGACGCACTTCGAGCATCGTCAGCTTGGCCTGATCGCTGGCCAGACGCAGGTTGGCCAGCGCGCGACGGATGCCCGGCGTCTCGGTTTCCAGCAACATCGCCGCGTCGGCCGCCAGCGCGCGGCCATCGGCGCTGGCGGCTCGCGCGTTCTCGACGGTGTCCATGGCGGCGGGCAGCAGTTCTTCATTCGTTCGCGCGGTGATGTCGGCCAGGTCGGCCAGCACGCGATCGATGTTCGGGCGGTTGTCATCGATCGTGCCGCGAACGCTCTGGATGACCTCGCCCAGTTCGACGGTGCGCTCGTCGAGCCTGGAGGCGAGCGCGGTCCACACATCGATGCTCTCGCGGATCTCGCTCAGCGTACCGTCGACCTGGTCGCCCAGGCCCGGCAGCCTTTCGCGAAGATCGCCGGTGATCGAGCGTGCGTCGTCGAGCGCGAGAGTCAACTGGTCCATCGCCTGCCCGACGTCGGGCTCGATATCGGTCAGGATCCTGCTGACGCGCTCGCTGGTCTGGGCCAGCGATTCGATCGATCGACGGATGTTCTCCATGTCCTGGTCGTTCAAGCCCGTCTGGGCGAGCAGCCCCGGCGAGGGGCGGCCACGCACCATGCCACCTTCGGCCAGCGGCTGGCCTGCACCGACGCTGATGAAGTTCACGACCGTCCCCGTGCCAAGCAGCGGCACTTCAAGACGGACGATCGCGTCCTCGTGCAGCATCAAGTCATTGTCGATGTCGATGGATACGTCCAGCGCGCGGGCCGCGCCGCCTTCATCGGCCAGTTCGACTTCACTCACACTGCCCACCTTCATGCCGCCGACGCGCACCTCGGCGCCCGGGGCCAGCAGTCCGGCGTTATCCGAAAGCTCGAACCGCACGACGTAGGACTTCGTCGGCGTCAGCGCCGCCGACAGGTCGCTCAGGATGGCCGTCACCAGCACCGCCAGGGCCACGGCAGCGATAAAGAACGCCCCCACGATCGCGTTTCGTCCACGTGCCGGCGGCATTGGCGTCCCCGTCCCTTCGAGCGTGCATCAGGCCTGCAGGATCCGCCGAAGCCGTTGCAGCACGCTTTCGTCTTCGGTCCTGGGAACGATACGCGACGGCTCCACGCTGCGCATGCCGGGCACTCCCGGTCGCACGCCCAGGATGTCCTGCTCCCAATCGCTGTCACTCTGGCGGTCACTCAAGGGGCCTTCGGCCGAGCCTTTCAGGAACTGGTGAATGATCTGTTCATCCTGGCTGAGCGATTCGACTTGGTCTTCGGCAACATCCCGCACCCGCTCGAACCAGGCCTTGGACTCGACCGCGAGCATCCGCCCCTTGTCGAGCATGGCCATGCGGTCGGCAATGGCGAAGGCCGAGTCCATCTCGTGCGTCACCACGACGCAGGCAATGCCCAGCTTCTTAGTGAGATCGAGCAGCAGGCGATCGATCTGGGCGCTGGTGATCGGGTCGAGCCCCGCGCTGGGCTCGTCGCAGAACAACAGTTGGGGATCCAGGGCCATCGCACGCGCCAACCCGGCCCGCTTCTTCATGCCGCCGGAGATCTGCGCTGGGAACAGGTCCGCCGCATCACGCAGTTGCACCTGCTCGAGCTTGATCTTGACCTGGATGTCGATGATCTCCTGGCTCAGCCGCGTGTGCTCCTGCAAGGGAAGGGCCACGTTCTCGGCCACGGTCATGCTGTTGAACAGCGCCCCGCTCTGGAAGAGGATGCCGAACTTCAAGCGGACCTTGTTCAGTTCGTCCTCGCCCAGCCCGCAGATGTTCTGGCCGAACAAGGTAATGGAGCCCGCATCGCTCCTGAGCGAGCCGATCATGAGGCGCAGAAGCGTGCTCTTGCCCGAACCCGAGCCGCCCATGATGACCATGGTTTCGCCCGGCTGCACGTCCAGGTCGATGCCACGGAGGATCTCGCGCCCGTCGAAGCTCTTTCGCAGGCCTCGAACACGCAGCACCGGGCCATCCTGTTTGCCCGGCGGCACTGCTCAGCCCTCGCCCGAGCCTTCGCCGGTCTCGTCCTCGCCAGCTTCGCCGGCTGAGTCGTCCGGATCGCCTGGGTCCGTCGGGGGAAGCGACCCACCAGGCAACGAGGGCGCGCTTTGCGGTGCGACGGGGATGAGCCAGACCAGCGAATCGTCGGGAGCCTGGAAGGCGATGTTGTACACCACCGCGCCCCCGCTGCTGCCCTGGTTGGGAATGATCACCATGAACAGCACGGTGCCTTGATCGAACGGCAGGGCCAGCGGGGCCGCCGCGTAGGTCGCGGGCGAATACACCTGTCCGGCATCGGCCTGGGCCGTCTCGATGCTCGGCCCAACTTCGATGGCCAGTTGGATGAGCTCCCACATGCCTTCGGGGCGGCTCTGCATCGAGCCGTACTCGGCGTTCAGGGCATCGCCCCAGTCATCCATCATCGCTTCGTCGAGCACCTGGGCCTGGGAGCTGACCATGTAGCTCTGGGCTTCCTGCAGATCCCGGGCTTCCACCGCCTCGACCAGGCGTCCAAGACCGCTCCATTCCCGGCCCGCGGCGGCGGCGCCGAACACGATGGCGATGTTGATCGCACCAGCGATCAAGCCGATGACGATGGCCGCGATGGCCAGGCCGCCGCCCTTCTTGCGCCCGCCCGAGGTCGAAATCAGCACCAGCGCCAGCACGCCCAGCAGCAATCCCAACGGGCCAACGCCGGGGATGCAGCAGGCGATCAGGCCGACCAGCGAGATGACGAACGCGAAGACCGCGAGGATGCTGGTCTTGGGCTCGAGGTATTCGGGGCCGCCGGCAAAGTCGTTGGGCTGGGCGTAGGGATTGTCGCTCATGCCGCAGGGTAGCCCGCCCAGAAGCCGGTCAGCGGCGGCACACGCGACACGTGGGGCTCCCTATACGGTTGCGGTGACGACCTGGTGGGCCTCGACGATCGACTCGACGGCGAAGCGGACCTCGTCTTGCGTCGTATACCGGGACAGGCTTATCCGTAGCGAGCCGGCGGCCTTCTTCTTATCCAGGCCCATGGCGCACAGCACCGGGCTGGGCTCGAGCGAGCCGCTGCTGCACGCCGACCCGGCCGACACGCACACGCCCATCTCGGCCAGCGTGAGCAGCATGATCTCGGCGTCGGCGCCGGGAATGGCCAGGTTGGTCGTGTTCCAGAGCCGCTGGTTCGGGTCGCGCGGGCCGTTGACGCAGGCGCCCTCGATGCGCTCCAGCACGCCCCGCTCCAGCTCGTCGCGCAGGGCCGCGATGCGCTCCCGGTGTGCCGGGTCGGCCAGCCACTGCTTGGCGCCCCGGGCCGCCTCGCCCAGGCCCACGATGCCCGGCACGTTCTCGGTGCCCCCCCGCCGGCCGAGCTCCTGAGAGCCGGGGGCCTGGCGGCACAGCTTTACGCCCCGGCGAATCCAGAGCGCCCCGATGCCCTTGGGCCCGTGGAACTTGTGGGCGCTGAAGGTCAGCATGTCGAACGGGCACTCGCGTACGTCGGTGTCCATGCGCCCCACCCACTGCGTGCCATCGACGTGCACGATCGCGCCGGCGTCGCGCGCGAGCTGCGCAAGCTCCATCACGGGCTGGATGGCGCCCGTCTCGTTGTTGGCCCACTGCACGCTGAGCACGGCGACCTGGTCATCGATGAGCGTGCGCGCGCCGTCGAGATCGATCGCCCCGCCCGGCCCGATGGGCAGCCAGCGGGTCTCGGCCTTGCCGCACTCGTGCAGGCCCCTGGCCAGTTCGCGGACGGCCGGGTGTTCGACGCCGCTGGTGACCAGCACCCTGCGACCGTTGGTCTTCTCGCACTGCTCGAGCGCTCCGCGGATGCCCATCTGGCAGCTCTCGGTGCCGCCCGAGCAGAAGACGATCTCGCGCTGGCCGGCGCCGATGAGGTCGGCCACGCTCCGGCGGGCCTGCTCGATGCGGGCCCGGGCCGACTGCCCGGGTCGGTGCACGCTGGAAGGATTGGCCCAGCAGTTCTCCAGGCACTCGCACACGGCCGACACCACTTCGGGCAGCGGTCGCGTGGTCGCGTTGTTGTCCAGGTAGGCGTGCACCGGGGCGGGGTTCCTCAGGAGGCGCCGGCGACCGGATCAGCGGTCGTCTTCGTCTTCGTCCTCTTCTTCGTCTTCTTCATCCTCTTCGTCGTCGTCTTCGTACTCGTCGTCGTCTTCCTCGTCTTCGTACTCGTCCTCATCCTCGTACTCGTCGTCCTCGTACTCCTCTTCTTCCTGGGCCTTCTGCCGCTCCTCGAGCAGCTCCTTGAGCTGGTCGGGGTTCAAGACGCGGACCAGGCCGTCCTTGAGGCGACGCTGGGCGAAGTTGATGATCAGGCCGAGCTCCAGTTCCAACGCCCGCAGCTTGGCGCGCGTCTGCAGGCGTTCGCCCGTGCCCACCTCGCCGGGCCGGGCGACCAGGTCGACGATGAAGCGGTCTTCGACGAACAGCGAGGCGGTGACCTGGCCGACGAGCTGGTCCTGGTAGGTCACGTCGATCTTGCGATCGGCCACGTGCTCGATGCCCGCCTCCTTCATCTCGATCTGCAGCGCCTTGTTGTACATCTCGATGGGCAGGCCCGGGCCCAGCGCCTTGTGCACCTCGATGGCGCAGCCGATGACGCGCCGGCTGATGTCGGTCAGCTCGGGGTCCAGCGCGCTCAGCGGGATGCCCTGGCGATCGTGCCCGCCCCCATGCCCGCCGTGGCCCCGCCCGTGCCCGCGGCCGCCGCCGTGCCGCCCTCGGCCGCCGCCGTGACCACCGCCATGGCCGCGTCCGCGTCCGCCGCGGCCGCGACCCCCGCCGCCGCCGCCGCCCCGGCCACCCCGATACTCACCCCGGTCGTCGTAGTCTCGCCTGTCGTTGCTCATCTGAAGGGCTCCAAAGAATGTGTCCGGTCAGGGACGTGGATGATTGCCGTACGCCCCCCATGGGGGCCTCGTTCCATGCGACGCGCGGGCCCGGCGGCCCGGGGACGGCCGCGTTGCTCGGCGCCGGCCCGGGATGGACGGCGGACCGGGGATCGGGCTCGAAGTCGCCACGCGAGGGACGGGCCAACCCGTACCGCCTCCGCCGCAATCCCCAAGCATACCACGAAACGGCCCCCCGCGTCGCCAGCGGCCCCATCAGAACGCCGGCGTCCGTCCGCCGTCGACCGCCAGCACCGTGCCGGTGATGTAGCTGGCCGCGGGCGTGCAGTAGAACGCGACCGCCGCGGCCACCTCCTCGGGCTCGCCCAGCCGGCCCATGGGGATGCTGGCCAGGGCCTGGTCGCGTACGGCCCCCGTATCGGTCCCCTGCTTGGCCGCCTTGGCGTCGAACAGGCTGCTCAGCCTCGCCGTGTCGGTGAAGCCCGGCAGCACGCTGTTGACGGTGACCTTGTCCTGGGCCACCTCGCCGGCCAGCGTCTTGGCCCACGCCGCGACGGCCGCCCGGACGGTGTTGGAGACCCCCAGCCCGGGGATCGGGCAGCGGACCGACGTGCTGATGATGTTGACGATGCGGCCGTAGCCGTTCTTCTTCATCCCCGGCAGCACGAGATTGGCCAGGTTCTGGTTGTTCACCAGGTGGGCGGTCATGGCCTTGATGAACGCCTCGCCCGAAGCCTCGGTGATCGGCCCGCCGGGCGGCCCGCCGGTGTTGTTGACCAGGATATCGAAGCCGCCACCCCCACGAGAAGACGCCCGGTCCATGGCGCCGCTGGCCTCGTCGAGCACCATGGCCGGGTCGTGGAAGTCCGCCACGGCGACGTCGTGCTCGACGCCGTCGACCACGGGCAGTTCGGCCATGGCCTCCCCCAGCCGCTCGGGGTCGCGGGCGAACAGCGTCACGCGGCAGCCCAGCGAAGCCAGGGCGGCGGCCGAGGCCAGCCCGATGCCCTGGCTGGCCCCGCAGACCAGGGCGGTGCGTCCGTGGAGGTTGGTGTCGAAGGTGGTGGTGGGGGTCGTCATGGGCGGAGGGTACGGGGCGAGCCCGGTGCGCGCGGCCGGTGGGCTCACCGAGATGCAGCCGTCGATCATCCTGAACGAATAGCGAACAGAAGGCCCGAATGGTGCAATTGCTGCGCGTTAGGCCCGGATAACGCCGTCCTGCGCGTCGCGCCTTTCGAAGGGCGCGACGCGAAGGAGGCCGGGCGCGGCACGCCCGAGGCCGGGCGCGGCACTTCCTGCGCTGGTCGTGCCACGCCGTGGCAAGGGCGCATCGCATCCTGCCAAGGGCTCGCCGCGCCGTGGCAAGGGCGCATCGCATCCGGCCAAGGGCTCGCCACGCCGTGGGGCGGGCGCGGCGGGCCCCCGGCGGGACGCCGCAGGCCCATGGAAGCGTGCCGGCCGGCCCGGCCCCCGGACACGCAACGGGCCGCCCGGCGCGGGCGTACCTGTACGGTGGGTGGTCCATCACGCGGCCAGCCCCACGGGAGGACCGCCATGACCCGCCTCGCACCAGCCGCTCTAGCTCTCGCCTTCGCCGCCCCCGCCATGGCCCAGGCGATCCACATCCAAGCGGGTGTGTCCGGGGGCATCCCGATGCCCGGCGAACGATCGATCATCACCATGACCGCCAGCTTCAGCCCAATGGACTACGCCATGGCCGGCATCGGCACCGACCTGGTCATCAATGAGATCCAGGGCCGGCTCGAGAACCCACGGCTCATCGCTCCGATGGACGGGCCGGGCACCACCGCCGGCGCCGTCTCGGCTACGGGCATCGACGGCATCATCGCCGGCCAGCTCAACTTCCCGATCGCGGGCATCTACGCCGACCCGACCAATCCGATCGCCTTCTGGGCGGTCGATTGGGTGTACGAAGTCGATGATCCGAGCAACCCGGTGCTCATCGACGTGGTGACCCGGACCCGGCGCTTCGACGTGTATACCGATCGGCTGCTGGCAACCAGCGAGTTCCGCGTGGACGAGCTCGAAGAGGGCGCCCTGTTGATCGCGGTGCCGGCACCCGCGGGCTGGCTGCCGCTGCTGGCCGGCGTGCCGCTGGCTTCCCGCCGCCGGCGGTGAGCGTTCCGTTCGCACCGTACGGCCGCCTGCGGGAATCCTCGCCCCGAACAGGTTTGAAAAATTGTCTTTGCGCGCCGGTCGCCGCGTGCCGAATCGGATGTATGTTCATGCTCGGCGGTGGGTCGTGTCCCCCGCATCCGTTTCGTGCCCACGGGGCGCAGTGCGCCGGCCGGGGGTGGAGAAGCAAGAAATGAACCTCGTGAAGACCGTTGCGTGCCTGGCCCTCGTGGCGGGCGCCCCCGTTGCGTGCATGGCCCAGGCCATCGATTTCACCGTCGACGGCGACGCCCTGCCCGGGCAGACCATCACCATCAGCATGACCGCCGGCTATGGCGGCACCGACTACGCCGTGGCGGGCATCGCCACCAGCGTGCTGATCAACGAAGCCCAGGGCACCTTCAGCAACGCCCGCCTGCTGGCCCCGATGAACGGCCCGGGCACCGTGCCCGGCGTGATCGGCGCGGGCAGCATCGACGGCATCATCGCCGGGCAGCTGAACTTCCCCACCGCCGGCATCTTCGCCGACCCGACCAACCCCATCGGCTTCTGGGCGGTCGACTTCACCGTCGACGGCTCGCTGAGCGGCCCGACCATCCTGGACATCGAGTCGATGACCAGCAAGTACGACGTGTACCTGGAGCGCACCCGCGCCACCAGCCAGAGCCGCCTGGCCGAGCTCGACGAGGGCGCCCTGCAGATCGTCATCCCTGCGCCGGCCGGTGGCCTGGCCCTGCTGGGCGGCCTTGCGATGGTGGCCCGCCGCCGCCGCTAGTTCCCCCGCCGCGTGAGCCCGGCTGGCGCGGGCGCCCTGGGCGCGCCGATCGTCAGGCTCGTGCGGTCCGTTCGGCAGGTTCGTGCTTTCGACCAAGCAGCCGCTTGCACAACACGTCTACCAGCGTCCGCCCCTGGCGATACTGCTCGGGCGGCCTCCAGTAGACCTCGTGCAGCGGCCTTTGCGTGTCCGCATCGCGGCGCTTGGCCCCCCCGCTGCTGGGCGTCAGGCTCGTCAGCGAGCCGGCGATGCCCTGGAGCTTGTCCAGCACCGGCCGCGGGTCGGCCGCGAACAGGATGACGTCGGCCCCGCGCACCGCGGCGCCGCTCACGCCCGCGCTTGCCAGCGCGACGCGCAGCTCAGCCAGGCTCAGCAGGCGATCGACCTGTCCGGGCGGCTTGCCGTAGGCCTCGCTCAGGTCCTCGCGCACGGCGTTGACCTCTTCCATGCTGCTGGCCAGCGCCATGCGGCGGTACGCGGCCATGCGGCGCACGTCGCCGGGGATGTAGCTGGCGGGGATGTAGCCCTTGAGGCCGACATCCAGCGCGATGCGGCTGTGCGTGACGCTCCGCTGGCCGGTCATCTCCTGCACGGCCTGCTCGAGCAGGCGGCAGTACATGTCGTAGCCAACCACGGCGATGTGCCCGGACTGCTCGGAGCCCAGGAGATTGCCCGCGCCTCTGATCTCCAGGTCGCGCATGGCGATCTTGAAACCCGCCCCCAGCATGGCGTACTGCTCGACGGCGGCCAGGCGCTTCTTCGCCACGGCGCTCAATATCCCGTCCTCGGGCAGCAGCAGGTAGCAGTAGGCCCTTCGGCTGCTTCGACCGACGCGACCGCGCAGCTGGTGCAGGTCGGCCAGCCCGAAGTTGTCCGCGTCGGCGATGACCATCGTGTTGGCGCTGGGCTGGTCGATGCCGCTCTCGATGATGGTGGTGCTGACCAGGATGTCCGCCTCGCGGCGCACGAACCGGAGCATGACGTCCTCGAGCTCGCCGCCGGGCATCTGGCCGTGGCCGACGACGATGGTGGCCTCGGGCGCCATGCCCTGGACTTCCGCCGCTCTTGCCTTGATGTCCTTCACGCGGTTGTGCACGAAGAAGACCTGGCCCTCGCGTGCCAGCTCGCGCGCGATGGCCTGCTCGATGCGGGTCCGGTCGAAGGGCATGACCTCGGTCACCACGCTCTGCCGCTCGGCGGGGGGCGTGGTCAGGCTCGAGATGTCGCGCAGGCCGAGCATCGCCATGTGCAGCGTCCGCGGGATGGGCGTGGCGCTGAGCGTGAGCACGTCGGCCTCGGTCCGCAGCCGCAGGAGTTGTTCCTTGTGCTCGACGCCGAAGCGCTGCTCCTCGTCGATGATGACCAGGCCCAGATCGGCGAAGCGCACGTCCTTGCTGAGCAACCGATGCGTGCCGATGATGACGTCGACCTCGCCGCGGCGCAGGGCCTTGAGTGTGTCGTTGGCCTCCTTCGTCGTCTTGTAGCGTGAGACGCTCTCGACGCGGAAGGGATAGGCCGCGAAGCGCTCGCGGAACGTCCGCTCGTGCTGCTCGGCCAGCACCGTGGTGGGCACGAGCACGGCGACCTGCTTGCCGAACTCGACGGCCTTGAAGGCGGCCCGGATCGCCAGCTCGGTCTTGCCGAAGCCAACATCGCCGCAGATGAGCCGGTCCATGGGCCTCGGGCTGGCCATGTCGCGCTTGATGGCGGCGAGCGCGGCGAGCTGGTCGTCGGTTTCCTGGTAGGGGAACTCGGCCTCGAACTCTTTCTGCCACGTCGTGTCGGCGGGATACGCAATGCCCGGGCTGGCCTCGCGCGCCGCGCGCACGCGCAGCAGCTCGCCGGCCAGGTCCTTGACCGACTCAGCGACTTTTTCCTTCTGGTTCTTCCACCGCGCCCCGCCGAGTTGGCTGAGCGGTGGCGTGCCGCTGAAGCCGCCCACATACTTCTGCATCAGGTCGACCTGCGTGGCCGGCACGTGCAGGCGGGCGCGGTCCTTGAACTCGAGGGTCAGGAACTCCTCGATGTTGAAGTCGTTGGGCTTTTTCTTCTTCCTGCCCTTGGCGGCTTGCGCGATGTCCGTGCTCTTGCCCGAGCCATCGATCTCCATGAGCGTGAGCCCGACGAAGCGCGCGATGCCGTGGTCGGCGTGCACCACATGATCGCCGGGCGCGAAGTCCAGGAACGCGTCGACGGTGCGCACGCTCTTGATGCGCGCGTGCCGCCGGCGCACCGGCGCCCGGCCCAGCATCTCGTGCAGGGGCAATACCGCGATCGTCTCGGGCTGCCTCCACACGAACCCGTGCGCGATGGCCGCGTGCCAGGGCTCCAGGTTGGTGACGCCCGCCTCTTCCATGAGCTCGCCCAGGCGGCTGATCTCGCCCGGCGTGGCGCAGGGCACGAGCACCCGCGAGTTTTCTTCTACCGCCCACTTCCCGGCGGCGGCAACGACATCGATCGCGCTCTCGGCGCCAGCCCCCTTGAAGTCTGGCGGGCGCTCCACCGGCAACGCGAGTTCGTCGGCGTCGCCCGTGCTCGAGTACTGGTTCAGCTCGGCGAAGGCGTGCAGCTTCTCCTGCGCGAGCTTCACGATCTTCGTGTGCGCGATCACGCCCGACTCGGCCCTCACCCGCTCGTAATACCCGCGGCCCTGCTCGCTGACCTCCAGCGTTTCGACCAGCAGCCCGAACGCGCTCGCCGGGCAGTGCTCGACAAAGCAGACGCCCGCGCCCTGAGCCTGCTCGCCCTCCACGGCGGCCGGCAGGTCGACGGCATCCATCGTCGTGACGCTGGCCAGGCTCTGCACGTCGATTTCGGCAATGCGGTCGAGCTCGTCGCCGAAGAAGTCCAGCCGCACGGGTACGGCGGCGTCCTGATCAGTGCCCGGCGCGGCGGGGAACACGTCGACGATGCCGCCGCGCTGGGCGAACTGGCCCGGCTCGTCGACGGCGTCAACGCGGTCGTAGCCGGCCTCGCCCAGCCAGCGAACGAGTTCGCCGGGGTCGACGCGGTCGCCCTTGCTCACGCGTCGGCTCAGCCGCTCGAGCTGCGCTGCGGTCGGAGCGGGCTGCATCCACGCGTGGATCGAGCCGACGATCGCAAATGGCTCTTCCTGCTCGCCCAGTTCGCGCACGCGGCGCACCGCCGCCACCCTGCCCGCCAGGGCCCGAGCGGAGACACCATCGGGGCCCGCCTCGATGGCGGGAAGCTCAACGACCTCAAGCCCCAGCCCTTCGAGTTCGTCGGCGGCGTGCTGGGCATCTTCGACGTGGGCGTGGACGAGCACCACCGGCCGACGCAGGCGATCGCATAACGCAGCGGCCGTGAAAGAGGGCGAGGCACCGATGGCGCCGCGCGCGCGTGGCCGCCCCTTGCCGCTCAGGGCATGGGCCAGTTCGTCGAGTCCGCCGAGATCTGCAAGCAACTCGTGCAAGCGCGAGAAGATGTTAGGGCGTCATCCGCCCCCGCCCACCGGCTCGATACGAACGTACGGGCGAACCCCCTCGACGGTGGCGGGACCGATGCCGTGCACGCGGGCCAGATCCTCCACGGTTCGGAACGGTCCCGCGGTTTGCCTGCTCTCGATGATCGCCGCCGCTCTCGAGGGTCCGATGCCCGGCAGTAGTTCGAGCTGCGCGGCCGTGGCGGTATTGACGTCGATCGACATGCCGGCGTCGGCATTGGTCGGATCGACCTGCGAGATCGATGCGCCGCGATCGGGCGGTTGGGCCTGGGCCTGGCTGCTCGGCGCAGGTGCTGGCGCTGCGGCTGGCTCGATCGGCGTACCCACGCGCGGCTCGACCTGCTGAGGAACGAACACCACCGGTTGCGGCCCGGGCGTCGGTCGCGTGGCCAGGCTGTACCCCACACCCGCCAGGCCCACGCCTGAAATCAGCAACGCCGCCACCCAGCGTGCGTTCTGAGGCGTCGGCGCTGCGGCCGTCATCCGCCTGCTCCAGGTTGCGTGCCTGCCCGTACGGAGCTACGCAGGCGTCCGAGCGCTTCGAGCGCCGGGCGCGAAGCGCCGCTGGCGTCGGTCAGCCCCGCGCCGCCCGCAGTTCGGGCCGTGTCCTGGGCCACGCCCCAGCAAATGGAATGGACGTAGGGCTTCGCGGCGGCGACCGCCAGGACGCGCTCGATCCAGTCGGCCTGGGCCGCGGGGGACCAGGGCCCGTCCCACTGGCCGCTCTCGCCCTGCGTGTCCACAGGCCTGGAAGGACACGCCGCGAACGTCACCGAGATCGGCCGATCCATGGTGGCATAGCGATCGAGCATCTCGGAGAACGCCATCGCATCGCGCACGGCTGCGGCGGTGCTCTGCTCGGTCAGATCGATTCGCAGGCCGATGGCATCAACGTGCGTTCCGCTCTGGGCGATCAACTCGGCCAACAGCAGCGGAGGCAACGACCGCTTCGAGCGCGCCGCATACAGCGCAAAGGGGTCGGCGATCTCCACCTGCACGCGGGCCTGCGGCTGGAGCTTCCGCGTCACCATGGTGGCCACGCGCAGCAGGTCGGCCACCTGCTCGAAGCGCAGGGCGAGCGCACCATCGACGCCCAACGAACTGGCCAGCGTCCACCACTGCACGGTTCGGCGGTATCGCGTCACCACCTGACGCATGTGCTCGTACACCAGTTCGCGCAGCGTGTCGTAGTCGTTCTCCCAGATGAAGAGCCACTCGGGGAGCCTGCCGGGGGCCAGATCGAGTACCGGGCCGGCGACCACAGGAAGTTTGCCCTTGCGCACGGCCCACTCGATCCATCGATCGGTTGCGGCAAACTGGTACTTGCCCTCGGCCGGCTCGATCGAAGACCAGGGCATGGGCACGCTGATGAAATCGGCGACTTTCGCCAGTGCCGACTGGGCGGCGGGCTCGAAGCCCAGCGGATCGACTGCGCACCCGATCCGTGCCACGCCCGCCAGCGTCACGCTGTGTGCCTCGGGAGCCTTGACCACGGCGACCGGCTTGCCCGCCGGCCGACCGATCGACCGCTCGGCCCGCTCGATGGCGTCGTTGAACCATGAACCATCGGCGCGCGAGGCCAGGCCGCGTTTGACCGCTTCGGACACGAGCAATTCGCTGGCCTCCAGCGCGTCTCGCAACGCACGGCGAGACTTCTCGTCGGCCGCGGCGATGGCCGGATCGTCGGCCTGCAACTCATCGTTCTGCAGGCTGCGCCAGGACACCAGGGCGGCCGAGAAATCTTCGCGCGCGCGCTCGAAGGTTTGCAGGGCCGGATGCTCGGCCGAGAGCATGGCCAGGTTCCACTCTTCGAGCGCGTTGAGGAACCGCATGAGTTGCTTGCGGGCCAGTTCCAATGGCAACAGATACGGGCGATCGCGCTGGGGAAGCAGCGTCGTCGTGAGCAGGGTCGCCCGGTCGGCCTTCGAGCCACCCTCGGCGGCGCCGGCCGGGTAGAGGATCTCCAGCGAGACCGTGCCGGGGTTGTTGGGCGAGACCATGAGGACGCCCTGGTCGACCCGGATCTCGCCCGGCGCGGTGGCGCCATCGGCGGCGACGATCCCCGCGTGGGCGAGCGGCCAGCCGTCGGCCGGCTTCCCATCGCGATGCACGAAGAACTTGAGCATCCGCCAGCGTCTCTCCAAGGGGCCTGGGTCGTCGTTCCGGGCCTCGCCTCGGGCCGCACCCACTACCATACGGCCATGCCAAGCGCCGAGCCGACCCACGGGGCCACCATAGCCCGAACCCGCCTTGCCCTCCCGCTCCTGCATCGCGGCAAGGTCCGCGAGGTGTACGACCTGGGCGACCACAGGGTTGCCATCGTCGCCACCGATCGCCTCTCGGCCTTCGACGTGGTCCTGCCGACCCCGATTCCCGGTAAGGGCCGCGTGCTGACCGCCCTGTCGGCATGGTGGTTCCGGTGGCTCGAATCCCGCCGCCTTGGCCCCACCCACTTCATCAGCGATCGGCCCGATCTTCCCGCGTCGGCCTTCGACGTCGACGGAGCGACCGATCCGGCAAGCCTCCGCTGGCGCACCACCATCGCGCACCGGGGCGACATCATCAAGCTCGAGTGCGTCGTTCGAGGCTACCTGGAGGGCTCGGGCTGGAAGGACTACCGCGCGACCGGACGCGTGAGCGGCATCGAACTCCCAGACGGCCTGCGCCAGTGCGATCGGCTGCCCGAGCCCATCTTCACGCCCAGCACCAAGGCCGAGCCGCCCGAGCACGACGAGCCCATCTCGATCGAAGAGGCTTCGGCATTCCTCGGGGCCGACCTGGTGGGACAACTCCGCGAACGCTCGCTGGCGATCTACGGGGCCGCCGCCGAGCACGCGGCCGGCCGCGGCATTATCCTGGCCGACACGAAGTTCGAGTTCGCGTTCCCGCTCGATGCCTCGCGAGGCTCGCGAGAACCAATGCTCGCCGACGAGGCGCTCACCCCCGATAGCTCCCGCTTCTGGCCGGCCGATGGATACGAGCCCGGGCACGCCCAGCCGAGCTTCGACAAGCAATTCGTGCGCGAGTACCTGATGGGCCTGGTCGAGCGCGGCTCGTGGGACAAGAACGACCCCGGTCCCGAGTTGCCCGAAGACGTCGTGAAGCAGACGGCCGAGCGCTACGAGACCGCGCTGCGGCTGCTGACGACCTGACCGTCCCTACTTGAGCTCGCGCTGCAACTGATCGCCGCGCTGGCCAAACTCACGATCGAGCATGGCACGGAACGCCTGCATGCCCTGGGGCTCGGGGAACACCGAGTCGAAGCTGCGGCCCTCGACGATGGGGTTGCCCTGCTCGTCGTCGAAGATCGGCTTGAAACGCAACACGAGTTCGTCGTACGCCCACATGCGCAGCTCGGGGGGCGCGTTGTTGTAGGCGGCCTGGGCATAGTCGACGTTGAGCTGCGGAAGCAGCGAGCCGAACACCTGCCCGGCCACGAAATCGAAGCGACGGTCGAGGAACTCCATCCGCACGGTGCCAAGGCCCGATTCGCGGATCTGCTGCTCGCGGTACAGCGCGTGGTAGGTCTTGGCGTAGTCCATCGCGCGCTCGAAGACTTCGTCGTCTCCGGCGACCAGGCCCGTCAGATATGCGTCGTACAGCGAGCCGACGACTTCCTGCAGCGCGACCGACGGCGAACCGAGGCGGTCTGTAAGCTCGGCCCGCACGAATCGGTCGATGTCCTGGGCCAGCCACTGGTACCGACGATTGTCGTTCATGTTGGCGAACTCGAAGTTCGCCAGATCGTTCTTCATCTTGGTCGCCAACTCGCGGTTTCCGCGCCGGTACACGTACCGGATGGCGTCCTTCATCATGTTCTCGTATCCCGCCGCATACGAGCTGTATGCGCGGTCGTTGTCGTAGTAGCTGCGTTCGACCACGTCTGCCAGGATCTCGCCGTAGACGGGCACGAACGCGGGGTCGGGAATGCCAAGGTAGAACGGCTGGCGCTCGCCGGTGTTCAGCCGCATGCCGCTGTAATCAAAGAACAGGTTGCCCGTGCGCCAGAGCTCCTGGATGGACTGCACGACCAGGCGGTCGGTGTTGATGAAGTCGTAGTCCTTGATGTTGACCGCTTCGATGCGGGTCATGCCACCCTCGACGCCCTTCTGGCCCCAGTACAGGGCATGGGCGGCCGGATGTCGCCAATCAAGTGGTCCGTAGGCGCTGGTGTACCGCAGCATGCGTCGGGGCTCCATGTTGAAGTCTTCCAACAGCACCCTCTTGCGCGTAAACGCCAGCAGCGCCTTCCAGGCCTGCTCATACTCGGGATCATGCACCAGTTCGGTGATGGCCAGGAATCGATCGTCGGCCGAATCGCGCAGCTCGGGCCACACGGCCGACGAGCGCGCCATCCGCACGCGCGTCACGATCTTCAGGGTCTTCTGGCTGGTCGCATCGACCTCGAGGGCCGCGAGCCGGTCGACCAACTCGCCCACCTTGGGCTCGGCCTGGACCACTTCGACGAGCGTGTCCGGAGCGTTGACGATCGGGCGCAGCCAATCTTCGAACTGGGCGATTCGCGCCTCACGCGTGTAGTCGCCACCAACGCCGGAGGGGGGTGGACCGAGCAGTTCGTGCCACTCGGCGGCCAGTTGAAGCTTGTAGTACCAGTGGGCATCATCGGCAAAGGCCTGGACCTTATGGAGGAACAGCCATGCGAGTTCCTTGTGCACCACCATGTCGGTCGGGTTGTGCTTGACGCCCTCCATTCGGAGCAAGTCGATGCCCTGGCTCACCCAGTTCCACCGCTCCTGGGGTGTGTTCGTCGTGACAGAGATGTTGTACGCCATGTTCCAGGCGTGGAAGGCCCACACCTGCGGGAACCGCGGTTGCAGCCGCGTGATGGCACGGGCGAGGTCGACGGCCTCGTAGTACTTGCCCTCTTCCTTCAACTCATTGGCCCGGATCCACAGGATGTTGACGAACAGCCCGCGGAAGGCGCCCATCGCGATGCCAAGCGCCACCTGCGGCGGATCACCCTCTTCCGCACGCTCGGTGTAGGTCAGCTTGTGACGACCAGCCGAAGCCGTGAGGTCGGCCGAGACGAAACCCGAAAGGCCAAGCAGCACGAAGCAGGCCACCACGGCGATCAACTGGGTCATTCGGCCTCGTGGCATCGCTCATCGCCTCCGCATGGTTCGGGCGTCAGCACACGCCGCCCCTGTCCTACGCCGTCCGCGGTGTATCGGATCGCTACTGCCCCGAGTAAATCGCCAACTCGCGGGAGCGGAACACCAGCCACCCCAAGCCAAACAAGAGCACGCACCAGATGCCAAGCACGACCATGCCCTGGGCCAGGCTGCCCCACGAGACGTACTCGCCCTGCACCAGCTTCTCGGTGGGATTCAACTCGGCGTAGACCCTGAACACCCAGATCACGCCGGCCGAAATGAACTCGACCACCGCGAGGATGGCTGGCCCGATGCCCTCGCCGAAGAAGGGGTTGTACACCTCCAGCGATTCTTCGAGGAACAGGGCGCTCTCGGCCGCAAAGAACGCGCCGAACGCCACAAGGCAGGCCACCGGGAAGCTCAGGGCCGTCGAGGCCGCGATGGCAAGCAACGACAGGAAGGCCAGCTTGATCCACAGCACGACCACGACGCGCACGAAGTTCATGCGATACCCGCCCACGCTGTAGCTCAGTTCGAGCCCGCCGGGCGGGAAGGTGATGGTCTTCGGATTGCCCATGATGCCCATCTGGCCGTTGCTCGATTGCACAAGCGAACCATTGATGATGGTCATCTCGAGTTGACCATCCTCGTTGATGGCCAGCGGCGGGATGTCGTCGATGATCAGCGTCTGGGCCAGTCGTACCTCGCGCTCGTACTGGAAACCGCCGAAGTCGAACATGATGCGGTAGGACTCGTCGGGCAGGTTGGCTCCCGATTCCACGCGATACCGAAGCAGCAACGGCGCGTCCTGCTGGGCGGCCTTCTCCAGGCCGCCGAACACGTAGGTCTTGGCTTGTCCTGGCTCGATCGATCGCAGCCGGGCGATGTAGTTCTTGTACAGGTCGTCGCGCACCTGCGAGCGGGTCTGGGGCTCTTCCTCGGCCAGGTCCTGGAACGACTCGAGCGCTTCGCGCTGCTCGATGAACTGGTCGACGATGTTCCCGAATTCCTCGCTGTCCTTGGCCAGCGGGATGTCGATATCGCGAGCCACGCGGGCATGGAGCACCTGGTTGTGCAGGATGCGGCGGTCTTCACTCAGCGCGGCGGCCCCCAGTTCCACGCCACGGGCCACGTAGGCCTCGCGCTCACCGTCGGCCGGCTGCTGACGCAGATACTCGGCGAACAGGAAGATGCCGGCGCCGCACACCAGCAGCAGGGCCGCGTTGAGCGTCACGACGCCCAGCCACTTGCCAAGCAGGTACTTCCACACCGAGACCGGCTTGGTCATGGTCTGCCAGATGATCTTGTCTCGCTGCTCGAAGGTCAGTGTCGCGGCCGACAGCAGCAGCGTCAGGATCGCCAGCATCCAGAACGCGCCGGCCGTGCCATACTGCAGGAACGCCTGCATCCGATACCGCAGGGGCGTGCCCTCGTTGAGCAGCATGGGGACAGCGGCCAGCCCGAGGATCAGCAGCACGATGAAGACCAGCGAGACCTTCATCCGCACCGCCTCGGCCAGCACGTTCCGCGCGACGGCGAACACGGGTCCGGAGGGGATCGACAGCAACAGGCGGAGCAGTTCGAGCACCGCGACGAAGCAGAACGCCAGCGTGGCGGCTCCCGCGATGATGCGAGCCAGGGCCTCGACGGTCGGACCCGCCCGACCGTAGTACACCGCCAGCATCATGGGCCCGGACACGAGCAGCACGGCAAGGTTCAGGAGCACGTACGTCAGCCCCAGGCCCAGCCAGATGATGATGAGCGAGACGCCCAGCCCGACGCCGATGCCCACGGCGACGCCCAGCGGGCTGCGGTCCTGGGCCAGCACGCCCTGGATGATGCGTTGCTGCCGCTCGATCTGCGCGCGCAATTGCGGGTCTTCGATCTCGGAGGTATCAAAGAACTCGATCCGGTCGCTCGCGCGATCCCCCGAGCTCGACTGAGCGATGTAGACGATGCCCGCCGTGACCGCCAGCGCCAAGACCAGAACCGACGCCACGATCTTGAACCCGCGAGACTTCTGCAGGCGATCGATCCGTGCCCACAGCTTGCTCATCGCTTCGTGTCCTTGCCGGCCTTGCCATCATCCTCTTCGTCGTCATCCATGAGCGAACCGATGACGCCAAGGTCGACCTCGGGCTTGTCTTCGGTCTCCTGCGGCTGGGTCTCATCTTCGATGAGATCCTCCACCACTACTTCGTCGACGCTCTCAGGCTCGGGTTCGGGCTCGACGGGCTCTTCCTGCTCGGCCTGGGCAGGCGGCTCCTCGCGCACGAGATCGCTGATCAGCGCCTCGCCCTCGTCCTGCGGAACGCTCTGGGCGCGGAGGAACTCGGCCGTCATCCCGCCGCCCTCGGCACCGGCGGTCTCGAGTCGTTCGGCCTGCGCATCTTCGACGATCTTGAGGAACAGCTCTTCAAGCTTCTGCCGCGGGTGTGAGACCCGCTGCACCGCCTTGGCGCCCCCGGTACGGCGGCGGATAACCTCATCGATCTCCGCCAGCGTCTGTTCATCGAGCGTGTCGGCCTCGATGGTGGTCCGATCGGTCGACAGCAGCAATTGCTCGCGAGTGCCTTCCTTGCGGATTCGTCCGCCGTAGAGCACGACCATGCGATCGACCACGTCTTCGACGTCTGCCAGCAGGTGGCTGGACAGCAGCACGGTCTTGCCCCGCCGCCCGAGTTCAACGATCAGGTCCTTTACCTGCCGCGTGCCGATGGGGTCCAGGCCCGTCGTGGGCTCGTCGAGGATCAGCAGGTCGGGGTCGTTGATGAGCGCCTGGGCCAGGCCGATGCGACGCTGCATGCCCTTGGAGTACTCGCGGACCTGCCGATACTGGGCGGCCTTCAGGCCCACCATGTCCAGCAGGTCGTCGATGCGCTTCTGCCGGGTGGAGTGATCGAGCCCAAAGAGGCGGCCGTAGTAGTCCAGCGTCTCTCGCGCGTTCAGGAACGGATAGAGATAGCTCTCCTCGGGCAGGTACCCGATGCGCTTCTTGATCTGCACGTCGGTGGGCGACTTGCCGAACACGGCGACGCGGCCCTTGGTGGGCTTGAGCAGCCCGAGCAGGATCTTAATCGTCGTGCTCTTGCCCGAGCCGTTGGGGCCCAGCAATCCGAAGATCTCGTGCGGTCGGATGTCGAAGGTCACGTCCGCCACCGCGCGGGCGCGCGGCCGCATCCAGAAATCGCGGAACGTCTTGGTGAGCCCCTGCACGGCAACGACGGGTCGGGCCGATGGACTGGTGGCCTCGGGCGTTGATGCCGACTGCGGGGTTGCCATCTGGGTCATGCGATGCGTGCTCCCTGTTGCGTTCCGTGGCGGCAATCAACCGCCAAATTCGCGCATCTCGGTGTCGGTCCGGAACTCCCGGTCGCGATCGCGACGCTGGCGGCGTTCCTGGGCCTCGCGATTCAACCGCTCCTGCTCGATCTCGTTGATCATCCGACGAATCTCCGGGTCGGGATTCACCAGAAGGTTGATCGTGCCAAGCGGCAGCTTGATGACCTCCACCGTGTCCCGCGAGAGCACCGACACCATCATGCGCGACCAGTCGCTCTGCAGCACCAGGTCTGGGTTCTGGCGATACTGCGGCAGCTTCGCGTTGTACAGCGCCAGCATCAGCTTGGCCGACTGTTCCGCCTCAACCCGCTGCTGCTGGGCGGTGTTGAGGATCTGCGATACTTGGCCGCTCACCGGATAGCTCTGGATCTCGCCGTCGATCTCCACCGGTTCACCAGCGAGCAATCGGTGGATTTTGTCCAGGATCGCATCCTGCTCGGCTTCCTCGCCAAGCTCGACGGCCTGCTCGTAGCGATTGATCTGCTCGAGGATGACCTCGGCGGCCGCACCGGCGACCCGGCTGAGTTCGTTGGACGCGAAGCTCTCGGCCTGCACGCGTTGCGTCTGGCTCTGGCTCTCGGCGGTCTGCACTTCGGTGAACGCCTGCCACACGCTCAGTGGAGGCGTGCGCGTCCGCATCGACAGAGACTCAACGATGATGCCCGCATCGATGGCTTCGAGCGTTTCCTGGGCGATGCGCTGGGCTCGGCTGGCCACGCCGCCGGCAGCGCCGGTCTCGCGCAGCAGGTCGTCGATCGCCGTCGTCGAGACCGCACGGATCACGCCGCGCTGCACGGCCGTCCGGACAATGGCCTGCTCGTCTTCGGGAGTGATGTTGCTGGCAAACTCGCGGGGATCCTCGCGGCGGTACACCACCGTCCACTGCGTGTGGACGAGGTTCTGATCGCTGGTGATCAGTGCGCCATCCCGCTCGGGATCGAGCGATCGCCGCGGCGCCCGCGCCAGTTCCTCCAGCGAACGACCACGATCGCGATCATCCACGCGGAACCAGAACTCGTCTTCGAGCTGCACCGTCCGCTGGCCGGTCTGCACGCGCACGAGCTGCCCGAGCGGGTAGGGCAGCGTCCACGTGAAACCGGGCGACACCGTGTCGGCCGAGGGCCGACCGAACTGCACCTTGATGCCACGCTCGCCCGCGCTCACCGTCCGGAAGCCGCTGAAGATGTAGATGACCACCAGCCCCACGATGGCCAGTTGCAACAGCCGGTACATCGTGCGGAACGCCGCCGCCAGCGACTCGTTGGCCGCGTGCATGTCGTTGATGGCCTGCTCGCCCGAGCCGCCATCGGCGCGCAGGCGAACCGACGCCTCGCGCACGGGCGCGGCGCTGGACTGATCCTCGCGCAACTCGGGCAACATCGATTCGAGCGACGCGTCGTCCTTGCGGGGGGCGTCATCGCCGCGATCGGTCGGCTCACTCATCGCCGCGCCCCCTCGCTCCTTCGGGCTCGCCCAAGAACGTACCCATGCCGGGAATCTCGCCCGCCTCGCTCGATTCGAACAGCGACGGATCCAGCAGGTTCAAGCCGGGCGTGTCGGTCGAGAAAAGCAGCGTGGCCCGGCCGAACATCGCCTCTTCGAGCAGTTCCAGGTTCTTCAGGTAGATCGCAAGGCCCGGCACCTCGCTCATCTGTTCGAGATATCGCGCAGCCTCCTGATCGCCGCGAGCGCGAATCTGCCGGGCGCGACTCTCGGCGAACGCCAGGATCTTGGCAGCGTTGCTCTCGGCCCGCGATCGAATGGCGTCGGCCTCGCTCTGGCCGCTCTGCTGCAGCCCGGTCACGATGCGGGCGCGATCCTGGCGCATGCGCTCCAGGGCCGCCTCGGTGGTGGTCTGGGGCAGGCTCGTTCGGGCGATCCCCGCCTGCACGACCTCGATGCCGAACGACCGTTCGCCCTGGCCCTCGAGCGTCGACTTCATCTGTGCCAGCACGCGCTCTTCGAGCTCTTCCAGCCTGGAGGCTGCCTCGTTGGGCGTGAACAGTTCGGCCATCGAGTACGAGCTCAACTCGGACATCGAGCTGCGCAGCGTGTCTTCCACGAGCGTCGCGGCCGCGCGGTAGTGGTCGGCCGCCCGAGGTCCGGAGTTGCTGAACCGGCGGTAGAAAGTCCCAACCTCGTTGGGCTTGACACGCCAGATGGCAAAGGCGCCGACGATCAACTGCCGGTCATCGCGCGTCTGATAGGTCTCGATGCGCGCCTGCGACAGGCGATTGGTCGTTTCGTACTTGGTCACGCCCTCGATGGGGTAGAACCATTTGAAACGGAGGCCCGGCTCGGTGACCTCCTTGGAAACCTCACCGAAGTACGTGACCACGGCCGCTTCGGTGAAGCGCACCGTGAAGGTCATCGCGTAGACCAGCAAGACGACCACGAAGAGGATCGCCACGCCGAATGTCAAGATGAACTTGGGCATGCCAGAAAAAACTCCTGCTGCAAGGAACGCCCCGGGACGCCCCGCCTGTGCACCATCACGAATAAGTCAGCCGCCATCCGACGACGAGAAGTCGTCCTGCAGGATGCCGCCACCCTGCCGATCGTGCGTCAGGTCGACTTCCATCGACACGCCACGCCGGCCTGGCACGATCATCACACGCTTTCCATCGAGCGCGTTGAAGAAACGATCCAAATACAACTGTGCGCGGAAGTACGGGCGGTTGGCCCGGTCCGCCGCGGCCTGGCCCATGGCCAGCTGCGCTTCGCCCCACTGGCCCATGTGGCGCTCCCACCGCTGGGCCTGCGCCTCGGCGATGAGCGACGCGGCCTGCCCGCCCGCCTCGGCCAGCAGGCGGTCGATCTTGAGTTCCTGCTCGATGATTTCCGCTTCGAGTTCCTCATCAACCGTCGAGCCACGCCGGGACTGCAAGCGTCCGAGCGCATCGATCTCGGCGACGATTTCGTCGGCCAGTTCTACCGACCCGACCACGCGGGTGAGCGAGCGAATGGCTTCGGCCTGGGCCGCGTTGAGCTGCGCCTGGTACTTCTGTTCCTGCTCGACGACCTGGCCGTACTGGAGCGCTACCGAGGCCGGCGGTGCCACGCCCGAAACACCAACCGAGAGGATCCGCACGATGGGCTCGCCGTTCTGCTTGGGGTTGGCCTTGATGAACTCCTCTTCGAGGTGATCGCGGATTTCCGCGGCCATCTCCGCCCGCTTGGGCCCAAGCAATTCGTCGACCCTCGACCGCAGCAGGTATCGCATTACGACCTTCTGCGTCAGGCGATACAGCATGTCCAGGTGGTTGCCGTCCTGGGTGAACAGCTCCCACGCCTCGACATCTTCGACTGTGTAACGCACGGGCACTTCGACCCGCAGCATGCTCAGGTCCCGGCCGAACTCCACTTCCGAGCCGGCCTCCACCTCGCCCCGCGATGGCTGCACGAGCATGGTCGACTCGTTCTCGGCCATGAGATTGGTCCACAGGTATGCGTCGGTCTCGACCGCCCGTGGGGCGCTCGCACCGTCGATGTTGCGAACCGTGCTCGTCGAGTAGCCCACCAGCCGCTCCACGCGGTCCTCGTCGAACTCATACACGCCGGGCACTTCGATGCGGTCCACGGGCCAGGGCAGCTTCAAGTGCAGACCGGGCTCTACGTGCGCATCGACCACACGCCCGAATCGCGTGTGGATGCCCGTCTGATCGGGCCGCACCACCACCACGCCCGACATGCCCCACAGAACGAGCGCCGCGGCCAGGATCAGCATCCACGCGCGCCGGGTAAGCAGGCGATACATCCAGCTGCGAGATACCTCGTAGCCGAACTGGTAGTCGATCGCGCCGCTGACCGACTCGGCCACCACCTCGGGCGACGCGACCGGGCCAAGCAGGCGAGACGCAAACGGCGGGCGAAAGCCCTCGTCGGGCTTGCGCGGGCGGTAGAGCTCGAGAAGAAAGTTCAGGATCGCCTCGGCCCCGAACACCACAAGCAGGATGGGCGAGACGTACAGCATCGCACGGATCACGTCGTTGCTGCCAAGCTGATCGACCACGTGGCCCGCGCCCACGAGCAGGCCGAACACGGCCGTGCCGGCCGCGATCGTGGCGCCACCCTGCAGCGCCTGCCAGGCAGGCCGCTTGGCCATGCCCGCGGTATACCTGCTGAACATGAACCCGATCACCGCGACGGCCAGGCCCAGCGTCAGGCCCACGAGTTCATGCGGCGGGGCCACGAACTCATCGGGGTTGGCAAGTTCGCGACCGGGGCCGATCCGCAGCAGGCCAGCGAGGATGAGCGCGGCGCCAAAGACCAGCCCCACCGTCGGGACCGCGACCGTACGGATCAACTTCAGTCGCCGGCCTGCAACCCGCAGGCCGCCCTCGGCTTCCTCGAATACCGAACTCGTCGCCGCGTCGGTCGCGGCGAAGGCCTCGGCTTCCATCGCCTCGATCCGCTCTCGGCGGTGCTGGTCGTAGAGGATCAGCAGCACGATCCAGGGCACCAGGCCCACCAGCGCGAAGATCGAGCCGGTGACCGCCGTGGGCTCGTTGCCCACGATGCCGTAGATCAACAGCCCGACGCCAAACACGCTCTGGAAGATCAGGCCCAGGATGCAGTGGCTGGCCGCACGCTTGTAGGTATTGAAATCACCCGACATTCATGAAGGCTCCCGGCAAGGAATCCGCCGCGATCGGTCCGCCCGCGGGCACGTCCGAGGCGACCGGGACGCGGCGTCACCCACGCGCCCGGCCACTGACTGCCCATTCTCACGCCCCGGAGCGTCGCTTTCCACACGTCCGGGGCGAGATTCGCCCGTGCTCGCTCCGCCCCTCCCGAGGCACGCCCGACCCAGAAGCCCCAAGGGCGGGCATGCGGACGCATTGGGCAGCTACGAATCGCCGCGACCGGGGTTCGGCCCGACGCGGCAAGAAATTCGTCGCCCGACCGACCCCGCACACCCCCTGGGGCGAATCATTGCATCGCTGGAACGCCCTGAGACCACCGCAGGCGACCGTGCAAGACCGGGAGGCCCATGCTCAGCCAACTCTTCACCATTGCCCGAAACACCTTCGTCGAGAGCGTCAGGCAGCCCATCCTCCTGCTGCTGGTGCTCATCAGCGGGCTCCTGCAGGTCTTCAACACGTGGACGGCCGCATTCAGCATGGGTCGGAGCAGTTCGGCCGAGGTCTACGGTGACAATAAACTCTTGCTGGACGTAGGGTTAGCGACTATCTTCGGAGCCGGCGTCCTCATGGCGGCCTTCCTTGCCACCGCCGTTATCTCCAGCGAGATTGAACGCAAGACCATGCTCACGGTGGTCAGCAAGCCCATCTCCAGGGCCTGGGTCGTCGTCGGAAAGTACCTGGGGGTCGCGGGTGCCATCACCGGCGCCGTGGTCATCATGCTCGCCTTCCTGCTGCTGGCGATCCGCCACGGCGTGATGTCCACCGCGGGCGACAACCTCGACATGCCCGTCATCCTTTTCAGCCTCGGAGCGGTCATTGGCTCGCTCCTGCTGGCCGCCGCGGGCAATTTCATGTACGGCTGGTCCTTCAACCAGACGGCCGTGGTCGCCATGCTGCCCCTGGTGCTGCTGGCCTATCTCGGCGTCCTGCTCATTTCCAAGAAGTGGGAGTTCCAGCCCATCACATCCGACCTGCCGGTCAAGATCCTCATCGCCTGCTCGGCCATGGTGCTCGCGATCCTCGTGCTGACCGCCGTTGCCACGGCCGCCAGTACGCGGCTGGGCCAGGTCATGACCATCGTCGTCTGTGCGGGCGTCTTCCTCGGCGGTTTGCTCTCGAACTACTTCCTGGGCAGGCAAGCATTCTCCAACGACATCGTCGGCGTGGTCGACTTTGCCCAGCCCCCCGAGGTCGGCGAGAACAACCCCTCGGCCCGCGGGGCCTTCATGGAAGTCACCCTCAAGGAGCCACCGCGTATCGAGATCGAGCCGGGCGATCCGTTCTTTTATGGGCCAAACCCCAACGGCGTGGCCTTGGTGACGGGCAACTTCACGCCCTTTGCCGGAGATCCATCCGACACGCCCAGCCTGTTCGAGCCCACTACGCCCAGCGGCCTGGTCGTCCAGAGCGTGCAGGGCAAGGAACTGGTGGTCCAGAACATCGGGCGCAACCCGCTGCAGCTCTACCGAGAGCCAGAACGGGACGACTACGTGTTCATTACCCCCACCCGGGTCGAGCCGGTCTCGGCCACGCTCTGGGCGGTGATTCCGAACATGCACTATTACTGGTTGCTCGACGCGGTGACGCAGAACCGAGAGGTGCCTGCATCGCACCTGTTGAAGGTCGTGATCTATGCCCTGCTCCAGATCGCGGCCTTCTTGGCGTTGGCCATCGCGCTCTTCCAGCGACGCGACGTAGGGTAAACCCCGTCAACTCCTGCCGCGAATTTGCGTATCATTATTCTGTCAGGGCCCGACTAAACTGCTGTGTCGGGCGGCGGCCGTGGCCGCTTGCATTACACTCTCCCCCGGCCCGTTCTCGCGCCGGCACCGAACGAATCGGAGGCCTCCCATGTCATCCCTCCTTGAAGGCATCGAAGTCAACGAGTCCGGCGGCTCTTCCAAGTCTGGCGGCGGGCCCAACCCCAAGGTCATCAAGATCTCAATCGCTGTCGTGCTGTTCCTGTTGGCCGGCACGCTCATCGCCATGCAGTTCGGCATTATCCCCGCGCCCTGGGGCGGTGAGACCGTCACCAACAGCTCCGGCGAGGTCGTCGAGTACACGCCGCGCTCGGATGAAGAGGTCAAGCAGATCCAGGAACAGCTCAAGCAGGACGAGGCCGAGTTCATCCGCCGCGGCGGCACCGTCGGCGGCTCCTGAGTCCGCAGCACAGGTCGCTTCTGCATCGTCGCGCCGCCGGCGCGCACCGAGGAGGTTTCCCATGGCTTCATTGCTCGATGGCATCGACTTCGACAACGGCCGCAACCAGCCCCAGCGTTCGGGTCCGAGCGCCGCCGCGATGAAGATCGGGGCGGCCGCGGCCATGTTGCTGCTGGCCGGCGCGTTCTTTGCGATGCAGGCCGGAATCATCCCCTGGCCGTTCGGCGCCACGCAAGGACCCCAGGTCGCCCAGCGCGACACCCAGCAGTCTCAAGAAGAGGTGCGCCAGATCAACCAGAAGCTGCAGCAGCAGGTTGACGAGTTCATCGCTGGCGGCGGGCAGATCGGCACGTCGTAATCGCGGCGAGGCGACTCAGTCTTCGGCGTTGCCCGCGTCCATATCCCCAAGCTGGCGGAAGCAGGCCTCGTAGCCCAGCAGCAGGTGGGCCGCGGCTCGTGCGCTCTCTTCCGAATCCAGGGATTCGGCGGGAACGTTGAGCGGCGAACGGAACGTAAACAGCATGTCGTCGGACCTGAAGTGCTCGAACGTCGGCCGGGGCCCTTCGTAGCCCAGGTCGACCATTTCCTCTTCCAGCAGTTCATCGAGCTTGTCGCCGGTGTGAACCAGGTCCGCCTCGATCGACTCGCTCTGCCAGCGGTCGGCCATCTCGAGGGCGACCCAGACCTTGCCGTCATCCCAACGAACCCGGTAGTACGCCTCTTCGGCGGAGCCATCGGCCAGGCAGTCCAGCCTGTTGTTGATGATCTGGCACGAGGCGAAGACACCCGCCGCTTCCGCCCGCTGACGCAGGGCTTCCAGGAGCGTGCCGAAGGCGGGCGGAGCAGAGCTTGAGGTCGATCCGGATTGAGGCATGGGCCCTCCGATGGGGGTTCTCGGGTGCTGCATTGGGTCCGTTGGGGCATCGTACGCTCGACAGCGGGCGGCCTGACCGCTATGCTCACCCCGCGCCGGGTTTCCCGGCCTCGCCCCACGCCCAGGTGGCGGAACTGGCAGACGCGCTACCTTGAGGTGGTAGTCCTGGAAACAGGGTGGAGGTTCGAGTCCTCTCCTGGGCATTCCTTCCCGACCGGCGGTCCGTCCGATATCCGACGCGACCGCACAACCGGCACAACCAATCGAGATCAACCTTGGCCCTTGCCCGACCGATGGTGTGGATATCGGTCCGCCATGCCGGCGACCGAGGAGGGCCCGCTCGATGTCGCAGCCGCAGTTGACGCCGCAAACCACATCCCAGGAACTGCCCGCCATCGATGGCCGGGCCCTGGAGTCACTCGCCGCCGTCGTGTTGGAGCGGTCAGGCCTCACCCTGCCAGACGACCGCCGCAGCGAACTCTCCTCCTGGCTGAAGACGCGCATCGCGGAAGTCGGGCTCGACACCTTCGACCAGTATCTCACGCTGTTGACGGCGGGCCCGCTCCGCGGTGAAGAGTTCCAGGCCATTCTCGAACACGTCAGTCCGAGCACGGCTGCGTTCTTCGATCACGAGCGCCAGTTGAAGGCGTTCGAATCCTCGATCTTGCCCGGCTTGCTCGAGGCCCGGAAGGAAGGCCGACAACTGCGGCTGTTTTGCCCGGCCTGCGGCCGCGGCGAGACGGCTTACACGCTGGCCATGATCGTGCACCGGTGCCTGGGCGTCCGCCTCATGGACTGGTGCGTGGAGATCTATGGCTGCGACCTGAATCACGCCGCGATCGACGCTGCATCGCGTGGCGTCTACGGAAGCGAAATCGCGTCGAGCGTGCCGGAAATCGTGCGACTGCGGTACTTCACCCAGCACGGCGAGCGGTACG
Source organism: Phycisphaerales bacterium (assembly GCA_040221175.1). NCBI lineage: Bacteria > Pseudomonadati > Planctomycetota > Phycisphaerae > Phycisphaerales > Phycisphaerales bacterium. The sequence continues at coordinate 940,276 of JAVJVK010000004.1, forward strand.
CTGTGAACGACGAGATCACGCAGATGCTCGGGTTCGAGGCGATCGATCTTCGCGACCGTGCCGGCATCGCCCGCCACGGCTCATGGGACGCGATCGTCTGTCGCGACACGCTCGGCCACTTCGAGCCGCAGATCCGCGAGGGTGTGCTGGGCATGTTCCACGACCTGCTGGCCGACGACGGCGTGCTGATGGTCGGCGAGTCGGAGATCCTGCCAATCGAACCGACGACGTTCACGCCGCTGCCGGACCGCGCGGCAGCCGCGTATCGCAAGGCATAAGCCCCCGAAGACCAAATGGAGCACGCCCGATCCACGTCTGGACCGGGCGTGCGGAGGACACAAGGCGCCGGGCCGCCCTTCGGCGGATGGGCACGTCTTTATCGCAGGACGGAGGCTTACTCGCCGGACTCTTCGCCGGCCGAGCGGGCCAGCATGTCGCGGAGGTAGCGGTTCTCGCGGCGGGTCGCTTCGAGATCGAACACGAGGTACTTCACGCTGAGGCGCAGGTAGTCGAGGGACTCCTGCATCTCACCGATGGCCTTCTTCACCCGGTCGTGGCGGGTCTTGGTCTCGTCGGCCAGTTTGCGGAGGCGGTCGCGCTCGCCCTCGGGCATGTCGTTGATCTTGGTCAGCAGTTCACCGAGCCGGGCGTGAAAGTCGCGATCGTTCATGTGGGTGTCCTCCGTCGATCTGATCTGTGGATGTCGTCCGCCCCCGCGGCCTGTGCCAAGACCAGATACAACCCACGCGCCGCCGTGCCAGAAGATGGGCACGAACTGCGCGACGTCCAATAAAAAACGCCCTGCATGGCTTTCAGGGCGGTTCTCGGTCCATTTGTGCCGGTGGGGCAAGCTGGGGCCTGCTGGTCGGCCGTCCGGGCTGTTGATCGCCGTCAACGCCGAGCGTTGCGTCCGCGCAACACGTCCTGTGCCTCGTTGGGCATCGACAACGCGATGCGCCGGAATTCCGGCTCGTTCTCGCGCTTCATCTGCCGGCCAAGATCCCGCAGGTGGTCTTCCAGCGTGCGGCGGAAGCGGGCGAAAGCATCCTCGATGTCGTGGCGGGGTAGCTCCGATAACGGATCGACCAATCCGGTCTGCATGGCCGCCCAATCGATGAGCGAGCCGCCGCGGCCGTTAAAGCGGAACAGGGCCCCGGCCTCCATGAATCGGTCGGGCAGCGGCCGCAACGCATCGCGCACCGACTCGGGCAATGCGACCATCCTGGCCTGGAGGGCCGCGGGCTGGAGGTTTACCGGGCCATCGTCGGTATGCGTGAGCGAGGGCGAGTCGATGACTTCTCGCACGCCGGCCCGGGCAAAGCGGATGCGGACCTTGCGGGTGGGCTCGCCATCGACGATGGTCGAGATGACCGAGAGCACCTCGCCGTGGCCCCATTCGGGCCGGGTTGCCAGACGGACCCGGTCGCCCTTCTTCACTTCTGCCACGCTGCTGGACACCCCTTGCCCTCCTCGCATTGGGTCGCGGGGCCGATGATAGCTCCCCGGGAATGGACGGGCGGGCCTAGTATTAACCTGCAGCGTATACGACACCCAGCACCGCCCGGCGATCCGGGTGCGTGCTGCTCGTGCGTCATCGGGAGCCCCCAACTGCCATGATCGAAGCCCTTAAGAGCAACGAGATCGCCTCCAAGGTCGGCGGCCGATTCAAGCTGACCGTGCTCATCCAGCGCCGCCTGGTCGAACTGCTCGACGGTTCGCGCCCGCTGGTGGACCGCAACGGCCGCAGCGACCTCGAAGTCGTGATCGAAGAGATCATGCAGGACAAGATCACCCTCGAATTCGCCGAGCCCGAGGCGGCCGAGGCCCTGCCCCCCGCCCCCACGCGCTCCCAGGAAGCGTTGCTCTAACGCGCCCGGGCGATGACCAGCCAATCCAATGCTGACTTGACCGGCCGCCGCGTGCTCATCGGCGTGACCGGCGGCATCGCCGCGTATAAGACGGCCACGGTCGTCAGCCGCCTGAGCCAGCGGGGCTGCGACGTGCGCGTGGCCATGACCGAGGCGGCCACGAAGTTCGTCACCCCCCTGACCTTCGAGGCGCTCAGCGGGCACCCGGTCGTGACCGGCGTGTGGGACCACCACGACCCGGGCGACGTGCAGCACGTCAACCTGGCCGACCGCATCGACCTGGCGCTGGTCGCTCCGTGCACGATGGACTGCCTGGCCCGGCTGGCGCACGGCCATACCGGCGACCCGATCACGCTCATCCTGAGCGCCGTCGATCGCGCGAAGACGCCCGTGTTGTTGTCGCCCTCGATGAACAGCGTGATGCTGGCCCAGCCCAGCACGCAGCGCAACATCGCCCAACTCCGCGAAGACGGCTACCAGATCCTCGACGCCGAAAGCGGCTGGCAGGCCTGCCGGCACGTGGGGCCGGGGCGGATGCCCGAGCCGGAGACGCTGATCGAAGTGGTGATGGAGGCCCTGGCGAAGCTGTAGACGCTACGCGTCCTCATCTTCGCCCTCATCGGCCGGCCCGACGTAGATCACGATGTCGCCACGGCCCTTGTCCTCTTCGGCCAGTTCGTCGCTCCAACTGGGGACCATGACGATGCTGAGAAGTCGGGCGCCGGGGCGCATGCGTTCGAGGTAATATCGCGTAGCGCCGTCGAATTCGACGTGGAAGCGGCCAACGACCAGGGCGACGGGTTCGTGACCGGCCTGGAGCGCCGTTGCGACGCTATCGGCCATGGTGGCGTCCCAGACCAGTTGCGAGCGGAGGAAGTCGAGCGGACCCGAGCCGCCGTGGCTTACGTCCATGCCGCCCATGGCCTCGACGAAGCGATCGCGGTACGCCGACGGTCCCTGCTCGTCGCGCGGCAGCACGAACGTGGTGCGCTGGGCGGGGCTCATGGCGCGAAGGGCGTCGTAGCCATCTGTACGCGCCAGGCGGACGTAGCGGCGAGGGGCGTTCGCGGCGATCACCACGCCGCCGGCGTCCCGGGTCGCGTTAAACATCGCCTGGTGTGCGTCGGGGAAGTTCGAGGCGCTGCGGCCTGACTTCTTGATGAAGTCTTCCTCTTCAATCATGCCGCCGAGGTACTCGTCGATGGCGAGCTGCTGGTCGCGCTCGAAGAACTCGAGGAGGAGGGCGGGCGTCTCGTCGTGGTCGCGGACGCTCAGCATGTCCTTCCAGATTGCGGCGGCGACTGGGAGCCCAACCGGATGGCCGTGCAACTCGCCGAACAAGACGGCGTCGGCCTTCTTCACTTGATCAAAGATGTCCAGGTCATTGAGTTTCTCGCCGGTCCGACCATCGAAGAACTCGGTCTCCGGATGGTCGATCATCTGGGTCCTGATCGAGTCAGGCGTACGGGGCTGAACCATCGGCCCAAACACTCCGCATCCAGAAACAGCCAGCGACACCGCAACGAGCGACAGAACCAGGGCTTTCTGCGGCATGTGATCTCCTGCACTTGAGACTCGGTAACGGCCGCCCCTGTTCTATGCTCTCGCCGCCGCCCTCGCCTCCCAATCGCCGGAGCCCCGACCCTTGGACCCCACCACCTACGCCGGCTTTGCCGCCGGGCTGGCGACGAGCCTGCTCTGGGCCCTGACCAGCCTTTGCTTTGCCGCGGGCGGGCGGCGGATCGGCCCCACGCTGGTCAATGGGCTGCGGCTGTACGTGGCCATCGTGCTGCTGACGGGCATGGCGTGGATCGCCACGGGAGACATCCTCCCCGTACTCAACGACCGGCAGTTCATCCTTCTGGCCGCCTCGGCGCTGGTGGGCATCGTCATCGGCGACCAGGCGTTATTCACGGCGTTCGTAGACATCGGGCCCAGGCTGAGCCTGCTGATGATGAGCACCGCCCCGATCTGGGCGGCCGTGCTGGGGTGGATGGTGCTGGGCGAGGCGCTTGCCTGGCCAGCTTTGCTGGGCATCAGCGTCACCATTGCGGGCGTGGCGTGGGTCATCATGGAGCGGCCGACCATGAAAGCCGACGAGCGGGCCCACCCCCACCGCGTGCGGGGCATCACTCTGGCGCTGGTGGGCTCGATGTGCCAGGGCGGCGGGCTGCTGATCAGCAAGGCGGGCATGGGCCACGGCTGGATGGAGCCCGAGCAGCACCTGGGGCCATTGCCGGCCACGCAAGTGCGCATTGCGGTTGCGATCGTGTGCATGACGCCCGTGCTCATCGCCCGATGGCGGTTCCAGGCGAACAGGAACGCGCCGAAGATTCCAGCGCGCACCTTGAAGATCGGGCTGGCGTTCACCGCGTTAGGGGCCCTCGTCGGGCCGTTCCTGGGCATGTGGATGAGCCTGGTAACGGCCGACCTGACGCCCGTGGCCGTTGCGCAGACGCTCTGCTCACTGGCCCCGGTGATGATCCTGCCCATGGTGGCCTGGCACGGCGATCGGGTCTCGCCCCGGGCCGTACTGGGCGCGTGCGTGGCGGTGGGTGGCGTGGCGCTCCTGGCGCTGCTGCCCGCGATTCTTCCCGAGAACTGGACAAAATCCGGTCCGACCCGTGAGTCGACGCCACCGGCGACGCTCGAAGAGAGATGACCATCGCTCGCACCAATCGAGCCGACGCACAAACACCGCGTGTTCGGGTACCCGAACACGCGGGGATTCGCGGAACAAACGGTTACAATCCCTCAGGCATCCGACGCCTGGGGGGAGCCATGATCCAGAACCAAGCCGATGGCCACGGCTCACGCGACGCCGATCCGTGCGAGGCGCTGCTCGCCCGCGCCATGAAGGGTGATCGCGCGGCGCTCATCGACCTGCTCGAACAGTGCGCGCCCATGCTGCGAGGCCGCCTGGAGGGCAAGATTCCGCCCCAGTTGCGCGTCACGGTGGAAGCCGACGACGTGCTGCAGGTCACGTACATCGAGGTCGTCGGCCGCATCTCGCAGTTCAAGAGCGGGGGCATGAACGGCTTTCGCGCTTGGGTCTCGCGCGTGGCCGAGAACAACCTGCTGGACGCCATTCGCTCGGCCCATGCGGCCAAGCGTCCCGACCCGGCCAAGCGAGCCCACTCGCCGCGCAATGCCGATGACTCGGCCGCGACGCTGATCGAGGTGATCGCCGGCGACAGCAAGGCGACGCCCTCGCGGTTCGTCGCGCGGGGCGAGGCGGTGATGGCGATGGAGCGCATGCTCGCGACGCTGCCGGCCGACTACGCGAAGGTCATCCGCCTGTATGACCTGGCCGGCCATCCCGTGGAAGAGGTCGCCAAGGAGATGGGCCGGTCGACCGGCGCCGTTTTCATGCCGCGCGCCCGCGCGCACGACCGGCTCCGGGAGGCCATGGGCGACGAAGACCAGTACTTCTCCCGCCCGGGCAGTTGACACCACCCCACCACGGACGCTGCCGCATGGATGACACGCCGAACCAGGGCAAGGACCAGGGGCAATCTGGCTCCCCCGACGACGCGCGCCCGTCGAATGACGGCTCGAGCGCCGAACGCAAGCTTATCGAGGCCGCGCTGAAGGGGGCCGAGCCGGCCAGTGGCTGGCCCGAGTCGACGCAGGCGTGGTTCGAGGGCGCGCCGTTGCCGCCGCACGGGGCGTTTCCCGGCTACGACATCGTCCGCGAGATCCACCGCGGCGGGCAGGGCGTGGTGTATCAAGCGGTTCAGCTCAGCACGCGGCGACACGTGGCGATCAAGGTCATGCATTCGGGCCCGTTCATGGGCTCCTCGGGCAAGGCTCGCTTCGAACGCGAGGTACAGGTGCTCGGCCAGCTCGATCACCCCAACATCGTGCGCATCCACGACAGCGGTGTGACCAAGGACGGCTCGTGCTTCTACGTCATGGACTACATCAGCGGCAAGCCGCTGGACAAGCTCATGAACGAGGGGCAGTTGCCCATCCGCGAGTCGCTCAAGCTCTTCGCGAAGATCTGCGACGCCGTCAATGCCGCCCACCTCAAGGGTGTCATCCACCGCGATCTCAAGCCCGGCAACATCCGCATCGACAAGCACGGCGAGCCCATCGTCGTGGACTTCGGCCTCGCGAAGCTGGCCATTCCCGAGCTCGACGCCGAGGGCAGCGGGAAGCTCATGAGCATGACCGGGCAGTTCATCGGTTCGCTGCCCTGGGCCAGCCCCGAGCAGGCCGATGGTTCGCCGACCAACATCGACGTGCGCACGGACGTGTACTCCCTGGGCGTCATCCTCTACCAACTGCTGACGAATCGCTTCCCGTACGAAGTGCTGGGCAACATGCGCGACGTGCTGGACAACATCATGAAGGCCGAGCCAGCCCGGCCCAGCACAATCCGCCGGAAGATCAATGACGAGGTCGAAACGATCGTGCTCAAAGCGCTCTCCAAGGAGCGCGAGCGCCGCTACCAGAGCGCCGGAGACCTGGGCCGCGACGTACACCGATTCCTCGACGGCCAGCCCATCGAGGCCAAGCGCGATAGCGGCTGGTACGTGCTGACCAAGACGATGAAGCGCTACCGCGTGCCCGTGGCCATCGGAGCCGGGGCGCTGGCGTCGCTCGTGGTGTTCGCCATCGTCGTATGGGTGCTCTACACCGATGCGAGCGAAGCGCGAGATCTGGCCCAGGATCGCGGCATCGCGGCTGAGGCAGCTCGAAGAGCCGAAGCCGAGCAGCGCGCGCTGGCAGAGACCCGATTCGACAACGCCTACGACCTGGCGGGCACCATGCTCACCGAGTTCTACGACGGCATCCGCGATCTACGGGGCGCAACCGGAGCGAAGCTTGCACTGGCCGAGAAGGGCGTGGCCACGCTCGACGCGCTCGAGGCCGACGCCGGCGGCGACCCGCAGCGGCTGCTGACCATCGGCCGGGGCCGCCTGCGATTGGGCGACCTGTACACCGGGCGGGGCGAGTTGCATCGCGTTGGCAAGCCCGAGCAGGGACGCGCCCTGTATGCCGCGGCGCTTGGCATCGCTGACGAGTTGCTCGCCGATCGGCCCGATTGGGCGCCAGCCCTCCGGCTCCGCGGCGATGCCCTGGCCCACCAGGCCCACGCGGTCAGGCTCATGCGCAACCATGAGCGATCCGTCGAACTCTATGAGGCGGCGCTCGTGGCGTTCGACAAGGCCATCGACGCCAACCCGACCGATGGATCGATGGGCGCCATCAGGCTCACGCACGCCGACACGTTGCTGGAGCTGGGCAATACGCTGGTGGAGCAGGCGGCGCTGAGCGAGAGCATCGATGTCCGTTCGAGATTGCAGGCACGCGCCGAGGCAACCTACGAGCGCGGACGATCGGCCTTCGAGCGACTGGCGGGCGAACTGGAAGGGCCTGAGTCCAATCGAGCGAGCCTGGGCCAATCTCGTGCACGAGTTCGCCTTGCTCTCATGGCTATCCGTGCAAGCGAGGCGGGCGTCGAGCAACCCGACCAGGCCGAACGAAGCCTCCAGGGACTCACCCGGGCCGTTGCCTTGCTGTCCGACGCGATCAGCCAACTCGAATCGCTGGCAGCCGCCGAACCGGCCAATGGCGTCTATCCATCGGACATGTGTGTGGCTTTTGACGCATGGGGGCAGGCGCTGCGCCAGAAAGCGCGCGTGCTCGAAGCCAACGCCGGCGACGGCGACGACCGCGCCGCGACGTTGCAGGCCGCCACGGATGCCCGGGCCGAGGCGATCGACGTACTCAGCACCGCGATCGACATGGCGCGCCGAGCGGTCAACACCGACGAGTCGGACGTCACCTATCACCGCACGCTCTCGCACCTGCTCAACAAGCGCGCACGCGCCCTGGATGCCTTGGGCGCCCACGAACGGGCCGAGCGTGACTTCGTTGAGTCGGCGGGCATCCGAGATATGCTGGCCAGCACCGATCCCACGGGGCAGCACCTCAACGACGCCATGGTGGGCTGGTATTACCTGGGCGTCTTCCGAGAGGGCCAGGCCGATCGGACCGACGGGGACGCGTCGCTGCAGGAGGCGTTGGCCGCCTTCGAGAAAGCTCGCGGCTACATCGAACGGCAACAGCAGGCCGATATGAGTACCGATAACGACACCCTTGCCACCATCGACGCCCGTATTAAAGCCGTACGCGACAAGCTTTCTTCCGGTTAAGTCATCCGAATCGGGTTGAGTCGATCCTCGCGTTCTGATATCTTGGGAGAAGAGGAGATACGCCGCCCGAGGCGGCGAGAGGAGAGAGCATGGCGACGTTGGGCCTCACCCGAGTGGTTCTTACCATCGGTGCCGTCGGAGTATGCACCCACGCCAGCGTGGGCCAGGTGATCGATTCCACGTGGATCGACGACACCTCGGGCGTCTGGTCGGACGCCACGAGATGGTCCACGCCCGACTTCCCAACCGCGCGCGGGCCGGACACCTACCGCGCCATCATCGACTTCGATACCGGCGGTCCATACACGATCGGTGTCTCGTCGAGCATCGACGTCGACGGCCTGGTACTCACGAGCACCGATGCCACCATCGACGGCGGTGGTACGGGCACGATCGTCGTGCGGAGCACGCTCGAATTTGGTGACGGCACCGCCCGCGCGCTGGCCGAACTGATGAGCGAAGGCACGCTGCTGTTCACCGGCGCGGCCGTGGCGGAGATCGATGACACGCCGCTGTGCCACGTCGGGTCGGTCGGTCGCAAGACCGGCACGGGCGACATCCTCCTGACCGGCTCGACCATGTTCGAACTCACGTCCGCCTCGACCTTCACGATCGAGAACTCGGGCGACTTCATGGGCGACACCACCGCCCGCCTGATCAACGACGGCGTCTTCGCCAAGCAGTCGCCGGGCACCACCTTCATCGAAGACGTGGGCTTCGTGAATACGGGCACCGTGGTGGTCGAGCAGGGCACGCTGGTCATTACGAATCCCATCCTGCCCAGCCCCGGCACGCTCGGGCCGGCAACCTACGACATCTTCGATGCGGCAACGCTCGATTTCTCCGGCGCGCCCCTGTCCACGAACCAGGCCGACGTCATCTTCCGAGGCCCTGATTCGGTATTCCCCGAGTTCTCCGGCATCGAAAACAACGAGGGCCTGTCCCGCGCCGAAGGCGGTGCCGACATTACCTTCTCGCCCACCGGCGGCCTGGCCAACTCCGGCACGCTGGAAGCCGACGGCGCCGGATCGACGATTACCGCCTCGGGGCCCATCAGCAACACTGGACAGATTACCGTGCTCAACGGCGGCGTCGTCCGCTCGACCACGCTCGACAACAACAACGGCGCGGTGCAGGGCACCGGCACCATCCAGACCTCGAGCTTCACCAACAACGGACTCGTCAGCCCCGGCAACTCTCCCGGCGTGCTGGTAACCGAGAATCCGATGGGCACGCACGCGTTCCAGCAGGGTTTTGACGGAACGCTGCTGATCGAGATCGCCGGACGCACGCCCGGCATCGATCACGACGTGCTCGACGTTCGCGGCATTGCACTCTTCGATGGAACGCTGGAGCTCGAGTTCTCGCCCTTCATGGGCGAGCCCCCCGTGCAGCCGGGCGATCAGTTCGATATCGTCCTGGCCGAGAACATCGACGGACAGTTCCGCGACATCCAGCTCCGTGGCCTGGGGCTGGAAGGCCAGGTGGACGTCATCTTCACGCCCGGCGGCATCGTCGTGGTCGTCCAGCAGGTGCCCGCACCGAGCGCGCTCGCGTTGCTCGGGCTGGGCGCGATGCTCGGCGCCCGGCGCCGGCGGTAGTCATCCCAGTTCCTTCAACGCTTCGGCCACCTCATCGACGTGGCCGGGCACCTTGACCTTGCTCCACACGCGGGCGATCTTGCCTTGCGCGTCGATGAGGAAGGTCGTCCGGTCGATGCCCATGTAGGTCCGGCCGTACATGCTCTTTTCGACCCACACACCGTACTTCTGGGCCACGACGGGATCGGGCTTGCCCTGCTCATCTTCGCGATCGTCGGCCAGCAGCGGGAAATTCAGCTCGTTCTTCTGCGCGAACTTGGCCTTGCTCTTGGTGCCCAGGATGCTGATGCCCAGCACCGCAGCGCCGAGCTTCTCGAAGGCGGGCAACTGATCACGGAAGTCGCAGGCCTCCTGCGTGCATCCGCTGGTCGAGTCCTTCGGATAAAAGAAGAGTACGACCGGCTGCCCCGCGTAGTCGCTCAGGGCGTGCGTGTTACCGTCCTGGTCTTTCAGCTTGAAGGCCGGCGCCTTCCGGCCCGCCTTGATTGGTCCATCCGTCGTCGTGGGCATAGCTCGCTCCTTTGCAAGGAGCCTATCGCCCGGCAACAGATTCGTGGGTCGGCGTGGCCGAGATCAGGAAAGAACCCACCGGATCATGGTGGCCGCCAGCACCACCCCCACCATCATCGCGATGCCGAAGCGAGCGAGGATGGGCAGGCCCGCGGGCTGGGGCGTGTGAGCAGGGCGGATCAGCGGAAGACGCTCGGCGGTGGCCAGGCCCAGGGGCTCTTGGCCGCACCGGGCCGAGTCCTGCACGATGGCGATGACCAGGTTGGCATCGAACTGCCGCAGGCCGAGCCGGGTGGCCTGACTCAAGAGTCGATCACGGGCCTCGGGGCGAAGGATCGCCGAACGCCCGCCCTCGAGGCTCGCCGCGACGCGGCATGCGAGCACCCATCGGGCATCGGCGGCGTCGATGGCGGCCGCCTGTCGGTTGGCCCGGGCCACCTCGAGCTCGCGAGCCGCCTGCCGGGCCGCTTCGCTCGGGCGCTCGGGAGCCGCGGCGTCGCCCACCAGAGACGCCACGGCCCGAGCCGCGTTGCGTGTCGGCAACGCTGTTGCCCGCACGCCACGCCCGTCGCCGACGAGACGCAACGAATGGCTTGTTCCGGCTGAATCCATCATCGTGCGAAGCAGCGTGCATATCTCGTGCCGAAGCGGGGCCAATTCGTCGATACACTGGCAAGCATGACCGAGGGAGATGCCCAGCCCGAACAGACCGCACAGACCGAGCCGATGTCTGAAGACAGGCTCGGAAGTTTGCGGGTTTCCCTGACAAGCGATCAAGTGCTTGATCGGCTGGGACGCGCAGCCCGACGTGGCAAGCTCCCCGAGTATGCCCCGGGCGGCCCCGACGGCGCCCTGTTTCGCGCGAGCGCGCTGGGGCACCCGTTCGACCGCGACCTGCTGGCGTGGGCCGATCCGCAAGATGATGGCGTTCGGATTCGATTCGGATTACGCTGGCGCAAGAAACTTCCGATAATCTACATCGTCGTCATGATCGCGACGGTCGAGCCGGGCCGCTACTTCCTGGACGTCATGATCCCGGGCTCGTGGGGCTGGGGCTCGATCATGTGGTGGTACTACCCCCTCACCATCCTCTCGCTGCCGTTCATGTGGTGGAGTTTCGTCCGCAATTCGCGTCGCTCCACGATGGAAACGGCCCGCGAAAGCCATGCGGCGATCCGGTCGATCCTGGAGGCAGGCGCTCGGGATTAAGATGCGTCGACCCCGCGAATCACGCCCGACGGCGGAAAGGCCGGGGCGCCGGTTCCGATAGACTTGGTACGCGGCATGGTCCGATCCAGCCGCGCGTACACCCCGAACCACTCGGCCCGGCCGGCTGCAACAGGCCAGGAGGAAGTCCATGCTCAAGTCAGCTCGCTCGTTGAACGGCCTTGCCGGCCGGATGTCCTGTGTGATCGCCGCGTGCGGCTTGGCCGTCTCGGCCCCGGCGCTGGCCAAGCCGCAGGTGCTCGACTGGGTGCCCACGGACGCCAGCGGCGTCGTCGCGGTGAACAACCTGGGCGGCGCATCGAGCGACCTGCGTGCGTTCTACCAGGCCAGCAACCTACCACCCATGGAAGGTGAGATGCAGGCCATGTTCGCCGAAGTCGACGGCGTGGGGGTCGACGCAGGCCGGTCGGCGGCCTTCTTCATGGTCGGCGCCGAGGGTTCCAGCGTCATGCTGCTGCCGGTGACCAGCTACAAGGAATTCGTGACCGCGCGCGGCGGCGTGGGCGCCGGGGTGGAAGAAATCGAGTTCGGCGGCCAGGACGTCTTCGTCAAGAAGGTCAGCGACGGGTACGTCGCCATGAGCGACACCGACGAGTATCTCGAGGTCTGGACGCCCGTCGACGGCCACATGAAGGCCCACGCCAGCGCGATGGGTGAGCGTTCGCTGGGCGCCGCTTCGAACGCCGACGTGTTCATCGTCGGCTCGATCGCCGCCCTGGCCGACGAGTGGCGCGAGGGCTACGAGGGCATGAAGGGCATGGCCATGATGTTCGGCGGCCCCGAGGCGGCCCAGGGCTTCGGCGCGATCGATCCGCTCGTGGGCGCCTTCCTGACCGATGCGCAGACCGGCGTGGTCGCGCTCGACTTTGCCGAGGACGGCGTTACTGCCCGAATGCTGAGCCGCTTCAAGGAAGGCTCGATGCTCGCCGGCCTGTTCCAGGGCAAGTCGAGCACCGAGGGCCTGCTGGCCCGCGTGCCTGACATGCCGTTTGCGATGGCGGCGGCGTTCGACACTTCGAGCCCCGGCGTGCGCAGCCTCATGGGCATGATGCAGGAGGGCATGGGCGACCAGGCCGCCGGCCAGGCCCGCGCGATGATGGACATGATGAACAACTCCAGCGGCGGCGCCATGGTGCTGGGCGCACCCTCGATGCAGGAGATGAGCATCGGCGCTGGGGCGTTCGTCCGCAGCGCGGCCTATTACCGCACCGAGAAGCCCGCCGATCTGCAGAAGGCCATGGCCGAGGGCCTCAAGGCCGCCGACGGGCAGAAGACCGAACAGGAAGGCCTGACCTTCACCACCACCACCAGCTACCGGCCCGAGGCCCGCGTGATCGACGGCGTCACCGTCGACGAATGGGGCGTGGCCACGAACATCGAGGGCGAGGCCAACGAGCAGGCCATGCAGGCCCAGATGGCCATGAGCATGATGTTCGGAAGTAACGGCCTGGGCGGCTACATCGCCCCCGCCGACAACGGCGTGGTCATGACCATGTCGCGCAACAGCCAGATGCTCACGCAGACGCTGGGTACCGCCAAGAACGGCGGCGGCCTGGGCGCCAGCGACGCCATCAGCGCAATCTCGGCTAAGTTGCCCGACAACCGCGCCCTGGAGTTCTACATCGGCGTCGACCACTTGCTGGGCATCGGCGCTGCCTTCCTGGGCGAGATTCCCGAGATGCCGCCCGTGGCCATCGTGGCCGCCAGCGGTGACGGCACCGCCGAGATCGCCCTGCACGTCTCGCCCGCGGTCATCGCCAAGGGCATGGAACTGGGCATGATGTTCGGCGGCGGCATGGGCGGCCCGGGCATGGAATTCGAAGAAGGCGACGACAGCGGGCCGGCCTTCTGACACAGACTCCGCATCAACCAAGGCTCTGGGCATTGGCCCACGGACGCGCGGTCTCCCTTGAGGGGCCGTGCGTCGTTGCCATCCTCAACACCACCCCCGACAGCTTCTATGACGGGGGGACGTTGCAGGACGTCGATGCTGCCGTCTTGCGTGCCCGGCAAGCCGCGCGCGACGGCGCCGCCATGCTGGACGTCGGCGGCGAGAGCACCCGGCCGGGCGCAGAGCGCGTGTCGGCCAATGTCCAGATCGATCGCGTCGTGCCCGTGATCGACGCGATTCGACGCTGCGAAGTAGAGCGCGTGGCCAACCTTCCCATCAGCGTCGATACCACGCTCGGCGAAGTCGCACAGGCGGCGATCGACGCAGGGGCCGACGCCATCAACGACGTCTCGGGCGGCGCCGAAGATCCGACGTTGCTGGATGTCGCGGCACGCAATCGTGCGGGGCTGGTGCTGATGCACCGTGGACCCGCACCGCCGGAAGATCGGTACGCCGATGAATACGAGCACGAGCCTGTGTATCCCGACGGCGTCGTCAATGCCGTGCGCGAGGCACTCTCCGCGTGCGCACGGCGAGCGGTCGAAGCGGGCATCGCCACGAACAGCATCGTTATCGATCCGGGTCTGGGCTTTGGCAAGAGCGTGGAGCAGAACCTCGAACTGGTCCGGCGGCTGGACGAACTCACCACGCTGGGATTCCCGGTGTACGTCGGGGCAAGCCGAAAGCGATTCGTTGGTCGAGTCTCGATCGGCCCGGACAGCAAGCCTGCGGATCGGCTGGCGGGGTCGCTCGCCATCACGGTCCTGGCGGCGCAGCGTGGGGGTCTTCTCCACCGGGTTCACGACGTCGCAGAGCACGTTCAGGCCTTATCGGTGCTGGGGGCGTGGAATGCCGGCGGGCAGCACGGGGTTTAGCTTCTGGCCCCGGTTCCATGCCAGGAGAGCGCACGGCGGTGGAAGGCATATCGGGGCTCGCTAGGATCGGGTGTCCGATTCTCGCGATACGAGAAGGACGGGTCACCGTTGACCCCGAGCGACGCAAGGAGCCACGCATGGCCAACGAGCATGTTCAAGAGTTCACAGACGCTAACTTCGAGGCCGACGTGCTCAAGAGCGATCAGCCCGTGCTGGTCGATTTCTGGGCCGAGTGGTGCATGCCGTGCCGGATGCTCGCGCCGATCGTGGATCAGCTGGCCGAGGAATTCGCCGGCAAGGTAAAGGTTGGCAAGCTCGACACCGACGCCAACCGCGAGGTGGCGGTCAAGTACGGCATCCACGCGATCCCGACGATCATCCTGTTTAAGGATGGCGAGCCGGTGGAGAAGTTCATTGGGTTGAAGAACCGTGAGGAACTCGCCGCCGCCATGAACGGCGCCGTCGGCGCGGCCTGACGCTTTTCGCTCACGCGGGCCATACAGTCACCCCCTTGGTGAACAGCACACACGAACAAACCGATCCGCCCAATGGCTCGCGACTTCGTTGCGGGGCGGTGGGCGTCGGTCGCATGGGGCGTCACCACGCCCGCGTGTACGGCCAGTTGCCCGATACCGAATTGGTCGGCGTGGTCGACGCCGATCTCGAGCGTGCGGCCGACATGGCCGAGCAGTTCGGCGGGCGCGCCTTCGGCACGCTGGACGCCTTGCTGGACGCCGGCGTCGACGCGGTTTCGATTGCCGCCCCTACCACGGCGCACCGCGATCTGGCCGAGCGCTGCATCAACGCCGGCGTGCACTGCCTGATCGAAAAACCCCTGGCCGGCACGTCGAAAGACGCCGAGGCGATTCGGGACCTCGCCGAGCAGCGCGGCGTCGTATTGATGGTCGGGCACATCGAGCGATTCAATCCGATCATGCGCGCGATGCAGCGAGCCACCGCCGAAGACAAGTCCATCACGCCGCGGTTCATCGAGGTGCACCGCGTGAGCCCGATGACCTTCCGCAGCGTCGACATCGGCGTGGTCATGGACATGATGATCCACGACCTGGACGTGGTGCTCATGCTCATGGGCGGGCAAGAGCCCGACGAGATCCAGGCCGCAGGCGTGGCCGTGGTGACCGAGCACGAGGACATCTGCAACGCACGCCTGACGTGGAATAAGCCTTACGGTGCGTGCGTGGCCAACATCACCGCCAGCCGCCTGGCGCTCAAGACCGAGCGAGTCACACGCATCACGGGCGAGAAGGCGTACATCAAGCTCGACTACGGCGCCAAGACCGGCGTGATCATCCGTCGCACCGCCAACGAATTGCAGATGCGTGAGATCCAGGCGCAACTGCGCAGCGGCGTAGACCTGACCGATCTGAAGTGGGACGAACTGGTCAACGTGGAGCAGCTCGAGATCGACGACGGGGAGCCCATCGTCATGGAGATCCGTGCCTTCCTCGATGCCATCCGCACCGGGAGCCCGCCGCCCATCGACGCAAAGGCCGGCTTTGCCAATGTCCGGACGGCCCAGCGCATCGTCGAGGCCATCCGAGCGACCATGGGCGACAACCTCGCCGCGTCCAATCCCAATGTTGAAGGAGTCTCCGGCCGGGGCCAGGAAGCGCCCGTCGGCCGCTCGACCAGCACCTGAGCCCACCCGGGGGCCTCGAATCGGCCCGCGTCGGCTCCGCACGGACGCCCCTTTCCGCTAGACTTTCCCCCGTTCCGGTGGCCAGTATCCATCGGTCGCATCCTCACCCGTCCGAGATCCAACGCCATGGCCGATCAGCAGTCCAGCACGTCCCCGACCTCGCCTACGCCTCCAAATCCCGCAGACAAGCAGGAACCCGCGGCGCAGGTCTCCGAGACCATGCCCAAGACCGAGGCCCTCAGCGACGATCTGGCCAAGCAGATCGACGCGGCGATGGAAGCCTCGACCCCGGCCCAAGCCGAGGGCGGCGGAAAGGGTGCGGCCAAGGGCCAGGGCGGCATCCGCGGACCACGCGTCGTCGGCGGCAAGCCCAGCATGCGCGCGGGCAAAGTCGTCAACGTCACCGACAGCGACATCTTCCTGGAGTTTGGGCCCAAGGAACTGGGCATCGTCTCGCGCGATCAGTGGCGTGAGGGCGAGAACCTGCCCGAAGCCGGCCAGGAACTCGAGGTCATCGTCGAGCGTTTCGACAAGGCCGAGTCGATCTACGTCTGCGCCCGCCCGGGCGCCATCCGCAAGGCCATCTGGGACTCGCTGCAGAGCGGGCAAGTCGTCGAGGCCACCTGCGTGGGCGTCAACAAGGGCGGGCTCGAGATGGAACTCGCTGGCGGGCATCGGGCATTCATGCCTGCAAGCCAGGTCGCCGTCGAGCGCGTGAACGACCTGGAGAAGTTCGTCGGCCAGAAGATGGAGTGCGAGGTCCAGCGCGTCGAGCGTCGCGGCCAGGGCAACGTCGTGCTCAGCCGCCGGTCGATCCTCGAGAAGGAGCGGGCCAAGGAGGCCGAGAAGCTGAAGGACACGCTTGCGGTCGGCCAGGTCGTCGAGGGCACCGTCCAGCGCATCGCGCCCTTCGGCGCATTCGTCGACATCGGCGGCATCGACGGGCTCGTGCACGTCTCGGACCTCTCCCATGACCGCATCGGCCAGGGCGAGAACGCCGTCCGCAAGGTCGTCAAGGAAGGCCAGCAAGTCCGCGTCGAGGTCCTCAAGATCGACTGGGACAACCAGCGCATCGGCCTTGGCATGAAGCAGCTCGAGTCCGATCCGTTCACCGAGAAGGTGGGCGAGATCGAGGAGGGCGCCGAGGTCTCCGGCCGCGTCACCAAGATCATGGACTTCGGCGCGTTCGTGGAGCTGGCTCCGGGCGTCGAAGGGCTTGTGCACATCTCCGAGCTGGACCACAAGCGCGTCAAGGCCGTCAGCGACGCCGTCAAGCCCGACGAGGTGGTGAACGTCAAGGTGCTGAGCATCGAGCCGGGCAAGCGTCGCATCAGCCTGAGCATCAAGGCCCTCAAGCCCGCGCCGGCCGGCGCCAAGGGCAAGGGCGAGCGCGGTCCCAGCGCCGAAGAGATCCTCAAGGAAACGCCCCAGCTGCGCCGCCTGCGCGAGAAGTTCGGCAGCGGTGGGTTCAAGGGCGGGCTGGGCTGAGCGACTCGTCCAACCCGAGAATTGCGATTCGCCCCCGCCGAATGACTTCAGCGGGGGCGTTTGTATCAGCGGCTGGCGATGATGCTGCCGGCCGGGTGGTATCCACGACAGATAGCGATCTGATATCGCTTCTTGCCGAGTTGGGATAAGCGCTCATCCTGCACGAATTCGACCGAGCCGAAGACCGGACGCAGTTTGTCTTGCAGGTCGGCATAGCGAGCATCGGCGACGACGATGCAGTCGTAACCGAGCCAGTCGATCGGCTCGCTCCAGTAGCGGTAGCCAAGGCCCGGCCCCTCGATGAGCCACTGGCTATTGGTGAGCTCCGCCGACTCGACGTGGCTTTCCATTGGCCCACGATAGAACGCGAGCACGCTGGCCAATCGGTACTTGTCCATGCCAACGACCAACGGGTCTCGCCCGGACTCGTGCTCGAGCACTTCTTCATATTCCTCGACAATGGCGGCCAGCTCTTGCCAGGGGCCAAACGCGGAGACGGGGCTGTGGTTGGCCTGGGTGAGCAACAGGAAGAGCATGACGCCGATGACCGAAGCGGCGCTCGCGCCGGCGGTCCATGCGAGTTGCCGCGACCACGCGAGCCGGCGGGCGGTGGTCCTGGCCAGCCGAACCCGCGCCAGGAACAGGTACGACGCTGCCGGTAGTAGAACTAGCAGGGCTGGCAGTGTCCAGTTGAGGTGGATGTCGTGGCGCAGCGCCTTGAGGGCTATGACGCCGAGCAACGGAAGTGAGAATGCCGCGGTGATGATCCAACGGGGCTGGAGGAACCGGCGGCGACGTGCTAGTCGAGGAACGTCGGCCAGCAAACGCCACAGCAGCACTGGTGTGAGCGCCAGCACCTGGATGCCAGCGAACGCGGCGATGGTCCCCAGGCTCAGCGACGCATCGCCGAAGCGGTCGAGGAACTGGAAGCGGAAGCTGGCCCAGTCGTGCGTGGCGTTCCAGTAGAGCACGGGCGAGAAGATTGCCGCGGCCAACAGCACTCCGAGGTAGGGGTGCACGCTCCGCAGGTGACGTCGCCACGGGGCGTGCACCGCCACGGCGCCGACCGCACCCGCGGCGAGGAAGACGCCGGTGTACTTGCTCAGCATCGCGCCGCCGAGAGCGGCGCCGGCGAGATACCAGCCGATCGCGCGATTCTCTCGCAGCGCCATCGTGACACCAATCAGGCAGAGCATCCAGAAGAAGAGCAGCGGTGCGTCCATGGTGGCGATGAAGCCCGTGGCGTAGTAGAGCGGCAGCACCAGCAGCAGCACGGCCGCCGCCAGCCCAGCGCCGCGACCGAACCACGCCGACCCAAAGCGGTACATGAGCACAGCGGCGGCGAGCATGAGCGCCTGGCCCACGAATCGCACGCCCAGCTCGGTGTGGCCGAAGAGCATCGTGCCCAGGGCGATGACCCACGAGACCATGGGCGGGTGGTCGAAGTAGCTCAGGCTGGGTTGCTGGGCGTACATCCAGTAGTACGCCTCCTCGGGGGCCAGCGGCATCTGGGCCATTGCGACGAACCGGACGAGCAGCGCGAGCACGACGAGGGCGAGGACGCGGATCTGCGTGCGTGCGCGGATGGTCGGTATCGAGAGCGGCATGCGCCTCCTTCCAGGCGGCCGCAGGCAGGCGTGCTCGTCGCGAAGCAGCGGCACATTGAGCGCGGCCTCGGCCATGACGCGGCCGCTCATCTTTGAGTTTCCTTGCGCACGGTCGGGGAAGTGGATCGGAACCTCGCAGATGCGCAGGCCCAGACGGTGGGCCATGTAGGCCATCTCGACCTGGAAGCCGTAGCCGCCCTGGGTGAGGCGCGACCAGGGGTCGATGGCCAGAAGTGTTTTACGCTTCCACACGCGGAAGCCACCAGTCGCGTCGTGCACGGGCAGGCCCAGCGACCAACGAACATACAGCCCGTTGGCCACTCGGCTCAGCGCCCGGCGGGCGCGGCTCCAGGTCTCGCCCAGCGTACCGCCCGGGCAGAAGCGCGAGCCGATGACCAGATCGGCTTCCCTTGCGGCTTCGACGAGGGCGGGTACGTCTTCCGGCCGGTGCGAGAAGTCGCAGTCCATCTGCAGCACCAAGTCGGCGCCGTCGTCGAGGGCCTGACGGAATCCCGCGAGGTATGCGGCACCAAGGCCCTCCTTCTTCGATCGGTGCAGCACGGTTACGGCATCGGGAGATCGCGCTGCCAGCTGATCGGCAATATCGCCGGTGCCATCGGGGCTGTTGTCATCGACGATCAGAACGCGCACGCGGTGCTCGATTGGCAGGGCGAGCAGCGACTCGACCATGCGTTCGAGATTGAGCGCTTCGTTGTACGTCGGAAGCACGATCGTCAGGTTGTTCATCGTGGTGTCTCGTTACCCGCGGCTTGTCGGGACTCGTGGCTTGACGACGTCTCGATCCCGTGGGGAGAGTCGTGTCGTCCGGGCTGTGTGGCGCATGGCGCTCAGCAATTAGGAGAATCATAACAACCACGAACACCACAACATGGTGGAATCATGATGTTGGGAGAAGTTCTTAGCGGCCGATACCGACCTCGATTATGAGTGAGTGCTTGCTAGCCCCGTGGACCCGAACCCGCCAACACCCCGCGCCGTCTCGTCGAAATCTTTGACCACCACAACCTCGCACATGGCCACGGGAGCGATCACAAGCTGGGCGATGCGGTCGCCGTGGTGGATGGTTTGGGATTCCTTGGAGAGGTTGATGAGCGCGACGCGGAGCTCGCCGCGGTAGTCGGCGTCGATGGTGCCGGGCGCGTTGGGCACGGTGATGCCGCGCTTGGTGGCCAGGCCCGAGCGTGGGCGCACCTGGCCCTCGTAGCCGTCGGGGATGGCGATGGCAAGGCCGGTGGGCACGATGGCGATCTGGCCGGGTTCGAGCGTGAGCGTTTGCTGATCCGGGGGCAGGCACGCGGCAAGGTCGAGCCCCGCCGCGTGGGTCGTCTGGCGTCTTGGAATCGCGGCGCGCTCGTCGAGCACGCGGAAGCGCACCGGCGGGGTCATCGGGCCTGCGTCCAGCTGCGACCGGACTCGACCTGGGCCGAGCTCGAGAGATTCGCCAGCTGGCGGTCGGCCGCGGCGATGATGCGCTCGGTGCTCTGGATGGCGCGGTCGAGGCTGCTGGCGCCCGCCACGCGCTTGTAGGTGTCGCCGCCGGGACGCTGGGCCATGCGGGCCTCGCTCTCGTGGCGGGCCTTGCGGAGCTCGGCGAGCGCGGCCTCGGCCCGGGCCCGCGTGGCGCGGAGCTCGGCGAGCAGCGTGGGCAGGTCGGCGGTCTTGGTGGGTGCGGCGGTCGGCATGGTGGCTTGATGCTGGCGGGTGCGGCTCTCGAGAATGAAGCGGGACCGGCCGGGCGTGAGCGAAAGTTTAGCCGTCTCTTGTTGGTGCCGGCGAACCTGGGTTTGCAGCGTGCTGGGGATCCCCCGAGTCGCCACCGGCACGACCACCCAGGCTGGGCACCCAGCGGCGCAGCTCCGCCAGCACGGCGTCGCGGTCGCCGGGGTCCTCGATGGCCCTGAGCGCCCGGAGGGCCCCGGCGCCATCGGGCCCGCCGTCCGCACCGGTCAGCCGGAGCACGCCGGGGCAGTCGGTCTCGATGAGTTCCTCGGCCGCGTGCACCAGGGCCTCGTGCAGCTTCTCGCCCGGGCGGATGCCCGTCTCGAGGATGACCTGCTCGCCGGGGGCGCCGCCCTCGTTCCACACGGGCGTCAGGCCGTGGGCCCGGGTGAATCGCTCGGCCAGCGTGGCGATCTCGACCGGCTCGCCCATGTCCAGGACGAACACGCCGCACAGGTCGGTCGGCTCGAGCGCCCCGGCGTGGGCCACGAGCAGCGCCGCCTCGCCGATGGTCATGAAGTAGCGCGTCATCCGGCGGTCGGTGATGGTGATGGGCTGGCTCTCGGCCACCTGGGCGCTCCAGATGCGCAGCACGCTGGCCGCCGAACCAAGCACGTTGCCGAAGCGGACGATCGCCACGCGCGTCTGCTTGCCTTCCGCCCGGGCGCGCGCATCGGCGGCGATGCCGTAGGCCTCGGCAAGGCGCTTGGTCGCGCCCATGACGCTCCTGGGGGCCACGGCCTTGTCGGTCGACACCAGCACCACGCGGTGGGCGCCGCAATCGATGGCCGCGTCGACCAGGGCGGCGGTGCCGAAGAGGTTGTTGCTGACCGCCTGGGCGGGGTGGTCCTCCATGAGCGGCACGTGCTTGTGGGCGGCGGTGTGGAAGACCACTTGCGGGCGCTCCTGCATGAGCAATCGCCGGGTGCCGGCCGCGTCGGCCACGTCGTGGAGGATCGCCCGGCGGGCCATCCCCGGATGGGCCCAGGCCAGGCGGCGGTCGATCTCGAAGAGCGCATTCTCGGCCCGCTCCATCAGGATGAGGCTCGATGGCGCAAGGCGGGCGCACAGGCGGGCCAGCTCGCTGCCGATGGAGCCCCCCGCGCCGGTCACCAGCACGCGCCTTCCCTGGATGAGCTCGCGCAGCGGCGCCTCGTCGGTCCGGCGCATGGGCCGGCCGATGAGGGCCTGCAGGTCGATGACCGGGGCCGTCGACATGGTGGCGCTCTGCGTGTCTTGCACGGGCGCGCCCAGGCCGACGAGCACGGGCGGCTGACGCTTCAACAGATCCACCACCGGCGGCAGGAAGCGCTCCTCGAGGCCGGCCTCCTGGATGGCCTGCCGCACGCGGGCGATGCCGGCGTGGTCGTCCAGGGGCAGGCTGACGATCGCCACGCGAACGCCCATGTTCTCGCGGAGCCCTTCGAGCGCCTCGAGCGAGCCCAGGGTTGGCACGCCGATGAGCCCGGTGTGCCCCTTCTCGCCGATGCCGGTCAGCACCAGCCCCACGACCATGGGCCCGCC
This sequence comes from Phycisphaerales bacterium, assembly GCA_040221175.1. Taxonomy (NCBI): domain Bacteria; kingdom Pseudomonadati; phylum Planctomycetota; class Phycisphaerae; order Phycisphaerales; species Phycisphaerales bacterium. The sequence continues at coordinate 962,431 of JAVJVK010000004.1, forward strand.
CTCGGGGATGCTGCGTGCGGCCAGGGCGGCCGTGGTTGCGTCGCCGACGACGACGCTGGGCACGCCGGCGAGGGGCAGCAGGCCGCGGGAGCGGGCCTTGGGCGCTTGGGCCCGGGTCGTGGCGTTCTGGGCAAGCTGGGTCATGGTGCGTCTATCGGTTCGATCGTCGCCGCATCTCCGCGCGCGGGCCCGTGGTGGCCCGCGGTGGCCCATCGATGGCCGTTGCTGGCCGCCATGGCGCCGCGAATCTCGATCGCGCACGCGCAGGCCGGTCGCATCGTGGCATCGGACTTGCAACCGTCGCTGGTGGCATGGGCGCGTCGGCGGCGATCGTCCGTCGATCCGCCCGTTCGAGGAGAGAAGCCATGCAACGCCGCTTCGTGTTCACCAGCCTGCTCTTCGTGATGGCCGCCGCCCGGGCCGACGTACCCGGCTACGAGCTCACCGTGCTGGCCGAGTTCGACCGCACCACCACCCTCACGCGCGCCAGCGACGCGGGCCACGGCGTGGGCTGGCAGAGCGTGCTGGGGCTCATCCAGCCCTTCGTCGTCACCGAGTCGCAGGGCCTGGTGCACCTGCCCCTGCCCGATGGCTACCTCACCGGCCTGGCCTCGGGCGTCAACAACGATGGCGTCGTCGTCGGCGCCATGTCCATGAGCACGCTGCCCTTCGACGTCGGCCAGCCGGCCATCTGGCTACCCGACGGCGCGGGCGGCTACCAGGAGGGCATCGTGCTCGACACGCCCGACTTCGTCCAGGGCCCGCGCGGCCCGATCGCCAGCGCGGGCGGCATCGCGGTGGACATCAACGACGACGGCGCGATCGTCGGCTGGACGCGGGCCCAGGGCTTCCAGGGCGGGCCGGCCACGCTGTTCTCGATGACCGCCGAGCCGGTGAACCTGGGCGAGCTTGGCTTCGCGGCCACGCCCACCGACCTGAGCGAGACCGGCGTCGTCGTCGGCGGCCGCCTGCGCATGGACCTGGCCACCCTGGAGATCACCGACATCGGCGTGCCCGGGCCATTGGGCGGCACCAGCTTCGAGGGCGCACTCATCTATGGCGTCAACGATGCGGGCGAGACTGTCGTCGCCGCCGACCTGGCCAGCACCGTCTTCGAGAACTACCTCTGCTACACCCACGGCGACGCCGCCGGCTACGCGCGCGTCGACCCCGCCGAGCTGCCCGCCCGCTTCGTGGGCTTCTACGACATCAACAACCGGGGCGACGTGGTGTGGTCGGCCGGCGGCGGCTCGGGCATCCTGTTCAAGGACGAGGGCCAGATCGTGCGCGATCCCGCCTCGCTCGTGGTGGGCGGCACGCCGTGGCAGGTCGCCAAGGGCTTCCTGGACAACAACAGGCGGATGATCACCACCGCGTTCCAGTTCGCCCCCGAGCGCAACGCCATCGTGATGCTCGTGCCCACCGGCCCGGCGTGCGACGCCGACCTGGACGGCGACGGCGTGCTCACGCTCTTCGACTTTCTTATGTTCCAGAACCTCTTCGACGCGGGCGACCCCCGCGCCGACTTCGACGGCGACGGCGAGCTGACGATCTTCGACTTCCTCGCGTTCCAGAACGCCTTCGACGCCGGCTGCCCCTGACGCCCCGGCGCGGCGCCGGCCCTAGGCCGCGCGCTCGCCGCCGCCCTTCCCGCGCGCCCGGCCATCGTTGCCGAGCACGCAGCCGCCGCCGAAGTTCACCACCTTGAGGGCCGGATGGCCGCGGCGGGTGCTGGTCTGGGCGGTGACGCGGTAGGTGACCATCGTCGTGCCCAGGGGGATCGTCGCGTCGTGGAAGCGGCGCCGCAGGGCGGTCTGGACGTACACGAAGGGGCCGGCCGGGCCGTCGCGGCGCTCGACCACGTACGTCACCCCGCGCAGGCGGCGGCCGCCCTCGGCCCTGTTGTCGCACTCGAAGGACATCACCAGCGACCCGTCGTCCAGCAGGCGGTGCTCGAAGCAGCGCGGCACGCCCGGGGCGGGCAGGGGGCTGGCGTCGCGGCGCGAGGGGATCTGCGCCGCGACCAGGACGCTTACCGGGCTGGGCTGGGCGGCGGCGAAGGCGCGCACGCGGCCGACGGCGCTCGACGCCTTGCCGCGCAGCCGGCCGGTGGTGTCGTGGAAGCGCGCCAGCGCGGCCGACGCCTTGAGCCTGGCCCGCTCGTACTCGCGCAGGGCGGCCTCGGCGGCCTGGGTCATGTCGTCCAGCTCGTCGACGGTCGCCTCGTCCAGGCCGATGGCTTCGGGGTCGACCTCCCAGGCCTTGAGGTGGTTCTTGCACCAGGGGATCACGTCGGGATGTCGTTCGGGGATCGTGCTCATATCCGTTGGATCGGCGCGGCCGCGGCCGGACTTCACTCCAAATCCATACAACCGGCAAAGATTGCCGCCCACGGCCCTCCACGCGGCGTCTGATCGGGCCATGATCGGGTCTTGGGCGGCCTGGACGCGTTTCCGGGGGCCCGGGATGGGTTTCTGGATGACCAAAAATCGTTCTTGGTCATCCGAAAACGAACTTTGGGCGACCGCACACCGGCGGCGGGCGACCAGGAACGCGGCCGGGGCGACCGGGAATCGGGCCCGGTCGGCCGCAACCGGGTCACGGGCGGGGCGACCGGGGCCAGGTCGGGCTTGCATCGCGGGCCCGTTTCTGGTATAACCGGGCCCATGCCCACACCCAACACCCGCGTCCGCTCCGCCCGCACCGCCCTGACCGTGGCCGCCACGCTCGCCGCCGCCGGCCTGGCCCACGCCCAGGGGTGCCCGCCGGTGCGCTTCGTATCCCCCGATGGGGCCGACGCCCGGCACTATGGCGGTCCGGTGGCGATCGAGCCTACCGCCGATGGGCATCGCCTGGCCATCGCCCAGACCGGCAGCGTCTGGGTCTACGACCTGGTCGACGGGCAACCCTCCGCCGGCCAGGAGATCGTCTCGCCGTACCCCTTCATGGCCTTCCTGTTCGGCTGCGCCGTCGATCTCGAGGGCGATCGAATGGCGATCGGGGCCTACGAGGTCCGCTGGCCGGGCCGGCCCTTCCACCTGCGCAGCGTGGGGGGCGCGGCGGTCTTCGAGCGTAACGGCGACGAGTGGGCCCACACCGGCTCGCTGGTCGCGCCCTTGTCGGTCACCGCCGAGGCGGCGGTTGCCAACCCGATCCTCCATGGCGACACCATCTTCGGGGCCGGCGGGGGAAGGATCGTGGTGTTCGAACAAGACGCTGCCTCGCCGGATGGATGGTCGCCCGTGCAGGTGATCGAGCGGCCCGACGGCATGGCCTATGACGCGTCGTTCGGCTACCCCGTCGTGCCCACCGGCGACTGGCTGTTCGTGGGCGCCAACCGTGAGGACGTCTCGGGCGTGTCCATCGGCGGCTCGGTGGTGGTCTACCGGCGCCAGCCCGATGGCCGGTACACCCAGGTCCAGAAGATCGACGGGCCCGACCTGGGCGGCTACCAGATCAAGCTGTTCGGCCGATCGATGGACTGCGATGGACGGACGCTGGCCATCGGCTCGGCGTTGGCGTCGCCCGATCCCGATGTCGAAGAGCAGGGCGCCGTATACGTCCTCGAGCTCGACGGTGACACGTGGACCCCGCGCCAGACGCTGACCCACCGCGGCGCCGAGCGGCGCGACGGGCTGGGCGGCTACGCGATCCGCGTCGACGGCGACCGGCTCGTCGCGCAGGCCTCGGGCGACCGCACGGCACGCTCGGACAACATGGCCTACCTGTTCGAGCGCACGGGCGCGCGCTCCTGGCGGCAGAGCGCCCGCCTGTTGCCCACCCCGCCCTACCACGCAGCCCAGTACGCCAGCAACCTGGCGCTCGAAGGCGACCTCCTGCTCGTCGGCTCGCGCGACGAGTGCGAAGGGCCGGGCACCGACACCACCGGCGCCGCCTACCTCTTCGACCTGGCCTGCTACGAGTGCCCCGACCTCGACGCCGACGACCGGCTCACCGTCTTCGACTACCTCGAGTTCATGCGCGCCTTCGAGGCGGGCGAGGCGATCGCCGACATGGACAACGACGGCCAGCTCACCGTCGCCGACTTCCTCGCCTTCCAGAACGCCTTCGCGGTGGGGTGCCCGTAGGCCAGCGGCGTCCGCCCGTGGGGCCGGGGTGGCCTGCGCGGGGGTGCTGGACATCCGCACGGGCGCGGCGGCAATCGGGACGAATCGGGCGGGGGCCTGGATGCGGGCCTGGCGGGCGGGGTCGCACTGTCCCCAACGTGGCACGAAGTGGCTCGGGAATGCCGCGGGCCTCCCTACTATTCGCTTTGGAGAACGGGCCGTCCCGCGGGCGCTCTCGCCCACCCCGGACGGCCCCCGAATCGAACGCGAGGGACGCCGTTGAGCAGCAGTGTTGACGTTCAGAACCCCACCCGCACCAGCGCCGCGGCCGGCTCGGCGCTCGCCCCCACGGACACCTTCGTCCATCGCCACATCGGGCCGGACGAAGCCGAGGTCGCCGAGATGCTGGGGCTGCTGGGCTACGACGCGCTCGATGCGCTGATCGAGGCGGCGGTGCCGAGCCAGATCAGGACCGAGGCGCCCCTGAACGTGGGCCCGGCCCGTGGCGAGCACGAGCTGCTGGCCGAGCTTCGCGAGATCGCCGGCAAGAACGAGGTCCGCCGCAGCTACATCGGCATGGGCTACACCGGCACCATCGTGCCGCCGGTCATCCAGCGCAACATTCTCGAGAACCCCGGCTGGTACACGCAGTACACGCCCTACCAGGCCGAGATCAGCCAGGGCCGTCTCGAGGCGCTCTTGAACTTCCAGACCATGGTCAGCGACCTGACCGGGTTGCCACTCGCGGGCGCGAGCCTGCTGGACGAGGGCACCGCCGCGGCCGAGGCGATGGCGATGTGCTCGGCGGTGAACGGCCGCAAGCGTTTCGTCGTGGCCGACGACTGCCACCCCCAGACCATCGCGGTCGTGCAGACGCGCGGCGACTCGATGGGCGTCGCCATCGACGTGCGCCCGGCCAGGGAGCTCGCCAGCGCGCTGGACGGCGCCGCGGGCGTGCTGGTGCAGTACCCCACCACCGACGGTCGGGTGGAGTGCTACGAAGAGCTCGCAAGGCAGACGCACGACGCCGGCGGCATGCTGGTGGTCGCGTGCGACCTGCTGGCCCTCACGCTGCTCAAGCCCCCCGGCGAGTTCGGCGCCGACGTGGCCATCGGCAGCGCCCAGCGCTTCGGCGTGCCCATGGGCTTCGGCGGGCCGCACGCGGCGTTCCTGTCGACCCGCGACGAGTTCGCCCGCAAGATGCCCGGCCGCATCATCGGCGTGAGCAAGGACGCCCAGGGCAATACGGCCTATCGCATGGCCATCCAGACCCGCGAGCAGCACATCAAGCGCGACCGGGCGACGAGCAACATCTGCACGGCCCAGGCCCTGCTTGCGATCATGGCCAGCATGTACGCGGTGTACCACGGCCCCGAGGGCCTGCGGCGCATCGCGATGCGCGTGTACACGCTCACGCAAACGCTGCGGGCCCGGCTGCTGCAGGGCGGGCACGAGATCGCCGAGGATCAGGTCTTCGACACGCTGCGCATCCGGCCCGGCGGCGCCAGCGCCGCCGACGTCATGCACGCGGCCGATGCACGCGCGATCAACCTTCGCGACTTCGGCGACGGCACGCTGGGCGTGACTCTCGACGAGTCGACCCGGCCCCAGGACGTGGCCGACCTGCTCGCATGCTTCGGCGTCGAGGCGGACGTGAGCGACCTCGCAGGCAAGGCGCACACCGACATCGCCCCCGTGTTCCAGCGCTCCACAGGCTACCTCACCCATCCGGTCTTCAACACGCACCACAGCGAGACCGAGATGCTGCGCTACATCACCAAGCTGCAGCGCCGCGACCTCTCGCTGGCCGACAGCATGATCCCCCTGGGCTCGTGCACGATGAAGCTCAACGCGACCAGCGAGATGCTGCCCGTCACGTGGCCGGAATTCGGTGCTCTGCACCCGTTCGCACCGGCCGAGCAGACGATCGGCTACCAGGAGATGTTCGATCGCCTGGAGAGCTACATCGCCGACATGTGCGGCCTGCCCGCCGTCAGCCTGATGCCCAACGCCGGCAGCCAGGGCGAGTACGCGGGCCTGCTGACCATCCGCGCCCTGCACAAGAGCAAGGGCGAGGATCGCGACGTCTGCCTCATCCCCACGAGCGCCCACGGCACGAACCCCGCCAGCGCGATCATCGCCGGCATGCGCGTCGTGCCCGTCAAGTGCGACGCCAGGGGCAACATCGATATGGCCGACCTCAAGGCCAAGGCCGAGCAGCACAAGGACAAGCTGAGTGCGCTCATGGTCACCTACCCCAGCACGCACGGCGTGTTCGAGCCGACGATCAAGGACATCTGCAAGATCGTGCACGACAACGGCGGCCGCGTGTACATGGACGGCGCGAACCTGAACGCCCAGGTCGGCCTGTGCCGCCCGGGCGAGCTTGGGGCCGACGTCATCCACCTGAACCTGCACAAGACCTTCTGCATCCCCCACGGCGGCGGCGGCCCGGGCATGGGGCCCATCGCGTGCACCGAGGAGCTGGCGGCCTTCCTGCCGGGCCACCCGGTGCGGAACCCCGACAGCGCGGGGGCGAACGCCATCGGGCCGATCAGCGCCGCGCCGTATGGCTCGCCCAGCATCCTGACGATCTCGTACGTGTACATGGCCCTCATGGGCAGCGCGGGCCTGAAGCGGGCCACCGAGATCGCCATCCTGAACGCCAACTACATGGCCAAGCGGCTCGAGGACCACTACGACGTGGTATACCGCGGGCCCAACGGTCGCGTTGCCCACGAGTTCATCATCGACTGCCGGGCCTTCGACAAGAGCGCGGGCATCAAGATCGACGACATCGCCAAGCGCCTCATGGACTACGGCTTCCACGCCCCCACCATGGCCTGGCCCGTGCCCGGCACGCTGATGATCGAGCCCACCGAGAGCGAAGCCAAGGGCGAGCTCGACCGCTTCTGCGACGCGCTCATCGCCATCCGCCAGGAGATCCGCGACATCGAGGAGGGCAAGGCCGATCGCGAGGACAACCTCCTGCGCAACGCCCCGCACACCCAGGCGGCGCTCATGGCCGACCAGTGGACGCACCCCTACACGCGCGAGCAGGCGGGCTTCCCTGTGCAGTGGCTGCATGACGCCAAGTTCTGGCCCGCCGTCGGCCGCATCGATAACGCCTACGGCGATCGCCACCTGGTGTGCACGTGCCCGAGCGTGGAAGAGGTGGTGGCGGGGTCAGCGTGACGAACCGGCCCGCCGCATCGGCGCCGGCTTCAGGTACGTCAGGCTCCGCCACAGCCATTCCATCGGGCCGAAGCGGAACTTTGAAAGCCACAGCGGGCTGATGATCAGTTGCAGGGCCCAGACGCCCAGGACGATCGGGATAAGTTCGCTGCGACTGAGCTGGCCGAAGTAGCCAAGGCCCCAGCCGTAGAAGATGAACGCGCCGATGACTGATTGCATGAGGTAGTTGGTCAGCGCCATGCGGCCGACCGACGCCAGGGCGTGGCGGACCATGCCCAGCACGCCGGCCTTGCAAATGAGCATGACGAGGGCGACCCACGCCAGGGCCACGCCCACGCTGCCCGCATAGTTGAACCATCCCACCACGCCGAAGAAGGCGACGGGGTCGAAGCCCTTGGCGTGGTTCACGGCGACGCCCGCGGCGATGAGCCCACCGCCCAGCAGGGCCCCGGCGACCAGCATGGTCACGTAGTCGCGCACTGATCGCTCGGCTCGGAAGACCCCCCACTTGTGCAACGCCATGCCCAGCAGCATGAGCCCCGAGACCCGCCAGAAGATGAAGACGGCAAACACGAACGTCTGCATCATCACCACGTCTGGAGCCTGGGCGGCGGCGCGATGGAAGAAGCCGCCGAGCACCTTCTGGCGTTCTTCCTCGAGTGCGGCTGCATCGGGGAAGAACATCACGCCGACTTCCTTCCACGTCTCCATCATCTGCGGATCGGTGCTGTTGCGCAAGAGTTCGAACATGGCCTGCTGGGCGCCCGACAAGGCCATGCCCACGGGCAGCAGCAAGCCGCCGATGATCGCGAGCCAGAGCGCCCGGAGGCGACGCAGCGGGTAGACGAGCATGCCCACGAGCGCGTATGCAACCAGGATGTCACCGAACCAGATGAGGTACGCGTGGATCATGCCGATCGCCAGGAGCCAACCCATCCGGCGGTAATGCACGCCGGCGGCGTTTCGACCCGTCTCGGTCAGGCGCTCGGCCATCAACGCGACGCCCGCCCCGAAGAGCATGGAGAAGATGGCCATCATCTTCATATCGAAGAGGGCGTGGCTGGCCAGCCATGTAAGATAGTCGAGCCCCTCGAAGCCACCGGCGATGGGCGGATTGAAGAACGCTGCGCCGGTCAGCGCGAAAATGGGTATGTTCATCACGAATATGCCCAGCAGCGCGACGCCGCGGAGCGTATCGATGGAACGGATGCGATCCTGCTGCGTCGTGGGGCCGAGCGGCCCGGGCTCGGCGTGCTGCGGGGCGTTTTCCATGATCCGATCGTACCGGGGCGTCGGAAGAAAAGACGGCGGCCGCCTCGTGGTGCGACCGCCGCCTGGGTATGGAGAGAGACAACAGAGGGATCGGGGTCGGGCAGGCCGATGCGTTTACGGGCAGCCGGCCGAGAACAGGTTCTGGAATTCGAGGAAGTCGAAGAGGCTCAGGCTGCCATCGCCGTCGATGTCCGCCCGCAGGTCGCCCATGTCGAAGGCCGTCTGGAAGGCGAGGAAGTCGAAGAGCGTCAGCGAACCGTCGCCGTCGAAATCGGCGACGCAGGGCGCGACGCCGCCGGCGTCGTTGATGAAGACGCTGGTGGTGTTGCTGTCGCGGTTGGTCACGGCAAAGTCGCTCGAGCCGTTGCCATCAAAGTCGCCCACGGTGGCGAAGCTGGGCTGAACGCCAACGGGCAGGACCAGGGCAGCACCGAAGCTCATGCCGCCGAGATTCTCGAATACCGAGACCGCGCCGCCGTCGTTGTTGAGCACCAGGATGTCCGGGCCGGCCGCGGTGCCGGGGGCAAAGTCGCCCACGTACAACTCGGAAGGATCGATCGAGCCGACGGGCAGGCGAGCAAAACGGCTCAACACGCCGCCGGTGTTGGCGTACGTGTCGACGCTGTTGTCGATGGTGATGGCCATGTCCTGGTCGCCGTCGCCATCGAAGTCGGCCGCGACGATGCCCTCGGGGCGGTCGGCGGGCGTGCTGATGACCTGGCCGGCCACGAAGCCACCCGCGCCGTTGCCATTGAGGATCCGCACGGTGCGGTCATCGTGGCTGGTGACGGCGATGTCGGCCAGCCCGTCGCCGGTGAAGTCGGCGATCGCGGCCATGCGGGGCTCCTGACCCACCGCAATGTGCGTGCTGGCGGTCGACGCGCCCAGATCGAGCATGATCGAGATCGAGTTCGAATCACGGTTCACCACCACGAAGTCGGCCGTCGGGTTGCCGTTCAGATCACCCTTGACGATCCAGACCGGCTCGACCTGTGTCGCCGCGCTGCCACCAGCAACGAATGCACCGGCGCCATCGTTCAGCATGATCTGGGCACGATTCGGCCCGTCGAACACGACGATCAGGTCCTCGTCGCCATCGCCGTCGACGTCATGATTGATGGCCGCGTCGGCGCCGATGCCCGAGCCGAGGAAACTGACCGGGCCGGGCGTGAAGTTACCAGTTCCGTCGCCGACCATGACGAGGATTCGGTCGTTGGTGTCGACGATGACGGCAAGGTCCATCAGGCCGTCGCCGGTGAAATCGGCGCTGGCGATGCCCGAGGGGCGCTGGGCCGTGGCAAGGTCGGTGCGCGGGCCGAAGCTGATCTGGGCGCTGGCGGTGCTGGCGAAAGCGCCGGCGGCCAGTGCAAGGGCGAGCGTGGTGGTCTTGGTCTGAGTCGTGCGTTGCATCTTCATTCTCCTGGGGTAGGAAGTTCGAGTCGTATCCACGTGGCCACGATCCTCCTCTGGTCGCGACGCTGCGATGGTTATTACAACCAGCGTGCCAATAAACAAAAACACCCCGCCGGGCGTGCAGGCGGGGGGCGACGTCGTGAATGGATTCTGGCTCCGGCTTTTGCTGGCCATCGCCGCAAGGCCCGTCGGCCATGCGTGGCCGCCTACTCGTCGAACGCGTTCTGGAACGCCAGGAAGTCGAAGATGTCCAGCGTTTCGCTCAGGTCGAAGTCGGCGCGCAGATCCCCGGCATCAAACAGATTCTGGAATGCCAGGAAGTCAAAAATGTCCAGCACGCCGTCGTCGTTGAGATCGGCGCGCAGGCCGTAGACGGCCAGGTCCTGATGGCGGATCACGCCATCGCCATCCAGGTCGAAGAGTGCGAAGTCGTAGGGCGGATCCGCCAGACGGACTTCTCCGTTCTTCTGGCCATCGGCATCGATCGCGTCCCCATCGTTGGCATAGACCCAGTCTCGCAGCAGTTCCTGGTCGAGCAGGTCCACGATCGAATCGCCGTTGAGGTTACCAGGCTCGAGGTCGAAGCCCACGTCCGTCCAGACGTAGAGCCCGTCCACGAACTCGTCGGCATAGCTGGTCCCGACGAGGGCCGAGACTTCCCAGCGATTGGGCTCGAGCGAATCTTCGATGTCGCGCCCCTCCCAGTCTTCGATGAGCACCCAGGCTTCGCCGCTGGCAAAGGGCACCGAATCAATCAGGTCGGTGACGCCCTCCTCGATGCTCCAGCCATCATCGGCCCTCAGGTTGATCGGCGGGGTCGACGTGCCCGCAAGTTGGCCATAGCCGCGATTGGTCACTGCGCCCACGAAAGTGACGGTGGTGCGGTCGCTGGCAACATCATGCTCGAATCGCACCTCGACCCACGGGTCATAGGCGCCATCGACCGATCCGCCACGCATGCCGCTGGGCTGGATGTAGCCTTCCGACCGGGTGAAGAACCGACCCCGCACGACCATGGTCTCACCCGCGTCGAACATGCCATCGCCGTTGCCCGTCTCGCTCACCAGCGTGACACCCGAGCACCCGCAGAAGGCAAGCGACCAGTCGGCGCCGCTACGCTCGAATGGTTCGCCCGTGTAGATGCTGCGGTCGTAGTCTTCGGTCGATTCCGCGATGCGCTCGCCGATGGAACTCCCCGGGCGCGAACCGAAGCGCGCCACGTTGGCCATGAACCTGCTTTCGGCCGACGCGCCTAGGTGGCCGCCCGTATCTTCACGCCGGTCCACGCTGATTTCGATGAAGCCCAGCAGCGGGCTGGCGCCGAACCGGAATGGGTCGAAGGGCTGGCCGCTCAGGCCCAATGTGCCGGGCGGGTTGATCAGGCCGTCGAGTACGAGCTGGATGCGGAAGACATCGGCGCCCTCGCTGTCGATAACCGTGCCCGCGTACGGATTCGTGGCCGGCGAGAACGGCTGCCACCCTCCGATCGACAGGGACACGATGTCCGGCAGCGTTGCGTCGGGGTGAACCACGCCCATTCCGCCGCGATCGGTCGGCCGAAGGACGGCATCGCCCACGGGATCCGTAAAGAACGACTCGCCGGGATCGGCAACCACCAGAGCGCTCGTGACGAGCATGCCTGCGAGCCCCAGCCCTATTGGGATTCGACGTGTCATGGCGTGCTCAGCTCCCGCACCAGGTCGTGCAGTTCGTATCGCTCGATTCGGTTCCGCATGCTGCTTCGCTGCATGTCGATCAATCGGGCCGCCGCAGCAACGTTGCCGGCCGTGTGCCGGAGGGCCTGCTCCACCAGTTCCCGTTCCACCGCTTCGGCCGTGCACGGTCCGCGGTCGAAGTCGAAGACCAGCCCACTGCCGGCCTCGGTGCGCTCGGCGCCGCCGCCCAGTGGCAGGTCCCTCGGCTCGATGGTCTCGTCTTGGGAAAGCAGTGCGGCGTGCTGCACTGCGTTTACCAGCTCGCGGACGTTGCCGGGCCACGCATAGCTGCGAAGGGCGCGTTCGGCGGCCTCGCTGAATTCCATCTCGCTGCGGCCGAACTGCCGGGCGAACTTCGCAAGCGCCGAACGAGCGATCAACAGCACGTCTTCGCCGCGGTCCCGAAGCGGCGGAATCTCGACCGTAAACGTGTTGAGGCGATAGAACAGATCGCCGCGGAAGGACTTCTCGCGCACGCGGGCGGGCAGGTCCTGGTTGGTTGCCGCAATAACCCGGGCCGACACCCTGCGTTCACGCGTGCCGCCCACGCGGCGCAGCGTGCCCGCCTCGAGCACGAGCAACAGCTTGCTCTGGAGTTCCAAGGGCATCTCCCCGATCTCGTCGAGGAAGATCGTGCCATCGGTCGCCATCTCGAACAGGCCTTCGCGGGCCTCCTTCGCGTCCGTGAAGGCGCCCCGCTCGTGACCGAACAACTCGGCCTCGATCAGGTTCGCCGGCAGGGCCGCACAATTGACGTGTACGAAGGGCTGGGACGCGTCTCGATCGGTCGCAACCGCGTGCAGTTCGCGCGCCAGCACGCCCTTGCCCGTGCCGGTCTCGCCGGTGATCAGGACTGTGGGCAGGGCGGCCGGACCATCGCCCACCTTGGGCAGCGGAAGCGTCGCCAGGCGCCGGATCATGGTGATCGCCGCTTGCCACGCATCGGCTTCGCCGACCGGCCCGGATGCCACGTCGTCGGGTGTCTGGCTGGCTAGCCGCTCGTGCAGCCGGAGCTTGGCCTCGCGCTTGCCACGCTCGAGCGTTCGTTCGACCACCAGCGTGAGTTCGGCCACGCTCAGCGGCTTGAGCAGATACTCGTCGGCCCCCAGCTTCATTGCCTCGACGGCAGTCGAAACGCTGTCGTCGGAGGTCATGACCAGCACGCCGCCGGTAAAGCCTTCTTCGCGGATGGCCTTGATGAGCGCCAGGCCGTCGTCGCCGGGAAGCCGCAGGTCGGTCAGCACCAGGTCGACGTGCTGGGCGCCGAAGATCTCCAGCCCCTGGGCTACGCTGCCGGCCTCGAGGCATGCGTGGCCCGCCCGCTTCAGTGTCGTTGCCACCGAAAATCGCAGGTCTTGGTCGTCTTCTACGAGCAGGATCGTGGCCAAGGCCGGCCTCCAACTGGCCACCAATGGCCAGCCCGGGTTCAGTGTACCGGCAGTCGGAGGGCAAAAACCGCCCCGGAACCCCTGCCAGGGTCGCGCAGCCAGGCTTCTCCGCCATGATCCCGTGCGACCTTCTGAACCATTGCAAGACCGATGCCATTGCCATCGCTCTTGGTGGTGAAGTAGGGCTGGAAGATGTGGGCCTCGGCGTCTTCGGGCACCCCCGGCCCCGTATCGGCCACGTCGATGCCCCACTGCGACTCACCGGGACTCGGATTCTCGGACCACATCGTCACCCGCACGGCCCCACCTTTTGGCGTCACATCCAGCGCATTGGACACCAGGGCCACCAACGCCTGCTCGAGGTGTCCGGGGTCGAACAACGCACGCTGCGGAGCGCCGCTGGCATCCAGTTCCAGCCGAACTTCCGACGCCCGAGCCCGGTCCTGCATCGCCGCGATGGAATCTTCGGCCCATGCGGCGGGAGACAATTCCATCCGATTCAGCTCTTCGGGTCGTGCCAGGTCCAAGAGCTTCTTGAGCCAGATGTTCACGCGATCAACCGTCGACACGATGCGTTCCAGCGTGCCGCTGCGAGCCGCTGCGTCGGGTTCATCGCCGGCCAACTCGGCCATCATGCGGATGCCGGACAGCGGACTCTTGATGTTGTGGACGATGCGGCGGGTTGCGCTGCCGAATGCCGCCATGCGCTCGCGTTCGATGCGCTCGGCCTGCATGGCGCCGATCGTGCCGGCCATGGAATTGAACTCGCTGGCCAGCATGGCGATCTCGCCCTGACCGATGACCCGCACGCGATGGTCGAACTCGCCGCGCGCGAATCGTTCGGCTGCCTTGCGCAGCTCCGCCACGGGTGCCAGCACCCATCGCCGGACCAGTTCGATCGCCAGGGTACCCGCCAGGAGCGCTATTGCCAGGCTTGCCGCCAGAGACGCGAAGACACGGCTCCGCATGTCGTCGGCGTGCGAACTGGCAAGCATGGCGTTCTCGATCACGCGAGACTCGATGGCCTCGATCCGTTCATGAATATCAAAGAGGGCGGCCAGAGCATCGGCACGCTCGGCCTCGCCCTGGGTCTCAAGCCAGCGCCCGACGCCTTGCTCGGCCATGGCGATGCGATTGGCAAGGTACTGCGGCACGCCATCGCCCAGCACGATCTCCAGCCGCTCGGCCGCTTGAAGCTCGGCGGCCGCCGCTTGCGCCCGCCCGCTCAAGTCCTGGATCGACGCACGGTCTAGGCCTTGAGGCCCCTCGGGCGCATCCGGGGGCGCGGGGCCGATCGCCGCGTGCTGGGTGCCGCGGGCGATCTGGTTGTGCTGCGTCCCCGCCGCTCGCTTGACGGTGCTCAAGAGCATCAGGGCCTGCTCGGTCGCGCGCATCGGTTGATCGAGCTGCCGCTCGAGGAACAGCACGCCCCACAGCATCGTGCCCGCGTTGATCAACACCACCACGCCGAACGTCAGCAGCAGAAAGGCGAACCTGCCGCGGAGCGATTGCATCCTTGCAAGCGGCGCCCAGGAAATATCCCATCGCTTCATGGCGCCCCACATTCGATGCTCAGTCGGCGGCGTGCGGCGGCCAGCTTCACCGGTGAGGGTGGTCATAGTCCCATCGCCAACTCGACTCTTCGAGCGGTCGATTGGAGGACTCCACGTGCCCGTCGACGAACGCGACGTTCAGGCCCGAACCGTGTCGGGACGCGGGCATCCACGTCCGGCCGTCGTCGTACAGGCCATCATCGCCGATCGGCGGCGCGGAATACACGGGCGTCACGCCCCGGGCGGTTGCTTCAACGCCGTCCACGTCCCATGCCAGCGGCACCATTGCCTCGCTGAGCACGCGTTCGGTCAGGCACGTCTGCATGCTCCGGCCACCCGGTCCTTCGACCCGATGCAGGCGTGCATTGAAGCCATACGACACGGTGTTCCAACTGGCGACGCCGCCGCCCGAGCAGGGGGCATCGCGCCGCAGCACGAGATCACCACGAACCGAAGCGCACCGGAGGGGCACGTCCTGGCCATCGTTCAACGCCACACGAGAGCGGCCGTCACCGTACTTCCAGTATTCGTCGATCCCGTAGAGGCTTTCCTGGAACGTCTCCAACGCGACGTGGCCGTGCCTGCCGCACGGATCGTGGGTGCGACCGCTGTCCAGTTGCGGATCGAGGAACATCTGCAGGTCGAATGCCACGTTGCGAAGCGACATCTGGCATCGGAAGCTGCGCGAGGCGTCCATGGCGCCAAACAGCACCGGCAGAAGAATGCCGAGCAAGACGCCCAGCAGCGCCAACACCAGCAGCAACTCAACGAGCGTTACGCCCCGGCGAACCCGGTGCGGCAGGCCAAGTGGCCTGATTCGAATGTTGGCTGGCGGTCGACCCATCAAGAACATCCCCACGATTGTCAGGCATTGTACACGAAACCGCCCGGGCCAGCGCACGAAAGTCGAACGAATCAAGATCCTGTCAGGACTCGAATCGCAAAATCCTTTTGAGAGGCCAGCACTGGCCCTTGATTGACGCGTCCGAGCCAAGTCTCGGCGACATCTCGGCTTACAGGGCCCCGATCCAAGTCGTTATCGGAATCAGATCGATTCGTCGATGGACGGCCGAAGCGAGGCCACCCCGACCGGGCACCCCGGATCAGCCGTCGATCCGGATGGGCGTCAGGCGTCGGCCGGGCCGTCGGTGCTTAATAGGTCCGCTGGCGGACACGCACCCCGTCCGTCAATCCATCGCCGGGATACCGCACGATCTGCTGCCCCTCGCTCAAGCCATCGAGCACCTGCATGGACTCGGCATTGCGCTGGCCGAGCGTGACGGACGTGAGCCGAGCCGTTCCCTCCGTTCCCCTCCCTTCGATGACGTACACGGCCCAGCCATCTTCACGCCGGAACGCCGAAGTGGCCGGGATGACCAATGCGTCGTCAACTTCCCACACGACGATGCTCGCTTCGACACGAAAGTGATCACCCAATGTCAGACGATCCTGGCGTGGCGTGATGAAGTCGGCGATGACGTTGACGCGCTGCTCCTCGATGCCCAGCGCGGAAACATGGGTGAATCCGCTCGGTTCGACCAGTCTCACGATCGCTTCGAGCGTTCCTGCACCCCCCCAATCAGTGATGGCAACACGAGCGCCGGGCTCGATAGCCACGGCATCGCTCGAGAGCACGTCGATAACGACCTCCAGATCGGAAAGATCACCCACCTCGACCAGTGCATCGCCAGCAGCAACGACACGAACACTTTCTTCTTCGACACGCAGCACGACGCCGTCGATCGGGCTGGTCAGCGTCAGGCTTCCGACCCGGGGCGTGTCGCCCTCGATGGGCTCGCCGCGAGACAGCAGCAACGCGGCGCGGGCAACCTCCAGTTCGTACACGGCGATGTCAGCCTCGAAGCTGGCCGCCCGCAATGCATCGGCGGCGCTGCGTTCAGCAGCCTCGGCTCGCACGAGCTCCTGCTCGTTGGCCGCGCCGTCCTCGCGAGCGTTTGCCAGCCTGCCCAGCTCGGTTTCGGCCAGGTTGTACGCCGTCTGGGCTCGCTCGCGCATGGCACGAGCTCGCTCCAGGGCTGCTTCGGCCGCACGCACCCGCGCCTCGGCCTGCGCAATCGCCCGTGGATCGAGCAATTCCGGATCGGCCGGATCGATCACGGCGATGACGGTCTCGCCCGCCCGTACGGAATCGCCTGGATCGAGCGTGAGCCGCCGAAGTCGGCCCGCGAGCGGGCTCGAAACGACGTATCGCTCGGAGATCCTGGTGACGCCCTCTTCCTCGACCGTGATCGCCATCGAACCCCGCTTCACCATCGCGATGTCGACATCAACCGGCCTGGGCCGCAACGCCCATGCGATGGCCAACACGATTGCCACGGCCAGGGCAACGAGCGTGATTCGTCGAAACGTGGCGGCCATGGCGCTCTCCGGGGTCGCGTTTGCAGTTCTGGGATAGGCTACTCGCGTGCTTTCAGGGCGGCCAGCAAGTCAAGCCGCCGGACGCGCCGCGCGATGGTCAGCGCGGTCACCATGGAAGCCAGGAGGACAACGATCGCCGAGATGGAAAACGTGGCCGGCTCGACAACGAATGGCATCCGGAACAATTCCGACGCGCTGGCCCACGCCGTCAGCCGCGCCAGAGCGTAGCCCAGCACGAGACCGACGGGCACGCCCGCAAGCGTCACGATCGCGAGCTCGCCGATCTGGAGCCACACCACTTCGGCCTTCGTGAATCCCAACACGCGGAGCGTCGCCAGATCGCGGCTGCGTTCGGACAGCGACGTTCGAGCTGCGTTGTATACCACCCCGATCGCTATGACGACGCTGAATCCGATCAGGAATGTGCGCATCATGCCCAGGTTCTGGTCCAGGATATCCTCGAACGCCTGCCTCGTGGCAGCCGTGGAACCCACTGCAACGATGCGGGGAGTCTGCTCGACGCGTGCATAGAACGCATCAAGCTGGTTCGGATCGACGCGTGCGTACACGCCATCGACGACGCTCGGTTCTCGAAGCTGCCGATTGAGTTCCTCGATGCTGGCGTACACAGCGAGCCCCGAGAAATCGTCCACCGTGGCCGCCACGATCGGCTCCAGCACCGGGCGCCGGCCGTGCAAGACTTCGGCGCGCACGCGTTCGCCCGGCACGATATCCAGCGCTCTGGCGAGTTGGCTCGACACGACGATGCCCCGGTCCGGCAGCGGGACGGGCCGGCCGTCCATGTCAAGCAAGTGATGCATGCCGTCCCGACGCGAGAGGCCGACAATGCCCGTTCTCCGTTCGTAGGGCCCATTTCGCAGGCGTACCGCCACGGCTCGATAGGGCTCGACCGCACGCACGCCGGGCAACGCCCGTATGGCCCGGACCGCATCGGCGTCCGTGTCGGCGGCAAGCACGATGTCAAGGTCGCGCTGCTGGACGCGTTCGAACTGGAAACGCATCACGTAGTCCATGGCGTCTTCGGTGAATCGGCCGACCACGAGGATCGCCGTTGCCATGGCCACGCCAAGCGTTGACAACACCGTCTTGATCGGCCGTCTCTCGAGGTAGCGAAGCACCATGCGCAGGGAGGTAGGCAAGATGGTGGTGATGCCAAGCCGCTCTCCGATCATGCGGTGGTAGGACATCGGGGCGGGGGGCTTGAGTGCCTCGGCCGGCGGAATCAGCATCACGCGGCGCAGCGTAAGAAGTACCGCAACCATGCCCGAGGCAAGGCCAACCGCCACGCCGAGCGCCGCAAGCGATGGGCTGAGCACGTAAGCGAATGAGGGAAAGTCGAAGAAAGCGGCGTACATCGCGGTCAGTCCACGCCCCATCAGCGCGCCGCCGAGCAGCCCCAGGGCCGCGGACATGATCGCAATCGCGAGCGCGAATCCCAGATAGTGTCGCGCAATTTCCCACGCGGTATAGCCAAGGGCTCGCAGCGCCGCAATCTGCTCGCGCTGAAGGGCCATCAATCGGCCCAGGATCAGGTTCAGCAGGAACGCCGATACGGCTAGAAAGATCAAGGGTGCAATCAGGGCGGTACCGCGAAGTTCCTCGAACTCGTTCTCCAGGATCTGGTGCGAAGGCTGGTCCGAGCGACCGTACGCGCCGGTTCCTCCAAAGGGCGCGAGCATCTGATCGACACTCGCGATGACGGCGCGCTCATCGGCGGTGGCGGTCAGCAGGAACGTCACGTCGTTGAAGGCGCCATCCATATCGAACGCCGCTTCCATCTCGGTCCGGCCCATCCAGAAGACCGCGTATCGGTCGTATTCGGGCAGGATACCGCCGGGGGGAATGAGGAACACGAACTCCGGCGAGATACCCACGCCCACGATGCGCAGCATCTGCGACCGCCCGCCCATGATCGCACGGATGGTTGAACCGGGCCTCAGGCCATGGGCGGTGGCGAAACGACTGTTCACGATGACCTCGCGGCCACGCTCACCCTCGGGCATTCGCCCTTCCAGCAGGTGCACCTCGTTCAAGCCACCCCGACCGCGCTCAGGGAGCGACACGATGGCGGCCGATGCGGGCTCGCGCATCGACGGGACGTCGAGCAACACGCGATCGACGATGCGCGTATCGACCGATGACACGCCCGCGATGGTTGCGAACCTCTGGGTCAATGACTCGGGAGCACGCCTGGCATGGGCGAAGACGTCGGCAAACCGGTTCCGCTCGTAGTAGGCTTGCGATGCCGCATGCAAGCTGTCGAGCATGCTCAGGGCCATGACAAACGTCGCGATGCCACACGCCATGACCAGCGACACCGCGATGGCCTGTTCCTTCATCCGCCAAAGGTCGCGCAGCAATTTTTGATGAATCGTCTTCATCCCGTTCACCACGAAAGCTCACGGGCAGGCCTGCGATCGGCGTTGATGTCCACGCGAGCAATCTGGCCATCGGACAGTGACACGACGCGGTCGCCCATGCCGGCAATCACGGCGTTGTGCGTGATGATCGCCGTCGCCGTGCCGAGCTCTCGGTTGGCATGTTCGAGGGCCTCGAGCACGATCACGCCCGTCTTCGAATCCAGCGCACCGGTCGGTTCATCGCACAGCAGGACCCGCGGCCGCTTGGCGATGGCTCGTGCGATAGCGACGCGTTGCTGCTCCCCGCCCGAGAGTTGGCTCGGGAAGTGATCGAGCCGATGCGACAGACCGACGAGATCGAGCGCCGCTTCGGGCGTCATCGAATCGGTTACGATGTCCGTAATGAGCGCGACGTTCTCTCGAGCGGTTAGGCTTGGGATGAGGTTGTAGAACTGGAACACGAAGCCAACGTGCGCACGACGGAAGCGGGTAAGCACCGCATCGCTCGCACCGGTCAGGTTCTTGCCCAGGTACTCGAGCGTGCCGGACGTCGGCGTATCCAGCCCGCCAAGGATGTTCAGCAGCGTCGACTTGCCACTCCCGCTGGGCCCCAGCAGCACGACCAATTCGCCCGCGCACAGCTCGAAATCGACCGATCGCAGCGCATGCACGTCGACGTCGCCGACGTGGTATACCTTGGAAATGCCCCGAGCCACGAACACCGGCCCGCCGGTCATCGCAGGATCGAAACCGGCCGCACTCGCTGCTCGGCCACCATCCATTCGCAACTATACCTTCGATGACCAGCGACGATCCCAGCGAAAGTCTGGCGTCGCCGGGGGGAAAGGCCCCGCCCCAGCGAGTACCTCGTGCACGCGAGCGTACGTGCATCGATCGGGAGCATTGACGGAGGCATCAAGGCTGCACGACCAAACTACCAATGCCCGCTTCGTGAGATCATGAGCCACCACGACACCGAATGCGCCGAGCGAGCCCGGAGGCGACCAGCCCCAGGGCCATCAGAAGCGGCGCGTCGCTCTCGCACGTCGACCGGCGGGCATGCCAGCGACGCCCGACTCGTACGCCTCACTTCGAACTATTCTGGAAGGGCATTGGGGCAGGGCATTGCAGAATCCTGCAACACCCCGCACAATCACCGAATGAGCGCAACAGGCTCCGAACTACCCGTCGAATCCCCGAGAGAAACGGCCGATTCCGAGCAAGGCGGCGCAGAATGCGGCGCACTGAGCCCCGCAGAGCACACGGTCATTGGCTGGATGCTGGCGCGTCCCTGTCCAAAGCCTGTCGGGTTGCGACCTGCGACTTGAGAAGCCCCAGGACCTCGCCCACGGGCATCGACGAGAGCAACCACGGCTCGACGATGAAAGCGCCGCCCCCGTCGATCGGCTGGACCTCCCACAACCACACGTGTCGTCCATCCAGCCACGAGGCCGTCGTGCGGACCTGGCGGACCACGCGGACGCGGGTAGCCGGGTGGACCATCCTGGCCCTGCAATGGAACATCTGGCCCGGTATGAGCGCCACGCCATCGAGGGAAACATCGGGCCGGTACTCGATACCGCCCTGGTGGATCGACGCGGGGTTGTGGATGATCGGGGCCATTCCAAACAATACCCGATCATCGTGCCGTGGTCCATTGCTCGTCGGACAGGCGCATCGCCCCTGACCCCACGCGGGCACACGCCCCCCTACCCCCTGGCTACACCCCGAGGCCTGCTCACTATTGTATGCGCATTGTTCGCTAAAGTGTAGCCACGGCTACGGATTGTGGACCGGGACCGCCCTAACGCTCGCCCATATCCTCGACGCATGGCCGACCACGACCTCGAACGCGCCGTAGAACGGGCACTAAAACGCCGGGACCGCGCCCGATCCCGTAACGCCATCATCATCGTCGTGCTGCTGCTCGTGGTCCTTCCGGCCATCCTGCTCGTCGTGCGCTATCTCATGCTGGCGGAGTGACCGCGATGGACCGACGAGCCCGAGAGCGAGAACTCGACCGCATCGAGTGGGAGCAAGACCGACTCAATCGTGGACTGCCCGAAGATGGCGGCGGGCTAGGCCCGGAGAACAGCTAACTGCGCTTGCCAGTCTGAAAGAATCCTGCGATACTCGGTAGCGGCATTGTCTGGCAGGTAGTCATCCTGTAGCCGGAGAAGATCGTCCACGGTCTTGGCGGCAGTCTTTTCCTGAGATTTGCGGGACTTATGGCGAAACAGAGCTTGGCGTCGAACCTCGTTGTAATCCCGCAGCACGACCGCAACTTGCTCATCTACCTGGGCGTAGACGCTCCAAAACACCTCGACGACGCTGTCGTACATCTCGGGCGTTAGACGGCTTGCGTGAGCCACAGCTAATCCGTAGTACCGAAGTGTGTCACATGCCCGCTCGCACTGGACCAATTGGTCCTTCGTATCGCGGATGCTGGCCATCACGGCGGATGCCCGCTGGACGCTGTGGTCGAACTCCGCGACAAGGAACTGATCGGTCCCGCCTCGACGGAGCTTTCTTGGCTTTGGCTTGGGCGGCAGTTGAGGCGGCATAGCGACAGCGTATGACCCTTGCACCCTGACAGAGATAAGCGACTGCCACGTGCTACGGCGTCATTCCCCGACCGATCGCCGCCAAGATCAGCATGAGCCCGAAGCCGATCAGGAACACGAGCACGCTCGACAGGATGATGCCGAGGGCCACGGCCCATACGACCTTGTGGTAGAGGGCATCGAAGTACGCGCTCTTGCGGCTGGTGAGCGCCCGCCGAATCTCGGCGGCATCGAGGGCGACCGCCCGCGCCAGCTTGCTATTGACCTCGATGGCATCCTCGATGCGCCGGAGCCGATCATCGAGGCCCGCGTCGGCACCGGGCTGGCGCTCGTCGGCCACGGGCTCAACCGCCTCGACCGCCATGCCCATGTTGTTGGCGACGACCTGCGCCTCGTCCCGGTCGGCCGCCTCGATGCGGTGCTCGACCTCTCGCCCCGTCAGTTTGTCTACGCCCCGCACGACGAACTCGCTCATCGACGATTCTAGTGGGGCTGGCCAAGCTGGATGTACGGGTTGGGTTTGACTTCCGTTTGGTCGGGCCCTACCATTGTGCATCGATCTGCATGGTCGGCACGGGGCATGTGCGGGCAGTGGCCAGCCGCCCCAACCATCTCGGCCTGAGCCGCTACCGCGACGCCCCTCACGCCCGGTCTGTTCCACGACCGCCCAGTGAGGCCCAGCCGCAAGCCCAATCACGGCGAGATGATTTTTCGAGTAGATGGGGGCATCTCTCGGAGGATCATCCATGATCCAGTTTGCTCAGGGCCATAAGGCCCAAGTGGACGTGCGCCTGCTCGACGCTGGCGAAACGTCCGAGT
Source organism: Phycisphaerales bacterium (assembly GCA_040221175.1). Taxonomy (NCBI): domain Bacteria; kingdom Pseudomonadati; phylum Planctomycetota; class Phycisphaerae; order Phycisphaerales; species Phycisphaerales bacterium. The sequence continues at coordinate 985,177 of JAVJVK010000004.1, forward strand.
TGCTGTCCATCTCTCGTAGAACCCTGGCGAGACTCACCGCGTCCGGGGCCATCCCGTCCGTGCTCTTGAACACGTGCCGCCGGTACCGATCCGATGCGTTGCGGGCGTGGATCGCCAAAGGTGCGCCAACCGAGCCGGGCGCGGGCGAGGCCATCATGGCCGAGTTGGGCGAGGGGGTGCAGGCATGACCGAGCACCACAACGACCTCGACTATCAACCCGACTGCGAACTCGTCGAACTGCGGCCGATCATGCTGCGCCACCGCGAAGTTGCCGACGTGTTGGGCGTGAGCGAACGCACCGTCTACGAGTGGCGCGAGAATCGGGGACTTCCGTTCGTGCGCATCGGCACCACCGTCCGCTACCCCGTGGCCGGGCTCGAACGCTGGGCCGCCGACCTTTCGGAAGGGGGCGCATGATGCTGGCAGAGAACCAAAGCCGCCCCGGAGTTTGGCGACAGACGGGGCAGTGTAAGACTACATGCAATTATAGGGCCGATGACCTCGAAGCGCAACTCGAACGGGCCTGTGCGTTTCTGTTCCACTGGGACGGAACCACGACGTTACCTGGCCACGGCCTTCGGCAGTGGGAACGCGATCGGGACAATCGCGCGTGGATTACCGGCTTCCCAGACTTGGCCGTCGAAGTCTACGAGCGGCTGCACATCTGGACGCGCGATGCAGACGTGCGCGTTGCGTGGCGTCGGTGTCAACGCTGGACGAGCCGCACTGTGCTGGGCCTTGACGAACCACGCCGGGCGACTCCTGTGCCGCTGTCCGCCGTTGTGCTGCGAGACCTCACCGCAGCCGCCATCCGTCAGGCGGTGGGCGCATGAGAGTACAAGAACAACATCCACCGACGTTCCATCTCGACGACTTCACGCCCAGCGCCGAGATTCAACTGCCCGAGGCGTTTAAGCCCTTTCCCATGGAGGCGTTGCCCGGGGCCGTGGGTGCGTTCGCGGTCGAGGGCGCAGCATCCATCGGCTGTGACACGTCCTACATCGTGCTGCCCATGCTGAGCGCCCTGGCGTCCGCCATCGGGAACACGCGGCGTGTCGCGCTCAAGCGGGCATGGGAAGAACCGCCGATCATCTGGACGGCCATCGTGGGCGAGAGTGGCACGGCCAAGAGCCCAGCGCTCGACCTAGCTCTAGGGCCCGTACGCGAGCGTCAGCATCGGGCGATGAGGGAGCACGCCGAAGCCCAGGAACTCCACGAGGCCGCGATGGCCGAGTGGAAGGCTCAACATGGGCGCAAGGACGCCGACGCATCATCGGCCCCGGTACCGCCAGTGTGCCGCCGTACGCTGACCGACGACACCACCACCGAGGCGATAGCCCACCTGTTGGGTGAGAACCCGAGGGGGCTGCTCGTGGCCCGCGACGAGTTGGCCGGATGGTTTGGGGGATTCGATCGCTACACGGGCGGCAAGGGGGGCGACGCACCCAAGTGGCTCGAAGTGTTCGGGGGCCGAGCACTGATAACCGATCGTCGGGGCAGTGGCACAACGTACGTCCCCCGCGCCAGCGTCTGTATCTGCGGGGGCATCCAGCCGGGCATCCTGCGGCGCGCGCTCGGAGCGTCCAACATCGAGAACGGCCTAGCTGCGCGTCTGCTGTTCGCCATGCCACCGCGCACCCCGAAGCGGTGGACCGACGACGACGTAACCGAGGCCACCGAGCGGGCGCTCGACCGCGTGTTCGATCGGCTGTACGCCCTCGAACCCGACTACACGGATGGCGAGGATGAGCCCCGGCTGGTGCATCTGAGCCCGGAGGCGAAGCGCGAGTTTCGGTCGTTCGTCAATCGGCACGGCGAGCAACAGATGCAGCACGATGGCGCACAGGCTGCCGCGTGGTCGAAGCTAGAGGGCTATGGGGCACGATTCGCCCTCGTGGTCCACCTGACGCGGTGGGCGGCGGGAGAAGCCGTTGAGGCTGACACCATCGACGTGCAGAGCGTGCGGTCCGCTATCGCGATGGTCGAGTGGTTCGGCCGAGAGACCGGCCGGGTCTACGCCCTGCTCGAAGGCGACGACGTGGACGATGCACGCGGCAAGCTGGTCGAACTCATCCAGCGCAAGGGGGGCGATGTCAGCGCCCGCGAACTCGTCCAAGCATGCTGGAGCATCCGCAAAGCGCCGGAAGCCGAGGCCGCGCTAAACGATCTCGAAACGGTCGGTGCGGGCCAGTGGTACAGGGTGCCGAGCACATCGAGGGGCGGGAGACCATCTCGCCGATTCCGGCTAGCACCACCTCTACAACCTCAACATCTACGAAACCGCCCGCCAGAGCGCGCGAATGGGGGTTTCGTGGATGTAGAGGCCCAGCACCCCGACACGCACGCCCCGTTTCGCCAATAACCTCGTAGGGAGTCTCATCGCATGGCAAGTATCGCACACGACCGAAAGAACAACACCCGGCGCATTCTGTTCGTGGATGGGAACCGCAAGCGCAAGACCATCCGGCTGGGCAAGATGAGCGCCAAGGACGCCGCCACCGTCTGCCACCACGTCGAGGCGTTGCTAGCCGCGAAGCTGGCGGGCTCGTCGGTGGCCCGTACGTCGGCCCTGTGGCTCGCCGACCTTGGGGACGTGCTCCACGACCGAATCGCCCGCGCCGGGCTGTGCGAGCCGCGTACGGCCCCGGAAACGCGCACTCTTGGCGGCCTGCTCGATTCATATTTCGACGTGCTTGACGTGAAGGACAGCACACGCGGGCGCTACGAGCAAACCGAGCGGCTGCTGGTGGAACACTTCGGGAGTGAGATGCCTCTCGCGAAGATCACCATTCGAGAGGCAGAGGGCTGGCGCGCCGCGCTGGTCGAGCGTGGGCTGGCCCCGGCCACCGTGTCAAAGAACATCGGTATCGCCCGGCAGATATTCCGCAAGGCCCACCAGTGGTCGCTCATCGCATCCAATCCCTTCGAGGGAGTGAAGGCGGGAAGCCAGCACAACCGGGAGCGCCTGCACTACGTCCCCCGTGCTGACGTGGAGCGCCTGCTCGATGCGGCCCCGTCGATCGACTGGAAGGCCATCATCGCCCTTGCCCGCTGGGGTGGGCTCCGCACACCGTCCGAAACCCTGAGCGTCCGCTGGGTGGACGTGGATTGGGACCGCGGCCGTCTGCGGGTGCGTTCGCCCAAGACCGAAGGCCACGAAGGGAAGGGCGAGCGGATCATCCCCCTGTTCCCCGAGTTGCGGGCGGTGCTGGTCGAGGCGTTCGAGGCGGCCCCGGATGGTGCTGTCTATATCGTCAACGGCTACCGGGACGCCACGGCCGCCAACCTTCGGACGCAACTGGGGCGGATCATCGAGCGGGCTGGGCTCCAAGCGTGGCCCCGGCTGTTCAACGCCCTAAGAGCGTCGAGGGCCACCGAGTTGGCCGCCGACTACCCAATCGCGGTCTGCACGTCCTGGCTTGGACACACGGCCGCCGTGGCCCAGGCCCACTACCACATGGTTCGGGAGAGCGACTTCGCCCACGCGGCCGGGAAGAGCACCGAATTGGCCGGCGCACGAAGCGGCGCACAGGCGGCGCAGATTGCGGCGCAGCACACGCCCGCGAACAACCGCGATGTTCGGAAGGCGAGCCCACAAAACGTGTCTGGGGGGGCGTTTGTGCAGGGCATTGCAGAAACCTGCAACCTCCCGCACAACTACCGAATGAGCGCAACAGGACTCGAACCTGTGACCTCTGCCATGTGACGGCAGCGCTCTAGCCAACTGAGCTATGCGCCCGAATCGTCCCCGAGGGGCCGTGAGTATACGCCGGCTATCGCGACCCGTCGCCCGCGTCGTTCAGGTCGATGTGCTTGGCGTGGCGGAGGTTCTCCCCCGTCTCCCGGTAGATCAGGTCCCGGCAGATGCCCGCCATGACGTCGGCGGTCCGCTCTAATTCCCGACCCACCCGGTAGATGTACAGGCCCGCGAGGTCGCCCTGCGGTTCGTTGTTGATGATGTCGATGGTCTCGGAGAACAGGGTCTTCTCCAAGTCATCGATCAGCTCATCCTCGGCGATGATCTCACGGGCGGCGTCCAGGTCCTCGTCCAGCACGGCCCGAAGCGTCTTGTGGCAGCAAGCTGGCACGCGGTGAGCCATCTCGATAAGCGACGTCGGCCAGCGGGGCTCGAGCCCGGCCTTGACCATCCGAGACGCACACTTGGCGATGCTGGTGGCGTGGTCACCCACCCGCTCAACCTGCGTATTCACACGCAGGACGAACAGCACCTCGCGAAAGTCACTGGCAACCGGGTGCTGCATCAGCAGCAGGTCGAGGCAGGCATTCTCGATCTCGAGTTCCTGCCGATCGATGACATCATCCTGCTTGCGGACCGCCTTTGCCTGCGGCCGATCCAGACGCAGCAACGCATCCAGGGCCTGCTCGATCATGGCCGTGGCGTACGAAGCTTCCTTGATGAGCTGGCGCTTCAGGCCGATGATCTGCCGCGGCAGGCCTTGCCCGCCGATCTGTCTCTGGTATCCCTGCTGTGGTTCCATGAACGCGCCACCCCTCCGTGAGCAGTCGGTCTTGTCGGTGCGAGGGTTGCCCAGAAGACCATCGGTGATTCTAGGCATGTCGCTTCATCATGCGTACGCTCTAACAGATGTCCCCACCGCCGCCAAGCAGCGCCGCGACCGCACGTCCGCACGCCATTCGGACCGATCCGGCAAGCTCACATTGCCCCTCAACGGACCGGCAGGAAGACGCACTCGTTGCGTCTCCGGCACCGGCCGGCCTTGTTCGCCCGGCTGCGCCCATCGCCCTTGCAACGCCACCCAGACGCGGCCGGGTCACGGCGACGCTGGTGTCGCTCTGGAAGCGATCGGTTCGCCGACTCCTGCGTCCGGCGCTGGTGCCGCTCGAAGACGCCATTGCCGGTGCGGGTGGATGGCACGCCTGGCGCGGCGGGCTCGATGGCTGCCTCACCAGTGCCATCGGCGACGTGCACATCGAGCGCCGCCTCCGCGACGAGCTCGCCTACTGGGTTCGGGCCGTCCACGTCCCAGGCGCCCACGAGGCCATCGACCCAGCTTATGGCGACTTCCACGCCGTGTTCGCGCGCTGGCAGACCGACCGCTGCAAGGAGCTGGCCGAGTGGCTCGGCGCGCCCGACGCCGTCGCGTGGCAGACCCAGACGTCAGTCCTGGAAATCGGAGGTGGTCCACACCCGATGGTGGCCCAAGGGACGTGGCGATACGCCGCGGCCGTCGATCCGTTGAACGACGGGTATGCATCATGCGGGCTCTTCCCGCCCGGCCCGCTCGGGTTCACGCCCATTGCCGCCTCGGGCGAGCAGATTCCCGTTGCCGGCAGCACGTTCGATGTCGTGGTGTGCGACAACTGCCTCGACCACGTTGCCGATCCCGGCCGCGTCGTGGCCGAGATCGGGCGCGTGCTGAAGCCAGGCGGACACGCCTGGATCCTCGTCGACCTGCGAAGCACGGTCGACGACATGCATCCGCATGCCTTCACGCCCGAGTTACTTTCGGCCATGCTGATCAGCCAGGGCCTGGACATCGTGCGTGACCGCATGGGCGAGCACGCCAGCCACCCGCTGGCCTATGGCGAGATCCGGGTGCTGGCTCGCAAGCGAACCGACCGACCGGGCTGATCTGCCCATAAGAAAACCGCCGGTTGTCCCGGCGGTCCTGGGTGATTTCGATCGCATCGATCCGGATCAGCGACGGCGACGCATGCTTGCCAGGCCGGCCATTCCGGCGAAGGCCAGGAGCGAAGCGGGCGCGGGAACGACGTAGAGGTTGTCCCAGCCCATGATGTTGCCGTCCGAACCGCCCACGAAGAACCGCATGGCGGTGGGCTGATCCAGCAAAGAGCCCGAGCCGCCGGTCATGAACCAGCCGTCGGGGTTGGCGGTGCTCGACATGCCGGTCGTCAGATCGACGATGGTGACCGACAGGATCTGGTTGCTGGTGAAGTCGACGTTGATGATCTGGCGATACCAGTGGTTGGTGTCCAGGTTCTGCCACGCCGGGCCGGGCGACAGGTTGTTCGTCGCGGTGCCGGCGGAATCAAAGACGTTGAACTCGGCCTTGAATCCGGCCGACGGATCGGTCAGGTCGATGAAATTGTTCAGCGCGATGAAGGACTTGTAAGTCCCCGCGGCCGCGCCATCGCTCTGGAGCGAGAAGCTCGAAAGGTTCAGGGCCGAGTCGCCCGCGCCGTCGAAGTTCGCCGCCATGTCGTAGGCGATGGTGTACGTGCCGCCACCGAAGTCGAAGTCCTTCTGGGCCCGGGCGAACGACGTGCCGCCGCTGCTGCGGCCGCCGATGAACTGGTTGCCACCGACCGGGTTCTGAGACAGGCCCAGGGTGTTGCCGGCGTAGGTGTACACGCCGTGCTCGATGCCCGTGGCCACCGGCTGATACCAGCCCTCGACCCCGACGAACGAAGAACCGGCGGCCGAACCCGTGAAGTTCGGCTGCTCGAACCCGCTGATCAACTGGGCATGCGCGGCGCTGGCGACGCACAGCCCGACGGACGCAATCGCGATTCTGGTCATGATCTGCATGTCTCGCTCCTCAACAAGCAAGCGGCTACCGCGCCCCCTCCTAAAGGGCTGCGGGCCAACATGATCATGACAGGAATCGCTCGTATTGACAAGACCATTTTCCAGCACTTTCCTTGCATTCTCGAAAAGTAGGATTCTGAAAGGTCTCAATAACGGGTTTCGCGGGCCGCCAGACGCCCTATTTCCCCCGCCTTAACAAATTCCTCAATCAGATGACTTGAGTTATTGGACAATGCAGTCCCGACGAGATCTCTATCCTGGGGCCTTCTACCCAGGCGCAACATGAAAAGACCCCCGGGCCTGGTGGCGGGCCCGGGGGCGGGTGGCGATCATCGGGACCGGGTGGTGGCGAGCCCGCCGGAAAGAAGGGGGCGGGCGTGATCCCGACGATCTGTGGGAGAGAAGGAGGCCTTCAGGCCGGCGCTGTCGTGCGCCGGCATCCGGTCATTAGCTGCATCCCATGCTGTTGCCGCAGTTCAGGCACTTGTAGCAGGTGCCGTTGCGGACGGTGATGGTGCCGCACACGTCGCAGGCGGGCGCGTCGGCCATGCTCTCGAGCATCGAGGACAGCTGGGCCGCCTCGCCGGTCTTGGCTTGGGCCTGCGTACCAGATTCCACCGGCTTCTGGCGGCTGGGCACCACGACCTCGGCCGACGTGCGTGCACGCACCGAACCCGTTGCGTCCTCGCCGGGGCCGGTATTGGCCTCACGCGTTGCGCGGGCGGCGGTCTCGACCCGCCCACCGGACCCCTCCGTGGGTCCGGCGAGCGAACGAATGCGGTCACCCGTCCCTGAGTTCGTGTCGGTCTTCGATGCCTCGCCCGAGCCGGTGCGCTTGGGCGTGTTGGCCTCGCGATAGCCGGGGATGAACTGGATGCCAAGCCAACGGAAGATGTAATCGACCAGGCTCTTGGCAAGCGGAATGTCGCGGTTGGTCGTCATGCCCGCCGGTTCGAAGCGCTGGTGCGTGAACTTGCGGACCAGGCTCTCCAGCGGCACGCCGTACTGCAACGACACGCTCACTGCCGTGCCCAGGCTGTCCATCAGGCCGCCGATGGTCGAACCTTCCTTGGCCATCGTGATGAACAACTCGCCGGGCAAGCCGTCCTCATACAGGCCCACCGTCAGGTAGCCCTCGTGGCCGGCGATGTTGAACTTGTGCGTGATCGATCCACGCGTGTCGGGCAACCGGCGCCGCATGGGCCGGTGCACGATCCGCTCCACGGTCTTCACCGTTGCCGCCTCGTCGGCCTTGCTGGCCTGCTCGACCGCCGTCACCGTGAGTTCCTCGACTTCTTCCAGCGCCTCGGCCTCGCCTTGCTCATCAACGTCAAGCTCGTCCTCGAGATCAACGGCCACGACCACGGGCGCCTCGGCCTTCTTCTCGTCGACTTCTTCGTCCTTCGCGTCGCTCTTGGTGCTCAGCGGCTGACTGAGCTTGCACCCGTCGCGATAGAGCGCGTTGGCCTTCAGCCCCAGCTCCCAGCTCAGGCGGTAGCAGTCCTTGATGTCTTCCACGCCTGCGTCATTGGGCAGGTTGATGGTCTTGCTGATCGCACCGCTGATGAACGGCTGGGCCGCCGCCATCATGCGGATGTGCCCCTGCGGCTCGATGTACCGCGTGCTCAAGGGGCCGCACGTGTTGGCGCAATCGAACACCGGCAGGTGCTCGTCCTTCAGATGCGGCGCGCCCTCGAGCGTTTGCGTGCCGCACACCAGCAGGTTCAGGGCGCCGACCTGCTCGCGCGACAGCCCCAGCTCTCGCAGCAGGTTGAACGACGGATTGGCCTTGGCTGCCTGGGCGTCCACGCCCGCTCGCTCGAGCGTCTCGTCGCCCAGCGCCCATGCGCTGAACGCGAAGCCAAGCTCGAACACGCCCGGCAGCGCGTCGGTGATGGTCTTGAGGTCCTGCTCGGTCAGCCCCTTGCTGCGCAGCCACTGCGCCAGCGTCTGGCCAATCTGCGCCCCCGGCACGCCTTCGGGCAACTCGACCTCAAGGTGCAGCGCGCCAAGCAGGTACCGCAGCATGTCCTGCCGCTGGCCCTCGTCGTAGCCCATGGCCTCCAGCGCGGGCTTCACGCTCGCGTTGGCGATCTTGAAGTACCCGCCGCCCGCCAGCTTCTTGAACTTCACGAGCGCGAAGTCCGGCTCCACGCCCGTCGTATCGCAGTCCATCAGCAGGCCAATGGTGCCCGTCGGGGCGATCACCGTGGTCTGAGCGTTGCGATAGCCGTGCTTCTCGCCGAGCTGGATCGCCTGGTCCCACGCCATCTTCGCGCGATCCAGCAGCTCGGGCGTGTTCGCGACGGGAATCTCGCCGCCGCGGCAGCGCGCCTGATCGATCGGCACCGGACGCGTCCTGGCGTTCAGCCCCTCCCACTCGGCCGCCTCGCGCTTCACGCCGTGGGCGGCGCGGCGGTGATTGCGCATCACCCGCAGCATGTGCTCTTCGTCGGCCTTATACCCGGCGAACGGCCCGTGCTCCTTGGCCATCTTGGCAGACATGCGGTACGACCCGCCGGTCAGGATCGCCGTCAGGCAGCCGCAGATCGCACGCCCGTCCTCGCTGTCATACGGAATGCCCGCCTGCATGAGCATGGCACCCAGGTTGGCGTAGCCAAGCCCCAGCGTGCGGTACTTCCAGCTCAGCTCGGCCACTTCCTTGCTGGGATAGGCCGCCATCAACACGCTGATCTCGAGCACCATGGTCCACAAATCGATCGCGTGCTCGTACGCACGCACGTCGAAGTGACGCGTCGGAGCGTCATAGAACTTCATCAGATTCAGCGACGCCAGGTTGCACGCCGTGTTGTCCAGGAACATGTACTCGCTGCACGGGTTGCTGGCATTAATACGGCCGCCCTCGGGGCACGTGTGCCACGCGTTGATCGTGCTGTCGAACTGCACGCCCGGGTCGGCGCACCGCCACGCGGCGTACGCGATGTCGTCCCACAGCTTCCGCGCATCCAGCGTGCGCGCCACGCCCTCGGCCGTCCGCCAGCGCGTCTCCCACGCGCCGCCCGCATCGACGGCCTCGAAGAACTTATCGGGCACGCGCACCGAGTTGTTGCTGTTCTGCCCGCTGACGCTGGCGTAGGCCTCGCCGTTGAAGTCAAAATCCAGCTTCAGCCCCAGCCGCCTGGCCGTCTCGCCCACCGTCTCGGGGTCGTGGATGCTGGCGCGCTCGCCGGCGATCTTCGTCAGCCCCTCGACCATCGCCGCCACCTTGATCTCCTCGCGAACCTTCCAGTTCACGAAGCTCTCAATGTCGGGGTGGTCCATGTCCAGGCACACCATCTTCGCAGCTCGCCGGGTGGTCCCGCCGCTCTTGATGGCGCTCGCGGCCCGGTCGCCGATCTTCAGCCAGCTCATCAGCCCGCTGCTCTTGCCGCCGCCGCTCAGCGGCTCGCCCTCGCCGCGCAGGCGGCTGAAGTTGGTGCCCGTGCCGCTGCCATACTTGAACAGCCGCGCCTCACGCACCCACAGGTCCATGATGCCGCCGTCGTTCACCAGGTCGTCGCTCACGCTCTGGATGAAGCACGCGTGCGGCTGTGGGTGCTCGTACGCCCCGCCGGCCAGGCTCACCTCGCCCGACTTGGGGTCGGGCACCCAGTGGCCCTGGGCCGGCCCGTCAATGCCGTACGCCCAGTTCAGCCCGGTGTTGAACCACTGCGGGCTGTTGGGCGCCGCCATCTGGTGGATCAGCATGTACACCAGCTCGTCGTAGAACGCCTGCGCGTCCTCCGAGCTATCGAAGTACTTGTGCTGCTCGCCCCAGTGGCGCCAGCAACCGGCCAAGCGGTGCGCGAGCTGGCGCACGCTGCGCTCAGGCCCAAAGACCACCTTGCCGTCGGCGTCCTTCTGCACGCCGGAGGGGAGGCCATCCTTGGCCCGCTTGGCGGCGGCCTGCCACCCCCCGGCGATGATCGAACCCGCCTTCTCCATCTGCGGCACGCCCGCCTTGCGGAAGTACTTGCTCACGGCGATGTCCGTCGCAAGCTGGCTCCACGTCGCCGGCACCTCGGCGTCGTTCATCTCGAAGACGATCGACCCATCAGGATTGCTGATCTTGCTCGACCGCGTCGTCCACTTGACGGTGTCGAAGGGGTCCTGGCCGGCGGTGGTGAATTTGCGGGTGATTTTCATCGCGTACGTACCTTCGCGTTTTGTCGATGCGTGATGGAATGCTGGTTCTCGGTTCGTCCATGACCCGAGACTTCCTTGCCTGATTCGTCTTCTGATTCCCCCCGAGAGGTATCCGCTAGTCCACCTTCGGCAGCGTCAACCCACCCTGATCCTGATACTTCCCAGCCTTATCCGCATAGCTCGTGGCGCACACCTGGTCGGCCTTCAAGAACACGAGCTGCGCGATGCCCTCGTTCGCGTACACGCGCGCCGGCAGCGGCGTCGTGTTGCTGATCTCCAGCGTGATCTTGCCGCGCCACTCGGGCTCGAGGGGCGTCACGTTCACGATCAGGCCGCAGCGGGCGTAGGTGCTCTTGCCGACGCAGATGACCAGGCAGTCACGCGGGATCTCGAAGAACTCGACCGTCTCGCACAGCGCAAAGCTGTTGGGCGGGATGATGACGTGGTCGGTCTTGTGGTCGTCGCAGTTCACCTCGACGAACAGGTCGTCGGTGAAGTTCTTGGGGTCCACCACCGTGATGCCGCCGCTCCTGGGCGTGGGCGTGAAGATCTTGAAGGTCGGCCCGACCCGCACGTCGTAGCCGTAGCTCGATACACCGTACGAAATCTTACCAGGCCGCCGTTCGCCCTTCTCGAATGGTTCGATGCGAACCAACTCCCTGATCTGTTCGTCGCACAGCACGGGCATCGCGGTTTCCTTCCCTGTTTGAGGCCCACCACCGCCGCGTGAGGTCCGAGCCACCCAGCCGGACGCGTTCATCGGCGTCTCCACTCTACCCACTACAACGTGTAGACGCAAGACTTTTTGACCACAAGATACAGTATGGATATCCTGTCGGTCGACCCATCTTCACCCTAAGCTTCGCTCTCCAACACACTTGCGCGCCCAGGGCACACCCAACCGACAGCGCAAGCGCCAGATATCAACAGGTAGTGGCTCTGGAAAACACATATACATCATGCTGTGTTTTACATGAAATTGCCCGCCCTCGGCCGACCTCAATCCAACGGGCAACGCCAAGCATGGCCAAAAACCCTGTTGAAACCCAAACACAGAGAGCCTATCCTCTGAGAAGTGCACGGGCCAGGTGCAGCAATCCCCCACGGCGCTCGTAGAGTCTGGCTCTACCCACCGCTGGAGACCGCCGAATGCCCATTCGCATGCCCTCGATTCGCCTTGCCAGCCTCCTGACCGTGCTGGCGCTGCTCGGCATCGTGCTGGCGAGCGTGGCCGGCTGCAAGAGCAAGGGACGCGTGGTCGATCCCGGCGGCGGCGTGGTCGTGCCCTTCGAGGGCCCAAGCGTGCTCCGCGGCACGGTGGGCGCGTCGGCCACGATCATCGGCGTCGAGCCCACGCTCGTCTCGGGCCTGGGCATCGTCGTGGGCACCAAGGGCCAGGGCGGCCCGCTGCCCCAGGCCGTCGAGGCCACCGTCATCCGCCAGCTCTCGCTGCGCGAGGGCGCCCGCGGTATGGACATGTTCGAGGGCACCCCCTTCGAGGGCGAGAGCCCCGAGAGCTTCATCCGCCGGCCCGACGTCAGCGTCGTGGCGGTGCTGGGCCTGGTGGCCCCGGGCGCCCCGCAGGGCTCCACCTTCGACGTCCTGGTCTACGCCCTGAACAACGAGGAACTCACCGGCGGGCACCTGTGGCGCACCGATCTGCGCCTGGGCCGCCCCACCGTCCAGGGCGGCCCGGCCACCCGGCTGGTGGGCTTTGCGCAGGGCCCGGTCTACGTCAATCCCTTCGCCGCCGGCCCGCGCTCGAACCCCACGCAGGGCCGCATCATCGGCGGGGGCACCATGACCAACCCGCTGGAGCTGGCCATCCGGCTGAACGTGCCCAGCCCCCGTCGCACGCGGGCCATCGCCTCGCTGATCAACAGCCGGTTCGGCAACAGCCCGGTCGACCGCGGCGACATCGCCAGCGGCCGCCTGACCGGCCAGTCCGACGCGACCACCTCGCTGGTCACCGTGAGCATTCCCTGGAGCTACAAGGACCGGCCCGAGGAATTCCTGCGGCTGGTGGCGCACATCAACCCCGATGCTCAAGGCCGCGAAGAGCGATACGTCGGCCGCTACGTGCGAGCACTGCAGGAAGAGCCCGGCTACGCCGACCGGCTCGCCTGGGCCCTCGAGGCGCTGGGCCCGGTGGCCGTCCGCGGGTCTACGTCGGTGTCGACCCTGTACGACTGGCCCGAGATTGCCCCCCGCATGGCGGCGTTGCGGGTGGGCGCCCGGCTGGGCGACCCCAACGCGGAACGACCCCTGATTGCCATCGCCCGCGGCGACAACGAGGCCCTGCAGATCGAGGCCCTGAGGCTGCTGGGCGAACTGGGCACGGGCGCCATGATCGACGCCACGCTGCAGGACATGGCCGCGGCCTCGAGCGTCTCGGTGCGCGTCGCGGCCTACGAGGCCCTGGCCAAGCGCGCCGGCATGCGTGAGCTCCGCGACGTGCTCGAGCGAACGAGCGTGCCCCCGGGCGTCGACCCCGTGGGCGTGCTGCGGGACTGGAGCGAATACGCCCGCACGAACTTCCGGGGCAGCCTGATCCAGGGCCTCCGTCGAGACGTCATGCCCGGCGGATTCGTGGTCGATCGCGTGCCGCTGGGAGAGCCCCTGATCTTCTTGCGTCAGCAGGGTCGGGCGGGCTTGGTGCTGTTCGGGCCCGAGCTTGAGATCCAGCCCGGTTCGGTGCTTCGGATCAGCGACGACCTGATCCTCGCACGACCCGAGGTCGGTGAATCCGACTACGACCCAGACGGCTACGACGTGCGGGTTCGCTATCGCCACATGCCCGCCGACTGGCTGGTGACCGTGCCCGATGCGCCGGCGACCCTGCACGAGTTCATCGAGTTCCTGGCGACCAAGCCCACCATCGAAAGGCCGATGGCCGGGCTGGGCATGAGCTTTGGCAGCATCGTCTCGGTGGTTTCCAAGCTCCAGGAGGTCGGCGCGGTCAAAGCCCAATGGCAGGTCGAGCGCAACCTGCTGCGCGAAAGCGTCGATCGATCCACGCGCGGCGCGATTGCCGATCGGCCCGAGTTGGAAGGCCAGGCGCCGCAAGAGGGCGACCCGCTCCAGCGGTTCATCCAGCGGTCCCTGGGCGGTCAGGAAATCGACGACCAGACGCTGGAAGAGGCCGGGGAGGCGATGGGTGAGACGCCGGTCGAACCCCAGGGCTGATAACCCCCGCGCACGGGGCAATTTGGGCCGAAGAATCCCACGTCTCTGGTGGCCGGGGGCCGATACTGTGGGCTCGGGCGGCAGGACGCCAGCCCGGTCCGCGGCGACGCGGGCCAATGGTGACAGGAGGTCCGATGCGGCTTGCCAAGCTAACGCTCAATGGGTTCAAATCGTTCGACGATCGGACGGAATTCCACTTCGATGACCCGGTGACGGGCATCGTGGGCCCCAATGGGTGTGGCAAGAGCAACGTCGTCGACGCCCTCAAGTGGGTGCTGGGCGAGCGCAGCAGCAAGAGCCTTCGCGGCAAGGAGATGCTCGACGTGATCTTCGCCGGGTCGGCCGCGCGCAAGCCCGCTGGGATGGCCAGCGTCACGCTGACCTTCGAGAACCCCCTGCTTGACGAGGCGCCTAAGGCCGACGTGCCCGAAGCCGAGCCGCTGGCGATCGACGCCACCGAGGACGAACTCAGCGAGATCGATGAAGAGCCCGACGCCAACAGCGTGCTGGCCGACCGCCGGACGGTCCGCCGCGGGCTGCCGGTCGATTCGGACGTCGTGGAGGTGGAGCGCCGTCTGTATCGCGACGGGGGCAGCCAGTACCTGATCAATGGCAAGCGTCGCCGGCTGAAGGACATCCGCGACCTGTTCCTTGACACGGGCGTGGGCGCCGACGCGTATTCGATCATCGAGCAGGGCCGCGTCGACGCCATGCTGCTGGCCAACCCGCAGGAGCGGCGGACGATCTTCGAAGAAGCCGCGGGCATCGCGCGCTACCGCCAGCGGCGCGTCGAGTCGATCCGCAAGTTGGATCGGGCCGAGCGCAATCTGGCGGTCACGCGTGAGCAACTCGCCAATACCGAGCGTCGGCTGAAGATCGTGCGCGGTCAGGCCGCCAGGGCCCGGCAGTTCGTGGAACTGGATGCCGAGCTCAAGGCATGGCGCGCGTCCCGTGCCTTGGCACAGCACGATGCGCTTACGACCGCGGTCGAGCGCATCCATGCAGACATGGAAGTCGCCCGCGAACAACGCGACAAGGCCGAAGCGGAATTGAGCGCCCTCGAGAAGGAGCGTCAGGAAGCCGACCTCAAACGACATGAAGCGGCCAAGACGTTGCGAATGGCCGAAGAAGAACTGGCCGAAGCGAACCAGGCCGTCGAGCGCACCCGGCACAGGAAGGAGCTGGCCGAGCGTTCGGCGGGCGAAGCGCTCTCGCGTCTGGACGCCGATGGCCAGCGCCTGGCCGAGGTCGAACAAGCGGCCGAACTTGCAGAGGCGCAGGCGGAGAAGGCTGCCGAGAACGTGGCCGCGGTGGCCGAGCAATTGGCCGACGCCGAGCGCGTACTGGAGCAGGCCTCGCAAGCGCGGCAGGAGGCACAACAAGCCGTGGCGCACAAGCGTCAGGCGCATGCCGAGAAGCGCCGCGAGGTCGAGCGCATCGAGCGCGACCAGCTCTCGGCCCAGGGCCGCATCGCCGAGGAGAAGCGCCGGGCCGAGCAACTGGCCGAGAAGGCCCGGCAGGCGGCGACCGAACTCGCCACGCTGGATGAGGAGGCGCAGCGGCTGGCCGAGCAGCGTGACGCGGCAATGCAGCAAGCCGATACCTTGCGCCAGGACCACGACGAACAAACCCGCGAAGCTTCGAAGCTGGAAGACCAGGCCGCGTCGCTTGGTGAGGGGCGTGCAAAGCAGTCCAGCGAGGTCAAGGCTCTCGAGGAGCGTCGCTTGCGGCTGGAGACGCGACACCACGCCGTGGAAGAAGTCCTTGCGTCGCGCGAGGGTCTGGGTCAGCCGGCGCGCGAAGTGCTGGATCGAGCGGCAGCGGGCGATGGATTTTCGTCGGTGATCGCGCCGCTGGCCGAACTCATCCGCGTCCCGATCGAGCACGCGCCGCAGGTTGAAGCATCCCTGGGCTCGCTGTTGTCGGCGCTCGTGGTTCCGTCGATGAACGCCATGCCCGGGCAAGAAGAGCTGGCAACGCTCACGGGCCGCGTGAGCTTCGTGCCGCTGGGCATGGGCGTGCCGGCGGTTGAAACGCGGCCCGATCACGCCGCGTTTGCCGCGATGCGTTCGGCGGGACGCTTACTGCCGTTGCGAGAGGTCGCCGGCGTCGACGAGCGAGCGTGCCGGGATGCGGGCGTTGATCCGACGTCGGTGTCGGGGTTGCTGGACGTGCTGCTGCACGATTGCTGGCGCACCACCGACCTCGAGTCGGCGGCACTGCTTGCGGCCGGCCCCATGCGCAGCGCGACCATTACCGATAGCGCCGCCAGCGTGCTAAAGCACCCCGGCATCATCAGTGCAGGACCGCTGACGGCGGGCGACGGTGAGGGCCAGGCCGTCGGCGTGCTTCAACGGCGAGCCGAGCTCGAGCAATTGACCACCGATCTGTCGCAGGCCACCGCCGAGTTGGAGCGCGCACAGGCGGCGTTACGGACGCTCGACGCCAAGGCCGGCGACCTGGCCGAACGGCAGACCGCGTTGCAGCGCACGTTGAACGACCTGGTGCAGGCCCGGCTTAAGGCCGAAGGCGAGGCCGAGCGTGCCGGTGATGCGCTGGCTCGGCTGGAACGCCAGCAGCAGCGCGCCCGAGACGAGTCGCAGGCAGCGGCGGCCAACGGCGAACAGACTCGCCAGCGGGTCGAAGAACTGGAGCACAAGCTGAGCTCGCTTGCGAGCATCCTCGAAGACGAACGATCGGCCATGGAGACGCTGGCGAGGGAAGTCGATCAGGCTGAGAAGGATGCCGATTCGCTGGCCGAGGCCCTGACGGTGGCACGCGTGTCCGCCAGCCGGCTGGGCGAGCAGATCGGCGCGGCGCGGCGTGAGGCATCCGGCTTGCGCGACGCGGCGGCGAAGCACCGTGCGAGCCAGCGAGACCTGGCCCAGCACGTGCAACGGGCCAGCGAGCAGGCCCAGGCCCACCAGAAGACGGCGCGTGAGGCAGCTGAAGAGATCGAGTCACTCCAGGCCCAAGCCGAGGCGGTGCGGGGCGGCATCGATGGCAAGCGGTCGGCCCTGCACGCGGCGCAGGAAGCGGCGCTGGGGCTGGAGCGCAAGTTTGACGCGGCGCGGCGGTCGGCCGGGGACATCGATAAGGCCTGGCACGATCTGGAACTGCGTGGCCGCGAAGCCGATATCCGGCTTGAGAACCTCGTCCAGCGCACGATGGACGAGGACGGGCTGGACCTGCCCGCCGAATTGCCGGGTTATCGCGAGGCGCTGGGCGAGGACGAGCACGGCGTCATGCGCGCCATGGGCGACGACGAATCGGCCCAGGCCATCGCCACGCTGAAGAAGTCGATCGACAAGCTGGGAAGCGTGAACCTGTCGGCCATGGATGAAGAGGGCCAACTGGCGGGTAAGAACGAGCAACTGGCCGCCCAGGTCGAGGACATCGACAACGCGCGCATTCGCCTGGAGACGCTGATCGACCAATTGAACGAGGCCAGCCGGCACCGCTTTGGCGACATGCTGGAGCGCGTGCGGGAGAGCTTCGCGGGCGACGATGGGCTGTTTCGGCAGCTTTTTGGCGGCGGACGGGCCGAAATCAAGCTGATGCCGCTGGTGCGCGAGGTGGACGGGCAAAAGGTCGTGACCGACGAGATCGACCTGCTCGAAAGCGGCATCGAGATCGTCGCGCGTCCTCCGGGCAAGCAACCCCGGTCGATCAGCCAGCTCTCGGGTGGCGAGAAGGCGATGACGGCGGTGGCGCTCCTGCTTGCGATCTTCCAGAGCAAGCCCAGTTGCTTCTGCGTGCTCGACGAGGTGGACGCGGCGCTCGACGACGCCAACGTCGACCGCTTCAGCCGCGTGGTGAAGCAGTTCAGCGTCAAGAGCAATTTCATCGTCATTACCCACCACAAGAAGACGATGGCCATGTGCGACCGCCTCCACGGCGTCACCATGCAGGAGCGCGGTGTCTCGACGCGCGTGGGCGTGCGGTTCGATCAGGTGGGCGCCGATGGCCGGCTGAGCGCCGCCGCGGTGGATTCGTCGGCGCGATCTGCGAGCGACAAGCCCAAGCTGCGGGACGCACTGGCCAACATGAAGCGCGGCGAGCCGACTCGTGTCGAAGCAAATGAAGCAACCGAGACCAGCGGGGCCGACGAAGCCGAGATGGCCGAGGCAAACGCGTGATCGAGGCATTCGAGAACGCGAAGCGGGTGCTGGAGGCGTTCCTGGCCGACGGACGCAACTTCACGACCCTCGATTTGGCCGCCGACATGCTGGCCGAAGCGTTTGCCGAGGGCAAGAAGGTGCTCGCGTGCGGCAACGGCGGTTCCGCCTGCGACGCCATGCACTTCTGCGAGGAACTGACCGGCCGGTTTCGCAAGGACCGCACGCCGCTGGCGGCCGTCAGCCTGACCGACGCGGGGCACATCACGTGCGTCGCGAACGACTACGGGTATGACGAGGTCTTCGCTCGCGGCGTGCAGGCGCTGGGGCAGAAGGGCGACGTGCTGGTGGCGTTAAGCACCAGCGGCAACTCGCCGAACATCGTGCGGGCCGTCGAAGCCGCCCGTGCGGCGGGCATGCGGACCATCGCACTGCTGGGCCGCGACGGCGGCCGGCTGGCCGGCGCGTGCGACCTCGAGTGGATCGTGCCCGGCGTACCCACAGCCCAACCGACCGCCGATCGGATCCAGGAGATCCACATGCTCATCCTGCACGCGCTGGTCGAGGGCGTGGAGCGGCGGATGTTCGGGGACTCCTGAGCCCGACCGTTTTCGTTCACTCAACCGAGTTGCGCTTGCGTCATGTGGCTCACGCACTCCCTTGCGAAGTACCGTCAAGGAGGTTTCGCATGCGCAGGATCTTGGCAGGGATCGGAGTATGTTTGGCTGTCGTCGTTATTGGTGGGTGCCACGCGACCCATCAACTGGAGAGCCACAGCATCGCACAGACCACGACCGGGGACACCGTCCAGGGGCGTCCGGCGCTCGAACGGCCCATCGGCCTTCCGGGCCACGAGGTGGTGCTCGTGCCCTTCGTCATGGAGGACGACAAGGGGTGGTTCCAGGCCGACGATCCGTTTCAGCGACGCGGCACGTATGCGGCCGCACGCACGCGCGTCGGCGGTGAAGGCTGGTTGGAGAATGCCTCGTACGGCTCGGCCAGCGGCGCGAGCTATGCGGCCAGCCGAGTTCGATGGCACAACGCATTCGGACGAGACCTGTCTAGCGATGAACGGTGGATGCTGCTCGATCGCCGCGGTGTCATCAGTTCGGTCGCCTTCCTGAC
Source organism: Phycisphaerales bacterium (assembly GCA_040221175.1). Lineage (NCBI taxonomy): Bacteria > Pseudomonadati > Planctomycetota > Phycisphaerae > Phycisphaerales > Phycisphaerales bacterium. The sequence continues at coordinate 1,004,285 of JAVJVK010000004.1, forward strand.
CCGGCCTCGCTCCAGCGACCAGAGCGTCTGGGCCGTGCTCTACCTGGCAACAACCGAAGACACCAACGGCGACGGCCTGCTGGACAGCCTGGATGCGAGGCGGGCGTGGGTTGCCGACGGCGATGCCCGCAATCCGCGCGTGGTAACGCCCGAGGGCATGCGGGTGGTTCGCGCCTGGATAGACTGGGATCGCGAGTACCTGTACTTCCAATTGCTCGGCGATACCGACGGCGATGGTCGCTTCAGCGACGCGGACGAGTCGGCGCCCTGGCTCCTGAAATTGGGCGAGCGCGGTTCAGCCAGACCGCTGATCGACGACACAACGATGGGCCGGGCCCGAGGCCTGCTGACGAACTAACGTCGTGCATGGCAAACATGAGCGGGCATTCACTCGATGTGGCCGGGTGCTTTCACGTATGGCCACTAGCTTTGGTTAGCTGCGGGATCGACGGGAACCCGCGCCTTCCCGGGCAACGGTCTACGGAGCATCACCATGGAATATGGCATCATCGGCCTCATCATCCTGATCCTGGACATCATCGCGATCATCAGCATCCTGGGCGCGAACAAGAGCGTCGGCTGGAAGGTGGTCTGGACGCTGGTCGTGCTCCTGCTGCCGGTGATCGGCATGATCATCTACTTCCTGGTCGGCAAGAGCACGTGAGATCCCGGCATCCGTCCGCGGCCCTGCTGGCCCGACTCGTGGCGGTGGCGTGCATCCTCGTTGCCGCGTCGATATCGGGAGCCTGGCAGGACGAGGCTCCCGGCTCGCCGCCCCTGGAGCCCGATCGCGAGGTCTCGGCCAGCGAACAGGCCGTCGGAGTCGAGGACCAGGTCGACGATGAGCGGATTGCGCGTCGCCTGGGTGAAGTCCTTCGCGCGACCGAACGCTTCTCGCAGATCGACGTGGAAGTTCGCGAGGGCGTGGCCTTCCTGCGTGGTTCGACCGAAAAGGAAGAGTCCCGAACGCTCGCGGGCGATCTTGCGCGCCGCACGGAGGGCGTGGTGGCGGTGGTGAACAACATCACCATCGAGCAGGGGCCGATCTGGACCATCGAACCGGCAAAGCGGGAACTGGTGGCCCTATGGCGACAGGCGATCGCGTCGGCCCCGCTGCTGGGCGGCGGTATCCTCGTTTTACTGATCACGTTCGTGACGGCAACCCTTGCCCAGCGGCTCGCGGGCCCGGCCATCGGACGCGGCACCGACAGCGACCTGCTGCGCGCCGTTCTGCGCAAGCTCGTGTACATCGTGGTGCTGCTGGTGGGCGTGTACATCGCGTTGCGCGTCAGCGGCATGACCCGCATCGCTCTCACCGTCGTCAGCGGCACGGGCATCATCGGATTGATCCTGGGCTTTGCGTTCCGGGACATTGCCGAGAACTTCCTGGCCAGCCTGCTGCTGAGCGTGCAGCGCCCGTTCCGCCTGGGCGACGTCATCGAGGTCGACGGCAAGCTCGGCGTGGTGCGCAAGGTCACCAGCCGGGGGACGCTGCTCATCGACTTCGATGGCAACCACATCCAGATCTCCAACGCCACGGTCTATAAGAGCACCATCAAGAACTACACGGCGAACCCAAAGGTTCGGCTGAGCTTCACCGTCGGCATCGGCTACGACGACGACATCTCGCACGCTCAGGAAGTCTTGCGATCGATGCTGCAAGACCATCGGGCCGTGCTGGACGACCCCGAGCCGCTGGTGCTGGTCGAGCAGTTGGGCGCCTCGACGGTGAACCTCCGCGCATATTACTGGATCGACGGATCGGAGCACAGCATGCTGAAGGTCGGCAGTTCGGCGATGCGGCTGGCCAAGACGGCGTTGACGCGTGAGGGTATCTCCATGCCCGATGAATCGCGCGAGGTCATCTTCCCGAAGGGCGTGCCGGTGCGGATGCTCGACGAACACGACGCACCGCGCGGTGCGAAGCCGTCGGCACCGGCCGAACGTCGCGAGCGCATCGAGGCCGTGACCGAAGCCGAAGGCGACCTGGCCAGCGAGACGGCCGACCTGGAGAAGCAGGCCGACGAGGCCCGCGACCCGGAAGAGGGCTCGAACGTGCTGGGCCAATCCGCTCAGCGGGAGGGCGGCTCATAGCCCTCGGGCATCCAGGCTTCCAGGTCGACGAGTTCGCTCGCCGGCTCTTCGCTCAGCGGCACGCCCCACGCCCTGAAGTACGGTTCGAGGTTCCGCTCCACCGCCCGGCTCATCTGGACGACGAAGCGGTCGCGCTTCTCGTCGTCGCTCTTTGGCAACTCGTCGGCGGATAGCGATTCGTACGAACGGAACGCGCGGTCGAAGGCCTCGAAGCCGAATTCGTGCCAGAGCAGGGCATAGGTCTGCAAGGCCAGGAACGGGTCGCTCTTCCAGCGGTGGAAGGGCGCGCCCTTTTCGATGTGGGCGTACATGGCGCTCAGGGCACGTTCGGGGTCGCTGCGCATCATCTCGCCGTCGAGCGGGTAGCCGTTGACGCGGTGCAGCGCGAGCACGGTGAAGATGTTGACCGTTACCTCGCCCGTGCCGGCGAAGGTCCACATGGGGTTCTGGTGGGCGTGGCCCATCTCGTGGTAGTGGCCCCAGAGCTTGTTCTCGCCGTCGGCGTCAAAGTTCGCGAGGTCGACCATGTCACGCGCGGCGGTCGTGGGGATGACGATCGGCGCGTCGCTGGGGCAGTACATGTAGCCCCAGCTCAGGCGCTTCTCGGCAACGTAGCGGTACTGCCGATCGGGCCAGTGGCGCGACGAGCGCGGCTCGAGGCCCTGCATCGCGCTATGGACCTTGTCCCAGTGTTGCATCACAAGGTCGGGCCGCTCGAGGTCGCGCACGGCCGCGGCGGGCAGCGAGAAGGCCAGTTCGTCGGATTCGAGCTCGGCCCAGGGCGCGGGCAGGTGGCGCAGGTGCTGTTGCCACTCGGCCACGTCGGTGTGGCCCAGGCGGAAGCGTGGCATCTCGACGGCGCCGGCGACCTCGATGGTCACGTCCGCCGGCGCATCGCCCAGGTCGAGGTAGATCGGCCCGCCGATGGGCGAGGCGAGCGTGGCGGCGACGTTCTGCAGGGGCGCGCGGAAGGTGGCCCGGGGCATGCGCACGCGGTCGTCGAAGTCCTGGGGGTCGAGCCAGCAGCCGATCTGTAAGGCCGCGCCGCTTGATTCGCCTTCGATGACTCGGAGCGTGATGGCCTCGCCGGCCGGGGCATACAGGCCCGTGGTGCGCCATCCGGGGATGCCGTCGTTGAGCGTGATCTGTCGGGTCAACCGCGGGGCGCTCTCGGGCACGGCGCCGGGGAAGGCGGCGTGGCTGGGGTGGGCCGCGACCTTGCCGGTGGACGCGGCGATGGTCGCGCGGCGGGCTTCCAGGTCGAGCAGCGCACACGCCAGCGGCTGGTCCTTCAGCCGCAGCGGCGTGGTGGCCATGGCGGCGTAGGCGGCGTTGAGCTCTTCGCGATGGCGCTCGGCGAGCGCATCGGCGGCGGCGATCAGCGGGCCGTCGAGGGGCGCGATGGCCAGGGCCTGGCGCGCGACGCGGGCGGCGCGGACGACGTCGCCTTCGGTGTCACCGGCCAGGACCGCCAGCGCGGCGCTCGCGTTGGCGGCGGCGTTCGCGTCGGCATCGAGCGCGTACAGCCCGTCGCGACCGGGCGAGATGGCGCGCTCGGTGTAGAGGATGCCGTGCTCGCCGAGCAACTCGTTGGCCGCCAGGTCGTCGGCGCCGGTGGCGTGGCCGAGTTGGATCTGGCCCCAGGCCGTCTCGGCGCTCAGCAGTGCGCCGCCGCCCAGCAGCCAGGCGCGCAGGTCGCCGAGCCGGCCGGCGCGGGCGAAGGCCTGTGGCGAGGCGATCATCAAGTCAACGCCGGCCAGGTCGAGTTGGTCGATGTTGCCACCGACGGCCTCGAGCGTCACGCCCGCTTCGGCCAGGCGCTCGCGCATGTTGTCGGGCACGCCCCAGGCGCGCGTGCTGGCCCTGCCATCGAGCAGCCAGCGCATGATCTCGTCGAGGAACGCCTCGGTCTGGCCGCGGTCATCGCGCAGGAACCCGCCGTGGCCGATCGCGGCGACGCGCCCCTCGCCCGCCACCGTTCGAGCGGCGAGCACGGTGCCATCGGCCAGCGTGGCGAGCGGTTCGCCCTGGGCATAGACCACCAGCGAGGCGGGGTTGCCGCCCGTGGCGATGGCGTCGGGCTGGGGGCGGGCCGGGAGGGCGGCCAGAGCTGAGATGGTGGCCAGCGCGATGGCGGCGGCCGCGATGGTGCGCAAGGGGCTGATCATGGGCTCAGGGTAGAGAGCCCACCGCTAGGGCAGGCCCGAGCCCGTGTCGCCAGCCCGCAGGGGTACCAGCCGGCCGCACTCAGGGCACCGCGCCAGTGTCGTCGTCGCGGGGCAGGCCGCGAGTCTCGTAGCCGCAGCCGGGGCAGGGCTGGCGGGCGGGGTGGCCCGTGACGGCCTAGAGGATGAAGGCGGCCGTGGAGATTGTCAGCAGCAGCCACGCCGTGGAGTTACCCACCAACAGCCCGGCGACCAGCCCCACAACCAAGCCCCCCCGAGCCCCAGACCGGCTCCCCAGACGAGCGCGGTGATCGGGGTAGTCGGCTGCACGCGCATGGGCGAGGCCACTGGTATGCCACCCGCACACCCGTGCACGGACCGAGCAAGCACTTACGACTTCTCACCGCACAATCGGACAGCGCCCCCTCGTGCGGAGCAAAGCCGCGCCCGCTGACCCGTCGTGCCCAGAGCCCGCAAGTGCCACAAGCACAACTTAATGATGCCAGTACGGGTGCATCCGTCGTCAGAACCTCGTTCGCCTCGCAAAGCAAGCGACGTATGCCGCCGCAAGGCAGTGGTTGGATATCGATCTGCGGGCCCGCACCATCGGCCGCTCCGCACCCATCTTCTCTGGTACCTCGCCATAGCGCATCTACCAAGACGTGCGCAAAACTACACAGATTCTGGTCGACTTGGTTGAGATCTTACGAAGATACCCGAACCCCAAGGGTGGAAGCCCGTGTCGAGCAGGTGAGCTTGGGTATCGCCCGTCAAATGGACTAGCATCGCTCGCAGAGGAACGACAACATCACGACCGCAGACGGCGATTCCAACCATGGAACGCAATCGCGAGCCGACCGTGGTTCCTGGTACCAAGAAACTCGAAAGGGGAAAGCGATGAATCGTCAACTTGGTTGGATCACCGTGAGTTCGCTCGTTTGTTCGCTCGGGCTTGCCGGTTGTTCGTCGGGGCCAGATCTTGGCGTTCGCTCGAGCTTCTACGAGGACTGGAACGAAGACATCGGGCGCAGCGGATATGTGCCCGTGCTTCCCTTCCAGGAGGATGTGCGCGTTGGCGACATGTACCTGTACCAGAATGACCCGGAAGTGAGTAATTTCTTTGGCAGTTCGGCGCCGAGCCTGAACTCGGGCGGCGGCACGATGCGTTGGGGCTCTATTGATGTCGCGGATATGCTTAGCGATGAGTACGGCCGGCGCCAGCGTTTCACCGAGACGCCCGCGCGCGATGACGCGTGGATGGGTGAGGCCGACTCGAACCTGCGCGACGTTGCCGTCAGCGCGGCCTCGGCGATCACCGTTAGCGGCGTCGAGGCGGGCGGACTTATTCCCACCGAGGCCGCCGATCTGGCCCCGGGTACGAACTGGGAGGACGCCGAAGCGATCACGGTGCGCCTTAGCGAGACCGAGAGCTACGGGCTGCCGCTCAGCCGCCTGCTGGGTGAGATCATCGAAAGCAGGGACGACGGACCGTACCTCCGCGCTCCGTACGGCGAAGACATCGGCTTGCTTGCCACTGGCACGCGTGACCGAGTGTTCCTGCGGGTGGTGGGCGAGGTGGCCTACGTCCGGGCAGCCGATATCGCGATCAAGCTCGACTCCGAGGCCGTACGCAAGCGTGCCGAGCGGATGTACGAGCGTGACCTGTACGAACGCCAGCAGGCCCAGGCGCTGGCCGAGCAGCAGCGGGCCGAGCAGCGTGAGCGGGCCCGCGAGGTCATCGAAGCCCGCCGGCAGGCCCGCGAGCGGGCCGAGCGTGAGGCCGCCGAGCGTGGAGAGACGATCCCGCCCGAGGACATGGATACCACCGGCGTGCTGATGGACGAGACGCCCCCGCCCCCCGTTCGACTGACGGCTGAGGAAATGGCCGCGGCCCGCGAAGAGGAGATTGCCGCTTCGGTGCGCCCGTTCGCCCGCGCCGAGCGCATCAACACCGAACTGCGCGAGAACGACGTCGCTCGACCGATCAATAACACGGTACAGTTCCTGAGCATGTCCGACGACTCCGTCGCGATGCGTAAGTACTTCCGCCACGGCTTGGCCTTCGCCGTACGCGGCATCACGCTGGAGGTCGAGGCGTCGACGGGCAAGGTTCTCCGCCTGACGCCTATGGGCGAGGACTTTCGCCAGCGTCCCGTGACCGGCGAGGATGAGGAAGACGCCGACGCATCGGGTGGAGGCACCACGTCCGAGCGTGCGGACTCGTAAGAAGCTCGTCGATCATCAGATTCGTGGCGAGGAATTGCAGCCACCGCCCGCGAGAAGCGTTCCTGGGAATGCTCTTCGCGGGCGGTGGTGTATCCGCTTCGACTTCGACGCGCCCCCACGGCTCGTGCTCGATGGCGCCAACCCGCAGCGCACTTCGCGCATCGGCACGGTCGTCCTCAAAGCCGACCAGCCAGTTCGCCAGCAACGCCATGGCCAGCAGCGCGCTTGCGCGCGCCCCCGAACTTGGGCTGGTGCTCAAGGATCGTCCTGGCGAGGCGTAGTTGGCGCTGATGGCAGAGTTGGGACCAGCCGGGTGGGCGACGACCTCAGTCGAGACCCGGCAATGGCAGAAACACAACCGCCCGCCACGACCACGTCTCCGACGAAGGCCCGTGGACTCATCGGCTAGGATGATTGCGGCCAGCCTTGAAAGAGGCTGCACTCGAAGGGGGGCATCATGGCGGAGCGTGACGACGCGACGATTGTCGACGGAGATCGGGCCGAGCCGGGTCAGCACATTGATCGCTACAAGCTGCTCCAACGCCTGGGCGAGGGTGGCTTCGGCACGGTCTGGCTCGCCGAGCAATCCGAGCCGGTCCGGCGTCAGGTTGCGCTGAAGATCATCAAGTTGGGCATGGACACCAAGCAGGTGATCGCACGCTTCGAGGCCGAGCGCCAGGCGCTGGCGATGATGGACCACCCGGGAATCGCCAAGGTATTCGATGCCGGCTCGACTGAGACCGGTCGGCCGTACTTCGTAATGGAGCACATCAAGGGCGTGCCCATCCTGGAATACTGCGACACGCACAAGCTGGACACCCGTGCGCGTCTGAGCCTGTTCATCCAGGTGTGCGAAGCGATCCAGCACGCCCACCAGAAGGGCATCATCCATCGCGACATCAAGCCAAGCAACGTGCTGGTAACGCTGGAAGGCGACAGGCCCACGCCCAAGGTGATCGACTTCGGCATCGCCAAGGCAACCAACACCGAGCTTACGCAAAAGACGGTGTTTACCGAGCAGCGGCAGGTCATCGGCACGCCCGAATACATGAGCCCCGAGCAGGCCGAGATGTCGGCGCTGGACATCGATACGCGGAGCGACGTCTATTCGCTGGGCGTGCTGCTGTACGAACTTCTTACGGGCACGACGCCCTTTGACGGCCGCGACCTGATGAGCAAGGGCTTCGGCGAGATGATGCGGATCATCCGCGAGGTCGAGCCGGCCAAGCCCAGCACCCGCCTGTCCACGCTGGGCGAGAGCGCCAGCCTGACCGCCCAGCGCCGGCGCGCCGATGTCCGCAAGCTCGGCCTGATCCTCCGAGGCGATCTCGACTGGATCGTCATGTGCTGCCTGGAGAAGGACCGCACGCGCCGGTACGAGACGGCCAACGCGCTGGCCAAGGACGTCGAGCGACACCTGCACGACGAGCCGGTCGTCGCCGGTCCCCCCAGCACGAGCTACCGGCTGCGGAAGTTCGTTCGACGCAATCGTGCACAGGTCGCCGCCGGCGCGCTCGTCGCCGTCGCGCTGGTGCTGGGCATCATCGGCACGAGCGTGGGCCTGGCATGGGCGGTCGAAGCGCGTCGAGCCGCTGACGCGGCGCGCGTCGATGCCGAACTGGCCGCGGCGGAAGCCAGCGCCGAGGCGCAGCGCGCCGAGCGAGCCGAGGCCCAGGCGGTGCGGCGTGCCGAGCAGCTCGAGGTGGTCACGTCGTTCCAGGCGGCGCAGCTCTCGGGGCTCGACCCCGAACGCGCGGGGACGAAGCTCTTCGAGCACCTCGCCCAGCGCGTGCGGAGCGTGGGCGAGACGGGGGCCGACCCGCAGGCCGCCGACGCGGCACTCACGCTGCTGGGCCAACTGAACTTCACCGATGTGGCGCTGTGGCTGTTCCAGGCCGAGCTCTTCGATCCGTCGATCGACGCCGTCAATGCGCAGTTCGGCACGCAGCCGGCCCTGCGGGCCCGGCTCCTGGGCACGCTGGGCGAGACGATCATGGAGGTCGGCCTGCTGGAGCGCGCCATCGCCGTGCTCGAATCGGCCCTGGCCCTGCGAGAAGCCGAGTCGCCAGGGGCGCCGGACGACCACGCCGACCTGCGCAAGCTCCTGGGCCTGGCGTACCTTCGCGCGGGCATGATGGAGCCGGCCGAGATCGAACTCCGCCGCGCCTCGGCGGGCTTCGAGGCGACGCTGGGCGAGCGCGACCAGCGCACGCTCGACGCGGCGGACTTCCATTCCGACACGCTGCGCGTCATGGGCCGGCTCGACGAGGCGCGGGCGATTGGCGAGCGCACGCTGGAGCTGCGCCTGGCGACGCTGGGCCCCAACCACACCGACACGCTCAATTCGTACCTCAACCTGGCGCACCTGGCCATCACGCGCAGCGCCGACGAGGACGCCGAGCGGTACTTCCGCCTGGCCGCCGAGGGATTCGAGCGCGCCCTGGGCGAGGACAATCCGTCCACGCAGAACGCGCGCTCGGGGTGGGCCGAGGCCCTGGTGCGGATGGACCGGGCCGCCGACGCCGAACCGATCTACCGCCAGGTTCTTGCCTTCTACCGCGCGCGCCTGGGCGAGGACCACCCCAACACGATCACGACCACGATGCGACTGGTGGACTGCCTGCAGGTGCAGGAGAAGTGGGACGACGCCCGGGCCCAGGGCGCCGCCGCGCTCGCCGCGGCGCGGGCCCAGCTGCCCCCCGGGCACTGGATGCTGGGCTCCTTCGCCTGGACGCACGCCAAGACCCTGCTGGCCCTGGAGCGGTTCGCCCAGGCCGAAGCGCTGATGCTCGAGGCGTGGGGCGCCATCGAGGCCACGCTGGGGCCCACGCACGTCCGGGCCATCGCCGTGGCGCGATCGCTCGACACGCTGTATACCACGTGGCACGCGGCCGAGCCGCAGGCCGGCCACGACGCGCACATCGAGACCTGGCGGGAGCGTGGAAGGCTGCCGGGGGGATGAACAAGAGAACGGGCGCCATCGCCCGTGCGATAGGGTGCGGCTAGTCCTGGATGGTCGGCCGGGTGCGGTGGCCGCGCTCGTGCCAGTGGTCCATGGCGCTCTCGCGATCGTCGAATTCCCGGGCCCAGAAGGCGATCTTGGAGCGGCCGATCTCGATCACGTCGCCGTCCTCCAACTCGCACTCGCCCTGGACGTCGCGGCCGTTGATCCGCAGGCCGTTAGCGCTCTTCAGGTCGGTGGCCAGATAGCGGCCCTGGTCGCAACGAATCTGCAGGTGCTTGCGGCTGACGCGGTCGTCGGTGATCTGGACGGGGCAGGCCTCGTCCCGGCCCACGACCATGGTGCGCGAGCCCAGCGGGTAGTAGTCGCCCTCGTTGGGGCCCGAAACGATCGACAGCGACGGCATGGCGGCCTCCTCCACGTAGAGTGGCAGTATATCGGCCGGCCGGGCCGCGGGCAGGGCCGCTCGCCGGGCGCCCGGCGCACCCCCATTCACCCCGGCATTGCATCCCACCGCTCGCGCACCCACTTGAGGGCGCCCTTCTGGACCCCCTTGAACTTGGGCTGGTGCTCCAATATCGCCACCACCACGCCGCACCCGTCGGGCAGCGACCACTTGGCGTCGTGGTACACCCGGCTCTGGCTGGCCTCGGCCTGCACCAGCGCGAGGCCGGGCCAGAGGTGGGTGCAGTCGTCGAACAGGCCGTCCAGGCGCGACAAGTCCGCCGGCGGGGCGTCCTGGGCGTTGCTGGCGCGGGCGGCGACGAGGAAGACGGGCATGACGCAGGGTATCGGCCTGGTCGCGGCGGCCGGATATCGGCGCCCCCTCAGGGCACGTACGCCAGGCCGAAGGGATTGCGCCCCACGGTCACCTCGCCGATCAGGCGGGGCTGGCCGCGCCGGCCGGCCGCGCGATAGATGCTGACCCGGTCGGCCATCATGCCCGAGTGGGTGACGTAGAGCTTGTTGCCGCTGGGCGTCAGGGCGATGTTGTGCGGCGTGGGGAAGGGCGTATCGGTGGGCTCGGCGACGACCTCCATCGTTCTCGTGTCGATCTTCACCAGCCCCCCATCGCCCCCGCCGGCGATGTTGGTCGTAAAGAACGTGCGGCCGTCCAGGTCCATGCCAGCGCCGTGCGCGTTGTCGACGGCGATGACCGCCTTCTCGTCGAGCGTCAGGCGGTCGAGCACGTGCACGGCGTCGCCACCCTGGGCGGGCACGTACAGGTCGCGCGTGCCGTAGGCGATGGACAGGTGCGGGTCGTCGCCCACCTCGGCCCGGCCGATCTCTTCGCCGCTGAGCGTGTCGTACTGCACGACCCAGTCGGTGTCGCCGTCGACGCCGATGACCGTCACGTAGGCGAGCAGCCCCAGCGGCGAGACGATCACGTCGTGGGGCTTGCCGCCCATGGCCACCAGGTCGGCGGGCGTGTCGACGGCGCCCACCGTCTCGAGCGTGCGCATGTCGATGATCGAGGTGGTGTTGTCGACGTCGTTGTTGACCCACAGCTGGGCCGTGGCCGGGCTGCCCCACATGTGGAAGACGCCCTCACCGGCGCTCGCCTCGCCGACGATCTCGCGCGTCGTGGCGTCGAAGGCGACCACCCGGTCGTTGCCCCGGTCGCCCACGAACACGCGGTCGGTGCGCTGCGAGTAGAACACGTACATCGGCTCGGGGCGCTCGGCCCCGGGCAGCTCGAGCGTCTGGACGACCTCGTCGCGGCGCACGTCGATCACCGAGACGGTGCCCGAGACGCGGTTGGCGATCCAGACGGTGCCCTGCGGGCTCTTGTCCAGGTCCGGGCCGGCCGAGAGCATGGTGGTCAGGGCGATGGTCAGGCTTGAAACGAACATGGGGTTCCTCTCTCTCTGGCGATTGGTGTTGCACGCGTGCCGACGCGCACCGGTGCGCGCCCGCGCACTGGGTCGCCGCCGCGCAGCGCGCCTGGCGCGCGGCGCCGCCGATGAGCCAATTCCTGGAACTATGAATGCGCCTTCACGGGCTATTCGGTCGCCGGCCGGGGTCGGGCGTCCGCGGCGGCGGGCGTGGCGACGGCGCGCGGCCGATGACGCGGGGACGAACCCGCGCCATCGGCCGCGTGCGTGGCAAGAACGAAGCGTTCGAAGCGTTCGAAGCGACAGGATCTCGAGGCCTACGCCGCCGCCTCGCCCTGCTGGCCGTTGCCCGAGCCGAGCTTGACCGGCACGACCGGGCCCTGGACGACCTTGTCGGTCTGCTGGGCCAGGATCTGGTACTGCACGCTGTCGGTCCCAAAGGGAATCGCGTTGTCGGTGAAGCTCTTGTCGGTGGTGGTGGCGATCATGGTGAAGGCGCTCTCGCCGGCGAGCTTGCGCTTGACGACGTAGAACGTGCCCTGGGGCCCCTTGCCCTTCCACCGCAGTTGCAGCGACCCGTCGAACTGCAGCGCGTAGAGCACGTCGCTGGGCGCCTCGGGCGGCGGCGTCTCGCTGGGGTTGGCCTTGGGGCTCAGGTCGGCCAGAACATACACTCGCGGATCGTCGGTGCTGGCGGCGAACGCCTTCACCTCCAAGATCAGGTCGCGCACCATGTCCAGGGCCTCGTCGGCCGCGTTGTGGTACGACGCGGTCGCGCTCTTGCTGTTGGCGCGTGCCGCGCCGGCGGCGGTCCTGAGGTTGGTCGCCGTCGCGATGGCCGAGGACACGGCCGAGACGGTCGTCGGATCGACCCCGATCGCCGCGGCGTTGGCCGTCCACGTCGCCAGGCGTTCGGTGGTCCAGTCGAGGGCCGCGCTTCGTTGTGATGGCAGATTCCTGCCCATGAGAAAGACTCCGAATCAGGGTGGAGCGGGGCGCCGTCGCCACGACCCACGGTTCATGTATGGCCGACCCCTTGCCGGCCTGCACCATGGATCGACGGTCTGGGAGGGCGACTTTGGTCCGAGTTGAAAAAACCGCGAAAGTTTTTTGCAAGTTCCGCTCTTGCAAGAACTTACGAAACAGGCCCCGCAGCCGGATCCCGGCCCCGGCGTCGGCGGGAGGGCCCAAAGAAGGCCCGAGCGAAGGCCCGAGAACACGATTTCTCCCCTCCGCGCAACGCGTTGCGCGCTCGGCGCAACAGTGAGCGCGGCCCGCGCAACGCGATCCCGGCCCCGCGCAACGCGATGCGCGAGGGGCGCAACGCGTCCTGGAGCCCGCGCAACGCGATGCGCGGGGGGCGCAACGCGTTCTGGGAGCCGCGCAACGCGATGCCGGGGCCCGGTGGCGTGATCGGCGGGCATGCACGCCGCGATGGGCCGCTGGCGGTTTGTGCTTGCGTGTTCGGCTGGGTTCTGGTATGCTGTGGGCGAGAGGAGACCAGAGATGCCCGAGAGCCGTGTCGTTCTGACCGTGCTGGCCGCCGCCACGCTGCCGCTCACCGCGTTGGCCCAGGACTGCGACCCTATCGAGATCTTCGCGCCACAGATGGCGTATGACGCGGGCGCAACGCCACTCTCCATCGACCTGGCCGATCTGGACGGCGATGGCGACGCCGACATGGCCGTGGCAAACTACATCAGTAACGACGTGAGCGTGTTGCTCAACAATGGTGATGGCACGTTTGCGTCTCAAGTGCGATACGAAGTAGGCGAACTTCCATGGTCCGTGGCGATTGGCGATCTGGACAGTGACGGTGACGGTGACCTGGCCGTCTCCAGCCGCGACAGCGACAGCGTGAGCGTGCTGCGCAATCACGGTGATGGCACATACGCGCCAGAGGTGCGCTATCGGGTCGTCGGCGGCCCCGTATCCCTGGTGATGGGAGACCTGGACAGCGATGGCCACGCAGATCTGGCGGTGGCGTGCCCCCTCACGAACGGCGTCAGCGTGCTGCTGAACAACGGCGACGGCACCTTTGCGCGGGAAGTTCAGTATCGCGCGGGCGTTCGAGCCTTCGGCGTGGCGATCGGCGACCTCGATGGCGATGGCGACGCCGACCTGGCCGTGGCGAACAGCAGCAGCGCCGATGTGAGCCTGCTCTTGAACGCCGGGGACGGCACCTTCCCGACCCAACTGCGGCATGACGCGGGCGATCAGCCCAACAACGTCGCGGTGGGCGACTTGGACGGTGATGGTGACGCGGACCTCGTCGTGGCCAACGGGGATAGCCTTGGCATCGGCGTGCTCCTGAACGACGGCAACGCCGTCTTTGCCCCCGCCGTGTTCTATGACGCGGTGTACGGCTACGGAAGCCTGGTCATCGATGACGTGGACGGCGATGGCGACGCGGACCTGGTCTTGGGCAACGCGTCTGCTCTGGATGTCAGCGTCTTCTTGAACAAAGGAGATGGAACATTCGCGCCCCGCGTGCCTTTGTCTGCCGGCCTGGAGCCCATCGGGCTGCAACTCGGCGACCTGGACGGCGACGGCGACCCGGACCTGGCCGTTACCGATGCGAGCAACGACAACGTCACCGTGCTCTTGAATCGGTGCGGGCCGTTTCCCTGCCCCGCCGATCTCGACGGCGACGGCGTGCTCACGATCTTCGACTTCCTGGCCTTCGGCAACCTCTTCGATCTGATGGACCCCATCGCCGATTTCGACGGCGACGGCGACTTCACGATCTTCGATTTTCTCTCGTTCCAGAGTGCCTTCGCTGCTGGCTGCCCGTAGCCGTTGGGCCGGGGTAGGCACGGGGCATCGCTCCTACCCTCCCCTCCCATGACCCCCACCGCCCAGACCACCGCCCAGACCTCCCAACCCGGCGAAGCCGGAGTCCTCCACACCGCCCGCCAGGGCGATATCCACCTGTGGACGCGCACCCTCATCCCCACGACGAGGGAGGCCCCCGCCGACGCGACGACGCCCGGCCGCGTGTTCCCGGTCCGCGCGGGCTGATCGGCGGGCTCGACGCGGGGGTGGGCGGCGGGCCGCGCACGCCCGAGCATCGCCCCGGGCCGCGGCGCGCGTGAGTTTCGCGGCCATCGGCCGGACTCTGGGGAACATGGGCCGCATGGGGTAGGCGAATCGACGGACCTGGTCCGAATTTGCCCTTGTGCCGTGTCGTGATTTCCGGTATGCTGGCGCGCCGAAGGAGCCACCATGCCCAACCGCACCCCCACCGTCCTCGTGCTGGCCGCCGGCCTGGCCGCCTCGACCGCACTTGCCACCCGTGCGCACGCACAGGCGTGCGACCCCGCCACGCAGTTCGAGCCCGAGCAACGCTTCGACGCGGGCGATGGGGCGTGGAGCGTGTCGCTGGGCGACCTCAACGGCGACGGCTTCCAGGACATGGCCGTGGCCAATCAGGTTTCCGACGATGTGAGCGTGCTGCTGGGCCGGGGCGACGGCACGTTCCAGCCCGAGCAACGCTTCGAAGTTGGTCAGAGGCCAGAGGGCGTGGCCATTGGTGACATCAACGGCGACGGCTTCCAGGACATGGCCGTGGCCAATCAGAGCGACTACGACGTGAGCGTGCTGCTGGGACGCGGCGACGGGACGTTCCAGCCCCAGCAACGCTTCGATGTGGGCGACCGCCCCCGGCACGTGGCGCTGGGCGACCTCAACGGCGACGGCGCCCCGGATATGGCCGTGGCGGACTTCGACGGCGACGTCAAGGTGCTGCTGGGACGCGGCGATGGCACCTTCCAGCCCGAGCAACGCTTCGACGCGGGCGCGTACTCGGTGCACGTGGCGCTGGGCGATATCAACGGCGACGGCTTCCAGGACATGGCCGTGGCGAACTCCGAGAGCGACGACGTGAGCGTGCTGCTGGGACGCGGCGATGGGACCTTCGAGACCCAGCGACGCTTCGATGCGGGCGAACGGCCCTGGAGCGTGGCGCTCAGCGACCTCGACGGCGATGGCAACCTCGACGTGGCCGTGGCGAACCTGGATGGCGACGCCGTGAGCGTGCTGATGGGACGCGGCGACGGCGGCTTGCGGCCCGCGCAACGCTTCGACGCGGGCTCGAGTCCACGGAGCGTGGCCCTCGCCGACCTGAACGGCGACGGCGCCCCGGACGTGGCCGTGCCAAGCCTGCTGAGCGACGAAGTGAGCGTGCTGCTCGGTCGCGGCGACGGGACCTTCGAGCCCCAGCAACGCTTCGGCGTGGGCGACGCGCCATGGAGCGTGGCGCTGGGCGACCTCAACGGCGACGGCGCGACGGATGTTGCGCTCGCAAGCCTGGGCAGCGCTGACGTGAGCGTGCTGATCAACCGCTGCAATCCGCCCGCCTTCTGTCCGCTCGAGCCCGAGCAACGCGTCACCGCGGGCGACAGACCACTGAGCGTGGCGCTGGGCGACCTCAACGGCGATGGCTTCCAGGACATGGCCGTGGCCAACGGCTTCAGCAACGACGTGAGCGTCCTGCCGGGCCGCGGCGACGGGACCTTCGAGCCCCAGCAACGCGTCAACGCGGGCGGAAGCCCATCGAGCGTCTCGCTGAGCGACTTCAACGGCGACGGCTTCCAGGACATGGCCGTGGCGAATCAATCCGACAGCGACGTGAGCGTGCTGCTCGGCCGTGGCGACGGCACCTTCCAGCCCCAGCAACGCTTCGACGCGGGCTCCGGACCGCGCAGCACGGCCGTGGCGGACATCAACGGTGATGGCTTTGAGGACATGGCCGTGGCGAATCGATACGACAACGACGTGAGCGTGCTGCTCGGCCGCGGCGACGGGACCTTCGAGCCCCAGCAACGCTTCGGAGCTGGCGATGGGCCGTTCGGCGTGGCGCTCGGTGACCTCGACGGCGATGGCGTCCCGGATCTGGTCGTGGCGAACGTAAGCAGCGAAGACGTGAGCGTGCTGCTCGGCCGCGGCGACGGCACCTTCGAGCCCCAGCAACGCTTCGGCGCAGGCCGTGGGCCGTTCAGCGTGGCGCTGGGCGACTTCGACGGCGATGGCGTCCATGACGTGGCCGTGGCGAACAACTTCAGCAGCGACGTAAGCGTGCTGCTCGGCCGCGGCGACGGCACCTTCGAGCCCGAGCAACGCCTCCAAGCGGGAGATGGTCCCTATAGCGTGGCGCTCGATGACATCAATGGCGACGGTTTCCTGGACATGGCCGTCGCGAATGGCTTCTTCGACTTGAGGGTGCTGCTGGGTTTGGGTGACGGGACCTTCGGGCCCCAGCAACGCGTCGGCGCGGGCAGCGGAGTGAGCGTGGCGCTCGGCGACCTCAACGGCGACCGAGTCCTGGATCTAGCCGTGACAAATGAGTCAGGCGACTACGTGGGCGTGCTGCTCAACCGCTGCGCCCCTCCGTCCTGCCCGGCCGACCTGGACGGCGACGGCGAGCTCTCGATCTTCGATTTCCTGGCCTTCCAGAACCTCTTCGACGCCAGCGACCCGCGGGCCGACTTCGACGGCGACGGCTCGCTGACGATCTTCGACTTCCTGGCCTTCCAGAACGAGTTCGACCTGGGCTGCCCGTAGTTTTGGGGCGGGGCGCGGCTCCTACCCTGCCCTCCCATGACCCCCAACGCCCAGACCGCCACCGAAGCCGCCTCCCCCCTCTCCACCCTCCGCCAGGGCGACGTCCACCTGTGGAGCCGCACCCTCATCCCCACCACCCGCGAGGCCCCCGCCGACGCGACGACGCCCAGCCACGTGTTCCTGGTGCGGGCGGGGTTCATCCGGCAGCTGGCCGCGGGGGTGTACGACTACCTGCCGCTGGCCTGGCGGAGCCTCCGCAAGATCCAGGAAATCGTCCGGCAGGAGCACGAGCGGATCGGGGCGATGGAGATGCTCTTCCCCGCGTTCGAGCCGATGAGCCTGCTGAAGGAGACCGGCCGCGACGAGGCGTACGGCGACGACCTGTTCACGCTCGAGGATCGGCACGGGCGGGCGCTGGCGCTCGCCCCGACGCACGAAGAACCCATCGTCGAGATGATGAAGGGCGCGGTGACCAGCTACAAGCAGCTGCCGCTGAGCCTGTACCAGATCCAGACCAAGTTCCGCGACGAGCCGCGGCCGCGCTCGGGCCTGCTGCGCTGCCGCGAGTTCATCATGAAGGACGCGTACAGCTTCCACCTCAATCAGCAGGGCGAGGGCGGGCTGGACGTGGCCTACGACCACTTCTACGACGCGTACACGCGGATCTTCACCAGGTGCGGCTTGACGTTCACGGCCGTCGAGGCCGAGAGCGGGCCCATCGGCGGCTCGGCCAGCCACGAATTCATGGTGCACGCCGAGAGCGGCGAGGACAAGGTCTTGGTGTGCCCGGTGAGCGGGTACGCGGCGAACGTCGAGAAGGCGGAGATCGGCGAGCGCGTGTGGTCGTTCGATGGTGATGCGGGTGAAGAACTCAAGAAGCACCACACGCCGAACATGCCTGGGATCGAGCTGGTCGCCGGGCACCTGGGGGCGACGGCGGCGGGCATGCTCAAGACGATCGTCTTCGAGCGCGTGCTCAAGGACCCGGACACCACCAAGTACGTGCTGGCCGTCGTCCGCGGCGACCACGACGTGAACGAGGGCAAGGTGCGCGACGCGGTGGGCTCGGGCGTGAGGCTGGCCGACGAGGCGAAGGCGAAGGCCGACGGGCTGGCGATCGGCTACGTGAGCCCGAGCGCGTTCGCCAAGTTGACGGGGGCGACGATCGTGGTCGATCCCGACGCCGCGCAGCCGAACGCCTGGGCGACGGGCGCCGACGAGGTGGACCACCACGTGACGGGGTGGCACTGGCATCGCGATCTCGGCTACGAGACGGGCAAGCTCAAGGTCGCCGACATCCGCAACGCCGAGGCGGGCGACCCCAGCCCGCGTGCCGAGGGCTCGACGCTCGAGGTCCAGCGGGGCATCGAGGTCGGCCACATCTTCAAGCTGGGCACGAAGTACTCCGACGCGATGGACTTCAAGGTCCTCGCCGAGGACCAGAAGCCGCGGTCGGTGACCATGGGCTGCTACGGCATCGGCGTGAGCCGGACCATGGCCGCGTGCGTCGAGATGAGCCACGACGAGAACGGCATCATCTGGCCGGCGGCCGTCGCGCCCTATCACGTCGAGATCATCCTCATGAAGCCCGAGGACGAGAAGCAGCGGTCGGTCGCCGGCGAGCTGGCCGAGAAGCTGGCGGCCAGGGGCGCCGACGTCCTGATCGACGATCGCAAGGAGCGCCCGGGCCCCAAGTTCAAGGACGCCGACCTGATCGGCATCCCGGTGCGCCTGACGCTGGGCGACAAGGCGCTGGACGCCGGCGGCGTGGAGTTCAAGCTGCGCAAGGACACCGGGAAGGGCGAGGTGGTGGCGTTCGACTCGGTGATCGACCGCTGCATCTCGGCGCTGGAGAGCGCGTGAGTTTGCTCCTCGACGCCAAGAACGTCCACAAGACCTACAAGCTGGGCCGCGTCCCGGTGCCGGTGCTGCGTGGGGCGTCGCTCAGCCTTAAAGAAAGCGAGTGGGTGGCGATCCTGGGGGCCTCGGGCAGCGGCAAGAGCACGCTGCTGCACTTAATAGGCGGCCTGGACAAGCCACAGGACGGCACGATCACCTTCCAGGGGCGCGACATCTCTCGCCTCGGGCCGGGCGGGCTGAACCGCTACCGGGCCCGCGACGTGGGTGTCGTCTTCCAGTTCTACCACCTGCTGCCCGAACTGGACGTGATGGGCAACGTGCTGCTGGGGGCGATGACCCAGGGCGTGCTGGGTCGGAAGGTCCCCGCCGAGCGGCGCGAGCGGGCGAAGGAGCTGCTGACCACCTTCGGCCTGGGCGAGCGACTCCGCCACAAGCCCGCCCAGCTCAGCGGCGGCGAGCGCCAGCGGGTGGCGATCGCACGGGCACTGATCGCCGATCCGCCTCTTCTTTTGGCCGACGAGCCCACCGGCAACCTCGACCAGCACACGGGCGAGGGCATCCTGGACGCCTTGGAGAAGGTCGTGCGGCCCGATGACCCCGAGGCCCCCAAGCGGGCGATGCTGATGGTGACCCACGACCAGCAGGTGGCCGAGCGTGCCGACCGGGTGGTGCACATGGTGGACGGGGTGATCGTGGAGGCCACCGCCTCGGCCACATAGGGATACCTTGTATGCCTATTGGGTGACCTTCTCCGCTTCCGGTTGGTCCTCACTAGGTTCTGGCCCGCGCGAAGGGGCAACAGCGCGTAGTATCGTCACGATGGATCCGCCCGGGGGGCAGGAGATGTTCGGTCGCCGGACGCCTCGGCCTGCCCGACGTGGCGGGATACAGGGCAGGGAACCCAGCACCTTGACACCCACGGGCGCCACCGGACAGCACGCTTCGGCCGATTCGGCCTCCACGGCCTCCCCGCCGTCGAGCGGGCGACCGATCGAGCTGCGCGGCCTGAGCGGCACGGTGCCCGCCACCGTCGAAGAGGTCGGCGCGGGGGCGGCGGTGGTGTTCCTGCACGGGCTGGTGGGCCTGAACGAGCACTGGGAAGAGGTCGTCCGCCTGGCAGAGCCGAGCGTTCGGTGCGTGCTGCTGCAGGTTCCCCTGCTGGACCTGCGCGGAGACGACTGCTCGATCGACGGCGTGACCGCCCTGACGATCGATTTCCTCCAGAAGCACTTCGATCATCCGGTCGTGCTCGTGGGCAACAGCTTCGGCGGCCACGTCGCGCTGCGGGTGGCGTTGCAGCGGCCCGACCTGGTGCGCGGGCTGGTGCTGGCGGGAAGCAGCGGACTCATCGAGAAGTCGATGGTCAGCGACATCCAGCTGCGCCCCAGCCGAGGCTGGCTCGAACGCAAGATCGGCGAGCTGTTCTACGACCCGGCGACGCACATGCGGGCCAGCGACATCGAGCGCGCCCACCAGCAACTGAGCGAACGCGGTGGCGCGCGGGCCATGGTGCGCCTCAGCCGCAGCGCACGGCGAAACCATCTGGGCTCGCGCATGAGCGGCATCAAGGCGCCCACGCTGCTCATCTGGGGCAAGCAGGACATCGTCACCCCGCCCGAGGCAGCCGAGCAGTTCGCCTCGATGCTGGGCCGCTCGCGGCTGGTCTGGTTCGACCGGTGCGGACACGTGCCCATGATGGAGCACCCCGAGCCGTTTGCCTCCAGGCTGGTCGAATTCGTCGAGTCGCTCGACCCCGAGCAAGCTCCAGAAAAGGCCGAAGGCTGACGGACCCGGGGCCGATGACCGCGCCGTTCCACCAACCCGGTTCGCTGCGATGGACCTCGCTCATCGGCGCGGGCCTGCACGCGCGCGTCGCCGGCCGGGCGCGCACGCTCCGCAACCACGCGTATTGGACGGCCAACACGGCCTTTATCCAGCGCGCACAGCTCCGGTCGTTGCTCGAGCAGGCCAGGGACACCGCATTTGGCCGCGAGTACGGCTTCGCGTCGGTGCTGAAAGCCGGCGATGCGGACATAGCCGCCGAGTATCGCAAGGCCGTGCCCGCGCGCGATTATGTGGCGTTCCTGCCATACGTGAAGCGGATGGTGGAAGACGCCGAGCCCGACGTGCTGTGGCCGGGACTGGTGAAGCAGTTCTGCCAGACCAGCGGCACGACGGCCGGCGACAAGCGCATTCCGATCAGCGACGCCATGATGAAGAGCAACTTCAAGGCGTCGCTGGATATCTTCTCACACGCCGTAAACTGGGGCGTATCGCTGCCGAAGCTGTTCGGCGGGCGGGCACTGTTCCTGGGCGGTTCGAGCGCACTCGATCGGCAGGAGAACGGCATCCTCGTTGGCGACCTCTCGGGCATTGCCACGCAGCAGATCCGCTGGCCGCTGAGCGCCATCTATTCACCCGGGCGAGAGATCGCCCTGATGGATCACTGGCCCAGCAAGCTCGACGCGATGGCAGAGCTGACCAGCACACAGGACATCCGCATGATCAGCGGCATGCCCAGTTGGACCGTGGCGCTCATGGAGAAGGTGCTGGCCAAGACCGGCAAGGCCCGCATCGACCAGGTGTGGCCCAACCTCACGCTGTTCACCCATGGTGGCGTGCGGTATGACCCCTTCGAGCCCACCGTTCGTCGGCTGTTCACCGGCGGCGAGCGCGATATCCCCGTGCGGCTGGAGCTGTACCCCGCCAGCGAAGGGTTCATCGCCGTCCAGGACGAATACCAGCAGCCGGGGATGCGGCTGAACGCGGATCACGGGATCTTCTACGAATTCGTCCCGCTGGAGGAAATCGACAAGGAAGACGCGCCGGCCTTCTGCGCCGATGAAGCCGAGCCCGGGCAGCGGTACGTGGTGGTGATGAGCACGTGCGCCGGGCTGTGGCGGTACGTCATCGGCGACGTGGTGGTGTTCGAGAGCGTGCCCAATCGCATCGGTTGGGGCGGGGGCACTGGGCCGGCCCGGCTGCGGATCGTCGGCCGCCACAAGCTGTTCATCAATGCCTTTGGCGAGAACATCATCGTCGAAAACATCGAGACGGCGGTCGCACGGGCGGCCCGCGAATCGGGCGTGGAGGTAGGCGAGTTCACCGCCTCTCCGGTGTATCCGGGCGAGGGCGTGCGATCGGGGCTGCAACTGGCCGTCGAGGTCGTGGGGCAACGCGACCCGAGCGCGATGGGCCGGTTTGCCGAGGTCTTCGACGCCACACTCCAGAGCGAAGTGGTGGACTATCGCGTGAAGCGGACCGACAGCCTGGGCATGGCCCCGCCCGTCGTGACGCCACTGGAACCCGGGGCGATCCACGATTGGATGCAGAGCCGCGGCAAGCTGGGAGGCCAGCACAAGGTGCCGCGTTGCGCCAACCACCGCGAGTTCATGGATGCCCTCGCGGGCCCCGTGCGCCCGGGCGAACCCGCCCAGAACCGCCCATAAGTCGGCCAGATCCGGCCGAGAGGGCGGACGCGTCTCGGCCAGCGCTCTATCGTTGATTTGCTCGCCAGCCCTGTCGGTGACGGGGGCGAGCCCGTACCGCCCGGACCCCGAATGCGAATCCTGATCTCCAACCCGGACACCATCGGCGACGTCGTGCTGCGCGAGCCGCTGTTCCGCGCCCTGACCGAGGCCGGGCACGAACTGGGACTGGTCGTCAGCCCGCTGGTGCAGCCCATGGCCCGGGCGGTCGCGCCCTCGGCGCGGCTCTTCGAACTGCCGCTCAACGTCTATGACGGCAAACTGGACGCTCAGGACGAGCGGCTGGACTCGCTGGCGGACGCCGCGACGGAATTCGGCCCCGACGTCTTCGTGGGCGCTCCGTATACCTGGACGCTGCTGGAAGAGCGACTGTGCGAGGCCCTGCCCGACGCACGAACCATCGGCCAGGCCGGAGGCAAGTTTGTCGACCCGGCCTACGGCCGCGATGAGGCCACCAAATCGCCGTTCGACGAAGTCGTTCGCGTGAACGAAGATCTTCACGAGCTGCGCAAGAGCGAGGCCCTGGCTCGCGCCGTGCTCGGCACCGAGGTCCATCTCGACGACCCGACACTCAAGCTCGAGCCCGAATTGGAGCGTTCCGCCGACGCGGTGCTGGGCAGGCTTGGCCTGGAACGGGGTTCGTTCCTGGCGGCCTGCGTGGGGCACCACGAGTTCACGGCCATTCGCAATTGGCGGCCCGAGCGATGGGCCGACGCGTTGGCGTACTGGATGGAGCGATACGAGCGACCCGTGCTGCTGCTGGGCGCCCAGAGCGAAGCAGAGGTCTCCCGATCGATCGGCGACGCGCTGGAAGCCAGGGGGCTAGAGCCCCGGCACTGGTTCGGCGGCCCCGAGGGGGACACCATGCTGATGGCCGCGTTGCTGGCCGCCAGCCGGGGCTATGTGGGGCGCGACACTGGACCCATGCACATCGCCGCGGCGCTGGGCAAGCCAGTCTTCGCGGTGTTCGGCGGTGGGACGTGGCCGAGGTTCCGCCCATTGACGCGCCCGAGCGTTTCGATCACCCTGGCGGTGCCGTGCTCGCCGTGCGACTGGCGTTGCGAGCAGCGCCGCTCGCATTGCGTGAAGGACATTCCGCTGAGCGCGGTGACGACCCAGATCGATCGTCTGGAATCTGGCGCGGTCGAAGGGGCCGACGTCATCCAGATCGAGCCCAGCCGGGCGATGCTGGTGAGCATCGCCGGCGATGCCGCAAGGGCTGCCCATCGGTACCGCGCCGAACTCTCGGTTGCTCGACGCACGCTCGACAAGAAAGACCAGGAAGCCCGGAGGAACACGATGAGCGAGAATGCGGTCATGCAACGGCTCGATCGGCTCGAACAGGCATTGCGCGAGTCGAAGTCGAGAGAGGCCGAACAGCGGGCCAGCGAAGTGACGCAGAAGCTCACGCAGAACACCCAGGCCCTGGAGCAGGCGCGGCGGGAACTCGCGCGGGCGGTCGAGCGAGCCGAGACGGCCGACCAGACCACCTCGAACCTGCAAGCCGAAGTGGCCAGGCTGCGAGCCGAGTTAGAGAAATCGCGGGCCGAGAGCGCGGAGCGCACGAAGAAGCTCGACGCCAGCGAGCAGCGTGCTCGCGATCTGGAGCAGGCCCGGGATCGCCTGACCACCCAGCGGGATGCAGCCGAGCGCGAAGCCGCCGACCTCCGCGAGAAGTACACCGGCGTTGATATCCCCAAGCTCCGGGCGGACCTTTCCAACGCCCGGCGGGTGATTGGCAGCTTGCAAGGCGAAAAGAACGAGCTGCGCCTGCGTGCCGATCAGTTGCTGGAGGAACGCCGGGCCATGGAGAAGTTGGCCGACCAATGGCTGGTAGAGATCCACGCCCTTGAGCACAAGCTTGGCGAACTGCTTGCCAGCCGCTGGCGTCAGATGGGCCAGCGATTGCACGTGGCGATGGTGTTGCCATGGGAAGACGCCGAGCGGCGCCGCCTGCTGGGTTCGAGCGCCAACGGACAGCACACGGGCTGAGGCTCGACCGGAGCGAGCATCCTGAAGGGGAGCGATTGATGACGACGACCCGCACGCAGAGCACGGGGCCCTTGCGCCACGCCCGCCAGTTGGCCGATCTCGCGCGTTCGCTTGGCTCCAAGGCTTCTGCCTCGCAGGCCCTGCACGCCGCGCTCGAGGGCGAGCATGGCGTCGTGCTGGTCGCCGGCTCACCGACCAAGGATGCCATCGAGGCGCTGGCCGCCGCGTGCAACGAACGAGGATGGCAGGCCTACGTGGCCACCGGCGATCCGGCAGCCGCACGAGGTCTCGTGGAGAAACTCCGCCGAGCCGTCATCGTCGAGCACAACGCGGCGGAGTTTCTTCGCACGCTGCCGGTCAAGCCAACCGTCGCGTTGCTGTTTGACGCCGCCACGATTCCGTCGGTGGCTGCTTCGATGTGCGATGGCGGGCTCGCGGTCGCGTTTGCGAACGGCGTCGACCATGGCAACACGTGGGACGTGGTGGGTCGTTCGGACGAGGTCATTCTGCTCACGCGTTGCAGCGAGTCTTCGGGCATCGTTCCGGTGCGACTGGACGACGAGGTGTTTGGTCGTCTTGGGGATTTGACGCGTCGTGCACTCGCCGAAGGACCCACGCCCGCGCCGCAGAGCACCATGCGCACGCCCGCGGTGGTGTCGCCTACCGGCTTTGGCAGCTTCGAGACGCGACGAAAGCTGGTGGAGACCGTGATGCTCGCGCGCCAAACGCTTTCGCCACGTCGCGAACGCCGGTTGCTCGAGGGACTGAGCCGGTGGCCCTGGGTCGTGCCCCAGGGCGCGCCGCTGCCGCCGACGATGCCCGATGGCTCGCCGTGGCCGAAGATCACGATCGTCACGCCCACGTACAACCAGGGGCACTTCATCGAGGAGACGATCCTCTCGGTCATCCACCAGGGCTACCCGAACCTCGAACACATCCTGATGGACGGCAAGTCGACCGACGACACCATGGAGGTCGTCGATCGGTATCGCGATCATTTCTCGGTTGTCGTCTCGGAGAAGGACAAGGGCCAGAGCGATGCGATCAACAAGGGCTTCGAGCGGGCCACTGGCGACATCCTCACGTGGCTGAATAGCGACGACATGCTGGCCCCCGGCACGCTGGCGGCGGCCGCGATCGCCTTCAAGACCAGCGGCGCCGACTTCATCAACGGCATGGCCCAGGTCTTTCGAGAGGGCAAGCTCGTGCACCAGTGCATCACGAGCTGCGGCGACGGACCCATGCCGCTGATGGACATGCTCGACCTCGAGAACTGCTGGCTGACCGGGCAGTTCTGGTGGCAGCCAGACTGTTTCTTTACGCGCGATCTGTGGGAGCGAGCCGGAAGCCACGTCCGCGTCGACTGGTACTATTCGATGGACTACGAGCTGTGGCTGCGCATGGCCCAGGCCGGTGCGAAGGTGCACAGCATCGGGCGGCCGATCGTCTGGTTCCGCACCCACGACGATCAGAAGACCAGCGAGGGCGAGGGCAGCGGCTTCAAGGGCGAACTGCCCAAGGTCGTCGCCGATCACTGCGAGAAGCATGGCATCCAGCGCCCCGATCGCCCGCGCGAAGCGGTCAAGCAGCGGCTGAGGGTGGCGTTCTTCAACGACGTGGGCTTCGAATACGGCGCGGGCATTGCCCACCGCAGGCTGGCGCAGGCGTTCGCGTCGGCTGGCCACGAGGTGCACGCATTTGCCGCTACGAATCCCGAGCCGATCCGTGAACATGCGTCGGTGAGCGCTCATGACGTGCTCGCGGCGCTGAAGAACGTGCGGCCCGATCTCGTCATCATCGGCAATGTCCATGGCGCCGACATCTCCCCCGAGGTGCTCAGCGCCGTTGCGGCCGAGTACGAGACGGTGTTCCTGATGCACGACATGTGGCTGCTCACCGGGAAGCAGACCTACACGGCCGACAGCACCGACCACCTCGAGGGCGT
Organism: Phycisphaerales bacterium; assembly: GCA_040221175.1. Classification (NCBI taxonomy): domain Bacteria; kingdom Pseudomonadati; phylum Planctomycetota; class Phycisphaerae; order Phycisphaerales; species Phycisphaerales bacterium. Next base: position 1,030,414 of record JAVJVK010000004.1, read on the forward strand.
GGTTTCCGAGGCGGCCATTCGCGCGGGCTATCCGAAGGTGCCCGCCGATCGCATTCGCTGGTCGTGGGAAGCCAACCGCCGATTCCTCACCGGCTCGGAGCGGTTGACCGTACTGACCAACAGCCGCTGGCTTGCGCGGTGTGCGCAAGAGGCGCTGGATCACCCGAGCACCGTGGAAGAAGGCCAGCAACCCTTCGATCTCGGAGGACGCCCGGAGATCCGGCCCATCGCGCTGGGCCTGGACACCAACGTGTTCCGGCCACGCGACAAGGCAACCTGCCGAGACGCGCTGGGTCTGCCACAGGACGACTTCCTGATCATGGCCTCGGCGTGTTCGCTCGACGACGAGCGCAAGGGCATCGGGCACCTTGCCGAAGCCCTCAAGCAACTCGAACTGTCCGACGCCACGGTGGTGGGCGTGGGCTATGTTCCGCCAAACGCGACGCCGCCGATCCCTGGCATGCGAGCGATGGGATACATGCGTGATCCTCAACAACTCGCCATGCTCTACTCGGCGTGCGATCTGTTCGTGGCGCCCAGCACCGACGAAGCCTTCGGCCAGGTGTTCATCGAAGCGGCCGCATGCGGCACGCCGTCGATCGGCTTCCCCGTTGGCGGCGTGCCCGAGGCCATCACGCATGGGGTGACCGGCCTGGTGGCCCGTGAGGTCTCGTCCGACGCCCTGGCCGAAGCGATCGACACGCTGTATCGAGACGATGCCTATCGGCAGAACATGGGCCAATGGGGCCGAATCCACGCGCAGAACGAGTGGAGCCTGTGGACCAGCTACCAGCGCCTGCACACGGCGCTCGCCGCGAGTGGCGCCGGCGCGCGGATCGGCCTGAGCCGAAAGATCGATTTTACCCGGCCGGCCCCGGTGCCGCAGAGCGCGACGCTCATCCGGACGACCAGCCCGGGCTACGAGCCTCGCTTCGGGTTTGATTACTGGGAAGGCCCGATCGCCGACCAGAATCTCGGTCGGTTCCGCTGGTTGCGTGGCGGGACGGCCGCCGCCGTGCTGCACGCCCGAACAGGTGGACGAGCACAACTGGCGATCACCTGCCGGAACATCTTCCAGGATCAGCGACTGCGGGTCGTGCTCAACGGCAACGTGGTGCACGAAGACGCGGTCCCGGTCACGGCTCCCAGAACGGACCACGCCATCACCCTGCCCGTGCAGGTCAAGGCGGGCGCGAACCAACTCCAACTGCACACGTGGAAGTGGAACCAGGGCGAGGAGCGACCGATTTCGCTCTTGCTGACCGACCTGCGATTGATTGAGCAGTAAGGCTCAAGCATCGATCAGATGACGTCGCGGATCTCGGCTCGGGCTGCGCGCAAGGCGAGCAGCCCCAAGGCGGTGAACAGCACGCCCCAGCCGAGCGCCGCGGGCAGTAGCCACAAGTCAGGCAGGCGGGCTTCGAGCATCATCTGCCGACCGGCTTCGAGCGCGGGATAGGTCGGGTTGTAGGGCAGGATCCTCTGGGCGGCCTCGGGCAGAATGTCGGGCTTGTAGACCATCGGGTAAGCCCAAAAGCCGATCATGAGTACGATGCGGATGACTTCGGTCATGTCCTTGACGAAGGGCACCACCGCCGCGCCCAGCGCCCCCACGCCAAAGCCCAGCAGCAGCAACAGCAGGAACGGCACGGGGGCCAGCAGCCAATAGGCGTTGGGTATGAAGCCGAAGGGGATGGCCGCGACGGCGAGGATTGCGTAGCTGATCGTGAGGCTGATGGCGGCCGAAACGACCGTCTGGGCGACGAACGCGCTCTCTGGGATTGGCAGTTTGCGGAGGTATTGCGCGTTTGCGACCACCGCCTGGCTGCCGCGCGACACGGTCTCAGCAAAGGCCAGCCATGGCAGCATCGCGCTGCACAGATACACCACGTATGGCGCGTCGCCCGTGCCCTCGCGGCTCATGATGTTGGCGAACACAAGCGAGTAAATCAAGATCATCGACAGCGGCTGGATGATGTTCCACAGCACGCCCGCACTCGCCCCGGCGTAGCGATGTCGCACGTCCGCGAGGGCCGTTCGCCAGATGTACGACGCGTGGGGCAGCAGTTCCAACATTGGCGTGGTTCCGGTCAGTCTCGGTGCTTGCTGCGCAGCTTCGTGCTCAGGCGGCACACGAGTTGGGCGCGTTCGGTTTCGTCGATCCAGTCCTGGAGCGTTGCGGCGATTTCATCCTCCGGCACCGGCGCGCCCGGCAACGGACACGAGGCGCCCAGTTGTCGATCCGCGATGGCCCGGTATCGCGTCAGGGTGCGGTCGCCGTACATCGATACGAAGTCGAACTCCTCGTTCAGGAACAGCACGACCGGTACGCGGTTGCCGTCATTGATGACCAGCCGCCGCGCAAGATCCATGTGCTCGTCGCGATCGAGCAGGCGGAGATGGATGAGGTCGGGCCGCAGGCCGGCGATCGCATCGAGCATGGGCACTTGCTGCACGCAATCGCCGCACCAGGTTCCGCTGACGCCCAGGACGTGCATCGTGCGCTTGAACCCGTCGAACAGCGACCGGTGCTCGGCGGTCGGCTGGACACGGCCGCGAAAGTCGGTCCAAGCGCGTCGGTGGTTCTCGCTGCCGGTGGCCACGTAGTCGTCGTACGACAGACCCTGGTCGAATTTCGTCCGGAGGTATTCGGTCTCGATCATGGCTGCACACTACGCGCTGCGAGCCTCGGACCACGACGCGTGCCACATTCGGGGCAGGTCTCCCCCACCGCCCCCGAGAGGTCGTACCCGCACGCGAAGCAGGCCGGAAGGCGAACGCAACGCCTCGCCTCGCGACCGAGCACGCCATACTGAAACGCGAACGCCGACACGGTTCCAAGAAGCCACGCAAGCCCGTAGCCGAGGATCGCGGCAGCAAGCAGCGGATAGACCGAGATGCCGAACGGTCCGGTGGCTTCCGTGCGGGCGATCGAGCCGTCGGGGTGGAACGTGGTGACCTGCTCGTAGACCGTGGTGACCGCGGCCAGCAAGCCCAGCCAACCGCCTGCGCCGACAATGAAGGCCGCGGGAACACCCAGGTTCAGGGCCCACCGGCGGCGTGCGAGCAGCGGCCGAATCAGGGTTCGGGCCTCTTGAAGGGACAACCCGAGTTCGTGCGCGATGGCCGCTCGCGGCTGGATGGCCCACCGCAGCGTGGAAGCCGTGCGGCTCATTCGAGCGTGATTGGGAAGTGGAGCGGAAGAGATTCGAACTCTCGACCTCATCATTGCGAACGATGCGCTCTACCAACTGAGCTACCGCCCCGTATGCCTGCCCCAGCGGGCCGAGCGGCGGGAGTATAGGACGCCCGCTGGAGAGCGTCTGGAAGACAAGTTCACGTCCTATAACTATAAAACCCCGCTGGCAGGCAGGTTTTCTGGCGCAGCGGGCGGCGATGTCCGTTATATTGGCTAGTGCTAACTAATGGCTTGGCTTCACGATCCGGGGAGGGGCGGATCGTGAAGCCCGCCGCCATCCGAGGCGACGGACAACGCGGGTCGATCGTGGAGGAAACCGGATGAACGAGAACTCGACACGCTCGGAGCGGCTTCGCTGCCGGGCCTTGGTGCTGGGCATGATCGTCCTGACGGCGCTGGCGGGCTGCTCATCGCACGGCCACTACGGCTACGGCTACCACGCCGGTTACGGTCACCACGCCGGCTACTCACAGTGTACCGGCGGCGCCGAAGACGCGATCCTGGTGCTGCTGATCTACGGCGTAGCCAGCATGCTGCACTGGTGCTTCAGTTAAGGCGGGCTCGCAGCACGCTCAATTGATGTAGAACAGAGATCGGAACAGATCGTCGCCGAACGTGTCCTGCATGTCGGCCCAGAGTTCGTCGCGCGTCACGGGTCGATCTTCCACGGGCACCAGATAGGGCTTGGCGGCCGATCCCTGCACCCAGTAGAGCACGTTGAACGCTCGCGGCTCTTCGAAGAACGCCCGCACGTCGATGCCCTGCGATCCATCGCCGCGCCAGAACCGCAGGAGCTTCTCGCCCTTCAGCAGCGCCTCGGCCTCGTCGAGCAGATCGAGCCACATGCGTACCTGCGGCTCGCCCAGTTCCACGCCGCGCATGGCCGGCGACTGATGCGGCGCGGGCAGCCACTCTCGATCGTCGTCGGTCTCGGCTCGGGCGCTCTTCCACATGTCGCGGCTGTGGCCGATGGCGTTCAGCAGGTGCTGGCGGGCGCGGGACATCCGCTCGGCCCCATCGTCGGCAAGCGGAAATTCGAGGCTTCCGACGAACGCGAGCACGTCGGAAACATCGATTTCCATGCCCGTCGGGTCGAACGGGCGACGCTGCTGCAGGAACGGATAGGGCGTTTGAGCCCTGGGGAAGAACAGGTGGGCGCAGCGGTTGAAGATCTCGCGATTGTCGTAGGCAAGCATGATCTCGCCCAGGGCCATCAGCACGTCGTTATATGCCCGAAGCCAGTGCAGATCGGTCGCATCAAGCCCGAGCACGAAGGAACGCTGATCGTCGGGCAGGTTCACGCCGTCGCGAAACACGATCGCGAATGCACGCGCGGCTTCTTCCTGCCGCGTGGCTTGGCCATCGCCGTTGAAGTCGATCTGGATCTCGGCCATGTCGAGGCGGAGCTTCCAGTCGCCATCGGCCGGGACCGCGGCCAGCAGTTCGTCCGCGTCGTGCAGATCTGCAAGCCAATCGCGCATGATGCGGCGCACGTCTTCCGGCGTGATCTCCTTCGGATCCTCGTTGCGGCCGGCCTGCATCATGCCACGGAACATCATGATGCTGCCAGCGCGCACTGGCTGACCGGCGCCGTACTCGTACAACTGCTGCACGCCACGCTCGCCGCTTCGGAAGAACACGGCGAGCGCGTGAGCGAACCGCGTGCGGGCGTCGGCATCGCCGCGCTCGACCTGCGCGCCAAGGAACTCCACCGCCTTGCTGAGCGTTGCATCGGGAGCGGTAAATGCGTCGGTCACCGGATCGGCCGCAGCGCCCGTGGCGAACGTGGCCCCGAACAAACTCATGAGAAGTGCGTCTCGGCAGCGCATCGCAAGTTCCCCCATGCAAGAGACCCAACTCCCGCGACGCCGCGCGCCATGGGCGGGTATGGTTCATGCTATGGCACACCCACCAAGCGAGCGGCCCGACGACGCCGGCGGCCTGACCCGTCGGGAATTCATGCGAACGACCTCGGCCGGCCTGGCCGCTGCCGCAGGCGGGGGTTACCTCGCCTCCCACGCGTCGGCCGCCTCCCGGCGGAATGATGCCGTCGTGGAAGAACTCGACGCATTGCCGCAGGACCGCTCGTGGGGCGAAGGCCCCTTCGGGTATGACCTTCCCTACACGAGCCAGCGCATGCCCGTGCTTGCTCGCAACTGCGTCGCCACCAGCCAGCCGCTCGCCGCGCAGGCCGGGCTCGAGATGCTCCGCCTTGGGGGCAATGCAGCCGACGCCGCGGTCGCGACGGCCGCCGCACTCACGGTCGTCGAACCGACGGCCAACGGAATCGGCGGCGACAACTTCGCGTTGCTCTGGATGAAGGACGATGCCGGCAATGCGAAGTTGCATGGCCTGAATGCCTCGGGCCGCTCGCCCAAGGGCCTGAAGCGCGAGGACTATGAAGGACTGGACCGCATGCCGCTGTACGACTGGCGCGCGGTCACCACGCCGGGTGCCGTGTCCGGATGGGTTGCCGTCAACGAAAAGTTCGGCGCGCTCCCGCTCGAGAAGGTGCTCGAACCCGCCATTCGGTATGCGCGGGACGGCTATCTGGTGAGCCCCGGGGTGTCATCGGGATGGACGGCCTCTTCGCGACGGTACCGCGGAGCCGATCGCTTCGAGGGATGGCAACAGACGTTTGCACCCAATGGTCGCGCGCCGGAGCCGGGCGAACTCTTTCAGAGCGAGGGGCATGCGCGCACGATCGAGGCAATTGCGCGGACCAAGGGACGCGCGTTCTACGAGGGCGAGATCGCTGCGGCCATCGAGGCCGAGAGCATCAAGTACGGCGGTTCGCTTCGAAGGGCGGATCTCGCGGCGCACGAGGCTCGCTGGGTCGAGCCGATTTCCATCGATTACCGCGGCTGGCGGCTGCACGAGATTCCGCCGAACGGACAGGGCATTACCGCCCTCATCGCGCTTGGAATCCTGCGGCACATCGACCTCGCCGCCAAGGACATCGACTCGGCCGCCTGGATGCATCCACAGATCGAAGCGATGAAGCTGGCATTCGCCGATGCGCATCAGCACGTTGCCGACCCCGAGCACATGCGTGTGTCGGTCGATGAATTGCTCGACGATGGCTACCTGGAGTCTCGCGCCAAGCTCATCGATCCGAGCAAGGCCGGCAACTTCGAATACGGCGATCCGAAGGAGGGCGGCACCGTGCTGCTGACTGCCGCCGACGCCCAGGGCAACATGGTCAGCTTCATCCAGAGCAACTACACGGGCTTCGGCTCGGGCATGGTCGTGCCGGGGTATGGCGTCGCGATGCACAACCGCGGCGGCAACTTCTCGCTCGAGCCCGGCCATGCCAACGAGATCGCAGCGGGCAAGCTGCCCTACCACACGATCATCCCCGCGTTCGTCACGCGCGACGGCCGGCCCGCCATGGCCTACGGCGTGATGGGCGGGTTCATGCAACCCCAGGGCCATGCCCAGGTGCTCGTACGCATGGCCGACCACGGGCAGAACCCCCAGGCATGCCTGGACGCCCCCCGCTGGCAGATCGAGCGCGACGGCCGCGTCATGATCGAGCCAGGCTTCGAGACGATGGCCGGCCAAGCGGTCTACGACGAGCTCGAGAAGATGGGCCACCCGATGCGCCGCTATCGCACGCGGAATGCGACGTTCGGCCGCGGGCAGATCATCTACAAACTCGAGAACGGATACATCGCCGCCAGCGATCTCCGGGCCGACGGGCAGGCGGTGGGGTTCTAGAACGAACTGGCCTTCTTGTCGGCGGCTTCGATCCACGCCTGCGCCTGCTGGGCCCACATGGTGCCGGGCACGGCGCCGATGACGCGGTTGAACCAATCACGCGCCTTGGTTGCCTCGCCCAACTTGTCATAGGCTTCGGCGACACCCAGCATGAGCTGCCCCTTCACTTCGACCGGCTGCTTGTCCCAGTTAGCCTGCAGCTTCGCTAACGCAACCTGAGCATCCTCGATGCCCTGCCTGGCGTAGCCGTTCGCCATGTTCTCGATCGGGTGGTGCTTTGCCAGGCTCAACAGCATGTTTGCCGCGACCATGCGCACGCCGGGGTTCTCGGGCTCGAGTTCGCGAGCCCGATTGAGATCGGCGAGCGAAGCGTTCGTGTGGTTCATCGCAGCGCGGAAGTCGCCGCTCGACGAGGCTTTGCCCGCCTCGAACATTCGGGCGGCGCCGCGCCAGGCGATGGCCTCGGCGTGTTCTGCATCGGCCTCGAGCGCGCGCTCGCACTCAGCGATCAGGCGCTGCCGGGCTTCCTCATCGCCCTGTGCCGCCTTAACGAAGTCGGCAAACACCTGTCGCTCGAACGCCCTGTAGCCGGTGTCACCGGGCTCGATCTGGATGAACTCGAACGCTCGCTCGTTCTCGACCGGGGCGCCCGACTCGGCGGACTGGCAAAGCGCGACGCTCGCAGCGGCGAGCAGCGCAACGACGGCGGGGCCAAGATGTTTCATTTGATATCTCCCTGGCACGGTGGCTTGCACCAACTTGTTCTAGGAATCCAAGCCATTCGCTTTCAATGCCGCGTGGAGCGGAGCAACCAGCTCGCCGTATTTTGCCGCCCGGCCCTTGGCAGACTTGTAGATGGGCCGGCGCACTTGCGTCACGCTCAGCGTGCGGTCGGCCCGATTGGCCTCGTGCGGTCGCAGGCAGCGGTCATCCCATGGCAGGCCGACGAACTCGATGACTTTCCGGGCAGCCTTCGGCAGGTCGTTGACCAGGTCCTCGTATCGCACCGTGAGGAAGTCGTTCCCGCACGCCTGCTGCCAATGGGCCGCCAGACGCTCGTTCTCGGCGTACACGGCGGCAAGATCATCAAAGTCATCGGCATAGGGGATGGACGAAGGACGCAACCGCTCGAAGTAGCAGGACAGGCAATTGTCGGCCGGATCGCGACGCGTATGGATGAACTTGGCGCCCGGCAGGATGCGATCGGCGAAGCCCAGCCGGCGCATGTTGGCCAGATCCTTGTTGGAGATGACCTTGACGGTCGGCGCCTTGGCGCGCATCGCTCGCTCGTATTCACTCGCACACGCGTCCATCTGCTCAACGGTCATCTCGCGGACAAACTCCGGCCATTGCGTGGGCTCGAAGTTCGTCTGAGCACCGCGGAGGATGAGTTGGAGCGTGAAGTCTTCGTCGGCGCCGAAGGCGTCTGGATGCGCGTGGATGATGCGCTCGGTCAGCGTTGACCCGCTGCGGGGCATGCCCACGATGAACACCGCCCACGAGCCATCGCGGGTAGCACGGGGACCAGAGCGCATCCAGTCCTGGCTGAACGTCTCGATAATCCGATCATTCTCGGCCCGGTAGTCATCGATGCTGAAGGGCATGCCCAGTATGGCATTTCCTCGCCGGGCGGCCTCGAGCGCTTCGGCAAACTGCTTGTTGCGTTCGTACACGCGGGCCATGGTGAGCAGCGTGCTGCGAAGCTGCGGCTCTTCGGGCAGATCGGCGGCCATCACGCGCTCGCCCAGCGCGATCGCATCGTCCAGCCGCTTTAGCTCCATGAGCACACGCACGCCGACCGCCGACAGCGAAGGATTCGTCGGATTGCTTGCCACGGCGGGCTCGAGCGTCTTCCACGCCCGCTTGAAGTTGCCCTGCATCTCGTACACTTCGGCTCGCCCGGCAATCGCGGGCGGAAAGCCCGGGTCGATCTTCAAAGCGTTGGTGTAGTGGGCCAGCGCGTCCCCGAGTCGGCCGGCATGTACGTAGGCCTCCGCAAGCTGAACCTCACGAAGCGGGGAGGGCGGCGCGTTGTCGACGACGAACTTGCGATGCTCGATGGCCTGGTCGATGTAGCCCGTTGCAAGGCAGACGTCGCCCATCAGCAGCCGGACCTCGGGGTCGCGCGGCAGGCTTTGAAGCAGGGTGAGCCCGAGGGCGTAGGCCTGCGGAAAGTCGCCCCGCGCGTTGGCCTCGCGGGCCATGTGGATCAGTTCTCGTGCTCGTTCGGGACTCAGGCTCATGGCCCATCATAAACCCGGATGCGGCCGCGTCTCGGGAACGCCCCAACGGGCCATGGCCTATCGTCGACGGCTTGGGGGACTCGTGCGGGAGGGAGGTCCTGCGTGCACAACCTGCTTGATCTCGACGCTTCGCTCGAACCCATCCAGGCGGAACTTGCCTCGTACCTGGGCCGAGTCGTCGACCGCTTTGACGCCGCCCTGCACAGCGACATCCTCGCCGTCCAGCGGCTGACCCAGCACGTGGAACGCTACCGGGGCAAGATGCTCAGGCCCGCACTGGTCGCGTTGTCGGCCGGCGCCGCGCACGGCGATCTGGCCGAGGTTCTCCAAGGCCCCGGCGGCCCTGCCCTTGAGGTCATCGGCGCGGTGTGCGAGATGGTGCACATGGCCACCCTCGTTCACGACGATGTGCTGGACGAGGCCGACACCCGACGCCGGGGCCGAACGGTCAACGCCATGAGCGGCAACGAGACGGCCGTGATTCTGGGCGATTACCTCATCGCCGGGGCGTACCACCTGTGTTCAACGCTCGACGAGCAGGCCACAGCGCTTCGGATCGCGCGGGCCAGCATGGTGGTCTGCAGCGGAGAGCTGCTCCAACTCGATCGGCGCGACGATTTGAGCCTCGACCACGCAACCTACTTCGAGATCATCGACCGAAAGACCGCCGAACTCATCGCCGCCGCCTGCGAGCTCGGCGCCACCAAGGGCGGAGGGACCCCTGAGGCCGTATCGGGTCTGGAGGCCTTCGGTCGGCAGATCGGCGCCGCCTTCCAGGTGCGCGATGATCTGCTGGACCTCACCGGCCGCGAAGAGGTCGTCGGCAAGAGCGTGGGACGCGATGCGCGCAAGGGCAAGCTCACCCTGCCGGTCATCCACCACCTGTCCGAAGCTGAGCCGGCCGAGAGGGCGCACAGCCTGGCCCTGGCGCTCCGGGCGGCCCGAGACGAGGACGACGACGCCCCCGCGCAGCTCCGCCAGCGGCTGGAGACCACCCATTCGATCCAGCACGCCCAGGAGACCGCCGAAACGATCGTCGCCCGGGCGCGGGAGCAGTTGGAGCTGCTGGCGGACTCGCCGGCACGACGGGCCCTGCTGGCGATGGCCGAGGCCGTAGTGAGCCGGGCATTCTGACCACCGGTTGCCCGGAATCGTGGGCGGCCGGACGGGCCTTGGGCCGGTGACGGCGCAATAATCAGGTTCCGGTGGCCCCAGGCCATCGGCAGCCCCGGGCGTGTGCCAGAGTGGACTAATGGGGCGGATTGCAAATCCGTTTGGCGAAAGCCGTTCGTGGGTTCGAATCCCACCGCGCCCTCTTCTTTGCTCCCGCGACGAATTCGTCGCGCGAACCCGAATACTTCCCGATCGGAGGCTCTGATGACCACCGCCGCTCCCGCTCAGAAGGCCGGCCTCGAAGGCGTCGTCGCCGGCGACACCGCGATCTGCAACGTCGAGCAAGACGCCCTGATCTATCGCGGCTACGAGATCCACGACCTGGCCGAGAACGCCAGCTTCGAGGAGGTCGCCTACCTGCTGCTCGAGGGCGAAAAGCCCACCGCCGAGCAGTTGCAGTTCTTCAAGGACGAACTGATCGCCAACCGGGCCCTGCCCACCCAGGTCATCGACTACCTCAAGACGGTCAAGCCCATGGTCATCGCCGGCAGCGCGGTGCCCATGGACATCCTCCGCACGGCCGTCAGCCTGCTGGCCAACCTGGACAAGGAGTGCCAGGACATCAGCCCGGAGGCCAACCTCCGCAAGGCCAAGCGGTTGACCGCCAAGATCCCCACCATCATCGGCCACATGCAGAACGTCATCGACGGCCGCGAGATCGTCGCGCCCGACACCGGCGGGGACGCCAACCTGAGCCACGCAGCCAACATGCTCTACCTGATGAGCGGCCAGCGCCCCGACGCCGAAGCCGAGAAGGTCGTCGACGTCTCGCTGACCCTCTACGCCGAGCATGACTACAACGCCAGCACGTTCACCAGCCGCGTCATCGCCGGCACCCTCAGTGACATGCACGGCGCGGTCACTGGGGCCATCGCCGCCCTGAAGGGCCCGCTGCACGGCGGCGCCAACGAGGCCGCGATGGACATGCTCCGCGAGATCATGAAGGACCTGGACGGCAAGATCGAGCCGCAGGCCGTGCAGCAGTGGATGCACAAGGCCTTCGAAGAGAAGCGCAAACTCATGGGCTTCGGCCACCGCGTGTACAAGAACGGCGATCATCGCGCCCCGATCCTGCACAAGCTGGGCCGCGCGGCCGCCGAAAAGCGCGGGGCCGAGTACGTCAAGTGGTTCGACCTGGGCGAGATCGTGCAGAAGATCATGCTCGACGAGAAGAACATCCATCCCAACGTCGACTTCCCCTGCGGCATGACGTATTACGCGCTTGGCATCCCCGTGCCCCAGTACACGCCCATCTTTGTGGCCGCCCGCATCACCGGCTGGGCCGCCCACATCATGGAGCAGCACGCCAACAACCGCCTCATCCGCCCGAGGGCGAACTACGTCGGTCCCGACCTGCGCAAGTGGAACGGCTGATCGGCAACGATGTCCCAACGCGAGTTCGAGTCGACACTGCACACCGATCTGGCCGACCGTATGACCTACGGCGGCTATCTGCATCTCGAGAAGGTCCTCACGGCTCAACAGCCACTGAGTTCGCCCGCGCATCACGACGAGATGCTGTTCATCATCCAGCACCAGACCACCGAACTGTGGCTGAAGCTGATGATCCACGAGCTGCGCGCCGCGATCGTGGCGGTGCAGAACGACGACCTCGAGCCCAGCTTCAAGATCCTCGCCCGCGTCAAGCACATCCTCCAGCAGTTGCTCAACCAGTGGAGCGTGCTGGCGACGCTCACGCCGACCGAGTACGCCCAGTTCCGCGGCGTGCTCAGCAACGCCAGCGGCTTCCAGAGCTTCCAGTACCGGCTCGTCGAATTCCTGCTGGGCAACAAGGACCGCCGCATGCTCAAGGTGCACGAGCTTGACGCCGCAAACCACGCCGTGCTCAAGGAAGCCTTGGAATCGCCGAGCATCTACGACGCGTTTCTCGCTTGCATGAAGCGGCAGGGACTGCCCATCCCCGGCGACGCCGTAGAACGAGACTTCAGCCAGCCCCGCGAGATGGATGAGCGTGTGATTGACGTGCTCAAGACCGTTTACGAGAACCCGCACGAGCACTGGGCCAGCTACGAGATGGCCGAGAAGTTGGTAGACGTCGACGACCAGTTTGGCCAGTGGCGTTACCGTCACCTGCGCACGGTGCACCGCATCATCGGCATGAAGCGCGGCACCGGCGGCAGCAGCGGCGTGCCCTTCCTCCGCCAGATGATCGACCACCAGTTCTTTCCCGAACTCTGGGAGGTCAGGACACGGATCGAGGAACTACCGGCACCGAAGTAGACGGGCTCATTCCGTCCCCGGCAGCGCAATCACGAAGTCCGTCCCCCGCCCTACTTCGCTCGTGAACGTCATCTCGCCCCCGCTGGCCTGCACGATGCGCCGGCTCGTCGGCAAGCCAAGCCCCGTGCCGCCCTGCTTGGTGGTGAAGTAGGGGTGGAAGATCCGCTCGGCCGTATCTTCGGCCATGCCGGGACCGGTATCGGTCACGTGGATCTCGATCATGCCGTCGCGCGGCCGATGGCGGACACGCAGCATCAGTTCCTTTGGCGTCGCGCCGTCTGCGTCGGCCATCGCCTGCGTGGCATTGAGCATGAGATTCAGCACGGCCTGCTTCAGCCGGGGCGCGTCGACCTGCACTAATGCCGGCTCCTGCGCAAGCTCGACCCGGATGCGCACGCCGCGGCTCTCGGCCTGGGGCAGGAAGAAGTCGGCCAGCTCTTCAACCAGCCTGTTCAAGTCCACCCGCGTAGGGCTCAGCCGAAGCTCGCCGGCAAAGTCGAGGAAGTCGCTGAGGATGTCGCCCAGCCGCTCGACCTCGCGCTTCAACGTGCCCGCCCGCCGCACCAGCCGCCCCCGCTGCTGCTCGTCGACCGCCGAGATGTCGTTCACCGCCTCGGCCAATAGCTGCGCGTTCATGCCGATGGTCGATAGGGGGTTCTTGATCTCGTGCGCAAGTCCGCCGGTCATTGAACCGATCTCGGCAAGGTGCTCGGCCGCCCGGGCCCGGCCCTCGGCCTGCCTGGCACGCCGCATGAGCACGCGCGTGGCCCACCAGCCTGCGGCGGCCGCGACCAGGAGGCCGCCGCCGAAACCCGCCAGCGCGTTGGTCAATGGTGTGCCCCACGGTTCGAGCGACATATATGGAGCATAGTGGCCTGACCGGGTGCGAAACTACCGGCGCGGCGTCCGCTTGGCCTCCGGAGCATCGGACCTGGTCTCAACGGCGCCCGGACGCTCGACCCGCGTGGCCTTCCACCCCCGCGCGGTCTTCTCGGCGTCATACTCGACCATTGATCCGTCGCGCAAGGAGCGATACCCCGGCCCCTTGATGGCCGAGTAGTGCACCATGACGTCCTGACCCTGCGGGCCGATGATGAAGCCGTAGCCCTTGCGGGCGTCGAACCACTTCACCTCTCCCTCGAGACCCACCAGCACATCCGTCGGCTTGTCGGACATGGGCTCAGCTCCGCCATTCAAGCCCGCGAACAGCCCCACGTCGCGGGAAGAGTGAACGGCCATCAGTCCGGTCGGCACGGGCCAACCTTCGCCGGGCTTACCCAGTTTACCAATTGCGTCAGCCGAGCGTGACATGAAATTGCGCTTCAACGAGGAAGTTCGCGGAATCTTGATCGACGCCTCGCCCTACGCGCATGAAATGACGCTCACGCCTCCCCTGTCTGAGGGATGCTCCAACGACGCCGGGCAACGAAAAAACCCCGCATACAGCGGGGCTTATGCGTCAGTCAGTCACGAGGGTTCAGTCGACGGCGGCGGGTCGACGGCCACCGCGACGCTTCGAGCGACGTCCATCGCGGCCACCTTCACGGTTACCGTCCCGGCCGCCGTCACGGTCACGATCGCCATCGCGATCCCGGCCGCGACCTCTGGAACCGCGATCACCGCGGCCGCCACGGCCCTCGCGCTCGCCGCCGCGTTCTTCGTCATCGCCGCCGCCGCGTTCCTCGGGCGGCAGGGCCTGCTTGCGGCTGAGCTTGATGCGGCCCTGGTCGTCGACCAGGATGACCTTCACCGTCACCTCGTCGCCCACGTTGACCACGTCGGTGACCTTCTCGACGTAGCCGTCCTTGAGCTCGCTGATGTGGCACATGCCGTCGGTGCCCGCGGCGATCTCGATGAAGGCGCCGAAGTCGCGGACGCTCACGACCTTGCCGGTGTAGATCGAGCCGACCTTGATCTCTTCACCCAGCGCTTCGATTTCCTGCTTGGCGCCCGCGAGGCTGTCGCCGTCGGTCGAGGCGACCGACACGGTGCCGTCCTCGGCCACGTCGACCTGCACGCCCCACCGCTCCTGGATGCCGCGGATGGTCTTGCCGCCCGGGCCGATGAGCTTGCCGATCTTCTCGGGATTGATCTTGATGGTCTCGATGCGGGGCGCGTAACGAGAGATGTCCTCGCGGGGTGCTTCGATCACCTGCTCCATGATGTCGATGATCTCCAGCCGACCCTCGCGAGCCTGGTCGAAGATCAGCTCGATCTGGTCCATCTCAAGGCCGCGGGCCTTAAGGTCCAGCTGGATGCCCGTGATGCCGTCACGCGTGCCGGCGATCTTGAAGTCCATGTCGCCGAAGAAGTCTTCCTCGCCGATGATGTCGGTGATGTAGACCTCGTTCTGACCGTTCTCGTCGGTCACGCGACCGACCGAGATGCCAGCGCACGTCGCGCGGATCGGCACGCCGGCATCCATGAGCGCCAGGCACCCACCGCAGATCGACGCCATCGACGACGAACCGTTGCTCTCGGTGATGTCGCTCACCAGGCGAATGGTGTAGGGGAACTCGTCCGGCCCGGGCAGGATGCCCAGCAGGCTGCGCTCGGCCAGGGCGCCGTGGCCGATCTCACGTCGGCCCGGGCCCATGATGCGGCCGGCCTCGCCCACGCAGAAGGGCGGGAAGTTGTAGTGCAGCGTGAACTTTTTGCTGTACTCGGGCATCAAGCCGTCGACGATCTGCGCGTCCTTGCCCGTTCCAAGCGTGCAGCTCACCAGGCTCTGCGTCTCGCCGCGCTGGAAGATCGCCGAGCCGTGCGTCCGCTCGAAGTAGCCGACCTGGCCGTAGATAGGTCGCAGCTCCTTGGCCTTGCGGCCATCGGCGCGAAGGCCCTTTTCGACCAGCAACTGACGCGTGACCTTCTTCTCCAGCGTGCGGAAGGCTTCCTTGGCCATCGCGCGCTGCTTCGTGCTCTCGAGGTGTTCGCCGGGCGTGCCGTCTTCGATGATCGGGAAGTGCTCATCGAGCACCTCGTTGCGGATCTCGCCCACCGCCTGGCTGCGATCGTGCTTGCCGGGAATCTGCCGGGCCTTCATGAGCCTGGCCTTGGCGGCCTTGGCCACCGTCTCCACGATGTCGTCGGCGGGCAGGTTGATGTTGTCGCCCAGCCGCTTCTCCTGGCCGGCCTCGGCCGCCAGATCCTCGATCAATTCGAGGATTTCGCCGATGACTTCCTGGCCGAACTCGATGGCGTCCAGCACGTCGTCGTCGGGCACCTCGGCGGCGCCGACCTCGATCATGTTGATGCCATCGGCGTGGCCGCTGAGCACCATGTCCAGATCGCTGTAGTCCATCTGGCTGGCCGTCGGGTTGGCCACCAGCGTCGGGCCATCATCGGTGTGCACGCGGCCAACGCGGACCGTGGCGATGGGTCCCTCGAAGGGTGCGTCGCTGAGCGTCAGGGCGGCCGAGGCGGCCACCGACGCAAGCACGTCGGTGTCGTTCTCGCCGTCGTGGCTCATGACCCAGCACTGGATCTGCACTTCATCGATGAAGCCATCGGGGAAGAGCGGGCGGATGGGCCGGTCGATCATCCGCATGGTGAGGATTTCCTTCTCGTTGGGAGCGCCCTCACGCTTGCGGAACCCGCCGGGGAACTTGCCCGCCGCCGGCAGCTTCTCGCGGTAATCGACCTGCATCGGGAAGAAGTCCAACCCAGGACGCGGGTCGGCCCGCACCACCGTGGCCAGCACGGCGCTTCCGCCATACCGCAGGATGACCGCCGAGGAGGCCAGGCGTGCCACCACGCCGGTCTCGATCGACATCATGCGGCCCGCGATCTCGCGCTCGACCTTGATCTGCTCGGAAATCAGAACGTCTGCCATCTGTAAGACCTCTATGGGTAGGAGCCGAGCGATCAGGCCGCTGACTCAACAATCGCCAAACACCGGCGTCCACGTGGTGACGCCGGCCGCGAGGGATAGAGGGACGAGGAGGTGGAAGGGGCAGAGGACGTAAAGCAGTGCTATTGCGAAACTTCGCCAATCCACTGCGTCGCGCCGACTGCTCCTTCGGCCTTCCGGAACCCTCGCACGAATCGGGCTTGCCGAGGGCCCACGCGGGCCCGG
This sequence comes from Phycisphaerales bacterium, assembly GCA_040221175.1. NCBI lineage: Bacteria > Pseudomonadati > Planctomycetota > Phycisphaerae > Phycisphaerales > Phycisphaerales bacterium. Next base: position 1,047,065 of record JAVJVK010000004.1, read on the forward strand.
GCTCCGTGCCCGGCTGTCAGAACGGGACGGCCTCTTTCCCCGACGCCCATGCGCCAGGCCCGCCCCGGAAATGCCTCAAAACAACAAAGCCCCCAGATGGGGCTTTCTACCTACAAGATCAGATTACTTGCGCAGGCCCAGCTTCTGGATCAGCGCCTTGTAGCTGTCGTGGTTGGTCCTGCTCAGGTAGCGGAGCAGGCGGTTGCGCTTGCCCACCATCAGGATCAGCCCACGACGGCTGTGGAAGTCGTGGCGATGCTCACGCAGGTGGCCCGAGAGTTCCTTGATGCGGCTGGTCAGGATGGCGATCTGCACCTCCGGAGAGCCCGTGTCGCCCTCATGCCGTGCGTGTTCGCCGATGACCTCTTGCTTGACCGCCGGTTCGATTGCCATAAACCCAGGCCTCTCCGATTCTCTGTAGGAACTCGATACAACCACCCGGCCGCCGGCCACCCCGGCGATCCGCCACAGCCAGAATGATAGCCCGAAAGCCAGGCCGGGGTCCAGCCCCTACCCGAACCACCGCAGACGCCAGTTCCCGCCCTCGTAGATCATGTCCATGAAGCTCCAGCTCAGCCCGTCCCGGGCCAGGCCGGTGACCTGCAGGCGGATCACGTTGTTCCCAAGCGACTTCATGATCACCTGGGGTGAATTCTCGGCCAGCGGCCCTATGCGGTTAAACAGCAGCAGCACGTCGTCGCGACGCCGCAGCAGCGTCTCGTAGGCCCGCTCGGGCGGTAGGCCGCGGGCCTCGTACTCGGCCCGGGTAGCGTCGCTGAGCAGGTGTTCCAGGAACAACTCCCGCTCCAGCGGCTCGTCGTCGTGGATCAGGGCATGCTGGATGTGGGCCATGAGATCCCGACCGGTCCGGGATCGCAGCACGATCTCGCCGTCGGGCATTTCCTGGCGAATCGGCGGCAGATCCGCCGGATCCGCCCCGCCGGGCCTGACGCTGTCGGACCGATCCCGTGGCGCACCACCGAGGCGGCCGAACAGGTCGTTCTTGGGCCGTTCGTCGAGCACGACCTCCTGGCAGCCCGACGCGAGCGCGACGAGCAGGCACAGCATCGCCAGAGCGCCCCTAGGCATCGCCCCCACCAGAAGCCCTGGACGCACACCCACAGCCAGGGCCGCACCCGCCTTCGGGCATCGCTTGCGGCTGGGGCATGGGCCCTGCGAGCAGCTCGATCTTGGCATTGAGGAATTTCGTGTGGTGCTCGAGGTGCCAGGTGGCGACCGCCAGCATGTCGCGAACGCTCATGCTTCCCCGTTCGGGGTGCATCGCCGTGCGGTTCTGCGAAGCCTCGTCCAGATCGAACAGCCAATCGATCGCCCAGCGACGAAGGGTGTGGACGATCGCCACCGAGCCGGCCACGGGCGGGGCGCTGGTCACGCCGCTGCGGGTTCCGCGGCCGTACAGCGGCCCATCAAAAAACGCCTGCTCGTCGAACACGCCCAGCACCGGGGTTTCCTCCGAGATCGCCCGCCGCATGCGGTGCAGGTACACGAGCTCGCAGTCCGCCAAGTGGGTCACCAGGGCCCGAATGGGCAACTGGCCGGCCCCCGAATCGGGCTTGAAGGGCGTATCGAGCTCGCCCTCGGGCAGGTGGAACAGCCGCGGATCGAACCACTCCACCCCCACGGCATACCGCCGGACGAGGTCGGGCCAATCCATGGCGGCCAGGGCCTCGATGGGGGCCACCTCCAGTTGGGTGCTCATCGGGCCGCAGGCCTTGGCGTCGGTCGGGGCTTGTGTCATGCCCGATGGTATGGGCCCCGTGGCTTCCTAACCTGTGCCCGGTGACCAACCCTGAACCCCAACCCAACGCCGACAAAAGCGTGCCCACGTCCTGCCAGACAGACGGCTGGGCCTGCAGCCTCCGCGTCATGACCATGCCGCGGGACACCAACCAGTACGGCACCATCTTCGGCGGGGTCATCCTCAGCGCCATCGACCAGGCCGCCTTCGTCGAGGCCCGGCGGCACGGCGTGCACCGCTGGGTGACCGCAAGCGTCGATCGCGTCGAGTTCAGCCAGCCCGTGCACGTGGGCGATCTGGTCACCTGCCTGACCAGGACGACTCGAAAGGGCACCAGCAGCGTCTCCGTCGAGGTCTGCGTCCAGGCCGAGCGGTATGAGGGCGGCCAGACCGTCCGCGTGACGCAGGCGCAGCTCACCATGGTCGCTATCGGGCCCGACGGGCGGCCCGTGCCCATGACCAGCCCGCCCACGGCCCACCTGCCGCTGATCACCACCTCAACCGATTGACGCCCCGGCCCGTACAAGATCCAGGAGTGACGCCCATGGGCGACCAACCCGAGGCACCCCGGCTGCTGGCGCTGCTGAGCGGGGGCGGCCGGACTCTCATGAACCTGCTCGGCGAGATCGAGGCGGGCCGGTTGCGCGCCACCGTGTCCGGCGTCATCGCTTCAAGACCCTGCCCGGGCGTCGAGCGCGCACAGGCCCGCGGGCTTCCAACACGCATCATCCGAGGCGTCATTCCCGCGCGCGAACTGGAGGCGCTGGTGAGCGAGCACGATGCCTCGTGGGTCGTGCTGTGCGGCTACCTCCAGCGGCTGGAGATTCCCGCTTCGCTCGAAGGCCGGGTCGTCAACATCCACCCAGCATTGCTGCCCAAGTTTGGCGGGCCCGGCATGTACGGCGATCGCGTCCACCGGGCCGTGCTCGAAGCCGGCGAGGCCGAGAGTGGTTGCACCGTGCACCTGTGCGACGCCGAGTACGACAGCGGGCCCATCGTGCTCCAGGCGCGCTGCCCCGTGCTGCCCGACGACACCGTCGAGACCCTGGCGGCCCGCGTCTTCGAGGTCGAGTGCAAGGCATATCCCAAGGCGCTCGCGATGCTGCTGTCCGGCAATCATGCCGCCAAGGAGGCCACGCGATGACGGCGATGAAGAAGGCTCTGTTCCTGGTTGCAATGCTGGCCGCGTGCATGGCGGCCTGGGCACAGGACGCGCCGGTCGTCCCGATGTCCGATGCGCAGCTCGAGACCGAGGCGTATGCGCTGGCGACCGAGGGCGACTACGCCGCCGCCCTGCCACTCTTCGAGGAGATGGCGCGTCGCGATCCGGAGTCGTTCGTCCCGCCGTACAACATCGCCAGCGCACTGGCGCAGCTCGGCCGCGTCGAAGAATCCCTGGACGCGCTCGACCACGCCATCGAGCTTGGCTTCGACGACCTGGCCCACCTGCAAAACGACCCGGACCTGGAACCACTTCGCGGATCGGAACGATTCGCCGAAATTCTGGATGCATGGCCAGCACGGATGGAGGCGCTCGCCCAGGCCCGGTTCGATGCGCTCATCCAACGCTTCGGGGGTGGGTACGCGACCGAAGAAGACGCCTTCCTGCGTTTGCGCTTTGCCGTTGGCTTGCCGCCCGAGAGCTTCGCGATGGCCCGGCAGGAACTCGATCTCGTCAGCCGGTGGGCGGTCGCGCACCTGTTCGACAACCTCTCCGAAGCCGACGACGCCTCAGTGCCGTGGGTCAACGTGGTCATTCCCACCGACGGCGACTTTGCGCGATGGGCCGCCCAGAGGCACGGCGCCTCGGCCCGCGGCGCCACCCGGCAGATCGCCGGCACCTACGACCACGACCGCAAGGAACTGGTCTGTAAGGACCTGGGCGCCACGCTCCGCCACGAGGTCTTCCATGCCCTGCATTACCGCAGCCAGAGCCTGCTGGGCCAGCGACACGCCTCGTGGATCATGGAAGGCCTTGCCTCGCTTGTCGAAGACGTCGACCCCAACCCCGATGGCACGCCATCGTTCACACCTTCATGGCGCAGTAATCTCGTCCGAAAGGCCCACCGGGGCAACGGGCTGAAGACGCTCGAACAACTGGCCCAAACCCCCGACCACCTGTTCGTCGGGACGTCCCAGTTGCTGCACTACGGCCACGCGCGGACCGTCATGCTCTACCTCGTGGCCGCCGGCAAGCTCGAGGCCTTCTACGACAATTACGTCGACACGTGGGAACGCGATCGCACCGGCATCCAGGCCCTCGAACGCACCTTCGAGGCCAAGATCGATCAGATAGAACTGAGCTTCCGGCGGTGGATCGAACGCCTGCCCGTGGCGCCCGAGCAGCACCATCCACCCACCGCCACGCTGGGCATCGACGTAGACGGCGAGCGGGGCGAGGGCCTTGCGGTGCTGCGCATCGCCCGCGGCTCGCCCGGGCGAAAGGCGGGGCTGCGCCCGCGCGACGTGCTGGTTGCCATCAACGGCCAGGGCACGCGCGACATCAACGAGCTCTATCGCGTCGTCGGACGCTACCTCCCAGGAGACACGGTGATCCTGAGCGTTCGTCGCGGGCGGCGGATGCTCGAACTGCCGGCAGAGCTTGCCAGCCGACGCGAGTTCGACACCGTCCGTATCCCCGGCGGCTGACTGCTACCTGGGATCGGCTTGGGCTGGTTCAGGCTCGCTTGGCGCTGGCTCTTGTGGCTGCTGTTGTGCGGGGGATTCTTTGGCAGGAGTTTGGCCGGCTTCGCGCGTTGCTTTTTCTTCGGCAGTTTCGACGAGGGCATCCTCTTCGTCGCCGCTGACCTTGAGGAACGGGATCGTGCTATCGATGCTGTTGAGCGTCTTTCGCAGCGAGGCGAGGTGCGCATCGATGCTCGAAAGCGACGCATTGGTCGTTTCGAGCGCCGTGAGCTTCATGTCGAGGTCGGCGAGCACCGTGTTGGTGCGCTCAAGCTTTTGCAACCCGCTGTTGACGCCATCGAGCTTGATCTTGATGTCTTCCAGCGACGCGTTGGCCTGCCGGAGCTCGTTGCGAACCTCGTACGCCAGGCAGCCGGGAAGGGCGCTGGCCAGCGCGGCCAGGAGCATCGCCGCGGCGGCGCGCTGCGGGGTGGACTTTGTCATCGGCGGGCTCCCTTTCTCGTCTATGTCACCCCGGACCGTCTTGCTTAGTCGTCCTCGGCGTCGGGCGCTTTCTCTGCGTTGAAGTCTTCCAGCATTTCCTGCGCCCGGGCCGCGTCGCGCTGGGAAACCAGCAGACGCACGTACCCGGGGCTCTCGGCCTTGAAGCCCGAACTGGCGCCGCCCAGCAGTTCGCAGCGGATGCCCGCCTCGCGCAGCATGTTGGCGGCGAACGTGGCCTGGATCTCGGTGGCGTACTGGGCCACGGTGACCGGCTCTGGGTGATCGCCGCCGCCCGCTCCATCGGGCTCTGGTGCGGGTCGCTGCGAATCGTTGATCGCGTCGTCGGCCATCGGCGTCCTCCGGTGCTGGTGGCAACCATAGGGCCACGCCGCCATCGCCACGGCAATAGGGAAAGACCGGTGCCGTTTGGCCGAACGCGGTGTTACCATATCACGCACGCACGCTTCACGACCCTTTCAGGCAGGCTTCACATGGGCATCGCACGGCCGTCGGATAACCCTTTCGAACACCTCGATCAGGTCCACGGGCGGTTGTTCGCCCTCATGAATCGGCAGAAGAACCTGGCCGAGTTCGGGCGCGCCGCGCTGGAGACCGACGACCTGGACGAGGTGCTCGACGCCGCGGCGCGCTACGCCGCCGACGGCCTGCAGTGCGACCGAGCCAAGATCCTCCAGTTCGATCGCAAGAAGGGCGACTTCCTCCTCCGCGCGGGCGTGGGCTGGCGCGAGGGCGTCGTCGGCAACGCACGCTTGGGCGCCGATCTGGCATCCCCGGCCGGCTACGCCTTCAAGACCGATCGCCCCGTGCTGAGCAACAACCTGGCCACGGAGCGCAACTTCCGCATGCCCGACCTGCTCGAAGAGCACGGCATCCGCTCGGCCATCAACGTCATCATCCGCACGCGCACCGATCGCTGGGGCGTGCTCGAGGCCGACAGCCCGGAAATCGACGCCTTCGACGAGGACGACGCCCACTTCCTGCACGGCTTTGCACACCTGGTCGGGCTCGGGCTGTGCCGGACGGCCGTCAAGTCGCTCGCCTAGCCGCGGGCCGGCCTACTTGCGCATGAAGCCCAGGCCCAGGCCCGCCACCGCCGCGCCGGCCGAGGGCAGCGCGCCGGTGATGAAGGCCGTAAAGCCCTCGAACTGCGCGCCCAGCCAGTCCTTGACGCTGTCGTAGCGGTCGGCCATGGCGCCCCACTGCACCTCGATCAGCCCGGCGTATTGCAGGCCGAAGAGCAAGAGGAAGAACACGCCCAGCGACACGACGGCGAACTTGGCGAACGCGCGGAACGCGTAGGCGATCGCAAAGCCCACGAAGAACCCAAAGCCCATGCGGAAGATCGCCGGCGACCACGGATCGGCCTGGGCCTGCTCCGCCTGTTCGGGCTGCTCGCCCGCGGTTGGCTCTCCGGGCGCACCCTCGGGTGTGGGCGTGCTGCCGGGCAGGCCGGGCACGGGGAAGGGCATGGTCACGTCGCCCGTGCCGCCGACGAACCCCGACGCGGGGGCCCCGTCGCCACGGGCCGCCTCGGCCTGGCGCGCCTGCTGCTGTTCCGCCTGGACGGCGTCGCCCGAGAACGTACCGGTGATGCCCAGCGCCACGCCGGCGAACATCACCAGCACCGAGACGATCAGCAGGGCGATCTGCCAGCCGGCCAGCTTCGCGCGGCGCTCCAGCTCGGCCTGGCCGTCTTCCGCCCGGGCTTGGTCCTTGTCGGGGGCCATGGCATGATCCTATGAGCCAGCCAGCCGCTAGAGCGGGGCGTCGCGATCGGTCCGCAAGACCGAGCCGCGGACCAGCTCGAGCAGTTCGCCGTGCACGCGGCCGTTGCTGGCCAGGGCGTGGCCGCTGATCAGGTCGTGCTCGCCGTGCCAGTCGCTGACCACGCCGCCAAGCTCGCCCAGGATGGCCGGCAGCGGGGCCACGTCCCAGATCTTGATCGTCGGCTCGACGACCGCCTCGCAGCGGCCGGTGGCCAGCAGCACGTGGGCGTAGCAGTCGCTCCAGCCGCGGATGCGCGCGCACCGCTCGCTAAGCCTGCCGAACACCTCCTCGGTGCCCATCTGCACGAAATACTCCAGCCCGGTGGTCAGCACCATGGCCTCGTCCAAACGGTCGATGGTGCTCAGGCGGCCGGGCCGGGCGTCCTGGCCGGGGCCGGGGATCCACCACGCGCCGCCGTCGAGGGCGGCATAGACCGTCTCGCTGAGCGCGGGGATGTGGATGACCCCCGCCACGGGCGACTGGCCCTGGAAGATGCCGATCAGGACGCCGTACAGGGGCACGCCGTGCACGAAGCTGACCGTGCCGTCGATGGGGTCGAGCACCCAGCGGAAGGCGTCGGTCCCTTCCCCGGCGCCCCCGCCGCGCCCCTGCGTCTCGCCGAACTCTTCGCCCACGATGGCGTCGTCGGGGAAGGCTTCCTCGATCGCCGCCCGCAGGGTCTGCTCGGCCTCGGTGTCGGCCCGGGTCACCGGGCTGCCGTCGTCCTTGCGCCGGGTGCCCAGGTCGCCGCTCTGGAAGGAGCGCAGCGTCACGCCCCCGGCCGCGCGGGCGGCCTCCAGGGCCAGCTCCAGGCGCGTGCGGATCTCCGGGGCGACGCCGTCCTTGAGCTCCACGGCCATTCAGGCCACCGCCGCCCCGACCGCCGCACTAACCTTCTTGGCCGCGTCGCCCAGGTCGGTCGCGGCCTGCAGCGTGCTCAGCTTGCCGCTGGCGTCTTCGAGGATCTTGCGGCCCGCCTGCACGTTGGTGCCCTCCAGACGCACGACCAGGGGCACCTCGAAGCCGATCTCCGTCGCCGCGTTGACGATGCCTTGCGCAATCACGGCGCAGTCCATGATGCCGCCGAAGATGTTGACCAGGACGCCCTTGACGGCCTTGTCGTCCAGGATGATCCGGAACGCCTCGGTCACGGCCTCCTCGCTGGCGCTGCCGCCCACGTCCAGGAAGTTCGCCGGCGTGCCGCCCTCGAGCGCGATCGTGTCCATCGTCGCCATCGCCAGGCCGGCGCCGTTGACCAGGCAGCCGATGTTGCCGTCCAGGGCGATGTAGCTGAGGCCGGCCTCCTGGGCCCGCAGCTCGCTCTTGTTCTCCTCGCTGGGGTCGAACATCTCCTGGAGGTCCTTGTGGCGGAACAGGGCGTTGTCGTCGAAGTTGAACTTGGCGTCGATGGCCAGGAGCTCGCCATCGGGGTGCTCGTCGCTGGGCGGAGTGACGATCAAGGGGTTAATCTCGGCGATCGAGCAGTCCTTCTCGAGGAAGGTCTTGGCCAGGGCCATCATCGCCTTGACGGCCTGGTTCACCAGCTTGCCCTTGAAGCCAAGCGCAAACGCCACCTTGCGGGCCTGGTAGGGCTGCAGGCCGATCAGCGGGTGCAGGCGCTCCCGCACGATCGCGCCCGGGTTCTCCTCGGCGACCTTCTCGATCTCGACGCCGCCCTCGCTGCTGGCGATGAGCACGTGCTGGCGGGTCTTGCGGTCGGTGGTGATGGCCAGGTAGTACTCATGCGCAATGTCCACGCCCGCGGCCATCAAGAGCTTGGTCACCTCGAGCCCCTCGGGGCCCGTCTGGACGCTGACCATCTTGTTGCTGAGCATGAACTCGGCCGCCTCGGTGGCCTCCTGGGCGGTCTTGACGAGCTTGACGAACCCGGCCTTGCCGCGCCCGCCGGCGTGCACCTGGGCCTTGACGACGGCGAGCTTGTCGCCGGCCATGTCCTTGGTCACCTCGTCGAACACGGCCGCCGCCCGCCCCGCGTCCTCGATCACGACCGCCGGGGGCACGGGCACGCCCGCCTTGCTGAGGATGTCGCGGGCCTGGTACTCGTGGATCTTCATCTGGGTCACTCCGTGACGGGGTATCGGGGGCAAGGCGCCGTCGGGAGCGGCAGGGTAGGGCGGGGGGCGGCAATCGGCATCCGGCAGTCGGCGATCGGCCGCGTCCGCGGACAACCCCTACCCTCCCCCGTGTACCACCTGGCCGAAGAGTTCGCCATCTGGGTCTTCTCGCTGAGCGTCGACGAGGCGGCGTGGGTCCGCCGCGCTGAGGGCTTGTACCTCGTTCTCCTCCTTCCGTTCTTCGCCGCGGCGTGCTGCACCTGCTTCTACTGGGGCAGCTTGCGGCGTGACACCGACGCCTTCAGCCGCTTCATCATCCGGATGCACGCCACGCGGCGGCGCGCCCTTGCGTTCTCGCTCGCGTTCCTGGTGTGCAGCCTGCCTAGTGCGGGAGCCGTCCTCGCCGAGCACGCCGCGCACTATTCGCCCCGCGTCCAGCCCCATTACGAGCAGGCCGCCGTAGAGGGCCGCCTGCCCAAGGACACCGCCCGCACCTCGTCAGGCTCCAGGTACGCCGACCGCGGCGACTACTTGCGCATCTTTCAATGGGGCATGCCGTTCATCGCGCCGCCCTGCGCGATCCTCGGCCAGGTGTTCTGGTGGTGGGGCCACGGGCGGCTGCGACGGCTCCAGAACGAGTAGCGCCCGCACGCCGCCGCCATCGGCCATGGCGCGGGGGCCATGGCCGATCTCCACGCGGAGCGTGCCGCTCGCCCCCCGGACAGATCGACCGTCCCCCCGGCCGTCGCCGATCGCCCCGCAGCAACCGCCGATCGCCCCCCGGCAACCGAAGCTCTCCCCCCGGCAACCTCCGATCTCCTCGCGGCAACCGACGTTCTTCCCCCGGCAACCTCCGATCTTCTCGCGGCAACCATCGATCTCCCCCCGGCAACCGGCGATCTCCGCCCGGCAACCGTCGATTGCCCCGCGGACATCGACGGTTGCTGTTGGGGTGTCGATGCCGTAGGCCCGGCCTCATTGGCCGTGCGGGCCGATTCCGGGCCCCGACACCCGAACAAGCCCGCCCCCGCACCGGCCCCGGACGCCCGCACCGCAGCGTCCGAGAACCACCGAAGTTTTTCTGTCGGTTTTCCGGACTTGGACTGAAGTGCCTTCTCGGACGGCTCGATGACCCTCGTGGATCGGGGGTTTTCGGCCGGGCCGCGTTGGCCCGGCGGCCCACGCGATCCTGACCCCACCGGCTCGGGACGGACCCCGGCCGGCCGACGTGGAGCGAATCCCGATGGATTGGCAGACACACGAACGAGCGTCCTTCGCCGCCCGCACCCAGGCACAGGGCCCCGCCCGGCGCACGCCGGCCGCCGCCCGCCGCCGCATCGCGTCCGCCCCGCGGACCACCACGAACGGAGGTGCCCAATGAGCACCGTGCCCAAGAGTTACCCCGACGCCATCGACTGGACCACCGACCACCTGGCCAACTGGCCGGCCGACCCCACCGAGATCGGCCTGGACGCGGCCCGCATCCTGGAGCTGACCCAGCGCAAGGACCTGGCCGCCGCGGCCCTGGCCAACGCGCGCCAGCTCGACGCGGACAAGAAGGCCGCCTACGAGGACTACCACGCCAAGGCCAAGGCCATGCGCGACTACGCCAGCCAGAGCGTGGGCATCGTCCGCAGCTTCGCCCAGGGCAGCGACAACCCCCAGGCGGTCTACACCCTGGCCCAGATCCCCGCGCCCGCCGACCCGGCGCCCGCGCCGCCCCCCGGCGTGCCCTACAAGTTTGAGACCCGCCTGATCCAGGGCGGGGCCCTCGAGGTCTCCTTCGAGTGCGACAACGAGGGGACCAACGCGGTGAGCTACGAGGTCCGCCGCCGCGACGGCAGCGGCCAGGGCGCACCGTTTAACTTCATCATGAACGCCGGCGAACGCAGGTTCGTCGACGACACGATCCCCAACGGCACCGGCACGGTGACCTACCGGATCGTGGGCTTTCGCACCATCAACCGGGGCGAGCCGGCGTACTTCGTGGTGGCCTTCGGCGCGGGCAACTCCGCCGAGGTCATCATGACCGGCGAGGACGCCGCCTGAGGGGCGCTTCGCTCGAGGTTCGCCAACGTACCGCCCGCCCCCGGCGTGGACGCCCGTCCGCCCCGGGGGCGTGCGCGTGCGCCCGGAGCGGGCCGGCCCCGACCCGGCTCGATCGGGGCCCTACCGTGCGCCGAACCCAGGGGGAATCTCATCATGCACGCACGCACCCGACCCGTTGCCGCCGCGCTCGCGGCCGTCCTGCCGCTCTCGCTCCTTACCGCCTGCGCCACCACCGCCGACCCCGACGCCCGCGCCGAGCCGGCCGCGCGAGTGCACTACCTGGAGATCGTCACGCCCGACGTCGCCGAGACCTGCGCCCTGCTGGGCCAGACCCAGGGCCTGCGCTTTGGCGAGCCCGTCGCCGAGCTTGGCCTGGCCCGAACCGCCCCGCTCGCCGGGGGTGGCCGCGTGGGCGTGCGCCCCATCATGGCCCCGGGCGAGGGCCCGGTGGTGCGGCCCTACGTGCTGGTCGACGACCTGGACGCCGCCGTGCAAGCCGCCCGCGATGCGGGGGCCCAGATCGCCATCGACCGCATGGCCATCCCCGGCCAGGGCGTCATCGCGATCTACATCCTGGGGGGCATCGAGCACGGGCTGTGGATGCTCGAGGGGGACGATGAGGACGGGGACGAGGGCGGCTGACCGGCGATTCATGCGCGGCTCATCGCCGGTTCATGGGGCCGGGCGAAGCTTCGGGAAGAACCCCGGAGGACCCGCGCCATGCCCTATCCCAAGAACAAGACCGAAGACCACGGACCGAGCGTCAAGGACGATGAGAAGTACGAGGCCCTCCGCCGCGAGGGGATGAGCAAGGAAAAGGCCGCCCGCATCGCCAACGCCGACAACCCCGGCGAAAAGGGCGGCAAGCACCCGCCCTACGAGGATTGGACCAAGGACGAGCTCTACGAGCGCGCCCAGGAGGTCGGCATCGAGGGCCGCAGCGACATGACCAAGGACGAGCTGATCGACGCCCTGCGGAATCACTGACGCAGGCTACTCGAGGGCCTTGCGGCCCCACGGCAGGTCGAAGCGGTCCCTGGTCGTGCAGTAGCTGGGCCCGCCCATGCGGCCGAAGGCGGCGAGCTTCGCCGGGTCGGTGTGGCGCCGCTCGTTGACCAGGCCCTCGGCGGCGTGCACGCGGACGACCTCGCCCAGGACGAGGTTTCCGCTGGAGGCAACGCCGGGGTTGGTGCGGATGACCTGCCGGGTGACGCACTCGAAGGCCGCCGGGCACTCGGCGACCCTGGGCGGCTTGACGACGCTGCTGGCGATGGGCGTGAGGCCGCTGAGGTCGAACTCGCTCTGGCCGTGCGGCAAGGGCTCGGCGCACGCGGCGACCTGCCTTGCGATGGCCTCGGTCACGACGTTGACGACGAACTCGCCCGTGCCGCCGTCTTCCTCGAGCCTGGCGTTGCGCAGGGTGTCCTTGTCCTCGCCGGCCGCGTCGCTGGCCGGGCAGAAGGCGAGCATCATGGGCTCGCTGCCCACGCCGCAGAAGAAGCTGAAGGGCGCCAGGTTCGTGCGGCCGTCGGCGGAGATGGTCGAGACGAAGGCGATGGGCCTGGGCACGATCATCCCGATGAGCAGCTTGTAGCGGTCGCTGGCGGGCAGGTCTTGGGGCGTCAGTTCCATGCCGCGAGCGTACGGGCCAACGCGGGCGGACGGGCCCGGCTCAGCGCCGGCGGCGACGCGGGGCGTCCTCTCCGCCGCCCTGGCCGGGGCTCTCTCGGCGCGATTCGGCCGTCTTGGGCGTGCTCGTCACGTCGAAGAGGATCATCTGCTCGGCCCGGCTGGGCTCGGCCGGCTCGGCGAAGATGCCCCAGAAGCCCGGCGAGTTGTACGCCTTGACCGTCAGCGGCGGATGCACGTGGTGGGCGAAGGGCGCCCAGTAGCGCGTGTCGTCGATGGTGCCAAAGCGGTCCCACGGCTTGCGGAGCACCTCGAGGTCGGAGATGTCCGGCGCCCGGCTGGACGAGGTCATCATGCCGTTGAGGTCGATGGGGATCCACGTCGTCCGGCCGTTCTCGACCAGGGCGAACTCGACCCAGGCGATCATCTCGCCCTCGCGGTTGTTGCGCTGGGTCAGCACCTCCTCGTCGTCGGCCCTCGCGTCGGCGATGATGCCGATGACCATGCGCGCGGGCAGGCCCGCCCGCCGCATCGCGTACACGAGCAGCGCGCACGTGTCGAACTGGTTGCCGCGACGGCGCACGAACGTCGTCGGCACGCCGTGGATCTCGATGCCCTCGATCTCGCCCGTGCGCGCCGTGTTCAGGCCGTCGCCCGAACGCGAGCGGATGTGGCCCCAGACGGCGCCGGTGAGGTACTTTGCCAGGAGGTAGGGCGGCACGTCCTTGGGACTCGCGCCCAATCGTTGGATGACGTTATCCATGGAGCGCGCGACGCGGTCGAGACCCTCGTAGGGCTCGCCGTCCAGGCCCAGCTCGATGCCCACCTGCGGGTCGAGCGCGCTCAGGGCGTCCTCGGGCCAGTCGCCCGCGGGCCACTCGACGGCCATGGCGCGCTGGTCGTCGACGGTGACGTCGTAGGAGGTCATGGCCATGGTGGACACGACCTCGATGTCGCGGGCCGTGCCCTTGGCGATGGCCCAGCCCAGGTAGCGCGAGCCGGCGTGCTTGTTGTTCAGCCGAACGTACGGGTCGGTGCGCGCGGGGGTGGCGTCGCGATCGTTGACGCGGACGGCCATCTCGATGGTGTTCTCGTGCACGCGGTGGATGCTGGTGCGCTCGAGCATCGGCACGACGACGGTGGCCTGCTCGAACTCCCACGTGTCGTAGGAGGCGCCCCGGTTCTGGCCCTGGTTGCCCGCATCCTGCCAGGCGCGGATGTTGGCGCGGAAGCGGACGGTCCAGTCGCGGCTCTCGCCCTGGCGCAGCACGCTCTGGGCAAGGACGCCGCTGGCCAGCGCCAGGCCGGCCGCGGCGGCGGCCAGGTGTGTCATTCGGATCATGGAAAGGCCCCCTGTGGGTCTGGGCGTTGCGGCGGCGCGGCGGGGCCGCGGCGCATCTGCCAGACTGTACGGGCCGGCCGGTGGCGGGTTGCGTGGGACCCGACCGGGCCGCCGGGCGTCCATACGATGCCGGGCAACCCCTTTCCCTGGCCGATCACCCCCCGAGCACGCCCGCAGGAGCTTCCATGACCGCATCGAGCACGATGACCGCCAGCAAGACCCGCACCGAGAAGGACTCCATGGGCACGATGGAGGTGCCCGCAGATGTGCTCTACGGCGCCAGCACGCAGCGGGCCGTGCTGAACTTCCCCATCAGCGGCCGGCCGGTGCCCATGGCGATCGTGCGGGCCTACGGGGTGCTCAAGGCGGCCTGTGCGCGCTCCAACGCGGAACTGGGGCTGGTCGACCAGGACCGCGCCGCCGCCATCGAGCGCGCCTGCGAGGCCATCACGAGCGGCTTGAAGGACCACGGCGGGCTGGAGCGCCACTTCCCGGTGGACATCTTCCAGACCGGCAGCGGCACCAGCACCAACATGAACGCCAACGAGGTGATCGCCAACCTGGTGTGCCTGGAGCGCGGCGCGCCCATCGGCAGCTCGAAGGACCAGGCCTACCTCGACGCCGGCGGCGTGCACCCCAACGACCACGCCAACTACGGGCAGTCGTCCAACGACACCTTCCCCACCGCCATGCACGTGGCCGCCGCGGTGGCGATCAAGAACGACCTGCTGCCTGCGCTCGACCGATTGGCGAGTGCGCTCGAGAAGAAGGCCAAGGCCTGGGACAACGTGGTCAAGATCGGCCGCACGCACCTGCAGGACGCCACGCCAATCCGCCTGGGCCAGGAATTCAGCGGCTATGCCCGCCAGGTGCGCCAGGGCATCACGCGCCTGGAGCGCGCGCTCGAGACGCTCGCCGAGCTTCCCCTGGGCGGCACGGCCGTGGGCACGGGCATCAACACCCACACGCGCTTCGGCTCGCTCGTGGCGAAGGAGCTGAGCAAGGCCACCGGCTGCCCCTTCCGCGAGGCCGAGAACCACTTCGAGGCCCAGCACGCCAAGGACGCGCTCGTCGAGACCAGCGGCCACTTGCGCACGATCGCGGTCAGCATGAGCAAGATCGCCAACGACGTGCGCTGGTTGGGCAGCGGGCCGCGCTGCGGCATCGGCGAGCTGAAGCTGCCGGCCGTGCAGCCGGGATCGAGCATCATGCCCGGCAAGGTGAACCCGGTGATCTGCGAGGCCGTGGTGATGGTCTGCTGCCAGGTCATCGGCAACGACGCGGCCGTCGCGACCGGCGGGCTCGGCGGCGTGGGGAGCCTGCTGGACCTCAATGTTGCGATGCCGATGATGGCCGCCAACGTGCTCGAGTCGATCGAGTTGCTGGCCAACAGCAGCGACGCATTCCGCGAGAAGCTGGTCGAGGGCCTCGAGCCCGACGAGGAACGGTGCGCGGCGCTGATCGAGGGCAGCCTGGCCATGTGCACCAGCCTGGCCCCCGTCATCGGCTACGACCAGGCCGCCGCCATCGCCAAGGAGGCCTTTGCCAGCGGCAAGACCGTGCGTGAGATCGCCACCGAAAAGAACGTGCTGCCCAAGGCCGAACTCGACAAGCTGCTGGACGCGCGGAGCATGACCGAGCCGGAGGGCTGAGGCATCGAGCGACCCGCCCCGTCGACGCTGGCCCGGCTGGAGTACGCGTGCGTGCCATCGGCGGTGTATGCGGCGGGCATGGCGGCCGGCACAGTGGCGATGTCGGGCGTGGCGGTCGCGTACGAGCAATTCCTGGCCATCGGGCTGATCACGTCGATCGCGTGGATGGCGCACCTGCTGGACCGAGCGAAGCCGCTGCTGCGATGGCACGACCCGGCCGACCGCATGGCCGACGCGGCGCGCGACGCGTGGGTCGTGCGACATCGGCTCGGGCTCAACCTCGCGGCGATCGAGGCGGGCATCATGGCGAGCGTGCTGGCGCTGATCATCGAGCCGTGGCTTGTGCTGCTCGTGCCCGTGGGCGCCGCATCGGTGCTTGCCTATGGCGCCCGGGCGAGCGACAGCCGTCGCCTGCGCCCCAAGGACGTGCTTGTCATCAAGAACGCGCTGACGGGGCTTGCATACGCCACGCTCATTGGCTGCGTGCTGTGGGCGGCGCTGCCATCGCACGAGGAGCTTTGGATCGCACTGGCCGTGGTTGCGCTGCTGGTGACGGCCGACGCGATGCTCAGCGACATCGACGACACGCCCGCGGACGCGACCTTCGGCACGCGCACGGTGTCGGTGTGGGCCGGCCGGCGCTGGGCCCGCACCGTCGGCCTGGGCGTCCACGGCATGGCCGTCGTCCTCTGGCTGGTTCTCGGAACCGGGACGGGCGGGCTTTTTGCATACGGGCTACCACTTACTGCGATCATTCTGACGCTCTCGCCAGCCCTTCGCACCGCGATCGATCTGCGTGCGGGACTGCTGGGGGCGATGGCGTTGCTCTGGCTGGCGACCCACTCGTAAACTCGACGCTTCGATTCCGAGTATAGTGATTACTAGCAAATACCCATGCGCGCCCTTCGACGGACCATCCCAAGTCTCCTGTGCGCCAGCCTGGCCTGGATGCTGGGTGGGTGCGCCAGCGAGCTTCGGCCGATCCAGCAGACGTTTCGGCAGGGCAACTTCGACGCGGCGGTCGAGGAAATTCGCGCATATGCCCGGCGGCACGACGGCGGCACACCCCAGACGGTGATCGCCCACATCGAGCACGGCTCGATGGCGCGGATGGTCGGGCGTTTCGCCGAGAGCGATCGGGCCTTCGCGATGGCCGAGGCGAAGATGGCCGAACTGGATGAGGACCCGGGCATCAGCGCGAGCGAGCGGATCTCCGCGATGGCGCGCACGCCGGACCGCATTGCGTACGAGGGTTTCTTCTATGACCGCCAGTTCGTGGCGGCGTATCGAGCATTGAACTCGCTGGCGATGGGCGAGATCGAAGACGCCCGGCAGCACTTCGTGCGGGCCGACCGCTGGCAGACGTACGCCATCGTCGAGAGCCGCAACCGAGCCGAACGCGTACGCGAGGAACAGGCCGCGGCACGACGTCGCGTGGGTTCGTTCGATCGCATTGCCGGCGATCCCCGCTTCGAGGAGGTCACACGGGAGAAGTACGGCGATCTTTCACAATACGAGGCCTACGCCGAGTTCGCGAATCCGTACGTCGACATGCTGCGTGCGGTGTACCTCATGGGCGTGGCCGAGAGCGCGGCCGACTACGACGTCGCCCGGAACCTGCTCCGCCGCGTGGCGGGCATGGCGCCCGACAATCCGTACGTCCTGCAGGACCTGGACCTTGCCGATCGCCTGGCGCAGGGCGAGGCCGAGCGTCCGGAGCTTGTGTACGTGTTCTTCGAGACGGGGCTGGCGCCATTCCGCGAGCAGACGCGGATCTCGATCCCGATCTTCGTGGTGACGGACGTCGCGCAGATCGTCCCGATCGCGGCGCCCTACATCGTATTCGACGGCACGTACGTTCCGACCCTGCTGGCCAGCACGCCCGAGGGCACGCACCAGTCGTCGCAGTTGGCGAACGTCGACCGGATCGTCGCGGCGGAGTTCTACGAGCAGTTGCCGGGCTTGCAGACTCGGATGATCGCGGCGGCGGCGTTCAAGGTGGGCGTGCAGGCGGGGCTGTACGCGGCGACACGGCGCTCCGACCCGATCATCCGCATCCTGACCATGATCGGCGGCGCGATCTGGGCGGCATCGACCAACGAGGCCGACCTGCGGACGTGGGCGACCCTGCCCAAGCACGTGGAGTACGTCCGGCTCGATGCGCCAAGTGATGGCCGCGTTTCGCTCGACGTGGGCGGGCGACGCTACTCGGTTGCGGTCGAACCCGAGGGCATCACCCTCATCACGGTGCGCTCGGTGCGTCCGGGCGCGCCCGTGCTCATCACAACCACCAACCTGGAGCCCGAACCATGGACGTTCGAGCCGACGCAATCACCGTAAGAATCTGGAAGGGAGCATCTGGCATGACGTGCAAGAGAATGAGAAACAGAGCCCTGCTGGCCGCGTGCGTGGCGGGCGCCGTGCTGGCCGCGGGCTGCTCGCGATGGCAGCCGCGCGTGAACACCACGCAGGAAGCCGAACGTGAAGGCAAGCCGCAGCAGATCGAGGACGCCCGGCTGATCTGGGACAAGGACCTTGCCAGGGCCGTGCAACTGATCGGCCTGATCGAGGGCACGGCGCCCAACGGCTTCAAGAAGGTCGAGGCCGAATTGTTCAATGCCACGCGGCAGCGGATGGCCATTCGCTATCGCTTCGAGTGGTTCGACGCGGAGGGCTTCGCGGTCGATTCTGCCATGGACGGCTTCCGCGACCGGGCGCTGCTGTCGGGCGAGCGTGCGCGCATCAGCGCGGTGGCGCCCAACGAGCGCGCGGTCGACTTCGAGCTGGAAATCATCGGCGCCCCCTGAGACACACCCAAGAACACGAGGACATACTCATGCACATCAAGACACTCTTCGCGCTGGCGGGCGTTGCCGCCGTTTCCGCACTGCCCGCCTGCCGCAGCGACGCCTATGGCCCGCGTGAGCAGGCCCGGGGTACCGAGATCACCACGCACGGCCTGAACGTGCAGGACATCGAGCGTGTGGCCACCGAGCTGAGCGAGAGCCTGATCCAGTCGAATTACATCACCGACGAGGGTGAGCCGGCGGCCATTGCCGTCAACCGCTTCGTGAACAACTCGAGCCAGATCAACATCGACCGCGACCGCGTGACCAACCGCATCATGCAGGTCTTCGTGAATAGCGGGCAGGCCGTTGGCTATACGCCCAGCGACTTCGAGACGCTCGTGACCCGCGGCACGCTTCCCGAGCGCTCGTACATCCTCAACGCGAAGATCTACGAGGACGTTGCCGAGTTGGGGCGGGACTTGCAAGTCTCGTACATCTTCCAGATGCAGCTGCTGCGCTACACCGGCGACGGCGTGAACCCGCAGATCTGGATCGAGGAGCAACGCATCACGACCGAGAGCCGCCGGCCGCGGTAGGCTTGCTCGGACACACCGGGGGACTGAACCATGCGTCGTACGCTCGCTGCAATCGCCATCGCCTCGTGCGTGGGCCTGCTTTCGCCGGCCGTCCTCGCGCAGGATCGGCCCGCCACCATCGCCGAGGCTCCACCGTGGCAGGCCGCGGTCGACCAGGCCGTGCGCGAGGAGATGGAGCGACAGGAACTCGTCGGCGTGGCCATCGGCGTGATCCGCGAGGGACGCATCGTCTACACGGCGGGCTACGGGCTGGCCGATCGCGAGAACGAGGTGGCTGTCACGGACGACACGATGTTCCGCTGGGCATCGATCTCAAAGCCCGTGACGGCCGTCGCGGCGATGCAATTGGTGGAGGCCGGCGAACTGGATCTTGAGGCCGACGTGCGGGCGTACGTACCCGAGTTTCCCGACAAGGGCGCCCCTATCTCGACCGAGCAGTTGCTGAGCCACCTGAGCGGCATCGTGCACTATCGCAACGGGCCGGTGGAGCGACAGCCACGCGACTACGAAACCGACCATCCCTTCGAGAGCGTCATCCTGGCGCTTGACACGTTCGCCCCGTCGCCGCTGGTGAGCCAGCCGGGCGAGCGGTATAGCTACAGCACGCACGCGTACATCCTGGCCAGCGCAGTCGTGGAGCGCGCGGGCAGGGGCACGTTCTGGGCGCAGGTGCAGGAGCGCATCTGCGAGCCTCTGGGGCTGACCACGCTGCAACCCGATTACCAGTGGTTGGACATACCGAACAGGGCCGTGGGGTATCGCAAGATCGGCGAGCACGTATTCAAGACGACCAACACCGACGTGAGCTGGAAGCTGGGCGGCGGCGGGTTCATCTCGAACGTGCACGACCTTGCACGCTTCGCCGCGGCGCTCATGAATCATGAACTGGTGAGCGACGCAACGAGCCTGGACATGTGGACGCCCCGGGTCGATCGTCAAGGCGAGGCGACCGGATACGGGCTGGGGCTGAGCGTCTCGCGCCCCAACGACACCCTGCGCATCGCCCACAACGGCTCGCAGGAGAAGGCTCGCACGCGAATGGTCTTCTACCCCGAGCAGCGCCACGGCGTGGTGGTGATGACCAATACCGAGCATGCGAACCCGGGCGCCATCACCACCGCCATTTATCGGGCGATCAATCGCTCGGCAAGCGAGGAAGCCGTTCAGAACCTGGACAGCGTCGGCCCGTAGACGATCGCGTTCATCAGCATCCGCATGCCCGCGTGGTGGAAGCCGCGGATCGTGACGTCGTCGGCGAAGACGATGACCGATCCGCCCCCCATGCGGTGGTGAATGATGAAGGGCTGGCCGGCCATGCGATCCTGGTTCTGCTCGCTGACGGGGCCGGAGATGATGGGCTGGTCCTGGTCGAACCGAGCGACCACGTAGGCGTCGTCTCGCATGGGCAGATTGCTCATGCCGCGGACGAGCACGCCCATCCAGTCCTGGTGCTCGTGCAGGCCGGCGGTGAGGGGGTGGCTGGTGTCCAGCCGGGTGAGCGCCATAGCGCCGGCGACGCGGCGCGCGACCGAGTCGTCTTCCCGCTCGGCCCAGGTCTTGGTGTGGGCCTTGGGCTCTCCATCGGAACCTCGCCCGTCGCGGTCGGGCTCGGCGCCGGCCAGTTCTCGCAGGGCCCAGCCCGCGGCGCCGTCGCTTGCCACCACGGCCCCGCCTCGCCGCAGCCAGCCGTTGATGTTCTCGGCGGCGCTGCCCGACAGCCCGCCCATCGAGGGAAGCACGATGACGCTGTAATCGCTGAGATCGATGCGGCCCAGATCACCCGCGTCGACGCGCGTGTATGGGAAGGGGAACGCAATGTCGAGCATGTGCCAGTGCTGGCCTGCGCTCAGGCTGTTCACGCTGGGACCGGTGGCCAGCAGCACCTTGGGCAGCCGCATGATGGGGTTGGCGTTGTTGCCCAGCATCGGGCCGCTCTGCGTGAAGCCCTCGCTGGCACGGTGCACGCTGACGCCGCTGGCCAGCACGTCGCGCACGAACGCCTCCAGGTCGCGGTCCGGGTTGCGGATGAGGTGCACCAGCAGGCTGCCCTTGGCGAAGGACTTGCCGTCGACCTCGACGGCGTCGCCAAGCACGCGGCAGAAGATGTCGTGCTCGACGGCGTGGCCCACGGCGACGGGAAAGTTGTGGTGGCTCGAATCGATGAGCAGCGCGACCCCTCCGCTGCCGGTGAGCCTCGCCGTGGGCGGCGCGTACCGCGTGAGCGGCTCGGTGCTGGCATCGAGGTACGCGTCGCTCCACCATGCGTTGACGCCGAAGCTGATGGGCAGGCTCCAGGCGGTGATGTCGTACGTGTCGGGATTCTCAACGTCGGTCACGCGCTCGAACATGGTGCGCACGAGCGCGGACATCGGCTGGCGGGCATCAATGATCCAAGATCCTTCGGGCAACTCAAGCCCGTCGATGGTCTCGCCGGTGTCGTAGGTCGCAAACGAACTGGTGGTCGCGGATTCGGTGAGTTGCTGCACCTCGATGCCGTGCATCAGGCAGAAGTCCCAGACCTTCTTCAGCACCGCCGGGTCGTTGCTGGTCGAGATCGCAAATGACTTGGGGCCGGGGCCAGCGCCCTGGCTTGCCTCTTCCCAGAACCTGGCAAAGCGCTCGAGCTGGGCCTTGCGATTGGCGGCGGTGGTCTCCGCGTAGTTCATCGCCGTGACGAAGTGGTCACGGACGCGCTCGGCGAGGGTCAAGACGTACTGGTCGCTCACGCGGATGCTCAGCCCGGCGCGCCCGTGGCCGGCCTTCTCGAGCAGCAGGCCGATGGCGCCGTGATACACCGGCAGCACCTTGCCGTAGCCGGGGTAGAGGTAGTCAAAGCGCTCGCGCGTGGCGTACACGATGCCGCGCTCGTCGTATGCCTTCGCGTTCGCCCGACCGTACAGGGCGATCCAGTCCTTGGTTTCCTGGGGAATGTTCTGGTTGTAGGGCGTATCGCCCTCGCCGAAGAAGTAGGGGCTGGTGTGTCCCTGCTCGTGGTAGTCAAGGTGGAGCTGGGGAAGGTAGCGGCGCATGGCGGCCAGCCGGGCACGGCTCTCGGGATGCACGCCCCACACCAGGTCTCGATTGAGGTCGAACAGGTAATGGTTGCTCCGGCCGCTGGGCCAGGGCTCGTCGTGCTCGAACGCGTCGGGGTTGGGATCGGGCGCGATGCCCATGGCGTTCTCGTACCACGCGACGTAGCGGCTCTGGCCGTCGGGGTTGACCTGCGGATCAACGACGATGACGCACGTGTCGAGAATGTCGGCAACTTCGTCGTTGGTTGCCGCGGCCAGGGTGTAGGCGAACTGCATCGAGATCTCGCCGCAGCTTGCCTCGTTGCCGTGCACGCCGAAGCTGTACCAGATGACGGCTGGGTTGTTCTCGATGATCTCGTCGCGTCGCGCGGCGCTCAGGTTCTCCGCATCGCGCAGCTCAGCGTTGGCGGCGAGGATCTGGTCGAGCCGCTCCAGGTTCGACGGGCTCGAAATCGTCAGCATGACCAGCGGCCGATCCTGATGGGTGCGGCCGTATTCGGCAAAGCGGACGCGGTCGCTGGCGTTGGCCAGTGTTCGGCAATATTCCACGCGGTCGTGGTGCCGCGTGAATCGCTCGCCCACCTTGTAGCCCAGCGTGCCCTCGGGGGTGGGGACGGCTGGATCGAAACGCAACCCGTCGAAGTAGTCGTAGAGCAGTTCTTCGTTGGGCGAAACGTCACGGGCTTGGAGCATTCCCTGGGCGATGGCCCGTGGGGCCGTCACGCAGATTGTCAGACCCAGCACACAAGCGGCGATTGCACGCATCCGTATCTCCTCAGGCCAGCGATTCGAGCCTCAGCCGACCCCGGCTTCCACCGCGGCCGCCGGTGGCGGGGAGGGTGGACCATGGGGTGGTGGCAGGCGCAGGTACCGCGCGAGCCACCTGGAACCAATATAGAACGGCACGGTATCCAGTAACGCGGCGGCGAACTTGAATGCGTATCCAGTACCGATAAACAGCAACAACTGGGGCGCGATGGGATCGGTCTCGTCGACGGGCAGCCCGCCGGCAATGTAGTACGTAATCAGGATGACCGCCACGGTGTCGACCAATTGGCTCACCAGTGTGCTGCCGTTGTTTCGCAGCCACAGGTGCCGGCCGTTGGTCAATCGCTTCCAGAAGTGGAAGACCTGGACGTCCACGAGCTGAGCTACCAAGTAGGCCACCATGGAGGCCAGCACGGCCGCGAAGGCCAGCGAGCGGATCTCGAAGAAGACCGGGACACGCCCCGCGGCGTCGGCAATCAGTTCTCCGGTCTGCGGATCGACCGGTTCGAAGCCCGGCAACACTCCGCCGAACCACAGCACGAAGACGACCCACGCGTTGACGACCAGCCCCATCCACACCACCGCGTTGGCGCGCCGGCGGCCATAGAGCTCGCTGATAAAGTCGGTGCACAGGAAGGTGATGGGGTAGGGCAAGACGCCCACCGCCACGGCGAAGGTAAGGGTGAGGGCGTCCGGGCCGCTGCCCACCGTCGCCTCGCCCAGCTTAATGAACCGGCTGATGCCCAGGATGTTTAGCATGGCCAGCGAGGCCAGGAACAGCCCGGCCAGCACCAGGAACACGCCTTCACGCCGCCGGTACAGCGTGGCCTCGTCGAGCCTTGAAAGCCCGTCGTAGCCATGTTGGCGGCTGGGCAGCGTGGCGAGGGCTTCGTTTGGGGTCCCCATGATCGGGACGATAGCGATTGATGGCCTGTAGCGACGCGTGGTAGCCTGGAGGGCAGGAACAAACCGCATCCGCCTAGCATCGTCCCGTGAGCACCGCCGCCGACCAGACCGAAGCCGCCGCCGACGCACGGGAGAATCAGCCGACCCCTGACGGGCTGGCGGCAGGCCTGGAGGCCATCCTGCTGGCGGCCGGCCGGGCCGTTCCGGCCGAGGCGCTGTGGGAGGCCCTGTCGCTGCTCGATGGCGCGGCCGAGTTTGCCGGTAAGCGCACGCCCAAGGACACGATCGAAGCGCTTGCCGCACGGCTCAACGAAGACCTGGAAGCCGCGGGCCGCCCCGCCCGGGCCGAGCGCCTGGCCGGCGGATACCGACTCATGGTCTCGCCCGAGTTTGGCTCGGTGGTCGCCGCGTTCGATCGGAATCGCCAGAGCACGAAGCTCAGCCGGGCCAGCATCGAGACGCTCTCGATCATCGCCTATCGCCAGCCGATGACGCGAGCCCAGGTTGAAGCGATCCGCGGCGTGGCCTGCGGCGAGGTGCTTCGCAGCCTGCTGGAACGCAAGCTCATCGCCATCAAGGGAAGAGCCGAGGAAGTCGGCCGCCCGATCCTGTATGGCACGACGCCGCAGTTCCTTGAGTTGTTCGGCCTTGCGAGCCTGAAGGACCTTCCCGGTGCTGGCGGCGTCTCCCGGCACGCTGAATCGTGAACTTCGCACGGACGCGACCCACCCACCTCCACGAAGGAGACCAATCATGACAATGCGAGCCCGCGTGCTGCTGCTGAGCCTTCTGGCATTGACCGCCATCGTGCTGCCTGGATGCCAGACCCCCCGGCTGGAGGGCGTGGTGATTCCCGGGCCCTTGGGCGTGGTGGCCGTCATCGACCGCGACGACACGCGGCTGGACCAGGTTGGCATTCCCGATGCCCACGTACGCGTCAGCCTGACGGGCAACGGACGGACGCTGGTGGACACCACCACCGACGAGGAGGGACGCTTCAGCGTGCCCACCAGCGGTGACCAGATGGCGCGCGGCACCGTCCGGGTGATCGTCGAGGCCGACGGCTACGCCCGCATCGATAAGACCGTGCCGCTGCGCAGCTTCTATCGCTCGCTGTACATCACGATGGTCCAGCGTTCGGACGCGACGCGCTCGGACACGGCGTCGCCCGATGCCGACTCGGAGACGTCCGGCTGAGCAGCACGCGCGCCAAGCCAGCCCGCCCCACGCGGCGTTACCACCTGCACCTGCCGGGCGTGGCCTACGTCATCGTGACGGCGTTCGTGCTGCTGGGGGCGATCAACAGCCAGAACAATCTTCTGTTCTGGGCGCTGGGGCTGGCGATCGGGGGCTTGCTCGCCTCGGGCTTCGTCAGCGGCGCCTCGCTGATGGGCGTGGCCATCGAGCGTGAGCCGGTGCCCGAAGCACAGGTCGGCCGGCCGTTCCAACTTCGATACCGCGTGCGCAACCGCAATCGATTGATGCCCGCCTACGCGCTGCTGGTAGAAGAGCTTCCTCCCAAGGGTGTCTCTCGCAGCGACGGCGTGCTGGTGGGCCGACCCGTGGCCAGCATCGGGCGGGTGCCGCCGCGGCGCACGGTTCGCTGCGAGACGAGCGCGCTCGTGGAGCGACGCGGACCGTTCGAACTGTCACGCGTGCGGGTCAGCACCACCTTTCCCTTCGGCGTGGCGCGAAAGAGCGTGACGTTTGACCTGACCCAGCCCGCCCTGGCCACGCCGGCGGTGCATCGCCTGCGCAGCGACGTGGTCGAGACGATCCTGGAACCGGCCCACGACGGCACCGAAGCGATCGCCAGCCCGGGGGCGGGCGAGGACTTCTTCGGCGTGCGCGAGTACCGCGTGGGCGACCGCGTGCGCGACGTGAGTTGGCGGCTTTCGGCCCGCAGCGACACGCTGGTCGTGATGCAGCGATCGGCGCGGGCGCCGCGGCGACTCGTGCTACACCTGGACCTGGAGCCCGAACTGGCCAAGCGGCGGGATCCGCGCGCGGAACAACTGCTGAGCCTGGCCGCTTCGCTCATCGTCGAGGCGGGCCGGCGGGCGATCGCGGTCCGGCTGAGCATCCCCAGCGTGGGGATGTCCAGCGGCTCGGTCACCACGCCCGCGGGTCGGGCCGGGCTGCTGCGGCGACTGGGTTCCTACGGGTTTTCGGCCAGCGAGCCGCGCGGCGGGGCGAAGCCGACGGCCCGCTTTGGGTCGGTGGTGCTTACGCTGACGCGGGGTCCGGCCGGCGGGGGCGTGCACACGCTGAGCGGCGAAGACCTGCCCCGCTTGCGGGCCGAACCGGACAAGGAACCCAACCGAACAGGCTGACCGAGTCCCATGACCCTCGAGCGTTCCCTGCGACTGGCGTTGATCTGGACGGCCCTGCTGGCCATCGGGATCTATGCCATCGCGGCCGAATCTTTGATGGTCGCGATCTTGGGCATGCCCAGCGCCTGGCTGTGCTGGTGGGCGGCGCACCAGCCATGGGCGTCGAGCGTGCCACGGTTGATGATCAACGCGGTTCTGCTGATCGTCGTTGCGTTGGGCCTGGGGCTGGCGTCGCTGGACGGGCAGTTCAACGTGGAGCGCATTGCGGAGATGCTCGCATCGCTGCTGGTGATCAAGCTGTTCGACCGGCGAACGGCCCGCGACGCGGCCGAGGTACTGGCGCTCTCGGTCTTTCTGGTGTTCGGGGCGATCCTGACCAGCCTGAAGCTGAGCGTGGGCGTGACGCTGCTGGTGTTCTGCCCGTTGCTGGTGTGGGCCGCGCTGGTGCAGCAGGTCGTCGCCACCGAGGAACGCGTCGAGTCGTACCAGGAGTCGATCGGCGTGAGCCGGCGGCGTGCGCGCACGGGCGGCGCGATGGCCCGGGGCCTGCGGCGCATGACCGGTGTCCTGACTATTTCGGCATCGCTCATCGCGGCGGCGGTATTCGTGCTGGTTCCCCGTGGCCTGGCGCCCAGCTTCCTGGGCGACCTGGGCGGCGAGCGCGGCTCGGTCACGGGGTATACCGAGACGGTGGAACTCGGCCGGGCCGGGCTGATCTCCGAAAGCCAGGAGAAGGTCCTGGACATGCGGGTTACCGATCGCAGCGGCGGCAACATGGGTGGCGCCGGGCGAGTGTACTACCTGCGTGGCGCGGTGCTTGATCGGTACGACGACGGCCGCTGGACCCGGGCCCGCCGCCAGCGCGACGGCTACCAGCGGATGGAGACCGGCCCGGAACTGTCGCTTCCGACCGGTGCGGTCCAGTCTCGTGCGGTGATCCGCCAGGAGATCTCGCTGCGCGAGCCACCGGGCCGCGGATCGGTGCTGTTTGCGATCCAGGAACCGTTCCTCTGGGAGTTCGCCGAGCCGCTTGAGTTCGTGCTGCACCGTGAGCACGGCACGCTTCGCCTGGAGGACACGGCCAAGTCGCAGAGCTACACGGTGCTGTCGGGCCTGCCCGGGTCGCGGTCGTTGGGCGGCGCCCCGCCGGCGGCGATGGACGCCGAGCGATTGGTGGACTTCGACTCCGCCCGCGTGCGCGAGTTGACCCAGCGCATCCTCGTTGAAGCGGGTCAGGTTGGCGATCGCATGCCTCGCAGCCCGACCGAGATTGCCAGTGCGACGCGCGCAATCCGCGACTACTTGTCGACGTTCACGTACACGCTGGACATCCTGCGTGCCCAGGGCGATCCGATCGAGTGGTTCTTGTTCGACAGGCAGGAGGGCCACTGTGAGTACTTCGCCTCGGCGATGGTGGCGATGTGCCGCAGCGTGGGCATCAACGCCCGCATGGTCACTGGCTACGTGGCTGTGGAGTACAACGAGGCGACGGCGCAGTACACGGTTCGCGAAAGCAACGCCCACGCCTGGGTGGAGGTCGAGCACGCACCCGGGCAGTGGCGCCGGCACGATCCCACGCCGCCGGCCGATCTGGAGCGCGTGCACGCACCCGACACGAGCCTGGCGTCGATGGCGCGGCGCTGGGTCGACGCGCTGGAGTTCTTCTGGGTCGATTCGGTCGTGAGCTTCGATCGCGGCTCGCAGCGACGCGTGCTCGGAGCCGAGGAATCGGAGAAGGAGCCGCAGATCGCGGTGCTGGAGTCCATCGCTAGCTTCCTGGAGCGTGCCCGGGCCTCGGGCACGGTGGGCATCATCCAGGCCGTTCTGGCCGGCATGCTGGCCTTTACCGGCGTGCTGGTGATCACCATTTTGGCTCAGTCGTTCTTCCGGAGCTTGGGCATCGGGGGCGGGCGGGGGCCGAGGGTCCGCATCCTCGGCGGCACGCGCGACGTGGGCGAGTACCTGCTTCGAACGCTGGAGAAGGCGGGCCATCCCAAGCCGGGGTGGAAGCCGCTGCTGGCCCATGTTCAAGGAATGCCCGTTGGCGCCGAGGGCGCAGGCTTTTCGGACGTGGTGCAGCGGCTGTACGAGGCGCGGTTTGGTGGTCGTCCGCTGAGCCCCCAGGAGGCCCAGAACCTGAAGCGGGACATCGCCGAGGCCAGCCAGGCACTGGCCGAGCGATCTCGAGCGTCCGGCTCGGGCTGAAGTCGGCAGCGGAACGGCTCGATATGGGTCTTAGCGGCCGGCGATGGCCGCAGCCGGAGACCCAAGCATGAACACGAACCGATCCCGCACCGAGCGTTGGCGCGAGTGCCTGAGCCAGATCCGCGATCGCGGTGGATCGCTCGAGGTCAGCGTGGACGTGGGCGACGCGTCCGCGGTGGGCATGGCCAACCTCGTCTGGCGTGTCCGGCTGCTGGGCATCGACGACGAGCGGCTCGTGCTCGAGCAGCCGGTGGCCCTGGGGCAGACCATGCGCCTGGAGCCCGGCCTGAACATCATCGTGGCCATGTCGATCGGGCAGAACCGGTGGATGTTCCGCACGCGATCGATCGAACCTTCGGCGGGCGATATGCGCGGCCTGCTGCACGTGGCGGCGCCGACACTGGTCGAGCGATGCCAGCGTCGAGACTTCTTCCGGGCCACGACCGCGGGCTTCAACCTGCCGCTGGTCCAGGGCTGGCGTCTGGTCGATCCCGAGACGGCGGTGGCGGCCGAGGTGGCCAGCCGCATTCCCTTCGAAGACGGCACCGCTGCCGGGTCGGGCCGGCGCGGGCTGGAGGCGCCGGTGTCGCTCATGCCCGAGGTGGCCGGCGCCTTCCAGGGCCAACTCGTGAACGTGGGCGGTGGCGGCGCCGGGCTGATGGTGCCGCCTGCCTCGCGACCGAGCTTCGACTCGAGTGGCCGGTACTGGTTGAGGCTCGATCTTGGGAGCGACATGCCCGGGCCGCTGGCCGTCACGGCACGCTGCGTGCACCAGCACCTGGACAGCTCGCAGAACCTGCACCTGGGCTTCGCGTTCGATTTCTCGCTGCACGCCGAGCATCGCGACTTCATCGTTCGGCAGATTACCGGGTACGTCGAGCGTGCCACGGGCATGCAGCGGTCTCGCCAGGCGGGCTGAGCGACCGTTTCTTTAGAATCATTCTGGATGTCAGCGCGGCGCTGAGACCGGATGAAGACTGCAACCGCGCGGTCAGGGTTCTGCTATACTCGTTCGGCTGGGGGGGAACACCCGGCTGACGCTCGATCGACGCGGCTCGAACATCACCCTGATTTCTCGCATTGGGCGACGATGATCGCCCGACGCGTTCAAGGCCACCACGCAATCGGGTGGCGGCAACCAGGCCAGTGGACGCGACGCCGACACCCCGGCGGTTGCGTCGTAGGGCGATTGTTCGCGAGAATCCGTGTCGGCTCGGGCGTGCGATGCACGCTTCATTCGATTTGAGCCGCCGCGATGCCCGAACTCATCTCCATCCTGATCGGCCTTGGCGGCCTGATACTCGGCGTCCTGGTCGGGCTCTTTGCGCACGGTCGGTTGATTTCCCGAACGCTTTCTCAGGCGCGAGACGAGGCTGCCTCGATCACCGAACGGGCCCAGACCGAAGCCGAGGCCATCCAGAGCAAGGCCGAGGCCGACGCCGAAAAGCGCGTCCACCAGCGGCTGCGCGAAGTCGAGGACGAACTCGACGAGGAACGCAAGCGTCTGCGCCAGGAAGACAAGGCGCTGTCCAAGCGTGAGTCGACGCTGGACAAGGCCGAGTCTCGCCTGCAGGACCGCGAAAAGCAGGCCGACAAGCGCGACCGGGAGTTGCACGAGCAAGCCTCGACCCTCGACGAGCGGGCCGCCGAGCTCGAGGGCCTGATCGAGCGGCAGACCCGTGCGCTCGCCGACGTCGCGGGCATGAGCGTTGAGGAGGCCCGTGAGGCCTACATCGAGCGTGTCTCGGAGGACTCGCGCCACGAAGCCGCCGCCGTGGCTCGAAAGATCACCGAAGAGGCCGAGAGCCAGGCCCGCGAACGCTCCACGGAGATTCTGCTCCAGGCTGCCCAGCGATACGCCGGCGAGTTTGCCACCGAGCACCTGGTACGGTCGGTTGCCATTCCTAACGACCAGATGAAGGGCCGCATCATCGGTCGCGAGGGTCGCAACATCCGGGCCATCGAGAAGATGACCGGCGTGGACATCATCGTGGACGACACGCCCGGCGTGATCACGGTATCGTGCTTCGACAAGGTGCGCCAGGCGGTGGCGGTCGAAGCGCTCGAGCGACTGATTTCCGACGGGCGCATGCACCCCACCCGCATCGAGGAGACCGTCGAAAAGGTCAAGAGCGAGTTCGAGGAGCGCATCCGCAAGCACGGCAAGGATGCGCAGATGGAGGTCAAGATCGGCGGGCTGCACGCCAAGGTCATCGAGGCCATGGGCAAGCTGCACTACCGCACGAGCTATGGGCAGAACGTGCTGGCCCACTCCATCGAGGTGGCGACCTTCAGCCAGATCATCGCCGACCAGCTCGGGCTGAACGGCAAGCTCGCGCGGCGTTGCGGCTTCCTGCACGACATCGGCAAGGCCATGGACCACGAGATGGAGGGCGGGCACCCGAAGATCGGCATGGACTTCGCCAAGCGATATGGCGAGAAGGAGCCCGTGCTGAACGCCATCGGCGGGCACCACGGCGACATTCCGTCGACCAGTTTCTACACGCCCATCGTGATGGCGGCCGACGCACTCAGCGGCGCCCGGCCCGGTGCGCGACGTGAGTCGATGGAGCTGTACATCCAGCGGCTGAACGATCTTCAAGACATTGCACTGGCGCACAAGGGCGTGACCGAGGCGTATGCCGTGCAGGCGGGCCGCGAGGTTCGCGTCATGGTGGACGCCAAGAAGGTGAGCGACGACGAGGCGCACTACGTGGCGACACAAATCGCCAAGCGGGTGGCCGACGAGATGACCTTCCCGGGCGAGATCCGGGTAACGGTATTGCGAGAGACTCGGGCGGTGGAGATCGCGAGGTAATGGCGACGATCAACCCCGCGAACCTATCCGGGGACGTCGCGGCCATCTTGCTGGCGCACGGTCGCTCTGCCGACGAGGAACTGCTCGCGACGTGCCGGCCCTTGAGCGATGCGCAGCTCGACCAGCACTTCGAGATGGGGCCGGGCTCTTTGCGCAAGGTGCTGATGCACAACCTTGGGGCCGTGCGCATCTGGGCGGACATCTATCGCGGCGAGGGCATGCGGCCGTGGCTGCCCGAGGAGGGCGACATGGATGTTCCCGCGATGGAAAGCACGGCGAGGGCGCTCCATGACGAGTGGACTGATCTTGCCGGACGGTTCGACCTCGGCGAAATGATCGAGCGGACCGTGAACGGCTCAATCCGTCGGCACACGCGGGCCCACATCATCGCCCACGTGACCACCCACAGCGTGCACCACCGGGCCCAGGCCATCAACATGCTGCGGAAGCTGGGCGTGGAGCAGCGCCCGACGGGCAGCGTACTTTCGTGGGTGTATGAGCACCTGAAGCCGTAAGCCATCGGTTGGCCGCCCGGCCCTGCTAGCATCATTTGAACGCTCGGGGCGCCTCCGCCTTCCTGAATGGGACGGCTGGCGGGGGCTGAGACGCACCCGCACCACCTGATCCGGGTCATGCCGGCGGAGGGAACGCGCCATGTCGACCACCAGAACGAACCAATCTCATGTCCGCAGCCTGGCGGCCAACCCGCAGGCGGACTGCCCCACCGCTCGCTTCGCCGTGCCCACGCGCGGGGCGGGCAACCCCGGGGACGAGGGTGTCACCACGCCGGGCAGCTTCGCAAACAAGGCAGAGATCGGCAAGCCGCTGACGTTCAGTTCGCCCGATACGCCCAACATGCCCCAGGCCAGCCCGTACACGGCGTGGGACTTCCTGCCTGACGGCTGGACGTTCGAGGCGGCGGAGGATCACGCGAGCGGGTGTGCGGGGCATAACCAGGACGAGATTGGCAAGTTCATCCGTTGCGTTGCGCCCGACGGTTTCGAGCCCATCACGCAACTCGAGAGCGCCCGGCTGGGCATCGTGACCGAGCAGATGCGGCGCGTGGCCGAGCGTGAGGGGCACCTGACTGCCGAGCAGGTTCGCGACGAGGTGGCGGCGGGTCGCATGGTCATCCCCGCGAACATCACGCACCTGAAGTACAACCTCGACCCCATGGCCATCGGCCGTGCGAGCAAGACGAAGGTGAACGCCAACATGGGTGCGTCACCGGTTTCGAGCGGCACCGACGAAGAGGTCGAGAAGCTCAAGTGGGCCGAGAAGTGGGGCGCCGACACGGTGATGGACCTGTCCACCGGGGGCGACCTGGACGAGTGCCGCGAGGCGATCTTGCGGAACTCGACCGTGCCCATCGGCACCGTGCCGATCTACAGCATGATCATCGGGCGCAAGCTGACGGACCTGGACGAGCAGATCGTGCTGGAGACGCTGGAGCACCAGGCCCGGCAGGGCGTGGACTACTTCACCATCCACGCGGGCGTGCGCAAGAAGGATCTGAAGTACGTCAAGAACCGGCTCATCGGCATCGTGTCGCGTGGTGGAAGCCTGCTTGCAAAGTGGATGCTCGAGAAGAACCGCGACAACCTGATGTACACGATGTGGGACGATATTTGCGAATTGATGCGCCGGCACGACGTGACGTTCAGCATCGGCGACGGCATGCGCCCCGGCGGGCTGGCCGACGCGACCGATGATGCGCAGCTCGCCGAGTTGGAGTGCATCGGCGAGCTGACCGAGCGGGCCTGGCGGCATGGCGTGCAGGTGATGGTCGAGGGGCCCGGGCACGTGCCGCTGGACCAGATCGAGTACAACATGAAGCTGCAACGGCGGCTGTGCCACGGCGCGCCGTTCTACGTGCTCGGGCCGCTGGTGACCGACGTCTTCCCGGGATACGACCATATCACGAGTTGCATCGGCGCGACCAACGCGGCGTACCACGGCGCGAGCATGCTGTGCTACGTGACGCCCAAGGAGCACCTGGGCCTGCCCAAGAAGGGCGACGTGAAGGAAGGGTGCGTGGCGTACAAGATCGCCGCGCACGCCGCCGACGTGGCCCTGGGCATCCCCGGCACGCGCCATTGGGACGACGAGCTGACCCGAGCCCGCGCCGCGCTGAACTGGGAGAAGCACTTCGAGTTGGCCTTCGACACCGACACCGCCCGCGCGTACCACGACGAGGACCTGGACGTCGACACCGACTTCTGCGCCATGTGCGGCCACGACTGGTGCAGCGTGCGCATCAGCAAAGAGATCCAGGAGTTTGCCAGTGGCAAGGCCGAGGGTTGTGATCGCGGCAAGCCGGTGAAGAGTGATGCGCTTACCGAGGAACAGCAGAAGATCCTCGAGCAGCGCGGGTACCTGAAGCCCGAGGAAATCCACAAGCTGGCGAGCAAGGTGAAGGGCAAGCTGCCCGCCACCGATGATGGCAAGGCCGCGTGCCACAGCGACTACGTGGACGACGAGGACGCGAAGAAGATCCAGGAAGAGACGCTGGTGCAGGTAGATGTGCGGCCGGCGCTGGGGATTGGGAAGGAAGATCGGGTGTTTTAGTAGAGCACTATTGGGCGCAAGCCCGCATCTCTGGATCGCTCGGCCATGACTTGGCTGTGCAAGTATGAAGAGATCAAGACCGCCGAGCCCTTCGGCGGTTTTTCAATACCCACGACAGGCCACCCCCACAGCGTTGTGCCATGGTTCTTCGGGTCGTCATCGATGACGCACACCACGTCGACACTCGCAAGCACCTCGGCGATGGCCTGGGTGTGGCGGCCGGCGCCGTAGATGGCGATGGGGCCCTCGATGTTGGCAAGGGCCCTAGCGGCGCGCTCGGCGGCGTCGGGCGGGGCGCTGCCGCCGGATGTCCGTGCGTGCGCGGACGTGAGGGTGCAGGGGCGATCGAGCGGCCACCAGCGTGGTTCGGCGGCGAGGGCTCGTTGAAACAACTGCTCGCAAGCCTGGCCGTGGACATCAATGCTGTATCTCTGGGTCGCGCGTTCGTAAGCCGCGGTGCGCATGCCATCGAGCGTGTCGCGGTCGGCGGCGAGCGACTCGATGGCGCCTGCCATGCGATGGGCGATCGCGTGCTCGCCCTCGTGGTAGCCAGCTTCGATCAGCATTCCTGAAACGCCGTGTTCGATGGCCTCGGCGGCGCCCGACTCGACACGGGTGACGATGGGCGCAACGCCGCTGGCCATCGCCTCGAGCATCGCGACACTGAGCCCCTCGTAGCGCGAGGCCAGTAGCAGCGCGTCGGCGGCCGCTATCTTCGGTCGCAGCTCGCTTTGGGGCAGGCCGTCGATCCGCCGCGCGTTCGGCAGGCCTTCGAGCCGCCCGTCGACCTCGGCGGCGGCGGGACCATCGCCAGCGAGCGTGAGTTGGTGCGGCACGGCGCGCTCGTGCAGGATTCGAGCAACCTCGCACAGCACGCCGATGCGCTTTTGCTCGTGCTCCATGCGGCCGGGATAGATGAGCTCGATGGAGGGCTGCTCGCGAGGCCGCGGTCGTTCGCCGAGTTCGACGCCGTAGGGGATACGGTGGATGTCGGCCGACCGCCACGGCAGTCGCTCGCGCAGCTTGGTGGTGATGTGCTCGCTGACGCAGGCGATGGCCGACAGGATGGGCTCGTAGTTCTGGAGCATCGAGGCATCGAACGGGTTGTCGCTGTGCTGCCAGCCGATGACGCGGACTCGGTCGGCGTGGGTCGACGCGAGCGCGGCCGTGGCGGCGTAGCAGTTGGCCTCGAGGCTGGGCAGCACGATGACCGGCTGGTCCCTTGACCAGCCGAGCGATTCGAGGGCGGCGCGGTAGGCCTCGACGACCGGGGCGAGCGGCTCGCCGGGCGCATCGATGGGCGGCAAATGCCGCAAGTCGACCAGTTCGACCCCGTCGCGCAGGGCATGGTCGACGCGGACATGGCCCGGGGACTC
This sequence comes from Phycisphaerales bacterium, assembly GCA_040221175.1. Taxonomy (NCBI): domain Bacteria; kingdom Pseudomonadati; phylum Planctomycetota; class Phycisphaerae; order Phycisphaerales; species Phycisphaerales bacterium. The sequence goes on from JAVJVK010000004.1 coordinate 1,081,879, forward strand.
TCGATGGGCCGCGACGATGACACGCCAGCCGCGGTCGGCCATGGCCCCGGCCAGGCGGAGCCCCCAGCTCACCACGCCGTTGACGCCCAGGCCCTGTGGCATGGCGATGAGCAGCGCGGGAGCATTGGCACCGTTGGGCACACCCCACCATCGGTCACATCGGGGCTTCCAGCGCACTTGCGCGGCTCGGCGATCACGCGCCAACGATTCGAGATGCCTTCGCGCTACGACCTCATCGCCATCGACCTGGACGGCACCCTCGTGGGCCGCACGGGCATGATCTCGGACGAGAATCTCGCCGCCGTCCGGCGGGCGCGGCAGGCGGGCCTGGGCGTGACGATCTGCACGGGCCGGGTGCTGAGCGAGTGCCACGCGATGCTCGACCTGCTCGGGCAGCTCGACCCGGTGGTGGTTTCCGGAGGAGCGCAGATCGCTTGCGGCCGCGAACGGCGAACGCTGGACGGGCTGAGCCTGGACAGCGGACTGATCGACCGCGTAACTGAACTGGCCAGTGGGCTCGACCTGGCCATGATGATCCAGAAGGAACGCGATCACGCGGGGTATGACTACGTGATCCTGCCGGCGGGCAACGATCCCGACGCCGAGTTGCACCCGGTGCTCAAGCTCTGGAAGGTTGACAAGAACCGCAACGAGGCGATGGGCATCGAGTATCGCATCGGGCGCGAGGGACCCATGCACCACATCCCCAGCGTGCGGGCGGTGGCCTCGGGCTCGGCCGACGAGATCGCCAAACTGAGCGCGGCGCTGGCCGACGAATTATCGGGAATGGCGATGTTCCACGCGTTTCCGCTGAGCACGCACGTGCCCGAGGGGGCCGACCCGCCGCACGTGCTTGAGGTGTTCCCCAACAGCGCCGACAAGTGGAGCGCCCTGAAGAAGCTGGCCGACCGCGTGGGCGTCTCGCACGACCGCATCGCGGCCATCGGCGATCAGGCCAACGACGTGCACATGCTCGAGGGCGCGGCCCTGGGCGTGGCGATGGGTGAAGCGCCCGACTTCGTGAAAGCCAAGGCCGACCGCATCGCCGAGCCGTGCGCCGAGCACGGCGTGGCGCTGACCATCGACCGCATCCTCAGCGGCGAGTGGTGATCGCGTGCAGACGCTCGCCGAGATCAAGGCACTACTCGACTCTCGCGGCCTTCGCCCGAAGCGCTCGCTGGGACAGAACTTTCTGACCGATCAGAACCTGATCCTGAAGCTCGTCAATGCGTGTGCGGTTGGTCTCGACGACCGCGTACTGGAGGTCGGCCCCGGCACCGGCACGCTGACCGAAGCACTGCTGGACACCGGCGCGCAGGTACTGTCGTGCGAGTTGGACGACGCGCTGGCCGAGTTACTCCGTGAAGGGCTGGGCGCCCGGAATAACTGGGCATTGGTGCATGGCGACTGCCTGGATGGAAAGCGGGCGTTGCATCCGGACATCGTCGCGTGGCTCGGCGATGGGCCGTTCAAGCTCGTTGCGAATCTACCATACGGCTGCGCGACGCCGCTGATGTCCACGCTCTTGCTGCACTACCCCGCCTGCGGCGTGCTGGGCGTGACGATCCAGAAGGAACTGGGCGACAGGTTGCTCGCCGGGCCCGGCTCGCGTGACTACGGCCCGCTCTCGGTCATCGCGCAGGCAACCTGCGAGGTCGAAAAGATCGCGCACCTGCCGCCGGCGTGCTTCTGGCCCAGGCCGGGGGTGGACAGCTCGATGCTCGTGCTACGCCGGCGGGCCCAGCCGATGGGCGATCCGCACACGCTCAGCATGGTGTGTGCCGCGCTGTTTCAGCAGCGCCGCAAGCGGATCGCCAAGCCGTTGCGCGATTTGCTTGGCGATCGTGAGCCGCCCAAGGGCGTCTCGCCCGACATGCGGGCCGAAGAGGTCTCGTTGGACGCGTTTTGCCGGCTGGCGGACGCCGTGTCAGCGATTGACCATGAACAGGGCCGTCTGGGTGAAGAACACGCGTAGCTCGCGGTAGAGGTCAGGCTCCAAGCCCATGTCATCCAGCGAAGCGAACATGAGCTCGAGCCATCGCTCGGCGGCGGCGTGGTCGATGGCGAACGGCATATGCCGCATACGCAGGCGCGGGTGGCCGTGCTGATCGCTGTAGGTGGTGGGCCCGCCGAAGCGTTGGATGAGGAAGTCGCGCAGGCGGACGCGGGCCTCTTCCATGTATGGGGCGACGGCATCGTCGTCGTTCGCGCGAACACCATGCAACTGCGCAAGGTGCTGGCGATACATTGGGGCGAGGATGTCGTCGCCCGGCACGGCGTCGTAGAAGCCACGGGTAAGGCGATCGAAGCCTTCGTGGCCCAGGCGTTGATAGGGGGTTTGAGGCTCAGTCACGCGAGATCGTTGGCGCGCCGAGCGTATCAGTCGCAGCCGTTCTGGAAGGCGTTGGAGAACGCGAGGAAATCGAAGATGGTGAAGGCGCCGTCGCCATCGAGATCGGCGAGCGCGTCACCTGCGTCAAACGCACTCTGGAAAGCGAGAAAATCAGCGACGTCGAGAATGCCGGAACCGTCAAAGTCGGCCAGACAAAGAATCTCCAGCGTGACGTCAAACTGGCCACGACCGGAGTTCCTGCAGCCAAAGCCGGTCCAGTCCGTGCACGCGTGGGATGCTCCGACGCGAGCCGACATGCTGTAGGTGCCCGGCTGAAGAACCAGGGTCGCATTGAACTGTGCGGCCGGATCTGAAGAGATGGAGAAGACCGTTTCGGAAGTGGGCGCCAGCTGCCGCAGATTCGCCACAGTTTGCACGCCGTCTCCATCCTCGCTCACGCTTGCGGTGATGCGGACTCGCTCCGGGGCATCGATGGAAAACTGGATCTGCTGATTGCAGTTCACCGTGCCGCTTGCCCGGCCACCATATGCGCCGCCGGTATCGCTGACGGTCGCGCCTGCTTCGAGATCGCAGTAGAAGAGCAAGGATCGTTCAGTGGGAATCGAACGCACCCGGGCCAGGTAGCCCGCGCTGGCGGGAAAGGAACTGGCATAGTTGTCGTACTCGGCATCCCAGAAGGCGAACACATCGCGCGGGTACGGCCGCTCCGTCCCGCTGATGAAGTCTCCGCCCGTCCCTTCGGCTCCGAGCGAGTAGCCAAGCGATCTGTCCTCGGACTCCAGGGTCATCTGGGCCCTCGCTGGCACGCCCATCGTCGCCACCGCGAGGAGAACCATGGCCGGTCGCGCAGTCCTCATCACCAGTCTCCTTTCAGTACAGGATAATGGACGTGACGTAGCCGTCCAAGGCTATTTCTGATCACCCCGCCCAATGAGCAAACCGCATTCTGGGCATTTGTCACCACTCAGCTTGCTGAGGTCGTAGCCGCAGCCGGGGCACTTGGGCCTGGGGACCTCCACGATCATTGCAAGGCCAAACTGTGCCACCAGTGCAAGCACGAACGCGACGGCGAGGATCGCGATGGGGATGGCGAACCACTCGAAGTCGAGCGGGTGGGGCGAGCGTGCGAAGCCGGAACCGGCCATCTGCCTGACCTCGAGGAATGCTCGCAAACGCAGGGCGATCCATGCGAGCGAGATGATCGTGAGCGTCAGGGTGGCAAGGCGGAGCAGGATCCGCACGCGCCAGCGCATCGCAATGACCTCGCTGGCCGATGGGCCGATCATCGGACGTCTCCGCTGCCCAGCCGGCCGCCGGTGAGCCATCGCGCGAACGCCGGCTCGAAGAGCAGGAGCAGGCCGCCCAGCACGAGGTATCGCAGCACCATGAGGCCGTAGTACCAATCCTGATCGATGGGCATGCCCGCGGCCATGTACTCGACGCGGTAGAGGGCCCAGCTCAGGAGCCAGAAGGCAGCCAGGACCATGCTCGCGGCACCAGCGAGCCGCACGATCATGGTTGCGGCGACGGCGGGCGTCCAGGGCTGCGGGTTGGCGCGTGGCTCGCTCATGGCTAGTGCCCGAACAGGTTCGTCTGCGCGAACATGCCCGACTCCTCGAAGTGGGTGACGGCTTCCTCGACGGTCGTAAAAATGCGCGTGGCGGTCTCGGTAATGAACGGGCTGGGGGCCTTGCTCGGCCGCCAGACGACGTAGACCTCCTTGGTGTGCTCCCAGGCGTGCTGGAGTTCGCGCTCAACGCCGCTGCTGAGCCCGGGGATGCCCCCGGGCAGCTCGGGGATGTAGCTGACGATCATGTCGCTCTGGTCGATGAGCTTGAAGTCGCGCATGTAGATCTGGCCGTCGATGTCGCCGGCAATGTCAAGGACTTCTCTCGTTCGCACACGCAGGGGCTTGGCGCTCGCCTTGCCGCCGCCAAAGCTGTGGGGCGCGTGGTCGAAGAACTCCTGGCCCTGGCGGGCGGCCTCCAGGGCCCGGTCGAGCAGGAGCTTCTCGTCCACGTCGCCGGGGTCGAAGGTGATGAACTGCTCGGCCAGCTTGGCCCGGAAGGCGTCGATCTCGGCCAGCACGTCGGGCATGTCGACCACGTGGCTCATGGGGAAGCTGGGGTAGACCTTGCGCATCTCGGGCCGGCAGACCAGGCGGAACATGGTGCGGACGGTGCTGGCGTGGCGGCCCCGGCTGACGATGTAGAAGTCGCTGCCGGGGACGGCCTGGCTCATGAGCTCGGTGGCCAGAAGCTCTTCCTCTCGCCAGACCATGCAGTCCTTCATGGTGGCGTCGATCTCGTGGTCGCGGTGCAGGCGTTCGTGGACGGTCTCGATGTTGTCCACCAGGCAGATGAACAGGTCGGGCTTGAGCTTGTTGATCTGGTCGAAGTCGAAGGCGCTGAACAGGCCATGCCGCCAGCGGAACGTGGCGTGGGTGTTCACGAGCACGTTGGAGTGATCGCGGCTCTCGCTGATGACGTCCTTGAAGGCCGCTCGGCGGAGCGAGTGCAGCCGGCTCAGGGGCAGGTCGAGGATGCGCCCGGGGCGCACGTCGGGCGCCTCGGCGTACATCATGTCGCCCACGTTGAGCAGTTCGATGTGCTCGCCCTGCTGGCCCGCGAAGGCGGCGACCTCATCGAGGTACTTCTTCTTATCCAGCCCGATCTGCCCGGTGACGATCGCCCGCATGCCGCCCTCCAACGCTGTGAGGTGGGTGATTCGATGGTCTCTCGAGCACCACACGGGGTAACCCGAAGGCCAAGTCTATTCGCCGCCCGTCGCTGGGCCGGAGCGAACTGGATCACTCCTGAGGGCGTAGCTACGCTTGGAACTGGACTGTGGCGCGGCGAACCAGGGGGTATCGCCGGCCGCACTCTTCCGACGCGACTTGCCCTGAAGGTCTCTCTCGGATGCATTCTCTCAGGGCAGGAGTCGGAAACGTGAAGATTTATGTTGGAAACCTCCCGTATGACACCTCCGAGGGCGCCCTTCAGGAGCTCTTTGGCGAGTTCGGCGAGGTCGATAGCGTCTCGCTGATCATGGATCGCGAGACCGGACGCCCCCGCGGCTTCGGCTTCGTCGAGATGAACGACGATGCCGCGGCTCGAAACGCGCTCGAAGGCCTGAACGGCAAGGACTTCGGCGGCCGTCCCCTGACCGTCAACGAAGCCAAGCCCCGTGAGGGTGGCGGCGGCGGTCGCGGCGGCTTCGGTGGTGGTCGTGGCGGCGGCGGTGGCGGCGGCTACGGCGGTGGCCGTGGCGGCGGTGGCGGGGGTGGCGGCGGCTGGGGCCGTCGTTAAAGACTTCCAGACCCTCGACCCCGATAAAAGGATCCTATGACAACCATTCCATCTCCGACCCCTGCGGTCGTCCGTCGAGACGCCGCGGCCCAGGCTACGGCCCGCGCCGCGGTTCGTGAAAAAGAGGATTACGGTCCGCTGCCCCTGGGGCAGCGCATCGCGAATCTGATCTTCATCCTCGTGCCCTTGTGCGCGCTCGTTTGGGCGATTGTCTATGCCTGGGGCGTCGGAGTGGGATGGACCGAACTTGGCCTGATGACCGGGTTCTACCTGGTCACCGGCTTCGGCGTGACGATCGGTTACCACCGGTTGTTCACGCATAAGTCCTTCCGCACCGGCCCGATCATGACCACCATCCTGGGGGTCCTCGGATCGATGGCCAGCGAAGGCCCGATCATCACCTGGGTGGCCCACCACCGGTGCCACCACCAGCACAGCGACGCCGAGCACGACCCCCACTCGCCCCATGGCCACGGCTCGGGATTCAAGGGACTGGTCAAGGGCTTCTTCATGAGCCACGTTGGCTGGATGATCGTGGGCGGCCGCCGCGACCTGAAGAAGTACGTGCCCGACCTCGAGGCCGACCCGTTGATCAGCAAGCTCAGCAGCATGTTCCTGGTGTGGATGGCCCTCAGCCTGCTGCTGCCGGCCGTCATCGGCGGGCTCATCACGATGAGCTGGTGGGGCGCGTTCCTGGGCTTCGTGTGGGGCGGGCTCATCCGCATCGCCGTGGTCCACCACATCACCTGGAGCGTCAACAGCGTCTGCCACATCTGGGGCAGCCGACCCTTCGACAGCCACGACGAGAGCCGCAACAACGCCATTGTGGGCGTGCTCGCGCTCGGCGAGGGCTGGCACAACAACCACCACGCCTTCCCCACCAGCGCCCGCCACGGACTCAAGTGGTGGCAGTTCGACAGCAGCTACCTCATCATCAAGGCGATGGAGAAGCTGGGCCTGGCCTGGGACGTCAAGGTGCCCACCGCCGAGCGGATGGCCAAGAAGGCCGTGGCCTGATCCGAAACTGAACCTGAACTTCACGAACCCGCCGCACGCCGGCGGGTTTTTCTATTTGGTCTGTTGCTGGCGGCTGAACTCGGCGAGACGGTCCTCGAATTCCTCGTCGAGCGCGCGTCGGGCCGCGCGGCTCTCGTAGATCGTCTCGTTGGCCTTGCCCGACGCGTCCCAGTCCTCGGCGGCCATGGCGTGGAGGTGGGCGTCCAGCGCGGCGGCCCAGTCGCGATTGATGGGCGCGGCCCGTTCTTCGTAGTCGGCCGCGATTGCTTCCAGGCGTTCGCAGTCCTTGTCGGTGAGCGTGCGGTTCAGGCGCAGGGCGCCGATGATCTTCTGCGGGCCGCTGCGTTCGTAGGGCTCGGGCCAGAACGCCTCGCGCACGGCCCGGTCCCAGCGATCGTGATGTTCTTCGGACAGGGCCTGCTTGATCCGGCGGGCGAACTGGATGTTGGTCTTCTTGGCGCGGAGCCCGAGTGACTGCACGTCCTCGGCGGGCTTTGCGTCCTGCAACGCCGCGAAATCCATCGGCAGCATGCCGACCTCCACGCGCCGGATCGGATCGATCGCCAGCTCGTACTCCAGCAGGATCCCGGCGATCGGCTCGCGCTGGTCGTGGCCCAGGCGGCGGGCCAGGTCGACCACGTCGGCTGAATCGCCGAAGGGGCTCTGGGCTGCCGAGACACGATCCCGGCGCCAGGCACGCTCCACGCGCTCGACGCCCTCGCGCTGCTGGGGCGTGGTGGCCAGGGCGAGGAGGTCGTCGATCAGTTCCTGCTCGATTCGCAGCGGCCTGGCGAACAGTTCGAGCGTGCCTTCCGCGTCGGCCGTCGCGCGCAGGAACGACCGGAAGTATGCGCCGGCGAGCCCGTTCTCGCGCAGGTCCTCGGCGCTATCGGCCGCCTGGTCCATGGCCATTTCGCGGATGGCGCTGGCCGCGTCGCGCATCTCGGCGCGGTACGCCCGGTAGCGCTCGATCGCCTGGGCCTCCTGCTCGTCGGTGAGCGCGAGCAACTCGGCGTAGTGGCGCACGTCGCCGGCGTCGATGGCGGCCGCGTCTTGGGCGGCGGCGGTCGCGACGCACGCAAGGGCGGCAACGGTTCCATTCACCACGGCCCGCATCGCTCACCCCCCGCCCATCTGCCGGATCACCTCGTCGGCGTCGACCGCGCCGCCGGTGGTGGTGGGCATGGCGTCGCGCTGCTCGGGCGTCAGGATGGCCAGCACGCGCTGGGCGAAGCGCTCGTCGAGCGCGGCCCGGTCGGCCCGGGCCTGCTGCACGGCTTCCTGCATGGCCTGGTAGGCCTGCCACTTCTCCTGGTTCCATTCGCCGCTCATGTCGCGGCTGGCGGCCTCCTGCTCGGCGATGGCGTCGATCCACTTCCTGTTGGCCGGCTCGGCCTCGCGCACGTACTGGTTCATGGCCGCCTCGATGCCTTCGCGCTGCTCGCCGGAGAGGCCCTCGAGCGCGAGCGCCGCGTCGTGCGTGCGGTGGAAGTCGCTTGGCGCATAGACCTGCGGCCAGCGGGCTTTTTTGTAGGCAAGGTCCCAGGCGTCGCGCATCGACGCGGGCATGGCGTTGTGGATGCGCCGCGCGGAGCGCTCGTTCACGGCGGAGATCCGCTCGATCATCGCCTCCATCTCCTGCTCCATGCGGTCCTCGCCATCCCACGCCTGGTCGCCCTCGCTCATGGCCTGCGCCATCTCGCGGAAGGCCGCCAGGACGCGATCGACGAAGGGCGCGCACAGCTCGCCCAGCTCGCGCTCGTACTCGTAGAGCGCCTGCTGCGCGGGGCCGGCGTCGCCCATCGCGCCATCCTCGGGCAGCACGGGCGGGTCCATCGAGCGGGCGATGGCCACCAGGTCGACCAGCCCCGCGCTCGTGCCGCCGTTCATGGTGCTCATGGCCACGGCCATCTCGCGGGCCCGCGTGCGCACGACGCGCTCGTGGGCGGCCCGCTGGTCCTCGCTGGCCGCCAGGGCGCCCAGGTCCTGCACGTACTGCTCGCCCAGGGTGACAACACGCTCCATGAAGCCCATGGCGACCTTCATCATGTCGGCCATCATGGCCTGGGCCTGCTCCCAGTCGGCGTCTTCGCCGGACATCTTCTCCTCGAGCGTGCGCATGACGTCGCGCATCTTGACCGCCGCGTCGCGGTACTGGCCCAGGTACGCGCGGTGCATCTCCAGGGCGACCTCGCGCTGCAGCTCGTCCAGGTCCATCAGGTCGGCGTAGAAGGCCGCCGACTCGCGCGGGATGCTCAGGACCATCATCTCCTGGAGCATCTCGTCGTCTTCGTCGGCCTGGGCTTGCTCGGCGCCCTCGACCTGCCGGGCCCACGCCGGCGCGACGCCGACCCCGCCCAGGGCGATGCCCAGCCCGACCACCCCCGCCACCATCCACCTCGCGTCCATCGCTGGCCCCTTCCCGCCGGATTCGCCCGGCCCGCAGGTTATAGGGATATCGCGCGGGCGGGTTGCGGGCCCGATGGGGGCGTGGCCCGTTGCCTCCGGGCCGCGATCGTGGCCGAACGCGGGCGGAGCGCCGTGATTCTCGGACCGCGCGGCGGGGATCCGGCGGGGGGCGGGCCGCCGCGGGCCCGGTGCGGCGACGCCCAGATGCCGGGCGGCGCGGCCCGGGTCCTGCGTCGCGCGGCCCGGCTTCCGGGTCGCGCTGCTCGGTTCTTGGGTCGCGTTGCTCGGTTCTCGGGTCGCGCTGCTGAGGGCCCGGGTCGCGTGGCCCGGCGGCGGGGCCTCGTCGCCCCATGGCCGAACCCGCCACGCCCGGGCCGGTTTCCCCCGGGAAACGGGCGGACCTTGGCGATTCTCGGACGCGATGGCGAGAAACCGGCAAGGAATGGGCGTTTTTCGGCCCGCGAAGGCGACGAGCGGCCGGCGTGTAACTTCGTCACGAAAATGTACGTCGTCGTACCAAAAAGATTCGTCGTCGTACAGAAAAGGTATGACGACGTACAAAAGGGGTATGACGACGTACAAAAGAGGTACGACGGCGTAGCGAAACGATGCGACGACGCACCAGAACGGTATGACGATGCGCCGAAGAGGTACGGCGTCGTACGGACCGGGCGCGTCGAAGCGCAGGAGCCGCCCGGCGTCGTTCGGCACCGGCATGGCATCGCGGCGCCACCGTGCCGACCCGCGCCGCCGGCCGATGGCCCGGCGCCGATGGGGAACGCGCGTGGGTCACGGGCGGATCGGGACGCTCGCGGCCCGGTCGCCCTCCTGCTTCACGTCCAGCGCCTCGACGATTGCGGCAATGTGATGGGGCTCCAGCCGGCCCTTTCCATGACCGTCGAAGAGGAGGAAGACCTCGCCCGCATGGATCTCGATTGCCGAAAGTCCGCGGCCATAGCCGATTGCGAATGCCCCGCGGAGCGACAGTTCGGCGGCGTCGTGGAGCCCGACGCGTGCATCGGCCATGCGGTCGTGCCACACATTGATGGGTTCGTGTCGCCGACCTTCCGATCGCAGCGTGGCGACCTTCCGAAGCCCGCGACGGCCCTGCATCATCGGGCCGGTCGTTGCAAGGGCGTTGCCCTGAGCCAGATCGTCGGCGACGAGGACGCCCGGGCATCGCACGAACGCAACGACGCGATCGTGCTGCCAGAGGCAGGCGATCTCGATGCTGCCGTCAAGAAGATCGTCCAGCACGGCGCATGGGGCGCTGTGGGTTCCACCGAGCTCGCGCCGCAACGTGCGGAGTCCGCCGAGCCACGGGGGCGCGAGATCTCTGGCGCGCGGCCCTTGCGACGCCGCGCATAATCGCGGGAAGTAATGCGCCGCGAAGCCGAATCGGCCCCGCTCGACGCGCCTGGCCCACCAGACCATGCCGATCAGGAAGGCGAGTGCGGCGGCAGTGAAGAGCCACGCGGGGATCATCGCCGCATCATTGGCGTAATGAGGCCGACGCGGCGATCACGTCCGAGCCGCGCCCGCCCCCGCCCCGCACTCCGGGCACGCCGCGCCGGCGTCGAGCCCGCCCCGGTCGTACCCGCACCCAACACACCGCCCACGCCGCCGGCGCACCGCGCGACGCAGCACGCCCGGCAATCGCCACGCGATGAACAGCAGCAGGGCGTAAAGAAGCGTGTTTAGAAGAAAGCCGGGCCAGATCGGGAGCAGGGGGAGGGCGAAGCGGTCGGTGACGGCATACCGGGTGGGAGAGCCGCCCGAAGCAACGGGCGATGGGCGCGGCGCGGCCCACAACTCGATGCCGCTGGAAATCGCGACAACCGGAGGCGCGGCGAACTCCTCGACGCGCTTGAAGCCGAGCCCCACCGGGGCAACCTCCACCAATTCGGCGTAGTGCGCCCCGATTTCCATAGACGGCATCGGCCACCCCGTGCGGACGAGGATGAGCACGTCGTGGACGCTGCCATCATCGGTGGCGAAGGCGTCGTTCAATATGCCTGCTTCGCTGCCTAGCACCCGCCAGTGGGCGCGTGAGGAATCGGTCTCGAACAGCATGAACGGGAACGGGTAGCCGGGGGTGGGGGAGATATCTTCATTGACGCGGCGGTGCCGCCGCCACGCGGCGTCGGCGTTGATGTCGTTGGCGGTCGCCCACGCGTACTCGCCGACGAGGTTTGGCCGAAGCTGCCCCGCCCAGCGTCCGCTGTTCACGTCGATGCCGATCTCTCCAGAAGCGATGTCCGGGTCGATCTCCACCCGGCGCGCCAGATCGGGATCCAAGGGCCACCAGATGTACGGTACAAACACGATGGGGGGATAGGCGCTCGAGCGCAGCCGCCAGAACTGCACCGCGTGGATCGACCACGACGTAAGAACCGTCGCCACCGCCCCCAGGCAGACGAACACGAGCAGCGCGGCGATGGCCCGGCGGGGTCGCATGCTTGAACCCTACGCCCGGCGGGTGGGACGCCCCCTCCGACCCATTGCCTCTTGCCCATTGCCCATTGCCGCGCCTTCTCCGCACTCGGGGCACGCGGCGCCGGGATCGAGCCCGCCCCGGTCGTAGCCGCACGCGGCGCACCGCCCACGCCGCCGCCGCACCGCGCGACGCAGCACGCCCGGCAATCGCCACGCGATGAACAGCAGCAGGGCGTAGAAGCCCGTGTTGATGGCAAAGCCGGGCCAGATCGGGAGGAGGGGAAGGGCGAAGCGGTCGGCGGGCCCGAACTCGATGGGCACGAGGCCCCATCCGGGGTTGTGCGGGGAACCTCGCCAGAGCTCGAGCCCGGACGCCAGGGACGCCCTTGGCGGCGAGGCGGTGACGTGCACGCTGTCGTAGTGGTCGAAGAGCCACGGCCGCGAGCCGCGATCGATGAGCTGGACCCAATGGGCCTCGTGCTGCATCGACGGGGCCGGCCAGCCCGCCCGGGAGACGTTCATCGTCTCGCCGGTCATCATCCGCTTGCCGTTGACGGTTTCCTCCATGAAGTACACGACGCTGGTGAGCACGCCCCAGCCTCCGCCGCGCGGGCGGACCTCGAAGAACGCGTACGGGAAGGGATATGGGGGAAGCGGCGGCAACGACGGCGAGCGATGGCGTCGCCACAGCCGATCGCCGTCGATCGGCGACGTCGGGCCGTGCTGCGCCATCCAATCCTCGTCGAGGAAGTCCTGGGCGCGTGACCTCGCGTCCGGACGGATGCGGGCCTCGCCGGGCGCGGGGTTGGTGTTGATGCCGCCCCATGCCTCGGCGACCTCGGGATCGTGCGGCCAGGGGAAGGCCGGCGGCACGGGATACGGGGCGGACGCGGCGCTGCGCAATCTCCAGAACTGCACCGCATGGATCGCCCATGACGTAAGAACCGTCGCCACCGCCCCCAGCAGGACGAAGACGAGCAGCGTGCGGATGGCCCGGAAAGAGCGCACGGCGTGAGGGTACCGGGTGCCAAGCGGCGGGGCTCACGCCCGGGGCGCGCGGCCGCACTCGGGGCAGGGTGTGCTTGGCGCGAGGCCTTCCAGGTAGTATCCGCAGGCGGGGCAGCGGCCGCGGAAGGTCCGCACGAGCCGCCGCACGGGGCGGTGGCCGTGCACCAGCAGCGCCATGAGCGCCGCGGCCAGCAGCGTGTTGACGGCGAACCCCGGCCAGATGGGGCGCAGGGGCAGGGCGTGGCGGGCCAGGGCCGTCGAGCCCGGGCTGGCGGCCTGGTGGAGCGTGAGGCCGTAGCGGTAGCTCACCGGCGGAACCGGGCCGGGCTGGGGCGCCCGCGAAGGGGGCCCGGACAGCATCGCGTGGTCGGCGTAGCGCATGGCGAGCATCGGCCAGCCGGCGCTGAACTCGGCCAGCATGTCAAGGGTGTACGCGTGCCGCCCGGCGTGCTCGCGGCTGGCACGCGCGAAGCTGGCCCGGGCGCGCCAGCCAAGCAGCCGCGTGCCGCCCTGGCGGATGGGGTGGATCGTCGTGCGCCCGGGCGCCACGAGCTCGTGCGGCGCCCGGCGCAGCTCGGCCCACTCCTGGTCGGTGAAGCGGCCGGCCATGGGCGAGCCGGCGAGCTCGAGCATGACGCCCGCCCCGGCCAGGCGCGACTGGTGCACCTGGTGGATGGCCCAGGCGCTGGCGACGGTGATGGCCGACGCCAGGGCGAGGTAGATGGCTGCGGCGAGGATGAGGCGGATCGCCCGCATGGGTGGGTGGTACGGGCCGGGGTCCGGCGGGGTTGCGGCCTACTCCGGCCGCGGCGCCCGCCACAGGCCGTAGGGCTCGCCGGGCATCAGGCCGTCGAAGCTGAAGCGCTTGGTCTCATGGATGCGGCTGGTTGTGATGAAGACGCCCTCGGGCGTGATGGCCAGGCTGTCGGGCCAGGCCAGGCGCGGGTCCTTCACGAGCGTGCGGTAGTCGCCGTCGGGGGTTCGATAGATGATGGCGTCCTCCTCCAGCGCCGTGAAGTAGACGTTGCCCGCCGCGTCGGCGTCCATGCCATCGGTCATGACGCTGGGGCCGACTTCCTCGACGGCGCTCGCGATCTCGAACTCGCGCGCCTGGAAGTCGGCGAGCACGGCCGCGGGGATGCGGTAGAGCGTGCGGGCGGTCAGGGCCTGGTAGTAGACGTGGTCGTCGGCCGGGTTGTAGGCGATGCCGTCGGCGTGGATCTGCGGGACCGGGCCATCGGGCGTCTGCCCCACGCGCAGCTCGCGGCCGCCGATCACCGGGACCACGCCCCGCTCGGCCCGGGTGCTCGTGTGGTTCGCCAGCACGCGGCGGGACTGGTTGGTCTCCAGGTCGACCACCACCAGGGCGCCGAGCCCCGAGTCGGTGATGAACGCGACGTTGCGCTCGACGTCGATGCGCACGTCGTTGAGGTAGCTCTGCTCTGGGGCGATGGATTCGTCGAATCGGATGACGCGCACGACCTGGTCGGTGTTGAGGTCGATCTCCACCAGCTTGGCCGCGCCGGGCACCACGCCCTCGAAGCGTGGCGAGGCGGGGTCGAGGATCCACAGGCGGCCCCGTGCGTCCACGTGCACGCTCTGCACGCACACGAAGCGGTAGGCGGGGTCGGGGTCCAGGTCGGTCTGGGCCGGCGGCCAGCGGTTCCACTGCCCGTCGGGGTACGGCCGCTGCACGCCATCGACGAGCTCGACCACGGCGTAGCGAGAGGGGCCGTCCCAACGCGGGAAGCTGACGAACACGCGGCCGTCGTCGGTCGCGGCCACGCCCGTCCACTGGAAGCCCACGATCTGCTGCACGGACGCGAGGGTGGCCGCATCGCCGTCGGCCGGCCCGGAGATTCTGGGCTCGACCGCTGGGGCCGAGCCCGGCGGGGCGTGCTGGCAGCCGCCGAGCAGGGCGAAGATCGACGCGAGCAGAACGATGCGCAGCATGGCGGGCTCCCTGGCGTTGGCAGCGGGACGCTAGCGCTCCAGCACGGGGAGCGAGATCGCCTCGCCCTGCCGCCGGCCCGGCGTGAGCCTGCGGCGCCCCAGCACGCCCAGCCCGGTCTCGATGATGGGCCTGGTGACATTGAGCCGCTTGGCGCGGATGGCGATGTCCCACGCCGGGCCCAGCTTCCGCCACGCGGCGCTATAGCCAAGGTGCTTGGCGCGCGACAGCGCCCGCTCGTGGTTGCGCGAGGCCCGCGCGATGTTGGCCCAGCTATAAAACTCGTCGTACGCCCGCCAGTAGCCGGCCTCGAGCTGGGCGGGCGTCATGTGCATGGGCCGAAAGACGGCGTGCCGCGTGTCGTACAGCCGCCAGTCTCGGTGCAGGATGCGGCCCTGGCCGGCGATCTCGTCCCAGTAGGCCGTACCGGGATACGGCGTGGCGACGTGGAAGGTGGCGGTGGTGATGCCGCGATCGACCGCCCATTGCACGGTGCGATCGAACACGTCGGGCCCGTCGCCGTCCAGGCCGAAGACGAACGAGCCGTTGACCATGACGCCCAGGGAATCGAGGCGCTTGATCGCGGCATCCGCGTCGCTCTTGAGGTTCTGGGTCTTCTTGCTCTGCACGAGGCTCGCCTCGTTGACGCTCTCGAAGCCGATGAAGATGCTGCGCAGGCCCGCGTCGACGGCTCGCTCCACGAGATCGCCGCGCAGGATCGAGTCGATCGTCGCGGCGCCCTGGAAGACGCGGCCCATTCCCTTCATGCCGTCGAACAGCGCCCGCGCGAAGTGCGGGTCGCCCAGCAGGTGGTCGTCCAGGAAGTACAAGTGTTTGCCGGGCAATCGATCGATCTCGACCAGCGCGTCGTCGACGGCCTGGGTGTAGAACCGCCGCCCGCCCTTGTAGAACCCGCTGTTATAGCAGAACGTGCAGCGGTGCGGGCAGCCGCGGCTGACCACGATGGAGTTGGGCACGAGGTACAGCCGGCGGTCGATGAGGTCTCGCCGAGTGGGCGGGAGGCGTTCGAGCGTGCGGGCGAAGTCCTTGGAGTCGTACCTGGGCTTGGGCTCGCCGTTTCGCAGGTCTTCGAGGAACGCCGGCCACGTCGCGTCGCCCACGCCGATGAAGAGGTGGTCGCACAAGCCATCGGCCTCTTCGGGCAGGCTGGTGACGTGCAGGCCACCCAGGCACACGCGCACGCCCATCGCCTTGTAGTATCGCGCGATGGCGTAGGCCCGGTGCGCGTTGGTGATGTAGACCTGGATGACGACCAGGTCGGGCCGCTCGGCGATGGTGCCGCGCCATCGCTTGTTCAAGACGCCAGGCCCATCCTCATACGCCGTCAGCACGGCGGGCATGACGTGCTCGTCGATGATCATGGCCTGGTCGTCGGACGACAGGAACGCGGCGAGTTGGGCCATGCCCAGGGGCGGGAACAGGGCGTACTTGATGGGCCGAAAGAACGGCCCGGTGGCCTCGGTCAACGCCGGCAGGACGAACAGCACGCGCATGGATACCCCCAACCGGCCCGCGGCCGGCACACGACGCCTCGCGTTTCGTTGGATTGCCCCGGCAACGGGGTCGCTCGACCTCTGCTACGGGCTTTGGGGGCCTGGGTTCGTCCCCGATGTCGACCCCTCGGGCCTACGCTGTCCTTTCGCCTCCAAGTCCCTCGGAGACCGCCCATGGCCGTACTCGTCGACGCTGAAACTAAGGTCATCTGCCAGGGCATCACCGGCAGCTTCGGGGCCGTCCACACCAAGGGCTGCCTGCACTATGGCACCAAGCTGGTGGGCGGGGTGACCCCCGGCAAGGGCGGCACGAAGGACGCCAACGGCCTGCCCATCTTCGACACCGTCAAGCAGGCGGCCGATGCCACCGGGGCGAGCGCAACGATGATCTTCGTGCCCCCGCCCTTCGCGGGCGATGCGATCATGGAAGCCGCCGACGCGGGGCTCCGGCTCATCTGCTGCATCACCGAGGGCGTGCCCGTGCACGACATGGTCCGCGTCCGCGCGGCGCTCGATGCCATGAACATGGCCGCCCGCGGCGCCGACGTGCACCCCACGCAGGACCTGTTCACGCTCATCGGCCCCAACTGCCCCGGCGTGATTACTCCGGGCCCCAAGACCGGCAGCGGCGACAGCGCGAAGGACCCCTACACAAACGCCGGCTGCAAGATCGGCATCATGCCCGGCTACATCAACACGCACATCAGCGAAGAAAAGTGCACCACCGGCAAGGCCGTGGGCATCGTCAGCCGCTCGGGCACGCTCACCTACGAGGCCGTCTGGCAGTGCAGCCAGCTCGGCATCGCCCAGAGCACCTGCATCGGCATCGGCGGCGATCCGGTCCGCGGGCTGAGCCACGTCGACTGCCTGCGGCTGTTCGAGAACGACCCCGACACGCACGGCATCCTGATGATCGGCGAGATCGGCGGCAGCGACGAAGAGGACGCCGCCCGCTACGTGCGCGAGCACGTGACCAAGCCGGTCGCCGGCTTCATCGCCGGCCAGACCGCTCCCCCCGGCAAGCGCATGGGCCACGCCGGGGCCATCATCAGCGGCGGCGAGGGCACGGCGGCGGCCAAGATCGCCGCCATGGAAGACGCCGGCATCACCGTCGCCAAGAGCCCCGCCGAGATGGGCCAGGCGATGGCCAAGGCGATGGGGCTGGAACTGGCGGCGGTGTAGGCCCGAATGGGCAGGTCATGGACGGCGCCGCGGTCCGATCTGGGCCGTTGGCGGCGGGCGGGGGAGACGATGTGCCAAGAAAACCCGCGTCTGACGGACCGCTCCTGACGCCGCTTGCGGCGCCCGCCGGCGTCGCGCCGCCGTTGCAAAAGCGCAGCCGAGAGACCTACGAGAAGATCCTCGACGCCGCCGACCGCCTGCTGGCCGAACAGAGCTTCGACGCCCTGAGGATCGAGGACCTGCTGGCCGCCGCGAAGGTCAGCGCGGGCTCGTTCTACGCGCGGTTCGAGGGCAAGGCCGCGCTGCTGGCGGCGCTGTACCACCGCTACCAGGCCGAACTGGTCGAGTCGCTGGACAAGCCGCCGCCGGCGGTGCCCGAAGGCGCCACGCTGGAGGACCGCGTGCGCGCCTTCGTGCGCGCCCGCATCCGCCGCTACCGTGCGCGCAAGGGCACGCTGCGTGCCGTCGTGCTCGACCTTCGCCTGCACCCCGAGCGTTTCCACCCGCAGATGCGCGAGCTCAACGCGCTGGCCACCAGGCACATGGTTGAGGTGCTGCGCCCCAGCCTACCCGAGATTCCCGGCGGCGAGGACCGGCTGATCAGCCTGGCGTACTTCGTCTCGGCCATCTGCCGCGACCGCATCCTGTTCGCCACCTGGCCGCACGCCTCGGCCGTGGGCGGCTCGATGGCCCGGCTCGAGGCCGACTTGGTGCGGCTGGGCGTGGGCTTCCTGCGGGGGGAGTAGGACCCCTGCACATCACAGAGTTTCGTTGCATCGCAGCAGACTTCGTGGTAGGCTCGTACGAGGGAGGCGTGTTGCCCGCGCCCCGGCGAGGAGATAGTGCATGTCAACGACTCGAGTTAAGCCACGCTCTCACCATGCCTTACGCCTATGCGCTCCCGCGTGCGCGGGTTTGGCGGTCTCGCTAGTCGCCTCGGCCGCCAATGCGCAGGGACCGCTGAGCGAGCCATTCCCGCCCGTGCTCGACGCGGCAGACCTCCACGCCGGGCTGGGCGTGCGGCTGCCCGGGCCTGTCGCGGGCGAGCGTCTGGGTATTGCGGTGGGCGGCGCCGTGGACCTGAACGGCGACGGCCTGGACGATCTGCTCATCGGCGCCGACTTTGCGAGTCCTTCGGGCCGTGACCTCGCCGGAAGCACGTATGTTGTTTTCGGTGATCCCGGCTTGCCGGCGGTCTTCGACGTTGCATCGCTGGACGGCTCGAATGGCGTCCGGATTGATGGCGCCGACACGTTCGATCAATCCGGTTCGGCGGTCGCGGGCGCGGGCGACGTCAACGGTGATGGATTCGGTGATATCGTCGTGGGCGCACCATGGGCGTATGCGCGAGGAGCGCCTTACGGCGGCGAGGCAGCCATCGTTTTCGGGCGCGACGGTGGCTTCGATCCCACCTTCGACATTGGCTCGATCGATGGCGTCAACGGCTTCGTCGTGCGCGGCTGGGACTTCTATGAGCGCACTGGGCGCGCCGTGTCGGGCGCGGGCGACTTCAACGGCGATGGCCTTGACGACGTTGCCGTGGGCTCGCCGGACGTGTACTACTTCAGCGGCACACGCGACGGCGGTGAGGCCTATGTCGTCTTCGGACGCGACGGGGCCTTCCCGTCCGCCAATCCGCTCCGCGGCCTGGGCACGCAGGGCCTGCGCCTCAACGGCCAGATCGATCGCGGCAAGTGCGGCGACGGGCTCGCGGGGGTGGGCGATGTCAACGGCGACGGCATCGACGACGTGCTCGTTGGCTCGAGCGGCACCAGCCGGGCATACCTCCTGTTCGGGCGAGACGATGGCGGGCTGCCGTTCTCGCTGAACGCCGACGACCTGGACGGTTCCAACGGCGTCACGCTTGTCGGCGCTCGAAGCCACGTCTCCGGCGCCGACGACTTCGATGGCGACGGCGTCAACGACTTCCTGGTCGCGCGCGGCGGTGGCCCGGCCTGGATCGTCTTTGGATCCCGGGATGGCTTCCCTGCCCAGATCAACCTCGATGGCCCGACCGCCGGGGTGGCCACGCGGCTCGAGGGCTCGCCGGTCACCAGTGTGGCGGGCGTGGGCGACGTCAATGGCGATGGCGCCCCCGACGTAGCCATCACCGGCTCGGCCGATACCGCCTATGTGGTGTATGGGACAACTTCGAGCGGCACGCGGCCCGAATCGATTGCGCTGCCCGATCTGGACGGCGTCGAAGGCTTCGTGATTCGCGGCGGCGGCGATGCCGTCGCCGCGGCAGGCGACGTCAATGGCGATGGCGCCGCAGACATCGTGCTGGGCAACGGCGAGGCCTCGCCCGATGGGCGTAACCGAGCGGGCTCGGCAGTGGTTATCTACGGGCGGCGATCGTGCCGGGCCGACTTCGATGGCGATGGCGAGCTGACGCTGTTCGACTTCCTCGCCTTCCAGAACGCATTCGACGCCGGCGAAGACCGCGCCGACTTCGACGGCGACGGCGAACTGACGCTGTTCGATTTCCTCGCCTTCCAGAACGCGTTCGACGCCGGGTGCCGCTGACGCGCATCACCAGGGCATGATCGTGGCATTATGACAGCGCCCCCGCCGCCCGCTCGAATCGGGCGGCAGGGGCGCTGCGTCGTGGAGGCACGCTCGGCCGGGCTCAGCAGCCCGCGACGAAGGCGTTCTGGAACGCCAGGAAGTCGAAGATCGTGAAGCGCCCGTCGCCGTCGAAGTCGGCCCGGGGGTCACGCGCATCGAAGAGGTTCTGGAACAACAGGAAGTCGAAGATCGTCAGCTCGCCGTCGCCATCCAGGTCGGCCCGGCAGGCGAACGGATCGATCGCCTGGAAGCCGGTGAAGCGGATGACCTCGGTGCCGCCCGCGCTGGCCGAGACGGCGTAGCTCTCCAGCGCGTCGATGGGAGCGCTGGGCGCCGTCGCCAGCACGCGGATTTCGTCGAAGTCCACCGGCGGGCCGCCCGTGGGCACGCCCGTGAAGATGTCATCGAGCGGCAGCCAGAAGCACGGCGGATCGGGCGGGAGCTTGCCGCAGCCGCCCAGGACCGGCGGCACGGCCATCGCCAACAGCTCGCCATCGGGCAGGTCGCCCCGGAAGACCACGTCCCCGCCGCGCAGGAGGACGAGCGTGGCCTGGTCCGAGCCCAGCGCGCTGAAGTCGCTGGTCAGCACGCCGTTGTTGATCGAGACGCGGCCCAGGGCCTGGCCGGCCACGCCGCCCAGGATGCCCCCCGACTCGACGGTGATGTCGGTGAAGATGCCGTTGTCGATCAAGGTGTCCAGCAGCACGCCCTGGTCGGCGCGGATGAAGTGGGTCAGCTCGACGGTTTCGAGCCCGCCGCGCACGCCCTGGGGCACCTCGACGTCCAGCGCGCCCTCGCCGGCCAGCAGGGCCACGTCGCCCACGGCCTGGTGCAGGACGCCAAACTTGCCGATCTGCTCGCCCAGGATCAGGAACTGGCCCAACCCGGCGCCCAGCAGGTCCATGCGGCTCAGGTCGCCCACGGGCGTGCCGGCGTCGCGCATGATGACCATCACCGTGTCGCCCTGCACGGGCGGCCCGCCGACCACTTCGATCAGCCCGGGAATCCCAAACTCCAGGATGAGCCAGCACTCGGGGTCCATCCGCCAGTAGGGGTCGGTCTTCTTCACCGGCTGGCTGGAGCGCACCAGGGGCGTCGAGCCGCCGCCGGCGACGTCCAACGGTCCCTCGAACACCACGTCGTCGCCATTCAGCACGCGCAGCGTCGCCGAGCCGGGATCGATCCGCGACAGGTCGGCCGAGATCAGGTTCACGTCGCCCTGGTCGGTCGCGCGCACGCTGAGGATCTGGCTGTCGGGCGCGCCGCCCAGCTCGCCGTAGGCGATGGCTTCGAGGTAGGCCCCATCGGGCAGCAGTGGCGGTGCGGGCAGCTCGAGCTCGGTGACGTGGCTCTCCACGCGCCCGAGGTCGATCCGCACGCCGTCCTGCCCGCTCGAGCCGATGTTCGAGACGCGCAGCCGTCCGCCCGCTTCAGGAATCAGCTCGGCCTCGCCACGCGGGTCGTGCTGGAGGCCGAAGTAGCGCCCGCCCGGACCGGGGCCCAAGTCGATCAGCCCCATGCCCTGGGGGCTGCGGTCGGCGGCGCGCACGTTGGTCACCGCGCCGGTTGCCGGGTCGATGTCGAAGAGCTGGCCGGCGTTGTTCGAGCCGATGAGCGTGCCGCTGGAATCGAACAGCAGCGACTGGGGCACGGCGCTGATGGGCATGCTCAGCGGAATGGTCGTGGCCGTGCCGGTGCTCGTGCTGATGCGCAGCAGGTCGGGCACGGCGCCCGGCCCGCTGGTGTGGATGCCGTAGAGGAAGCCATCGGCGCGGTTGAAGTCCAGCCCGAAGAGGCGCGGCAGGGCCGGCCCGCCAAGGCTCGTCATCGCGCCGGTGGCCGGGTCGATGGTCGCCAGGCGGCCCGAGCCGTCCAGGCTCCACAGCCGGCCGGCGCCCCAGGCCAGCGACTGGTCGATCGAGGGCGCCCCCACGTACACGCCCGTGCCGGTGGCCGGATCGACGCGGCAGAGCCCGTTGATCGCCGCCGGCGAGTTGTTGTTGATGAAGATCAGCCCGTCGGCCGGGCGCACGGCCATGGCCACCGGCGTGGTGGCCGCCGCGCCGCCGATGGTGATGGGCCCGATGACGCTCACGACCGAGCCCGTGTCGGTGTCCAGGATGTACAGCTCGTCGCTGCCCGAGTCGCAGGCGTAGACCTCGTCGGCCATTGCCGCGGGCGCCAGCGCGCCGCCGGCGGCCAGCGTCAGAACAGCGGCGATCGCCACGCCGCGCCGCGCGCCCGTGGTTGCTCTCCAAGTACGCATCGTTCGTCCTTCCTGGCCGCGCGACGCAGCGCGCCACCGCGGCGCACCCGCGCGCGGCCGGGTTGGCTCAGCGTGAACCGCCGCCCCCACTCACGCCCACCCGCGGCGCGCCGCCCAAGTCGCGTCACGAACTACGCGCCACGAACTAGGCGGCACGAAGCACGCAGCGACGGCGAACCCGCGCCCACCCGCGCGACTACAACCCCCCGATGCCCCCCGACACCGACGCCAACCCCGACCCCCACCACGACCCCCATCACGACCAGACCGCCGCCCCCCTCATCGCGTTCCTGCGCGACCACGCGGCCCCCTGCCCGGCCTGCGGCTACGACCTCAAGGGACTCACCACGCCGGTGTGCCCCGAGTGCCGCCACGACCTGGTGCTCACCGTCGGCCTGGCCCGCCCGCGCTTCGGGTGGCTGCTGGTGGCGATGGCCCCGGGCATGTTCAGCGGCGTCGCCGGCCTGCTGGTGTGCGGCCTGATCGCCATGGTGCTGGTGACCGAGGGCGACCTGGCCCCCTGGCCGGTGTTCCTGCTGGCGGCCTTTGGCCTTGCGAGCGGGGCCGCCGCCATCGCCATGGGCGCCCGCCGCCACCGCCTGATGGCCCTGGGCCACCACGCCCAATTCAAGCTGGCCGCCATCGCCTGGAGCGTGCACGTGCTGGCCTTCCTGGTGGCGGTGATCTGGGCGAGCTGGTAGGCCCAGGCGCATCGCACGATCTTACGTTGCCTGCGTAGACCCCTCGGACGCGCAGCGGAGCGGCGCCGATGCGCGGTGCGTCGTCCGGAAACTCCCAAGAACACGGGGTATTGGGGATGGGTTCCGCCTTGACCCCACAACCACAATCCGTTAGCTTCGCAGCATGCCGCGGCATGCCCGGGGCTCGTGGGAGGTCACGATGCAAGACGTTCGAATTCGTGGGCGCCGCGATGCGGTGCTGGTGATCACTGCGGGCCTGCCCATGGCGGCGCCGATGCTGCCAGCAGCCCTGGCCCAGAGCGATCCGCTGGAGCAACCGTTCCCGGCCACGCTCGATCTGGCCGACCTGAACGGCGAGATCGGCTTCCGGCTCGACGGCGTGAGCGACGGGAACTTCAGCGGCGAATCGGTGGCCTCGGTCGGCGACATCAACGGCGACGGCATCGACGACCTCATCATCGGCGCGCCGGACGAGTCCAGCGGGGGCGTTGCCGCGGCCGGCATGACCTTCGTCGTCTTTGGCAGCGACAGCGGGTTCCCGGCCGAGTTCCAGTTGCGAGATCTCGACGGCCAGAACGGCTTTCGCATCGACGGCGTCGAGCGCCCCGGATTCAGCGGGGGCTCGGTGGCCCCGGCCGGCGACGTCAACGGCGACGGCATCGACGACCTCATCATCGGCGCGCCGCTGTCCGAGCCGCTGCGTCGCCTCCAGGCGGGGTCGAGCTACGTCGTCTTCGGGCGCGACGTGCCCGGCGGCGATCGCTTCCCCGCGCTGCTCACCCTCGACGAGCTGGACGGCGAGATCGGCTTCCGCATGGACGGCGCCGAGGGAGACACGAGCGGCATCAGCGTCGCCTCGGCGGGGGACCTCAACGGCGACGGCGTCGACGACGTGCTGGTGGGCGCGTTCGGCAACGACTTCGGCGGCCAGGCCGACGCGGGCGTGGCCTACGTCGTGTACGGCGTCGACACCGGCGCGGGCGGCCGCTTCCCGCCGGCCATCGATCTCACGCGCCTGGACGCCGCGACCGGCGTCGTGCTCGGCGGGGTGGGCGAGAGCGACCGCACCGGCGCGCGCGTCGCGGAGGCGGGCGACGTCAACGGCGACGGTATCGACGACGTCATCATCGGCGCCTCCAACGCCCGGCCCGACCGTCGCACGAGGATGGGCTCCGCGTACGTCGTGTTCGGTCGGCGTGGCGGACTGGGCGCTGTCGTGTCCCTGGACGCACTGGACGGCCGCAACGGCTTTCGCATCGACGGCGACGTTGAGGGCGACGCCCTGGGCAGCTCGGTCGCCGGGGCGGGCGACGTGGACGGCGACGGGGTGGGCGACGTCGTTGTTGGCGTGCCAGGACGCGATCCGGGCGGGCGCTCCGACGCCGGCGCTGGCGCGGTGGTCTTTGGCCGCGACTTCGACGAAGGCGAAGCCTTTCCGCCGGCGATCGCATGGAGCGACATCGACGGGCAGTCGGGCTTCCGCTTCCCCGGGGTGGAGACGTTCGGTCAGGCCGGCAGGTCCATCGCCTCTGCGGGCGACCTCAACGGCGACGGCATCGCCGACGTGATCATCGGCGCCCCCATCGTCGACTTCGGTGGGCTGGACAGCGTGGGCAAGGCGTACGTCGTCTTCGGTCGCGGCGGCGGGGCCGGCGGCTTCCCGGCGGTGCTGCCCCTGGCCAGCCTCGATGGTTCGAATGGCTTCCGGCTCGACGGCGTGAACGGATTCGACTTTGCCGCTTCTTCGGTTGCCTCCGCGGGCGACGTGAACGCCGACGGCCGGGGCGACGTGATCATCGGCGCCCCCTTCGCCGATCCCGGCGGCCTTCAGGGCGCCGGATCGAGCTACGTCGTCTACGGGCGCACGCCCATCGACTGCCCGGCCGACCTCAACGGCGACGGCGTGCTGAACATCTTCGACTTCCTCGAGTTCCAGAACCTGTTCGCCATGGGCGACCCCATCGCCGACTTCGACGGCGACGGCAGCCTGACGATCTTCGACTTCCTGGCCTTCCAGAACGCGTTCGTCGCGGGCTGCTGAGTGGGATCCGCCCCGCCGGCCCCGGGCCCGCCACCGCGTGACGCCGATCGACGCCCGCGCGTACCGTCCCGCGGCGCTGGGGGTCCAGGGGTCGCGCGTGCGGGCCTTGGGGCGTCCCGAGGCGTCCTTTCAAGGGAGCCCATCATGGCAACGACCCCCACCACCAGCACGGCCGCATCGATGACCGACACCGCCCGCAAGCTCTTCGACGCCTGCGAATCGGGCAAGGGCTGGGCCGCGTGCAAGCAGTACTGCCACCCCGACGCCACCTTCAGCGCCCAGGCCGACGCGCTGGCTGACGTGAAGACGCTCGAGCAGTACACCGAGTGGATGGCCGGCATGTACGCCATCGCGCCCGACGCCAGCTACGAGGTGCACGCCTTCGCCGCCGACCAGGACGCGGGCACGGTCATGGGCTTTGGCACCTTCCGCGCCACCCACACGGGCGAGGGCGGGCCCGTGCCGCCCACGGGCAAGAAGGTCGAGGCCCAGTACGTCTACGCCATGGCCTTCGACGGCGATCGCGTGCGGCACATGACCAAGGTGTGGAACGACGGCCACAGCCTCAGGCAGATCGGCTGGGCGTAGGCCGCTCGCGGTCCATCCCAGGAATCTCCAGCAACCGCTGCCGGATCCGGCGGCGGTTGTCGCGTTCCGGGTGGAGCGGCCTGCGACGCCGCCGCATCGCCATCACCTTCGACCCGGAGCACCACCATGGGACCCCTCCAGAACCGCACCACCGCCCTCGTCCTGGCCGCCCTGGCCGCCACCAACGCGCTGGCCCAGGGGCCCGTCTACGTGTCGGACCGCTTCGGCGACGACGCCAACCCCGGCACGCAAGACCAGCCCGTGCAGACGCTGGGCGCCGCGCGGGCGTTGCGGTCGGGCGCAGCCCCGGTCATGTACCTGGACATCGGCGACTACCAGGACGTGACGCTCGTGCGCGGCGACCGGGTGCTGGGCGGCTTCGATGCCGACGCCGGCTGGACGCGCGTCGAGACCGACCACACCCGCCTGCTGCTCGAGGCGCCGCTCTCCTCCTTTGACCTGGTCTTCGATCGCGTGACCTTCACGACGACCCTGCCCGCAGACCCCAGCGGCTACGGCCTGTTCGTCGATCGCAGCGGCAGCCTGTTCTTCAGCCGCTGCACGTTCGCCGCGCCCAAGGGCGCCGATGGCGCCAACGGCACGCGCGGCGCCGACGGCCCACGGGGCCAGGACGGCGGCCTGGGCGGCGCGGGCGTCGAGGACGACCCCGGCCTGTTCTGCTCCTCGGGCGTCGTTCGCCCGGGTGGGGGTGCCGGAGGATGGGGCCCGGGCTGGCGGGGGGGCGACGGCGGCCGGCCCGGACGCGGCGCCGCCCTGGGCGAAAACGGCGAGCCCGGCGGCGGCCCCAACGGCGGCGCGGCGGGGTTTGGCACCTTCTTCGGCCAGGGCAACTGGTGCCCGTTCGCGATCATCCCCGGCCAGGACCCCGTGGGCGGGCACGGGGGCGATGGCGCCACCGGCCGGCACGGCGACGGCGGACGCGAGGGCGGCATCGACCAGGACGGCTACGCCGGGGGCGATGGGCGCGATGGCTTCCGGGGCCACCTGGGCGGCGGCGGTGGCGGTGGCGGCGGCGGCGGCGGCGGCACCAGTTCGTGCGATAGCTGGGGCGGCGGCGGGGCCGGCGGCGGCGCCGGCGGCGACGGCGGGCAGGGCGGCACCGGCGGGGCCGGCGGCGGGGCCTCCATCGGCCTGGTCGTCTTCGAGAGCGGCGACGTCATCGTGTCCGACGGCGTGTTCATCACCCAGGGCGGCGGGGCCGGCGGCGACGGCGGGGCCGGCGGCGCGGGCGGAGAGGGCGGCCGGGGCGGCGTCTGGGTGCGATTCTGCACCGCGGGCAACCCATACGGCGGCAGCAGCGAGCAGGACGACGGCTCCAACGGCGCTCGTGGCGGCAACGGCGGACGCGGCGGCGACGGCGGCAGCGGCGGCGGCGGCGCCGGCGGGCCCTCCATCGGCCTCTGGGAGGCGAACTTCTCGTTCGGCGGCCCGATCGACCTCACCGGGGCCCGCTTCACGCTCGGCCCGGCCGGCGCGGGCGGCCGGGGCGGCCCGGGGGGCAACGCCGGCGCCGACGGCGCGGCCGCCGAGACGCGCGGCGACACCGTCCCGACCGGCGCCGTGCCGGCGGACTGCAACGCCAACGGCATCCACGACCTGGTGGACATCGCCGACGGCACGAGCCTGGACCTCAACCTGGACAACATCCCCGACGAGTGCCAGACGCCCCCGTGCCCGGCCGACCTGGACGGCGACGGCGAGCTGACGCTCTTCGATTTCCTGGAATTCCAGAACCTCTTCGACATGGGCGACCCCGCCGCCGACTTCGACGGCGATGGCAGCCTGACCCTATTCGACTTCCTGGCCTTCCAGAACGCCTTCGACGCGGGCTGCTGACGGCGGGCCCGTGCCCGCGCAGCTCCTGCGCGTCCGGATATGGGAACGGGGCTCAGGGGCTGTGAGGGCGGGTGGAGACGCTTCCCCAATCCCGGCGCTCGTCATGAGCACTGGGATCGGGAACAGGTTCAGCGTTTTGAGGTCGGATCGACGTGGTCCGATGCCTCGCTCGCGATCAGCCGCCGCAGGCCGACGCGTCCATGGCGAGGGTGAAGTTCACGCAGTTCTCGAACTCGACGCCGCCCGAATCATCGAGCACGTCTCCGACAACTCCCGGACACGTCGACAGATCGAGGCACTTGTAGCCCAGGGCCAACGCGACCAGCAGGCCGATTCCGATGCAGACGAACAAGAAGCCCGCGGCGAGCGTGAGGGGCAGAATGAGCAGACAGATGAGTGCCATGCACACGATGATGACCACGCCGGTGCTGGTGAGCGTGATTGGCTCGATGATGCCAAGAGGAGCTTGGGGCGAGTTTCCCAGGTGTTGCTTCAGAACTTTGGCAAGCTCGTCGGACGACTTATCAGCGAATTCCTTGAACATGGTCGCCGCGGGCCCGAAGACTTGGAAGCTGACCTTCGCATGCCCGCTCTCCATACGCTTCTTGAGCTCGCGGAACAGCTTTTCGGGGTCGTTGGCGTAGACGTTCGTGTCTCCGATCCGTGCAATGGGATCGCCCGAGAACACGCTGACGATCCCGTCGACCACCGCCATCGAAAAGTTGTTGGCTTCGCCGACGAGACGGACGAGCGGGTTGTCGTCGGCCGACGAATCGTCCTCCGAATCGCCCCGCTCGGCTCTACGGCCTTCTCCGCGTCCGTCGCGTCCCCGCGATGCCGCCGGCGCCCAGGGCAAGACCATCGGCACCGGTGCGCTGCTGATGAAGGGCACGATGTCCTGCGTCTTGGCCCCCTCGCTCACCCGGGCCTTCATGACCAGGATGTCGCCCAGGTCGTAGTTCGACTCGGTCACGGTGCCGGGGAATCCGGACTCCCACGGCAGGAGCTGCCGCTCGGTCTTGATCTTCTTCTGCCAGTCGATGGACTGCCCCGAGAAGTTGCCATCATCGTCGGTGACGCCCGAGAAGATGAGCTGGTCCTTGATCTTTCCGTTGACCTGGTCCATGTCGAAGATCTTGACGTCGACGTTCCTGGCCGGCTGGCCGTTGGCATAGATGACGCGGCCCTGGATGTTCAGCGTTGGCATGCCTGCTCCTTCTTCGTTTCCCTCCTCGCAACGCTGCGTGTGTTGGCTCAATATACCAACAAACGCGGCCGCCCCGCCCGCATTTTCGTCGGCGACGACGCGTGCCCGATGGCCGCCCGAAGGGTCTCAACCCCAAAGCCATGGACTGACAACTGGTTACGGAAGCATGGCGCGCCCCGCCCCTATGGAAAATCCCATCCGTCGCTTGTACGCAACCCCGAGCGTGCCACAGGAAGCGCCTCGCCAGAGAGTCGATGCGCAATTCTTGCGCTTCGCGATGTAAGATCGGGGCTCAGGGGCTCTGAGGGCGGTTCAAGACCGTTCCGGGGATGCCGGGGAACGCTTTGGGGATGCCGGACGAGGCTCCGGGGATGCCGGACGAGGCTCCGGGGATGCCGGGGAGCGTTCCGGGGAGGTCGGACGAGGCGTCGGGGATGCCGGGAAAGGTCCCGGGAATGCCGGCCGGGGCGTCGGGGATGTCGGGGAGCGTCTCGGGGAGGTCGGGCAGCGCTCCGGGGATGTCGGACGAGGCTTTGGGAGCATCGAGGCGTCGCCGGGATCTCAGGCTGGGCTCCGGAAAGGCTGGGAGCATGAACGGGGAATTGCAGTCAGCGCCAGGGAAGGTCAACTGACAGTGCCTCGGCATCTACTCAAACTGACAGATAGCCTTATAAAGCTGATTGGGCTTCGGCATCGTGAATACATCCAAACCTTGCTCTTTTCGGCTGTGAATGCTCGAAGACTGAGGACGACTAGCACCCGTCTTTTCTTTGACCACTGTATCGTAATCGGGATTTTTTCTCATGTCCCGAAACACAGGCCATGCCCAGAACGACTCCTTGGGAAACCACGACGTGAATGAGACGTCCGACAGAGCGCTCACAAACAAACTATAATCACCTTGCAATGCATAAGCACACACCGCGAAGTTCTGATGCAGGGCAGCCCATTCATACCGACCTAATGCCTCCAAAGCCTCATCGCGTTTCCCATCCCAGAGATACGCCTGCGCCAAATTAATGGTAGATGACATGTTGAGACGCTCGATGTGTTCAAATACCTTGAACTTCGTCACATACTCGTAGATAAGTTGCGAGGCTCTATACTGGCCGAGCTCAATACACTTAAAACCAGCACGAAAGAGCAAATGATCCCACGGACTGGCTTGGCCGCGTACCGGCCCATGTGACTTGCCTGCCATACGTCGACAAACACGATCAGCAAGTATCCAACCCAGGGCATATGTCACGCACCATGCGTGCCGCAGGTACGCATGGTCAGGCGTCAAATCCTGTCCGAGAGAAACCGGAAAGTGGTTATTTGGAAGCGAAAGCCTCGCTCGCTTCTGGAGGTACTCTGGTACTGCAATGCCGCCAGCATGAACTACGGCGTGCCGGCGAAGTACCACTTCTTTAAACTCAGGAATAAAACTAGCGAATTTCTCGACTTCTACATTTGCTGCATTTCTTAGAAGGGCCAGCTGATCTTTAGTGCTGTCGCGCATGTGCTCATCAACGTACTTCAAGATCGCGAATTCAATGGCCTGATCGTAATTCTTCAGGCCAGCCAGATCCTTGAGCGGAATCCGGTAGTCTCGTGGAAGCGCGTCGGGCTCCTGCGCGATCGCGGCAACAATGATATCGGCAACCATGCGTTCGAAAGCGTTGACCTGGTTCTGCAGTACTCCAGTATGCAGTATTTCAAGTGGGTCGGTGGTGCCGCCAACACGCTCCGCCAGATCACTCGCTTCCTGCGCGGTCTGAATCAATCGAATACGCTTATTGAGAACGTTGCCTTTGTTGCTCTTCATCTGCACATTAATATAGGTATTTATTGGTTTGTCACTAGACTCTGTGTCTTGATCCGCCTGCGTTCTCAAGGCCTCGAGAAGCGACTTCGTTAACTGAACGTCTAGAGCAATCGACGCCTGGCGCCCGACGGACGCAGCGTACTTCCACAGCGAGGCCATTCTCCTATCAAAGTCGATAACGTGGCCAAGTGCCGCCGAGGCCGCGCTGTGGTGCGTCGAAGTTTGCTGACCATCAGTTGTGGCGGATGCTTCGGTGATGCCTTCGCTCGCGCCGTCAAATGACAACTCAAGCCAAGCCAACTTCCAGCGTTCTGTCTGACTGCCCTCATCTGAGAGGTTGGTTGACACGCCAGATCTCCATTCGGGCTTACCAAGAGGCCTTGTCCGCTGATACACAGACTAGGCGAGGCGGACGGCGATGGGGAAAGTCCCCAGTCTTGAATTTCTGTTTCAGGCTAAAGCCGCCCCTCAAAGGTCCCGAAACTGGTTCTGGCCGGCGGGTTTCGACCGGGCACTTCGCCCGGGGCTCGGCGGCCAGGACAACGGCCCATGGGGCGCCCAAGACGGGCTCCACCCCGGAAGGCCAGCAGATTCGGAGTATGCACCATGCGTACGCATCGCTATCCGTCGCGACAGGCGGAACTCGTTGATTGGTCTCGCACCCATGCAGATATCTGGAAGGGTGGCCAGGCCGGCGTTCCCGACATCGGGATTTCTCAGTTGATGGCCGACAATTTCGACCTCGCCGTTTCCGACGTCGAGGCGAAGCTGGCGGCCCAGGGGGCGGCGCTCAGCGCCGCTCGGGCGGCGACCGAAGACAAGGACGCCGCCCTGGACGAGATGCTGCGACAGCTCGGCAGCATCATGACCACCATCGACGGCTACGGCCGCAACACCGACGACCCGGGCGTGTGGGTGCGGGCCCAGATTCCCGCGCCCAAGACCGGCGGCGAGCGGCCCGCGCCGCCCACGCCCGTGGTGCTGCCCACGCAGATCACCACCGACGGGTCGGTCGTCTTCAGCTTCGACGTCACCAGCGGCGGCGGAGCGCTCTACGAAGTCCAGCGGCAGACGCTGGCCCTGGACGGCACCGAGGGGCCGTGGACGATCGTGGCGCTGATTAACGAGAAGCGCTTCGTCGACCCGGCCGTGCCCGTTGGCCTGCGCGCGGTGGACTACCGCGTGCGGGTGCGCATCAGCAACGGCCAGGCCAGCCCCTTCAGCACCAGCGCCCGGGCGAACTTCGGCAGCGCCGGGAGCCAGGGCGGGCCGCTGGCGCGGGTGGCGTGAAGAGTTTCGCTTCGCGGCGGCTGAGCCGGCGCGAAGCGAGATAGAAGCTCTGGAAGGAGCTGTAGGTTGAAGTATCTGAAGGGGAGGTAGGCCGGAGGGCCCGCCTCCCGTTTTCGTGCGCCGCAAGCCGGCATGCGGGCTCTCGTGCAACCGAACCCAACGCGTCGGGCGCAGCCCGCGCACGGCCCCGCCGGCGAGGCGACAAGACGAACTTCAACACCCCGCGTCGAACGCGTTCTGGTAGGCAAGGAAGTCGAACAGCGTGAGTTCGCCGTCGCCGTCGAAGTCGGCCTCGGCGCTCCCGGCGTCGAAGAGGTTCTGGTAGGCGAGGAAGTCGAAGAGGGTCAGCTCGCCGTCACCGTCGATGTCCGGGCGGCAGGGCTCGCTCCCGCCCGAC
The DNA here is from genome assembly GCA_040221175.1 of Phycisphaerales bacterium. Lineage (NCBI taxonomy): Bacteria > Pseudomonadati > Planctomycetota > Phycisphaerae > Phycisphaerales > Phycisphaerales bacterium. The sequence goes on from JAVJVK010000004.1 coordinate 1,113,782, forward strand.
ACCCCCACCACGCCGTACATGATGTCGTCGTCCAGGTCGAAGGTGCTGTTGTTGAAGAGCGCCAGCTCGACCTCGCCCGTGCCGGCGAGCTCCCGGCGGTAGATCGAATAGGTCCACGTGTCGTCGTCGGTGTCGAGGGTCAGGTCCTCGCCGGTGTCCTGGTAGTCGGTGGCGATCCAGCCGGGCAGGCCGGCGGCGTCGGCGTGCAGGACGTAGACCGTGGCCGGGGCCCGGACCGTCAGGCGCAGGCTGGTGTCGGCGTCGTCCTTGTCGTCCGCGTCGGTGCGCAGGAGGTCGCCGCCTGCGAGGAAGTCCGGGACGTCGCGGTAGCGGCCGTCCTCGGTGTCGAATGCGAAGGCGCCCTCGGCCATGGCGCCATCATCGATGAAGTAATCGCCCCCCTCGAGCACGCGGACGGCCAACAGCGGGTCGGCGTGGGCGGTCGTCGCGAGGGCAGCGAGGGTCAGGGTGGCGGCGGTGAGCGGGCGATGGGTCATGCGACGCATCATGGCGTGATCCTCCTGTTGGGGTCTGGCGACTCCACCATACCGGCGCGATCGTGGCGATCCGGCAGGGCGCGCGCCGCAGGGGAGAACCTTGGCGAACACGTCCCGGCTCTGAGGGGGTTCTCATGCGCCGGGCACGCGTGCTTCACGGGGGCGGGCCGGTGGAGCGCGGCTAGACTCGGCCGATGCCCGCGCGCGCCCCGACCGAACGTACCCGCTGGACCGTCTCGCTCGGCCTGGCGTGCGCCGTGGCGCTGGGCCACCCCGCCGCGCAGGGCCAGCCGGTGGACGACCAGACCCGGGGCGTCCAGCTGGATGGGCTCCAGATCGACCCCCTGGCCATCACCGGCGAGGGCTTCGGGCCCGTACGGCTCCCCGTGGGCGGCGGCCAGGGGGCGGCGGTGCGGGCCATCGAGCTGGCCGGGCGGCGGGCGTGGACCTGGAGCGATGCGCCGCTGACGCCCGGCGTGACGCCCACGCGGCGGGTGCTGCTCGAGGGCGACGTGCGCGTGACCATCGGCACGCTCGAGCTGCGGGCCGACCGGCTGCACGGCTGGGTGCAATCGCTGGATGGCGCCGGCGGCGAGCAGTTCTACTTCCTGCTCGAAGAGGCCATCATGCCCACGAGCGCGCCCGGCGCTGGCATCGCCGGACCGCTGGTGCCCATCGAGGGCCGCCTGGCGCCCGGGGGCACGCTCGCGCTGTCGGCGATCGTGTCTCGCGAGGGAGCGCCCGGGGCCGAGGGACTGGATGCCGAAGCCCGCCGCGTGCCGCCCGCCCTGGTGCGCCGGCAGGCCCGCGCGGTGGCGGTGGCCGAGGCGGTCTTCGCCGACCGGCTGCGCGACGCGGTGGGCCTGGCGCTGCCCCGGGTGAGCGGCGAGCAATTGGCCGCCGAGGACCGGGCCCTGCGCGACGTGCTGCAGCTGGCCCGCCAGCGGCTGGGCGGCGGCCCGGTGCGCCCGCCGATCCTGCCGGGGCGCGGGCGGGTGAGCTTCTCGGCGGCGGGCATCGAGCAGGTGCGGCTGCACGAGGGAGACGGCGCCGACGGCCGCCCGCCCTACGCCGTGGTGATGCGCGGGCCGGTGACGATCCTGTTCGACGACGCGGTGGGCGGCCAGCGGGCGCAGCTGACCGCCCAGGACGCGGTGCTCTTCCACAAGGCCGACCTGGTGGGCGCGCCCCGACTGGACGCGGCCGACGTGATGGGCCTGTACCTGGAAGGCGCCGTGGTGGCCGATATCGAGCGCGTGCGCGGCGACGGCGGGCGGCAGGACGTCGACCGCTACCGCGTGCGCTCGCCGAGGGTGTACTACGACCTGGCGGGCGACCGCGCGTTGCTGCTGGACGCGGTCTTCCGGGCCGAGCCGGCCGGCACGCCCACGCCCATCTACCTGCGGGCGGTGGAGATCCGCCAGCGCTCGCTGGGCGAGATCGTGGCCGACGACGCGCGGATCACCACGACGGGATTCTTCCGCCCGCACCTGGCCCTGGGCGCCAGCACGCTGACGCTGCGCATCGAGGATCGCCCGGGCGGCGAGGCGGCCGGCACGCGGATGATCGCCGATGCGCGGCACATCACGGCGCGGGCCATGGGCGTGCCGTTCCTCTACTGGCCCATCTACGTGGGCGATCCGTCGCGCATCCCGCTGCGCGACGTGGGGGTGGAGACCAGCGACCGCCACGGCGAGGTGCTGCGGACCACCTGGGACGCCTTCGCGCTGGCGGGGGTCGAAGCGCCCGCGGGCGTGGACCTGGACCTGCTGATCGACGCGTACTTCCGGCGCGGGGCGGCGCTGGGCGGCGAGTTGCGATGGCAGGACCGCGCCGGCGGCAGCGGGAGCCTGTTCGTGTACAACCTCTTCAACGACACGGGGCGTGACCTGCTGCCCACCGGCGCGCGCATCGACCGCGATGGCGAGAACCGGACCGTGGCGCTGCTTGAGCACCTGGGCCGGCTGGACGACAACTGGACCCTGCGGGCCGAGGGCTCGTGGTTCAGCGACGAAAACGTCGTGGCGACGTTCTTTCCGGAGATGACCTGGAGCCGGCGCGAGCCGGCCACCGGCGCCTCGCTGCAGCGCATCGACGAGCGCAGCATGCTGCTGCTGGGCATCAACGCGCAGACCAACGACTTCGTGGTGACCGACTACCAGCTGCGCGCCCGCGGCTATACGACCGAGCGCCTGCCCGAGCTGCGCTACGCCCGGCCGGGCGACGACCTGCTGCCCGACGCGGCCCCGGGGCTCTTGACCTATCGCAGCGACAGCCGCGTGGGCCAGCTGCGGCTGAGCTTCACCGAGCCCACGGCGGCCGAGCTTGGATTCCCATCGGTCTCGCGGGCCCAGGCGGCCCTGGGCATCAATCCCGGCCAGAGCCCGGGCGACCGGCTGCGGGCCCAGGGGCTGGACGAATCGGCCATCTTCCGCTTCGACACTTTGCACGAGCTGAGCGGCCAGATCGAGGCCGGCGTGCTGCGCATCCAGCCGTTCGCGACGGGGCGATTGACCGGCTACGACACCGACTTTGACGACTACGCGGCGGTGACGGGCGAGGATGCCGATGCGCTGGTCGCCCGCGGCGCCGTGGGGACGCGTCTGTCGACCCAGCTCACGCGCGTGTACAACGGCGTGGCGTCCGACGCGCTCGACCTGCACCGCCTGCGGCACGTCATCGAGCCCAACGCGACGTTCTGGTACGGAGACTCGACCGTGGCCCAGGGGGCCATCCCCGTGTACGACGAGGACGTGGAGACCTTTGCGCAGGGGCCGGCGGTGCGCTTCGGCGTGGACCAGACCATCCAGACCATGCGCGGGTCGCTGGGCAGCTACGAGTCTGTCGACGTGCTGCGGCTGGGTACGCACCTGACCTTCGCCGGCGAGGACCGCGTCAACGAGGATCGCACGCCGCGGTTCTTCGACGCCTATCCCGAGCGCAGCCAGTTTGGCGATGCGCTGGACGTGCAGGCCGTGTGGCGGCCGACCGACGCGCTGGGCGTGACCGGGCAGTGGATCTATGACCTGGAGCAGGACCGCACTGCCGAGGGCGTGGCGGGTTTTTCCATCGAGCAGTGGCCCGACATGCGGCTGTTCGCCGAGCTTCGGCACCTGGGCTATAGCGACGACACGTACGTCAACGTCGGGAGCGACTACAAGCTGGGCGACCGCTACACCATCGGCGCGGTGGGCACGTACAACGAGAAGGCCGGGCAGTTCCAGAGCGCGACCTTCCGCGTGGGTCGGGAGATGCCCCACCTGAACCTGACGGCCCGGCTGACCTATAACGACATCACGGGCGATACGTCCATCGGCTTCGGGCTCGAGCCCACCGGCGTCAATCCGTCGCGCGAGCGCGTCGATCGGCTGGGCGCCGCCATGCTGGGGTATTAAGTCGCCCGTTCGCGCCCCGCTCGGGCAGGAGGACCCGCGATGACGAATCGGCTTGCACGAACGGCGGGACTGGTCCTGGTCGCGGCGATGCTCACGATCCTGGTTGGATGTTCGAGCAAGCCAAAGGTGCTGCCCCAGCAGACCTTCTGGGACAGCCTGACGCAGTTGTGCGGCAAGGCCTACCCCGGCCGCGTGATCGAGGACACCACCCAGAGCGCGACCTTCCGCGACCGCACGCTGACGCTGCACGTGGCCGAGTGCGAAGAAGACTCGGTCTCGATGCCGCTGCTGATCGATGGCCGCCAGTGGGCCACGCTGGTCGTTCGGCGCGACGAAGACACCCTGAGCCTCGAGCACGTGCACACGTCGAGCCCCGACGGACCCCCGAGTGGATACGGCGGCTCGACGCGCGGGACGGGCACGGAGCACGCACAGGACTTCTACGCCAGCGAGTACACGATTGCGCTGCAGGAAGAGGCCGAGCACAGCGTGTGGACCATCGAAATTCGATCGGGCGCAGTTCTGCAGTATGCGCTCCGCCGCGAAGGATCGGATCGCCGGTTCCGCGCGGTGTTCGACTTGACACGCGGTCGCGCGGCACCCACGGTCCCGTCTACGCGCCCAGGGTTATAGAACACGGTGCGGCAGCCACGCCCGGACGGCCACGGGCTCTGCCAGATGCAGCAGGGCCGCTTCGGCCGGCGTCTGGATGCCTAGCGGCGAAGCCATGGTGTTCTCGGTGACTTCGCAATACGCCGGCGCGAGCAGCCAGGGATCGTGATCGATCTCGCCGACCCACAAGCGCCTGGGCAACCCGGGTGGCAGGTCGCTCGCGTACAGGCGGTATCGATCGGTGAGAAAGGACTCGAGCGAGCCGGGCTTGCTTCGCGCGGGGGATCCATCTGCACGGTACCGGCACGACAGCCTCGCGGGCTTCCCCCGGCGGTCCGTTCGCACGCTGTCGTAGGCGATGCCGTCTTCACGGACGTCCAGTGACATGCGGGCGTGGAAGTAGGCCAGGTGGAACGACGCGCGGGCTGCCTCGACGGCCAGGCGGCTGGCGGCGTCGAGGCTGAAGAACCACACGCCGGGCTTGCCCTGGTGCGTGACGTACGTCCGGACGTTGAGTTCGTGGAACGCGCCCGGCCCGGGCAGGGCGGGCGTGAAGCGAGCCCGCACGCCCGACATGGTGAAGGGCACCACCCCCAGCCAGGCCGCTCCGTTGAAGGTATCGATCTCGAGCATCGGAGGCACATGCGGACGGAGTTCGTCGACCGGCACGGGCCAGTGCATGAACAGCAGGCGCGACCACCGCATGGCCATGATCCAGGGAGAACCTGGCGGGGGATAGGGGCGGTGATCGGGAGGCATGGCGTTTGAGACTTAGCGAGGCTCGTCGGCGAAGGCGGCCTTCCAGCCGGCTTCGAGCGCTCGCAGCGCATCGTTCATGTGTTGCTGCTGCTGGCCATTCGGGGCGGCATGGTGGCGACGCTCGCCCTCGCTCGTGATGCATGTCCGTTCGTGCTCGCGCAACTGTACCGGCTGGCCCCGGTTGGCCTCCCAGTCGACGGCGGCCGAGTCACCCTCGAGCAGACCAACCAACGTGCGTGTCCGGCGGCCGTCCTGCTCGGGCGTGCTGAGGACCAGCAGCCGGGTCCCTTCGGCACCAGCGACCATGGCGTGGGTGATGACCATCGGCCAGCGGGGAAAGAAGCTCACCGGTGTATCGTGCTGCCCACCGCCGTCGCCCGAAGCGCCCGTCCGTCCGCGGCTGAGTGATTCACGCACGGTCGGATGATCGGCCCCGGCGGCGGGCAAGAGCTCCACCATTGCCACACCGGAGCGCAGGTTGATTCCCTCGAAGCGGCCCGAGGCAGCCTGGGCAACGAAGACGTCGTACGCCAGCGTTGGCGCATCGCCGCCCTCCTGGTTCTTCTGAGGGCCGGCGGGCATCAGGATCATTCGGATGGGTCGGGCCGAGTCTTCCTTGGTCGGGTGCAGGGCCACGCCGCGGACGACGACGCCCTCGATCCTCCGTTCGGGCTCGTCGTCGCCACGCACCGTCCAGACCAGGGGCGTGATCGTCAGGCCATAGGTGTTGAGTGCCTGAGCGGCTTGTCCGGGCGCTTGGCGCGTCTGGCCTTGCACGCCGGCATGCGATGCCAGCAGCATGCCCACGGCCGCCCCCCATGCCAGTGACCTGCCGAGAAAACGTTTTCGTCGCGCCGCCATCAATCCCCCTTCCGCCCTAGCGGGCATTGTTCCCGGCTTCGGACTGAGAATCTTCGTTGGACGAGGGGCACTGGCCCTGGCCGAATACCTGCATCCAACCCTGGCAGAGCACCTGATGGGCCCACGACAGGATGGGCGGATCGGTGTTGATCGGCTGGCCGGGGTCGATCTGGATTGGGTTGCCCGGCGTTTGCGTGATGCTGATGCGCAAATGGTCCCCGGCATTGAGCGCTGGGAAGGTGCCGTTGGCAGAGGTCAATCGAAAATTACTTCCACCAAGGAACTTGCTGAAGCACGTGAACTCGTCTTGGGTGCCGTTCTCGTCGGGCAGAGCCAGGACCAGGGCATCGGTCCCCTCGGCGCCAGCCGTAATGCTGCGCGTGATGATCATGGGCCAGAAGCTCAGGAAGGCGGCGTAGATCTCCTGATCTTCCGCCCGGCGGATGACGTCCTGGGCGGAGAGTGCCGTGTCAGCATCCTGCTTGTTCTTGACAAAGCGTTCGACCGCATCCTGGAAGCTCTCGGCGAGTTGAGGCACGGGAAGTTTGGGGACAGGGCCGTCTCGATCCACCGCGGCCAGTGCGGCCCGACGCATCTCGGAAACCATCGCGGTCTTCCGGGTCTGCGACGCCGGTTCGAGTTCAACCATGGCCGCACCAAACTCGATATCGATGACCTGGTGCGTGCCGCTGGCTGGCGTCTGGCGGCCGATGGTAAATTCAAGCCGAGCATCCGCGTGGTTCGGCTGGGCGGTCCAACCAACGGGCATCAAGAGTACCCGCACCGCCCGCGGGCCCTCGGCGTTTGTTTCATCCAGCGAAATGCCCTCGGCCGCGATGCCATGGATGGTGTGGACCTGCTGACCGTCGTTAAACTGCCATGACACCGCGCGCAATCTCGTGCGCGTCTCGTTGGCCTGTGCCGCTGGGCATGCCTCCGCCGACACAAACACGAGACTCAGGGCAAGGATGTATACCAGCACCCCCGGACATGATCGCGATTTCCTCATGGTGCGTGCCTCCCTTAAGAAAGCCACCGTTGCATCATTGCACAACCACCGACGAGGCAGACTGCGAGCGTGACTGCAGTCGCCTTGGACGCTTGGGCAGGATCCACTCGATCATGACCGCGGCAGCAATGCATGACAGCAGCGCGGCCAGCAACCAGAACACCGGCAGGGTAATGAGCGACCAGGCGGCATAGAACGCCAGCAATCCGATCGATACCACGACGAGCAGCATCGCCAGCAGCGCAAGCCTTGCAGCATGCATCGCCACTGCAATCAATCCCGAGTTTTTACCCGGCCGCACGCACGCCCCGATGATTGCCCCGATCGCCGCGACGGGAAGGCACAGAAGGATGACCATCCAATCAGGCATCCATCGCGATGTTCGCTCGGCAAGCAGCGACTGCACCGCGCCGGCGAGAACCTCGCCGCCCAGCAAGTTTCGCGACAAGCCGAGTTCGAGCTTCTTGTCGTTGATGGGATCGACCACGATCAGGACGCGCCCGCCGACCCGCTCGGCCCGTGCTTCGGGTGACGCCCGCATCAGCTCGGCATAATTCAGTGTTGCCGCATCGAGCGTCTCGACGCCAAAGACTGCTCGCTGCGTGTAGGCCATGGTCCAGTCTTCCTGTCGTCCCTGGAGGAACCACTCGGGCACTTCGCCAGCCGACTGTTGCTTGAAAACGGGCAATCGGGCATCGACCCCGGTACGCAGGCGACGCGTCGATCCGGGAACGGGATTCCAGAACTGCACGCGCACGCCACCTTCGTGGGCCCACGCCGAAAAGCGGGCCTGCGGCTGCACCGCCGCGGCGTGCGTTGCGAGCACGAATCCCGGAAGGCCTTCGTCTTGCGGGGGCTGGGCCACGAGCGGGATGAGCGGCAACGGGCCGGACAGGTCCAGCAGCAATGACCCCCACCGCGCACCGGCGCGATCGTAGACCTCGGGCATCGCGGGACGACCGGCATTATCGACAACCCATCCCTGCGCGCCGAGCACGACCGGTGTTCCGCGGCTCGTGCTGCGCTCGATGGCCTCGGCAAACGGCGCGTCCAGCTCGGGCCATGCCTGCGGAAAGTACAGGTCAAAGGCAATGACCCGCGCACCGGCCTGCGACATGGCCTCGACAAACGCCCCGTGCATCGGTCGCCATGTGCGCGCGGGCGAGCTACTCACGCCCTCGACGCCCAGCTCTGCGCCCAGGACGGCCATCTCCAGCGGCGGCGGCATGTGCACGATGCGAACGTCCTCTAGCTGGCCGACGTGTGCGGCATCGAGCATGGGCAGGCGCGCGAGGTACCAGTCCTCGAGCGGCCGGACCCATCGCAGCGGATACGACAGCACGAACGCGAGTACTACACCGATGATTAGTCCAACGAAAACGGCGGCGGCACGCGGCCGACGGCGGGCATGGACCGAGACCGCCGTTCGAATTCGGCCCACCGGGCTCTTGGTCTCGGCGCGTGCGCGAGCCAGCGCGCGAGCGAAGTCGATCGCCGTCTCGTGCCGGCGCTCACGCTGGGGCGCCAGCGCCTTCTTCAGGATTGCCGTGACCGAGGCGGGCGTCTCTGGAGGCAGCAACGAGAAGAGCGGCTCCTGCTCTGTCTTCAGGCGATGGGCCTGCTCGCGGCTGCAATTAGGCGGTAGCGGGACCGGTACGCCTCCATCGGTCAACACGGAAAAGAGCGTGGCGCCCAGGGCATATACGTCGCTGCGAGCATCGAGTTCGCTGGTGGGGCGATCACATTGCTCGGGGCTCTGGAACGCACGCGTTCCGCCGCTGGGCGAGTGTCCCGCCTCGATACGCATGCGCGCCAGACCAAAATCGGCCACGTGCGCCGAGCCGAAGCGATCGACCAGGATATTGGCCGGCTTGAGGTCGTGGTGCAGCACGCCCAGTTCGTGCGCATAGGCCACGCCGCGCGAGGCCTCTTCGATCAACCTCAACCGGTCGTCGATCGTGGGCCGATGTTCGCGCACCCACGCTTCCAGCGAGGCGTTGGGCCCGAAGAGCTCCATGACGATGAACGGGCGCTCTCGGCCTTCCCGGTCCGTCAGCGTGCCGAAGTCTTCGACGGCGACCACGTGGGGATGATCGAAAGCCTCTTGAAGGAGCCCCTCACCGCCACCGTCGCTCGGGCGAAGCACCTTGATCGCCCGCTCTCGCTGTCTCCCGGAGCGCCGGGCGCGGTACACCACCCCCATCGCGCCGCCGCCGATGCGTTCGATGAGTTCGTACTGCCCGGCATACAGGCCGCGCAGGTCTTCGGTGTCTTGGGCCGGAGCGTCCGCCGGCCAGGGCAGCGACCCATCCGCGACCGCAGGCCGTGCGTCTGCACGGTCCGATCCGGAATGCTCGGGCTGCTGCGTCATGGCTACCCCACGGCCGCGTGCCCCGAGTAAGGCTGCCCGCGGTCCGGCCAATGCTAGCAGCGGCCCCGAACGGAGCGGCGGGGGTTAGACGTTGAAGTACTTGGCCTCTGGGTGGTGCACGACGAAGGCGCTGGTGCTCTGCTCGGGGTCGATCTGCCAGTTCTCGGTGAGCTTGCAGCCGATGCGCTCGGGATCGAGCAGTCGCCAGATGATCTCCTGGTCGCTCATGTCAGGGCAGGCCGGGTAGCCCGGGCTGTATCGGCTGCCGCGGTACTTCTGGCGGAAGAGGTCGGGAATCTTGGGCGAGTCGTCGCCGCCGATGCCCATCTCGGCGCGGATGCGCTTGTGCCAGAGTTCGGCCAGGGCCTCAGCGCTCTCAACGCTCATGCCGTGGGTGTAGAGGTACTCGGTAAAGTCATTGTTGTCGAAGAGCTTCTTGGCCAGCTTGCTGACCTCTTCGCCCATGGTGACGCAGGTGAGGGCCAGCACGTCCTTCTGGCCGCTGTCCTTGCTCTTGAAGAAATCGGCGATGCAGAGGTTCTTCTTTCCGTCCTGGCGAGGGAAACGGAAGCGCTCGATCTCCTTTTCGTGGTCGTCGGAATCGAACACGATCAGGTCGTCGCCCTCGCTCTGCACGGGCCAGTAGCCATAGACCAGCTTGGGATGCAGCACGTCATTATCGCGCAGCTCGGCCTTGAGGCGCTCGAAGACGGGGTGCACCTTGTCTTCGAGGAACTGTTCGTACTCTTCGGGGCTCATCGAGCCCTTCTTGAACTGCCACTGGCCGCGGAAGAGTGCGGTGGTGTTGATGAAGGGGTAGATTTCGTCGAGCTTCAGGCCTTCGACGATGCGCGAGCCCCAGAAGGGCGCCTCGGGAACCTGCACGTCGGTGGCCACGTCGCTGCGCACGGCCGTGGCGGTACCGCCATCGCCCTTGGATGAAGCGAATTCATCCTGCTTTTCGGCCTTCTTGGCACGGGCTTCGGCAACGACCTTCTGTGCTTCGCTGCGCTTGCCCAGGCGCTCGGCGATCTCCTCATCGAGCACGCCGGTCTTCCCTGCCTTGAGCATGTCCATGGTGCGCAGGCCCTCGAAGGCGTCCTTGCCGTAGAAGACCTTTCCGGCGTACAGGTCGCGCAGGTGGCTTTCGCAATAATGACGCGTCAAGGCAGCACCGCCGAGGATGACCGGCACGTCGATGTTCTGCTCGGTCATCTCCTTGAGGTTCTCTTCCATGACGGTTACGGACTTCACGAGCAGGCCGCTGAGACCGATGGCGTCGGCCTTGGTTTCCTTCCAGGCTTCGAGGATCTGAGGCAGGGTCTGCTTGATGCCGATGTTGTGGACGGTGTAGCCATTGTTGCTCAGGATGATGTCGACCAGGTTCTTGCCGATATCGTGCACGTCGCCCTTCACGGTCGCGAGCACGATCGACCCCTTGCCCTCGCCCTCGATCTTCTCCATGTGCGGCTCGAGGTGGGCGACCGCCATCTTCATGACCTCGGCACTCTGTAGCACGAAGGGAAGCTGCATCTGGCCGGAACCGAACAGCTCGCCCACGGTCTTCATGCCGTCGAGCAGGTGGTCGTTAACGATCTCCAGGGGCTTGTACTTCTCCATCGCCTCGTCGAGGCAGTCGTGCAGGCCTTCCTTCTCGCCATCGATGATGTGCGCGCGAAGGCGTTCTTCGAGGGTGAGGTCCTTCTTCTCCTCGGCCGAGCCGCCGACGCTGTCGACGTCCTTGAACAGCTCGATAAAGGCCTGGAGTGGGTCGTAGCTCTTGTCGTAGGTGTGCGGTGAATCAGGCAAGGGCCACCTCCTCCTGGATCTGCTCGTCGGGCGAGGGAAGGCCCGTGCCGCCGACGCTCGTGTCTCGCTTGTCGTAGACCAGGTGCATGGCCACCCGCTTCTGGTCGTCTTCGATCTTGGCCAGCGGCAGGATCTTGCTGGCGTGCACGATGGCGCTGGTCATGCCGGCCTTGACCAATTCGTCCAGGAACACACTGTTGAGCACCTGCCTGGCAGCGGGCTTGAGCCCGAAGCTCACGTTGCTCAGGCCGCAGGTGATCTGCACGTTGGGGAACGCCTCGGCGATGCGCCTGGTGCCCTCGATGAGCGCGAGGGCGCTGCGGCGGTCGTCGTCCATTCCGGTCGAGATGGGCAGCACCAGCGGATCGATGAAGATGTCGGTCTCGTCGAGGCCGTGCACCTGGGTTGCCCGTTCGATGGATCGCTTGGCGATCTCGAACTTGCGGTCGGCGGTGCGGGCCATGGCGGCCTCGGGGTCTTCATCGATGGTGCCGATGACCAGCCCTGCGCCGTAGGTCTTGGCGAGCTTGCAGATGGCGTCGAACTTCTCTTCGCCGTCCTCAAAGTTGGCGCTGTTGATGATGCACTTGCCGCCGGCACACTGCAGGCCGGCCTCGATCGTGGCGACCTGGGTGCTGTCGATCATGAGCGGGGCATCGACCTGGCGGACCAGCCGTTGCACGACCTCGCGCATGTCGGCGGCGTTGTCGCGGCCGGCGTAGTCGACGTTCACGTCCAGCACGTGGCTGCCCTCGCGCACCTGCTGCTTGGCAAGGCCCACGATGCCGTCCCAGTCTTCTTCTTCGAGCAACCGCTTGAACTTGCGGCTGCCCGAGGCGTTGCAGCGCTCGCCAACGATCAGGAACGAGTTATCCTGGCGGTATTCGACCGGCTGGTAGAGGCTCGTGCAACTGGGGGCCATCGTCGAACGCTCGGTGCGCTTGGCCTCGCGGCCGCCCACCATGTCGGCGAGCTGGCGGATGTGCTCGGGCGTGGTGCCGCAGCAGCCGCCGACCAGGCCCACCCCGCTCTGTTCGATGAACCGCTGCTGGGCCTCGGCGAAGGGGCCGGGCTTGAGCGGGTATTCCGTCCGGCCCTCGACCAGAACCGGCAGGCCGGCATTGGGGGCCACCGAGACGTGGCGGTCCCAGTACTTGCCCAGCCATTGGATGTACTCGGCCATCTCTGTCGGACCCGTAGCGCAGTTGAGGCCAAGGCTCAGGATCGGGTACCGGCGCAGGGCGTGGGCTGCGGCCTCGATGCTTGTGCCCATGAGCATGGTGCCGGTCTGCTCGATGGTGACCGACACGCAGATGGGGATGTCGGCGATGGACTTGCCCTTCTGCTCCAGGGCCCGAAGGCAGGCGTTGACGGCGCACTTGACCTGCAGGAGGTCCTGGCACGTCTCGATGAGGAACGCGTCGACGCCACCCTCGATCAGGCCCAGGGCCTGGTTCGTGTAGCTGTCGAGCATGGCCGGCCAGGTGGTGTTGCCCAGCGTGATGAGCTTCGTGCCCGGGCCCATGGAGCCCATGACGAAGCGGGGCTTGTCCTTGGTTGAGTAAGCGTCGGCTGCCGACCGGGCGATCTCGGCCGAGCGGCGGCTGAATTCGGTGGCCTTCTCGGCCAGGTCGAACTCGCCCAGAACCAGGGTGTTGGCACCGAAGCTGTTGGTCTCGATGCAGTCGGCCCCGACCTCGAGAAACTCTTTGTGGATGTCCTCGACCACGTCGGGCCGGCTGTCGACAAGGATATCGGTGCAGTTCTCGCAGCCGCAATAGTCGCCCTCGACCGTCAGGTCTCGGCTGTACAGGCTCGTGCCCATGGCGCCGTCGAGCACCAGGACGCGGCTGGCCAGTGCCCGGGCGAATGGGCTCGCGAAGATGGGATCAGTTGCAGTCATGGTTCAGTGTATGCGTTCATCCGGATGAATGAATGGAAGCAGGATGGGGGTTCCCCCTGATCGCCGCCCGTTGTCCCGTCTGGAGCGGCCTTTGGCGCCCATCGCCACCGTTTCGCCAGTACCTTGCCTTCGAGACCCCGCAATAGGATGCAATGCCATGAGTACGAGCTACGGGAAGGGCGACAACGTCAAGTGGAAGTGGGGCGAGGGCTACGGCCGCGGCAAGGTCATCGAGCGCCACACCGAGACGGTCGAACGGACCATCGATGGTTCATCGATCAAGCGCAAGGGCGACACGGACGACGCCGCGCTGGTGATCGAGCAGGACGACGGCCAGACGGTTCTCAAGCTCGAGAGCGAGGTCTCCAAGGACACGTCGGCTTGATGGAAAAAAATGTGCCAGAACGTGTGTTCCTTGGTGGAACGCACGTTCTGGCTTCGTCGCGGAATGGACGCCGACGGATCAGCAGTTACAGGACCGCTTGAACTCGTCGATCTCCTTCTCCGCCTCCTGCTTGGTCTTGCCGTACTTTTCCTGGATCTTTCCGGCGAGCTGATCACGCTTGCCCTCGACCTGGTCGAGTTCGTCGTCGGTCAGCTTGCCCCAGCGCTCCTTGGCCTTGCCTTTGAGCTGCTTCCAGTTTCCCTGCATCGTATCGGTGTTCATTTGAAACTCCTATCCCTCGTCTCAGGGGTTGATTGATGTGCGGCTGATTCGAGGAACATGCACTCACGCGGTCTTCTGGCCGGCGTGCTTGCCCTCGCGGATCTCCTCGATTGTCTTGTCGATGAACGCGGGCAGATCGTCGGGCGTCCGGCTGGTCGTCAGTGCCTGATCGCACACGACCTCCTGGTCGACCCAGCGCGCCCCGGCGTTCTTCAGATCGTTCTTGATCGATGGGAAGCTCGTCATCTCGCGACCTTCGATCACGCCGCAATCGATGAGGATCTGCGGTCCGTGGCAGATGGCGCTGACGGGCTTGCCGGCCTTGAAGAACTCGCGAACAAACGTGGTCGCGTCTTCACGCATGCGGAGCTTGTCGGGGTTCATCACCCCGCCGGGCAGCACCAAGCCGTCGTAGCTGTCGGCCTTGACGTCTGCCAGTGAGCGATCGGCCTTCACCGTGTCGCCCCAGTTGCCGTTGTCCCACCCCTTGATGTCGCTGCCGTCCGGAGTAACGACGTGCACTTCGGCGCCAGCTTCCTTGAGCGCTTCCAGAGGGCGAACCAGTTCGCTCTGCTCGAAGCCATCGGTCGAAAGAATGGCGATGGTCTTGCCATCGAGCTTCTTGTTGTTCGTAGTGCTCATATTGGGTGCTCCCTTCGTTGGGTTTCGTGGTACATTGCAATGATCGGGGCGTGCGGTGACCGCCCGGTGAAGGCGCCGTGAATCGGGACTCATTCTCACGGGGCCTCGCAACGCTCCGCACCGCGTTGGCCCATACAGTGCGGTACGCGCCAGCGCACTCCGCGCTCGATACCGAGGGATACCACCGTGAGCTTGCAGAACAACCCCAAGAGCGAAAATCTCATCAACGGCTCGTGGGTCGGCGCCGACAGCGGCAAGACCATCGACGTGCTCGACCCGGCGACTGACGAGAAGCTCGCGTCCATTCCCGACGCCGGCGGCGCCGAGGCCACGCGAGCCATCGACGCGGCCCATGAGGCCTTCGGTCCGTGGTCGAAGCGCACCGCCGCCGACCGAGGCAAACTGGTGGGGCGCCTGGCCGAATTGATGCACCGCGATGCCGACCGGCTGGCGGCCCTGATGACCGCCGAGCAGGGCAAGCCACTGAGCGAGGCAAAAGGCGAGATCAACTACGCCGCGTCGTTCCTGGAGTGGGCGGCGGGCGAAGCGCCGCGGATGTACGGCGAGATGGTGCCCGCTAGCAGCAACGACAAGCGCATCCTGGTCATGCGCCAGCCCGTGGGCGTGTGCGGCATCATCACGCCCTGGAACTTTCCGGCAGCGATGATCACCCGCAAGATCGGCCCCGCGCTCGCGGCGGGGTGCACGGTGGTCATCAAGCCCGCCGAGCTGACGCCCTTGAGCGCCATCGCCATCGGCGAGTTGGCCATCGAGGCGGGGCTGCCCGCGGGCACGGTGAACATCGTGACGGGCAACAGCAAGGCCGTCGCCAAGCCCATGTTCGAAGACGGCCGCGTGCGCAAGTTGAGCTTCACCGGCTCGACGCCCGTGGGCCAGATCCTCATGAAGCAGGCCAGCGAGAACCTGCTGCGGCTCTCGATGGAGCTGGGCGGGCACGCTCCGTTTATCGTGTTCGACGATGCCGACCTGGAGCGGTCGGTCAACGCCGCGGTGGCCTGCAAGTTCCGCAATGCGGGGCAGACGTGCATCTGCGCCAATCGCTTCTACGTGCAAAGCGGGATCTACGACGCGTTCATGGACCGCTTCGCCAAGGCCGTCGAGAAGCTCAAGGTCGGGCGAGGCACGCAGGATGGCGTGGACATCGGCCCGCTGATCAACGACAAGGCCATCGAGAAGGTGCAAGAGCACGTGGACGACGCCAGGAGCAAGGGCGCCACGATCAAGGTCGGCGGCGAGATGGTCAAGCTCGACGGCCTGGCCAATCGCTTCTATGCCCCCACCCTCATCGACGGCATGACGCCCGACATGAAGTGCGCAAGCGAAGAGACCTTCGGCCCCGTCGCCCCAGTCGCGAAGTTCGAGAATGACCAGGAGGCCATCGACGCGGCCAACAACACGCCGTATGGCCTGGCCAGCTACTTCTTCACCAGCGACGCGACCCGTCTGATGCGCACCGCCGAGGCACTGGAGTACGGCATCGTGGGCGCCAACGACGCGGCACCGTCGACCGCTCAGGCGCCGTTCGGGGGCGTGAAGCACTCGGGCTTCGGCCGTGAGGGCGGCAAGTACGTGATGGAGGAGTACACCAACCTCAAGTACGTCTCGTGGGGGTTGGTCTAGGGCCTTACCTTTCCGGCATGCGAAGCTGCGGATACGCCGCCAGCACGTCGGACTCGGTAATGTCCTGGCCCGTCTTCGCGCTCAGTTCGGTCGCCAGGCGTTCGGCCGTGAGTTCTTCCGTGGGAATCTGGAGATCGGGCGCTCGCGATGAACTATCGGTGTCGATCAACCCTTCTTCATCGGGCGGCAGGTAGATCGCCCCGGTGCTGAAGTCGATGGCATAGGCGATGATGCCGGGAATCAGGAAGAAGAGCAGGCCCACGCCGTCGAGCAGGACCACGCCGATGTCCAGGTCGCCCCGGGCGTCCTGACCGCGACGCTCGGGATAGAGGATGGTGCCGCAGGATGCCTGCAGGGCCAACGAGGCAAGCAGGGGCACGGTGGCGATGGTGGCGCGTTGGGAACGGGTAAGGCTGCGGGTGGCACGCATCTGGATCTCCTTGTTGTTGGTTGCCGCCACCGATCCTGACGGTCGGTCGTGAAGCGATCACCCTTGGGGGAATGAACTCACGATCATCTTGCAACCCTATCGAAGCACGTAAGTGCTCGTACGCAACGTGATGCACGTAACGCGGCCATTCGTATACACTCCCTCTGTCCGGCCTCCGTCCTTTCCCTTATAGGAGCGTTCCAGTGCCAGCAGCCGCCTCGCAGACCGCCTCGCAAGACCTCGTCGCCCGCCGCCAGAAGGTGGTGTGCTCGGGCGTCGGCATGCTCAGCCCGATGACCGCCGCCAGCGCGTCGGGCGCCATCATCACCGATGCCGACGGGCGGGAGTTCATCGATTTTGCCAGCGGCATCGGCGTCATGAGCGTGGGCCACGGCGACCCGGCGGTCGTCCGGGCCGTCAGCGAGCAGGTCGCCACGCTCCAGCACGCGTGCATCCACGTGGCGACCTACGAGCCTTACATTGCGTTGTGCGAGAAGCTCGTGGAACTCTTCCCCCACCACGAGCGCGACGATGACAGCACCAAGGCCATGCTGATCAGCACCGGGGCCGAAGCGGTGGAGAACGCCATCAAGATCGCCCGCCAGGCCACCGGGCGAGCGGGCGTGATCTGTTTCACGGGCGCCTTCCACGGCCGAACGCTGCTGGCCGGAACGCTGACGAGCAAGGTGCACCTGAAGCAAGGCTGCGGCCCCTACGCGCCAGAGGTCTATCGCCTGCCATTCCCCAGGCCCCTGCCGGGCGAATCCATCAGCGAGGCTGACCTGGTTTCGCGTGAGCTTGGCCGGCTCGAGCGTGCCTTCCATGACACCGTGGCGGCCTCGCAGGTCGCCGCCATCATCATCGAGGTCGTCCAGGGCGAGGGCGGCTTCAGCGTGGCGCCAAAGGCGTACTTGCAGGGCCTGCGCCGAATCTGCGACGAGCACGGCATCGTC
Organism: Phycisphaerales bacterium; assembly: GCA_040221175.1. Classification (NCBI taxonomy): domain Bacteria; kingdom Pseudomonadati; phylum Planctomycetota; class Phycisphaerae; order Phycisphaerales; species Phycisphaerales bacterium. Next base: position 1,131,331 of record JAVJVK010000004.1, read on the forward strand.
CTGATCTTCGATGAGGTGCAGTCGGGTTTCTGCCGAACCGGGAAGTGGGCGGCGTACGAGCACTTCGGCGTCAAGCCCGACCTGAGCCCCTGGGCAAAGGCGATGGGTGGCGGATTGCCGATGGCCTGCGTCATCGGCAAGGCCAGCGTCATGGATCGCGTGAATCCCGGAACGCTCGGCGGCACCTACGGCGGCAACCCGGTTGCCTGCGCCGCATCGCTGGCCGCCATCGATCGCATGGAAGAGCTCAAGCTCAACGCACGAGCCGAGCGCATCGGCGGCATCCTTGGCAAGCGATTCACCGAGTTGCAGCAGCGCGTCAAGCACATTACCGACGTGCGCGGCTTGGGGGCCATGATGGCCATCGAACTGAGCGAGGGCGGGGATCCGACGCGGCCCGCCGGAGCGCTGGTGAAGGCCGTCATCGACGACTGCCGAAGCAAGGGATTGCTGATCATCGCGGCGGGCGTGTCGGGCAACTGCATCCGCGTGCTGACGCCACTGGTGATCACCGAAGAGCAGTTGAATAAGGGCCTGGACATCCTTTGCCAGAGCATCGAGCAGCACGCCGCCCAACACTGACCCCGATCCGACACGAGGAAACTCTCCATGCGTCCATATGCCATCGCCGGCCTGCAGCTCAAGGTCTCCGGGCGGCGTTCGAATCTCGAGCACGTGACCGATCGCGTCGAGATGCTCATGCACTTGTATCCCTGGGTGCAGATGGTCGTCGTCAGTGAGCTCGCGACCTTCGGCGGCTGGACCGGCCACGCCATGCCCCTGCCCGGCGACGTCGAGCAGCACTACCAGCGGCTCGCGGCGCGACACGGCATCTGGCTGCTCCCAGGGTCGCTCTACGAGAAGACCGACCAGGGCATCTTCAACACCACGCCCGTCATCGATCCCAGCGGCGCCGTCATCGCGCGATATCGGAAGATGTTTCCCTTCATGCCGTATGAGACCGGCGTGGAGTGGGGAACCGAGTTTTGCGTGTTCGACGTGCCCGAGGTTGGCCGCTTCGGCGTGAGCATCTGCTACGACATGTGGTTTCCCGAGACCAGCCGAACCCTGGCGGCCATGGGCGCCGAGGTCTTGCTGCACCCCACCCTCACGCCCACCATGGACCGCGACGTGGAGCTTTCCATCGCACGCGCCACCGCGGCAATGAACCAGATGTTCGTCGTCGACATCAACGGCATTGGTGACGGCGGCAACGGCCGCTCGCTCTTCGTGGCTCCGTCCGGAGACGTGCTGTACCAGGCAGGGAGCAACGAAGAACTGCTGCCAATCGAGATCGATCTCGATCGCGTTCGCCGCTCGCGCGAGGTCGGGCTCAAGGGCCTGGGTCAGCCGCTCAAGAGCTTCCGCGATCGACGCGTGGACTTCGACGTGTACAACCGCAAATCGCCGGTGACCGAGTACCTCAACACGCTTGGCTCGCTCGAGAAGATGGCCCGCGGCAGCCGGGCCGGCATTGGCTTCGGCGAGCATGCGCCCTTCACCGAAACCCCGCCGGTCGCGCCGCCCCCGGCTCCGGCCCCGGCCCCCGCGGCGCCACCTTCGGCCCCAGGAACCTCCACATGACCCAGGCACACTCCCAGCGTGAATCCACACCGCCAGACTCGCGGCCGCAACGCCAGCGCGGCCGGCAGTACAGCGCCTTCCAGCTTCGGATGGACACCTGGAACGAATTGCAGGTGCGTACGACCTGGCTTCGAGAGATGAGTCGGGCGGGCCAGGACGCCGCCGAGCCGCGGGCGCTGGTCGGCCAGAGCCTCGAAGTCCTCGCCAGCCTGGAACCCTACTGGGCCTTCCCCGGCCCGGCACGCATGGACGAACTGACACGCCTGCACCAGAACGGCGCCACGGGAGAACTCGCCGACCGTGTGGCGGCCATCAGTCGGCTGCTCATCGGAGACGCCTATCGCGACCGCGGCGGCGCGGCATTCGACGAGCCAGGCCGCGACCAGCGCAATGGGGGACAGGATGCCGAAGCACGCTCGCGGGCCCGTGGCCGCCCGTACTTCGAGGTCTTGTTCGTCGATGGCGCCGATGCCTATGACCACGACTCGCTGCGTGACGGCCTGGCCGCATGCCGACGCGAGGCCGACGAGTTCGTCTACGACGTCTTGACGGTGCCAAGTGCGCAAGACGCGGTGATCGCCGTTCTCTTCAACCCGACGATCCAGGCCGTCTTCCTTCGCTACAACTTCGGCTTCTTCACCAACAACAACCATCCGGCCCTGCGGCGATACCTCGACGCCCTTTCGGCCGAGAAGATGCCCAACAGCTATGGCCTGGACCGCAGCCTGCACCTGGCCTCGGTGCTCAAGAAGCTCCGGCCCGAGCTCGACCTGTACCTGGTCACCGATACGCCGCTGGACTCGGTGGCCGGCAACGTCGGCAGCGCCTTCCGCCGCACGTTCTACCGGCTCGAGCAGTACATGGAACAGCACCTGAGCATCCTGCGCGGCGTGCGTGAGCGCTACGAGACGCCGTTCTTCGATGCCCTGCGCCGCTATGCCGCCAAGCCCACGGGCGTGTTCCACGCGTTGCCCATCGCCCGGGGCAAGAGCATGACCACCAGCCACTGGGCCAAGGACTTCCACGAGTTCTATGGTTCGAACCTGTTCCTGGCCGAAACGAGCGCGACCAGCGGCGGGCTCGACTCACTGCTCCAGCCGCGTGGCCCCATCCGCAAGGCACAGGAAGCCGCCGCCCGGGCTTTCGGGGCTCGCCAGACGTTCTTCGTCACCAACGGCACCTCAACGGCCAACAAGATCGTTCAGCAGGCACTGGTCCAGCCGGGCGACATCGTGCTGGTCGACCGCGACTGCCACAAGAGCCACCACTACGCGTTCGTGCTGGCCGGGGCGCATCCGGTGTATCTTGATTCGTACCCGCTCCAGAAGTACACGATGTACGGCGCGGTGCCGCTTGAGGAGATCGAGAGGCAACTGCTGGCCCTCCAGGACGCGGGCAAGCTCGATCGCGTGCGGATGCTGGTCTTGACCAACTGCACGTTCGACGGATTGACGTACGACCCGGCCGCCGTCATGCAGCGCATCCTGGCGATCAAGCCCGACATGATCTTTCTGTGGGACGAGGCCTGGTTCGGCTATGCCCGGTTCAGCCCCACGCTTCGGCGGCGCACGGCGATGGATGCCGCCAGCCGATTGCGGAGGATGTATCGCAGCGACGAATATCGCAACGCCTACGCCAACAGGTCCGACGCCGACGGGGCCATGGCCGACCCCGATCAGGTCCGTGTGCGCGTGTACGCCACGCAATCGACGCACAAGACGCTCACGAGCCTTCGCCAGGGGTCGATGATCCACGTGTACGACGAGGACTTCGAGCAGCGAGCCAGCACGGCCCTGCTCGAGGCGCTCATGACGCATACGTCGACCTCGCCAAACTACCAGATCATCGCCTCGCTCGATGCGGGCCGGCGACAGGTGGAGTTGGAAGGGTACGAATTGGTCGAGAAGACCATCGATCTGGCGATGACGCTGCGCAAGCGGGTCAACGAGCATCCGGATATCTCCAGGTTCTTCCGCGTCCTGCGGCCGGCCGACATGATCCCAAGCGAGCTTCGCCCGAGTGGCCTGGAGTTCTACTACGACCCCGAGCAGGGCTGGGGCAAGATGGATGCGGCCTGGCGGGAGGACGAGTTCACGCTCGATCCCACGCGAGTGACGCTGGAGATGAGCGCTACGGGCATCGACGGCGACACGCTGCGGCACATGTTGATGGATCGCTACGACATCCAGATCAACAAGACCTCTCGCAACACCATGCTCTTCATGCCCAACATCGGCACCACGCGTGGCGACGTGGCGTATCTCATCGAGACGCTTGCCGACATCTCGCGACGCGTGGAAGACCAGCTCAGCACCGAGAGCAGCGCCGGGCTCAGCCTGCACACCCAGAAGGTGGACTCACTGCTGGAAGGTCCGCCACTGCCGAACTTCAGCCGCTTTCACGATGCCTTCCGCGACACCAGCGCCGACACGCCCGAGGGCGATCTGCGCCGCGCGTTCTTCCTGGCATACGACCAGGACAACACCGCCTGGGTCAAGCTCGATCGCGATTTGCTGCGACAGATCAAGGACGGCCGGGAGTTCGTCTCGGCCGCATTCGTCACGCCGTATCCACCGGGGTTTCCCATTCTCGTCCCCGGGCAGGTCCTCAGCGCGGAGATCATCGCGTACCTGCTGGCACTGGACGTCAAGGAGATCCACGGCTATCACACTACGTACGGCCTGCGCGTGTTCGAAGACCACGTGCTCGGGTCGTAGAGCGTCTCGTTCGAACAATATTCGTCGTCAGGGGGCTCCATGACCACCGTCAACGCTCAGCCGTCCAGCCATCAACCGAACCTGGTCAAGGCCAAGCCGCTGACGAGCAACGTCGGCAAACGCAAGAAGAAGGGCACGTTGCGCGGCATCTCCGAGATTCGCCGCTTCTTCTACCGCAACACCGAGCCCATCTACTTCATCAGCGCTACGAACTTCAATCTGCTCGGCATCGACGAGTGGGTCCGCAACTTCACCTACATCAACTATATCGACTGCTTCGATGGCCAGCACCCAAACGTGTTCGTGCCCAGTGAGCGACCGCACGAGCCCTTCGAGAGCATCGAAGACATCAACAACTATCTGCTGCGCCATCCCGACGTGCGGGCGATGATCAAGAATCGCGGCAAGGACCACAAGACCAACGGCAAGGCCGTGTTCCTGATGTTCGACGAGACCACCGAGAAGCTCTGCAAGGAGCTTGATCTGGAGGTCTGCTTCCCGCCCGCCGCGCTCCGCGAGCAGGTGGACGACAAGATGGAGACCACCCGAATCGGCAACCGGGCCCGCGTGCACAGCGTGCCCAACAAGCTGGTGAGCGTCAAGAGCTATGAAGACCTGCGCAAGAAGACCAGCAAGCTGGGCGACGACGTGGTCATCCAGACTGCCTACGGCGACTCGGGCCACACGACCTTCTTCGTCAAGGACGAGGAGGACTTCAAGAAGCACGAGGCCGACATCACCAGCGCGCCGGAAGTCAAGGTGATGAAGCGGATCCGCTGCCGAGGCAGTGCACTTGAGGCGTGCGTCACCCGCCACGGCACCATCGTGGGACCGCTCATGACCGAACTGGTCGGGTTCAAGGAACTCACGCCCTACCGCGGCGGCTGGTGCGGCAACGAGGTATTCGCCGGCGCCTTCGACAAGCGCATCCGCAAGAACGCACGCCGGGCGGCGATGGCCTTCGGCGACGAGCTTCGAGAGATGGGCTATCGCGGCTACTTCGAGATCGACTATCTCACCGACCTGGACACGGGCAAGGTCTATCTGGGCGAGTGTAACCCGCGCATCACGGGCGCCAGCAGCATGACCAACCTGGCTGCGTTCGCGCACGCCGATGCGCCGCTGTTCCTGTTCCACCTGCTCGAGTGGATGGGCATCGATTACGAGCTGGACGTCGACGAGTTGAACGACCGCTGGGCCGACCCGCAGAACATCGACAGCTGGAGCCAGCTGGTCATCAAGCATACCGAAGACTCGGTCGACCGCATCACCCACGCCCCGCCCACGGGCATCTACGAGCTCGACTCCAAGGGCCAGATGCACTACGTGCGCATGCAGACGCACCGGCGAACCGTGCAGTTCGAGAATCGCGCCTTCTTCCTGCGCATCAGCAAGCCGGGGGATTATCGCTACGAGGGCGCCGACCTGGGCATCCTCGTGAGCCCGGGCCGGTTCATGGACGAGGACTTCCAGCTCACGCGCCGGGCCAAGCAATGGATCAAGGGCGTCCGTTCGTTCTACCGCGGTGATTCTGACTTTGGCGGCGAGGCAGCGCCCGAACTCACGGGCTTCAAGCTGCTGTGAGCCCACCCGCGACCACATCGCGCACGATGTCGTTTCGCGCCATGCGCGATGGCCCGGAATTAGAGCGCGCGTTCGAGGCGTACTGGCCCGCGTACCAGAAGTGGATGTCCCGGGCCAAGCCAAAGATAAGCTCGAAGACCGCGCGCGAAAAGCTGGGCGAGCACATGCCCGAACTGGTGCCGGCGTACGCGGCACTCCTGGCACAACTCGGCGACGACGCCGACGTGGCCCGCTTCCTCACGCTGTATCGCCCACCGCCGCTGGTGCGGGGTTGCACGCAGGCCATCTGGCAGGGCAAGGGGGGCCCCGCGATGGTGCGCAACTACGACCACGCGCCCCATTTGGCCGACGGCATCGTGCTTCGCGCCGATTGGGATGGCGTCTCGACGCTGTGCATGACCGACTGCATCTTCGGCGCCCTCGACGGCGTTAATGAGCACGGGCTCTGCGTCGCGCTCGCGTTCGGCGGACGCCAGGTCTCCGGCGACGGTTTTGCCGCCCCGCTGCTCGTGCGATACGCGCTGCAAACGTGCAGGACCGCGAGCGAAGCCGCCGAGGCCATCGCTCGAGTGCCGTGCTACATGACCTATACATTCGTCTGCCTGGACGCCTCGGGCGAGCACGCGACGGTGTACGCCGCCCCCGATCGGCCAAGCCGCATCGACCACGCCCGGGCCAGCACGAATCACCAGGGCAAGGTCGAGTGGCCGCAGTACGCCGCCTCGTGCAAGACGGTCGAGCGCCTCCACACCGCCCACGATCTGCTGGACGCCAAGGGACAATCCCTCGAATCGCTGGCCGAAGGTTTTCTCAAGGCTCCGATCTATCGCACGGGCTATTCCAAGGGCTCGGGCACGCTCTACACGAGCGTGTACACCCCCCAAGATCGTGGGCTCGATCTTCGTTGGCCCCAGGCCCGAATGCATCAGTCGCTCGACCGCTTCGAGCCGGGCGCAATCGAGGCCGAACTCGGAGGTGCACAGGTCGAACAAGAGCCGACGTGAACCCGCGGGCCGTGCATCCTGTATGAAGGAGCAAGACTTTCAGGGGGAACGACGATGTGGGGATGTCGCGTACGAAGTATGATTGGGTCGCTGACGCTCTCGGCTGCATCGCTGGCCGATCCGGCTCCGCTATCAGGCGTGGTGACGAGCGAGGCCGGCGGGGCCATCGAGGGCGCCCGCGTCGTGATCTGGACGGGCAACACGATCAACGACGTACCGCTGCTCTGCCCGAGTTGCTACGCCGACTGCGGCCGGGCCGAGACGACCGAAGGCGATGGCTCGTTCACGTTTGAGGATGTCAACGACCAGGTCGCCTTCCGCATGGTCATCGTGGCCGAGGGCCACCACCCGCTGCAGACCCAGTACGTGACACCCGGGCAGAACCCGCGGACATTCACGCTGCAACCTCGCGAAGCGGTGGAAGGGCCGTCGCGGCTGATCCGTGGCCGGGTGGTCGACGCCCAGGGCGGGCCCGTTGCCGACGCGATGATCAACCCCCGCATGTGGTGGTTCGACGCGGGACGCCGGGGCGACAGCCATCTGGACGGCTCGGACCCCTTCGCGTTCACGGGCGACGACGGCCGCTTCGAGCTTGCCGCGGGCTCGCCCGTGCACGGGGCCTCGCTGCACGTGGAGGGGCCAGTGCTTTCGCCGCGATACGTCAATCTGGTCCGCTCCGGGCTGCCGCTCGATGACCAGCCCGACATCACGCTGCACACCGGCGTAAGCGTGAACGGCCGCCTCGTGGGCGCCGATGGCCAGCCCCTGCCCGGCGTGACGCTGAACCTGCAATCGGTCGATCGGCGCGGAGATCGGTTCTTCGGACCGGTCACCTATGGCACCGATGATCGCGGGCGGTTCAGCTTCCAGAACATCCCAGCCAATACGCCCATCGAGATCATCGGCGGCATGGTCGAGCTGCGCGGCCACGGCGTGCCCGAGGCAAAGCGGCTGACCACCGGCGACAACGACACCACCATTGACGTGGGCGACATCCACCTGGAACCGGGCTACACGATCCGGGGCCGCGTGGTGCTCAGCGATGGCGAGCCCCTGCCCAAGAACGGTCGCAAGGTTGAGTTCGTCGCGCGTGGAGCCCACCAGCGAGCGGAGATCGACGACGACGGCTCGTTCGTGCTGGAGAACGTGCCAACGGGTGAGGTCAGCATGGCCGTGCAGATGCCCGGCTACCACATCAGCCGGTGGAATCCGAACCGCGATCAGTACAACCGCGGCATCATCAGCACCGTGTCGGGCGACATCGCCGACTACGTCGTGCTGCTGGAACCGGGCCGCGAGCCTCGCCAGCCCTTCTCGCACGCGTTCCGCAACGGAGACCACGTGCCCGAACTGCGTGGCATCGACGAGCCGCTTCCCGAGTTGGTCGGCGGCCGCCCGCGGGCGGTGTCGATCGAGCCGGGGGCCGACAATGCCGATGGCTGGAAGACCTACCCGTGGTTCGCGACGGTGACGCTGCCCGAGGACACCACCGCCGACAACCCGCGGACGATCGAGGTGACCGCCAGCGACCCGACGCGGCCCTACCTGCCGGCGGAACAATGGACAATCGAGGCCGACCTCGAGCAGGCCTCGCTGCGATGGCCCGACGCGCTGGCAGATGCGCGTGTGCTGCGGTTCGAGCTGCGGACTGGTGATCTGCACACGTCCGAGCTGGTAGACGTAGGCTCGACCAGCATGGGCCGCTTCGTGCTGCACCCGCCGCAGCAGGCGGGTGAGGCCAACGTGTCGCTCGGGCGTGTGGTCGACGCCCAGGGCCGGCCTATCGCCGGCGCCCGCGTGGTTCCTAAGGCGTTCTGGTTGCAGAACACCGGCCGCACACCCTGGCCAGGTGGCACGCGGCTGACGGAAACCGACGAGCTTGGCAACTTCGCCATCAGCGCCACCGACGCGTACGACCGCGTGCAGGTGCGCGTGCTGGCGCCCGGGCACGCCGATCAGGTGTTCGACCTCGCGCCCGATCAGCCGCGGCGGGATCTGGCGTTGCCGAGGCCTTCGATGATCTCGCTCACGGCCCACGACGCCCAGGGCCGTCCCGCACGCCACGCGGTGGCCACGCTGTGGCGGCACGATGGGATGCAGTCGTGGACCATTGCCGGCCTGGCATCCGCCAACGACGCGGGCAAGCTGACCTTCGAGCACGCGCCTGGGGGCGAGCCGCTGCGCGTGATTATCGAGGACGCCGCCGAGGGGACCGCCACCGCCTGGCCGGCGATCAGCATCGATTCCATCGAGGGCGGCCACCACGACGCGGGCGTGGCCGCCGCCAGCGAGACGGCCACCATTACCGGCCAGCTCGTCGCCACCGATCTTCGCACGCTCGACCAGCGGCCCGCCCTGGTGCTGCACCGCATGGCTACCGGCGACCGCGTCACCGTGCGCCCCGGCGACGATGGCGCCTTCGCCTTCCCGCCCGTGCCCGCGGGTGAGGCGTACGCCGTCACCTACCACGGCCCGGGCTACCTGCACCCGGCGCACAGGGCGACCATCCAGGGCTTCGTGCCCGGCGCGACGGCCGTGGGCGGCACGGTGCGCGGCGACCTGCACCTGCGGCTGTTTATCCAGCCTACCTGGGACGGCGGGCCCTCACCGCAGTTCGTCGGGCAGGACCAATCCCGCCCGCTGACGGGCATCGGTGATCGCGCCCGGGTTCGATAGGCCTCGTTCGTATTCGTTTCGTTTACGCCCACTTCCACATTGGGGCGGTGATCGAGTACGAAACGCCGGGAGGAACCTACCATCACCCGCATGGCAGATTTATCCCCGAATCGCACGCGGAGCTCCGAACCACCCGCGATCCGTATCACCGAGCCGTTGTGCGCGGTGTTCCGGCGTCAGCTCAAGGCCGAGGGGCAAAAGTACACGCCCGAGCGGGCCCAGGTGCTGGACGCCATCATCCAACTCGATCGCATCTTCGAGGCCGAGCAGGTCATTGACGAGTTGCGTCGACGCGGGCACCGCGTGAGCAAGGCCACGGTATACCGCACCATCCACCTCTTGCAGGAAGCGGGCATCCTGCAACGCGTGCTGACCGAGGGTGATCAGGCTCAGTTCCAACTTGCCTACGGCGAAAGCCCCAACGACACGCTCGTGAGGCTGGACACGCGCGAGGTCATCTCGATCGACGTGCCCGAACTGGCCGAGATTCGCGATCGCATCTGCAAAGAACTCGGATTAACGCCCCAGGGGCACCGGCTCCAGATCTTCGCCGTGGCGCCGGGGAGCGAAGCCGAGGCAGACTAGCACCCGTCGTCGAACGCGTTCTGGAAGCACAGGAAGTCGAACAGATCGATGCTGCCATTCCCGTCGCAGTCGGCTCTGGCGTCACCCATGTCGAAGGCGTTCTGGAAGCACAGGAAGTCGAACACGTCCAGCGCGCCGCTCTCGTCGCAGTCGGCGTAGCAGGCTTCCGCCTGGTCGATCACCAGATCGGCCACCCAGATCGTGTCGATCACCCGGCTGACCACGAACACGCGTCCGGCCTCGTCGCGACCAAACCTCGGATCGGCCCGGCTGACACCGAGGATGTCGACGAATGCCCCGGGTGCGCTGCCATCGACGCTGACGTTCATGACGTACACGTCGGCCTGCGTACCAGACGCATCGGCGCTCAGCAACGCGTCGACGCTTGCATGAAAGAACGCGCCACGTGCCAGATCGCTGAAGAGCACCTGCTCGCCGAACGACGCATCGTCCGGATCGACGACCGGAAATCCGCCGACGATCGCCGTGTTCTCGCTGGTGGGCGGTGCGCCCGGCGTGTTTGGGATCTCGTGGTCGTACACCGCCGCCGGGAAGGTCAGCGTCGCGCCGGGCGGAAGACGCAGCACGGTGTCCAGGTTGCCATCGCCCGGCCCGTCGTAGCGCGTCCAGCCGTGGTTGTCGCCGTTGTCGACGATGTTGATCTCTTCGAAGTCCTCGTTGCCGATATCAAAGACCACGAGCCGGCCCTGGCCGTTGCCGCCGCGGACGAACGACAGGTTCTGCGGGTTGCGCATGCCCCAGGCGTAGATCTCTTCGGTGTTGCCGTCGTCGTCCAGCAGCGGTCCGCCGTCGGCGTAGAAGTTGCTCGCCGGCACGCGATACGCATCGGCACCGTTCTGCAGCGGGTCGAGGCGAAGGATCTTGCCAAAGGGGTTGTCGCGATCCTGCACGTGCTGCCAGCCGGGGTTGCCCGAGCCGCTGTTCATGTCGCCCAAGCCAAGGTGCAACAGGCCGTACGCCTCGTCCCCCGGCCGAGCGTAAGGATCGAACATCATCTGCCCGACGCAGTGCGAATCGGTCACGCGACCGGCAAACTGGAAGCGGATCACGTCTCGCTGCGTGCTCGTGTCGATGCGGTTGGGATCGCTCGCGTCAACGGTCCATTCATTGATGACGTACGTTGCCGGAACGTCGCCGGGCCTACTTGGCAGCGACGCGCCGCTGTAATCGGGCGCGCGGGCGCCCGGCGTTTCGCTCATCGACATGGTGTAGAGTTTGCCCTCCCCCGGCGCACCGGGAACGGCATAGTCGGGATGGAACGCGCTGTACGACAGTCCGTTGGTCGAAACGCGGAAGACGTCGCGAAAGTCGCTGAGCACGCCGGGCTCGTTGAGGTCGAGGAACACGCCCAACGGATCGCCGTCCTGGTTGAAGATGAAAATCTTGCCCTCGTTGGTGCTTACGAAGACACGGCCCGAGCCGTCCCCGCAGTGGTCCAGGTCGATGGCGCCCGAGCGATCAATGGTCGAGATCGTCGCGAACGTGGTCAGTTCCAGCACCGTGGTCGATGGCAGCGGATCGGGCGCCTGGGCCATCGCCCCCGAGACTGCTATGCCCGAAATACCCACCAACACCCCAACACTCATCCGGCTCCCGCGCATCGCCCGCCCTCCTTTCCCACAATGTACCAGAAGGGGCCGAAAACGCCAAGGCAATATTGAACCGCGCCTCAGCGCCGCACGCATTCCAACAGCCGCTCGCCCGCCGCCAGCCCGCTCAGGTAGGCGCCCTCGACACGTCCACCGTGGCACCAGTCTCCCGCAACTGCAAGCCGCGTTGTCGGGTCCAACAAGCAGCCACCCTCGACCTGTGAATGCGTGAGGGCGTACCGCCAGCGGTGTGCGGCGGCGTGCACGGGCGAAGGCACTTGGATCCTCAATGCCTGCTCGAGCGCACGCAGCAAGGTCGTCACCACGTCTGCACGCTCGCGCTCGATGTTCGCTTGGCTCCACTGCGGCCCAGCATGCAGCACCCACCGCTCACCCCTCGGCCTTCCGGGCTTGCTCGAATCCCGCGCGATCCAGGCCAACGGCTGGTTCTCGATGTTTACGAACACGCCGTCGGCCTCGATCGGCAGCCGATGCTCGAACGCCGCCATCACCGCCCAGCACGGCTGCATCTCACAAGCCCTCGCCCGCTCGACAATGTCGGACACATCCCGTAGGAGGCTCGCCACCTGTGGCGCCGGCGTCGCGATCACCAACGCATCGAACTGCCTCGCCTGGCCGTCCGATGCGTGCACGACCCAGGCATCCGCAGATCGTTCGATGGATTCGACCGTACAGGAGAATCGCACGGGCACGTCCCGCGCCATCGCCGACACGATTGCGCTCATGCGCGGCGTCCCAACGTATCTGATCGGTCCACCCTCCTTGGGTGTGACGCTGCCGGGCTCATCCACCGATGCAATCGTTCCCTGCCAGGGCCGGCAAGCCCCCGCAGCCATCCACTGCCGCACGCGCTCTTGGAATCGCTCGTCTCGGGCCGTGAAGTACTGAGCGCCATGATCGAAGGTGATGTCGCCCCCGCCGTGCCCTACCCGCCGCGTCGACGAGCGCCCACCCGCGCCCCGACCCTTATCCATGGCGTCAACCGTGCATCCCGCCTCCAAGAGACGATGGCCGGCAGCAAGGCCCGCCAATCCAGCTCCGATGACGCCCACCCGAGCCGTTCCACCTGATATCGCTTCAGCCATGCGGCACTGTTGGCCGCTCGATGCGGCGATTGGTCTCGCTAGCGACAATCCCGAAGGCCGCCGCGAACGAAACGAACCGAGCAGAGGCATGCCGACAAATAGGCGGGCGGGGACTCGAACCCCCCCACGATTCCCCGAGAAAAACGCACGATCGGCAGCAGGGTGGCGCACAATCCGACGCAATCACCCCCGCCATGGCCGCCGTAGTGGGCTGGCTGGTGAGCATGCCCGAGGGCGTGGGTCGGGACTGAGGGCGGGCGCATCGCCCCTGACCCCGCGCGGGCACACGGCCCCCTACCCCCTGGCGACACCACGGGCCTGTTCACTATTGTATATGCATTGTTCGCCAAAGTGTAGCCACGGCTACGGATTGAGCCCGCGCCCGAGGGCCGCCAAGATCAGCATGAGCCCGAAGCCGATCAGGAACACGAGCACGCTCGACAGGATGATGCCGATGGCCACGGCCCACACCACCTTGCGATAGAGGGCGTCGAAATAAGCACTCTTGCGTTCGGTGAGCGCCCGCCGAATCTCGGCAATCTCGAAGGCGATGGCCCTAGACAACTTGCTATTGACCTCGATGGCATCCTCAATGCGTCGGAGCCGATCATCGAGGGCCGCGTCGGCACCGGGCTGGCGCTTGTCGTCCACGGGCTCGACAGCCTCGACCGCCACGCCCATTCCATTGGCCACAGCCTGTGCCTCGTCCCGATCGGTCGCCTCGATGCGGTGCTCGACCTGGCGACCCGTCAGCTTATCCACGCCCCGCACGATGAAGTCTGCCATGACGGATGATAACCAGCAAAACCGCAAAGGTCGGCAACGGGGGTAGACCTGCTGACATTGGGGGTACACTTCGGCGAGGGCTGGCGGATTCTTCCGTCACGAAGCCGGCAACCGCTGTCAGGCATGCAGCATCGCCCTGTCGGCCGCCCCAATCACAAGGAAGTGGTTGTTGCACATTTCGACTAACCCCGATCAGAGCACCCGCGTTCTGTCTGACGCCCTGCGCACCATATCCGTCAGCCTGAACCCGTTCGTACTCGTCCAGCTCAACAAGTATCAGACAGGCAAGGCGGCACCACGCACACCGGAGGATCGGCGTGCGCACCACCTCATGCATGAGCTTGCCGCCTTGCCGCTACGAGAAGCACACGACAGCGTAGCTGTCGCTCTCCGCACCTGTTCCGGGATCGCAGCATCTTGCTTGGACGTAGAGGATCGGGAGATATTGTCGGAGTTTTTCAGCAAAGCGTTCCGGTTGCTCTCGGACACCATCGTGCTAGTTGACACGACAAGCGATGCCTTAGACGTTCAACAGATCTCAACACTTGGCCAGCGCGCCGGCGTGCTCGACTTTCATCTACGTCTGAAGTATGGGCTGCAATCCCAAGGATCGTGTCCACCCGTGGAGGCTCCGATCGACACCATCTCCCGGCGGGACGCCACGTGGTTCAGGAACGCCACCGGCGACGACCACTTTCCGAGTAAGCTTCGGGTGGCGATTAGCCGGGGACACCTTCGCGACAGCAGGAAGATCGGCGGCTGCACGACTTGGCAACACTCGATCTCCGAAGTATGCCAACGATTTTCCGAGTACGAGGATGCCATCGAGGCCGCGCTTGAGGCCGACCGAAAGCGGCACACGATGCGCACGGCGTAACGTCGCGCAACGTGGCGTAACACCGCGCAACAGACCTCAGTGACGGCGCTTGCTCTTACCTGTTGACACGCAAGACTGCTCCGAGCCGGGCCGCAATGCCGCGTCCCGCAATGGAGCACGACCTTGCACACGACGACGCCGACAACCTCATCCTCGAAGCTGACCACCCGCGAACTCGGACAGGAATGGCGACTCTCGGAACGCACGATCTTCGACCTGCGCACCAACCACGGACTCCCATTCGTGCGGATCGCCGGGAGCATCCGCTTCGACCGCGCCGCCGTCGAGGCTTGGGCCGCCGACCGCGCGGAAGGCGGTGCGGCATGAGATCAAAGAGGGAAAGCCGCCCCACGGCCGCCAAGCACACGGGGCAACATCGGACGCCGAATACTAGCGACCTACCCCCGCCTATCTCCCCCCCCCAAGGCGTTCCGCTGGCATCTTGGCTTGCCATCGGTGCAGAACAACACGGCAACGAATGGCGCACGCCCGAGCGCGACGCCACGGGCACCATCATCGGCACGCAACGCCGACTCCCCACGGGCCGCAAGGTCATGGTGGAGGGCAGCAGGCGCGGGCTCGTGTACGCCGATCCCCTGGCCGATGGCTACGGCGACATGCCCGACCTCCCGATATTCGTGGTCGAGGGCGCGACCGATACCGCTGCGGCCCATTCCTTGGCTCTGGTGGCCGTTGGGCGACCTTCGGCGACTGGCGGGGCCGATCACCTGGCCAATCTGCTGGCGGGCCGCTACGTGGCCGTGCTGGGCGAGAATGACAGGGGCGTAGGCCAGACCGCGCCGTACACCATCGCCGACCGCCTGGCCGGGACTTGCGCCGGCGTGTGCGTGGTGTTTCCGCCGAAGGAACACAAAGACCTGCGGGCGTGGGTGAGCGCTGGCGCGACGGCCGACGACGTGCTGGGCATCCTGCGACACGTCGAGCCCGTTCCCACGCCCGAACCCCACGACACCGGCCGCGCCCGCCCCGTTGTGCTCAACATGGCCGACGTGGAGGCAACGCCAATCTCGTGGCTTTGGACGGGCCGCGTGGCGGTTGGCCGGATCACCATAATGGCCGGGCACCCCGGATGCGGCAAGAGCATGGTGACCGCCGATATGGCCGCCCGCGTCAGCACGGGCACCGCCTGGCCGGATGGCATGCCATGCCCGCGTGGCCGCGTGCTGCTACTGAGCGCCGAGGATGATCCCTCCGACACCATCAAGCCCCGGCTCGTGGCCGCTGGTGCCGACTGCGCCCGCGTGGACGTGCTGACCGCCTCGACCTTCCGAGACAAGGAACGGGTAGTCACCTTGGCCGACGTGGACATTATCGAGGCCGCGCTCCGCCAGCACGACGACTACCGCTTGCTCGTGGTCGATCCGATCGGGTCATACATGGGCGCTGGCGTCGATTCGCACAAGGACAACGAAACGCGGGCGGTGCTGGCACCCATTGCCGCCATCGCCAGACCATTGGGGGTGGCGGTGCTCGTGGTGGCGCACACCCGCAAGGGCCGATCGGACCGCGCCGACGATGCGGTGCTCGGCTCTCGTGCGTTTACTGGGCTGGCGCGGTGCGTACTCCACCTGGCCGAAGACCCCTACGACAAGGCCCGCAAGTTGCTGCTGCCGGGCAAGAACAACCTGGCCAAGCCGCCCGCCGGGCTGGCGTTCACTATCGAGGGCGACCCGCCCGCGTGCTCGTGGAGCCCCGAGCCCGTGCACATGACCGCCGATGACCTACTCGACCTGAGCAACAACGCGGGCGCGTCGAGCGCCCACGACGAGGCGGAGGCATGGCTAATCGATGTGCTGAGCGCGGGGCCCACTTCCGCCAAGAACGTGCAGGAACGGGCCAAGGCCGATGGCATTGCAATGCGCACACTCCACCGGGCAAAGCGAACGCTCAACGTCCAGAGCACCCGGCTCGGCTACAACGAAGGCGCTGCATGGGTTTGGACATTGCCAAGCGCAGAACTAGGCAACCTTGGCAACCTTCGACCTGAGAGCGACTGACGGCCGCCCAACATCGCCACCACCGACCAAGGTTGCCAACATTGCCAACCGGCGCGCTTGGCAACCTTCACCTCAAGAACACGACACGATGCGCCCGATCATGGCGTATCGTCAATTGGAGACTTGACCATGGCATCAATCACCACCGACAAGCGCGGCAACCGCCGACTCCAATTCGTGGACGGCAACGGCATCCGCCAGACCGTCCGGCTCGGCAAGCTCGACGCCAAGGCGGCCCAGACCATCCGCACCCACGCCGAAGCGCTATTGAGCGCCAAGCTGAGCGGTTCATCCCCAGCCCGTGCGTCGGCTCTGTGGGCGTCCGAGTTGGGCGAGAAGCTGCACGACCGCCTGGCCCGTGTCGGGCTCGTGGAGCCACGCACGCCCCCGGAATCGAACACCCTGCACGAGTTGGTCGAGCGGTTCATCGACTCCACCACCGTCGCGCCCACCACGACGATGGCGTACCGCCAGACCGCCAATAGCCTCATCGAATACTTCGGCGACGACCACGGCGTGCGCACGATCACCGCCGAGGATGCATCGTTGTGGCGACGGGCGCTCGCCGAGGCCGGATACGCCAAGGCCACGCAAGCGAAGCGGGTGTACGTTGCCAAGCTGATCTTCAAGCGGGCGCTCTCGTGGGGGCTCGTGGACGCCAACCCGTTCGCCGACCTCAAGCCCGGCTCGCAATCCAACCCCGATCGCACGTACTACGTCACCGTCGAGGATGTCGACAAGATCATCGACGCTTGCCCCGATGCCCGATGGCGTGCCATCGTCGGGCTCTGCCGGTTCGCCGGGCTCCGATGCCCCTCCGAGTTGGTCGGGCTTACGTGGGCCGACGTAGACCTCGTGGAGCGTCGGCTCGTGGTGCGTTCACCGAAGACCGCCCACCACGAGGGCCATGCTGTCCGGCTCGTGCCCATCGCGCCCAGGCTGGCCCCGTTGCTCGAAGACCTGTACGAACTCGCCCACGCCGACGAGCCCCAACTGTTCCCCACGCTGCGCGGCCCGTCGAACCTGCGCACGACGATGCACAAGATCATCGCCCGCGCTGGGCTCACCCCCTGGCCCCGGTTGTTCCAGAACATGCGCGCTTCATGCGCCACCGATTGGGCGAGCGAGTTTCCCAACCACGACGCCGCCTCGTGGCTGGGCCATTCGCCCATGATCGCGGCGCAGCACTACCTCAAGCCGCGCGACGAGCACTTCCGCAAGGCCGCCGGACTTGGGGGTGGCGCTCAAAGCGACGCACGGGTGGCGCAAAAAGCGACGCAGAGCATCGCGGCAGATTCTGGCACCGAACCGAAGCGCACGCCGCAAACCCTTGGCGTCGCGGACTTTCTGCCGCAAGACGCCGAAGGCTGCAACGGTTCGCATTCCGGTCTAGTAGGCGGGCGGGGACTCGAACCCCGGACCCTTCGCGTGTAAGGCGAATGCTCTAGCCAACTGAGCTACCCGCCCGGGTATGCGGACATCCTATTCGCCCGCTACCACGGCGGCGTGTCGTCGTCGGGCTCGAGGTACTCGGCCTCGTCGGGGCGTCCGTGGTCCACCCGCTCGTCGAAGGGGCGGTTGTCCTGGGCCTTGTCGGCGGTGCTGGGCCGGTGGCCGAAGGCCGACCCGCCGCCCATGGCCGGTGCGTGAGGGCTGGTGCCAGCGTCGACCTTGGGCTCGAAGCTGCCCACGGGCTCGTCCTTGGCCCACGTGTCGTTGCGCGCGTAGCCGGCGCGGTTCTTGAACCGCGTCGTGTGGTTGTCCCACACCAGCTTCACGATGCCGGTCGGACCGTTTCGCTGCTTGGCGATGATCAGCTCGGCCTCGTTGACACGGTCCTCGTTCTCCTCCATCCAGGCCGGGTCGCTCAGGTGGTAGTACGCCTCGCGGTGCAGCAGCAGCACGACGTCGGCGTCCTGCTCGATGCTGCCCGACTCGCGCAGGTCGCTCATGCGTGGGCGGTTGCCCTCGCGCTGCTCGCTGCCGCGGTTGAGCTGGGCCAGGCACACCACGGGAAGCTCCAATTCGCGTGCCATGGCCTTGATGCCCCGGCTGATCGTGCTGACCTCCACCTGCCGGCTCTCGCGCCCCGCGCCCGGGGCGGTCAACAACTGCAAATAGTCCACCACCACGCAGCGGATGCCGAAACGCTGCTTCATGCGGCGTGCGCGTGCACGCAGGGCCGTCACGCTCAGGGCCGGTGAGTCATCGATATACAATGGCGCCCGCTCGAGCGTCTCGCACGCCGGGCGGATGCGGTTGACCAACTCATCCTGGCTGAACTGGCCGGTTCGCAGCTTGTGGCTGTCCACGCCCGAGTAGGCACTGATCAGGCGCTGCACCAGGCTGCTCTTGCTCATTTCCAGGCTGAACACGCCCACCGGCACGCGCTCGTCGCCCGCGGGTTCGAAGGGCGTGGCGCCGCCCATCGCGATCTGCTCGGCCAGGTTCAACGCAAGGGCGGTCTTGCCCATCGAGGGACGGGCGGCGATGATGATCATCTCGCCGTCCTGCAAGCCGCTGAGAGGTTCGTCCAGGTCGGTAAAGCCCGTCTTGAGCCCCGTCGTCGCGCCCGCGTCGCGGTCGGCGATGCGCTCGTACTCGGCCCGCAGCAGCTCCTCGAGCTTCTGGATGTCGGCCGACTGGTCGTCGTCGGCGATCTCGAAGATGCTCTGCTCGGCACGATCGATGAGCTGGCGGGCCTCTTCGGGCTCGTCCTGGCCCGCGTGCATCGCCTCGTGCACGATCTGGTTGGCCGCGGCGATCAGCTTGCGCAGCCGGCTCTTGGTCTGCACCAGCCTGGCGTACAGCCCGGCGTTGTTGGGGGTGCTGACCGCCTCGGCCAGGCTGGCCAGGTAGGCCGCCCCGCCGATGGCCTCCAACTCGTTGCGCTCGCGGAGGCGGTCGGCCACGACGTTCAGGTCGGCCTGGGGCTCGCGCTCGTAGACCTCCTTCAGCACGCGGAACACCGTCGCGTTGCTCTGGCGGTAGAAGTCCTCGGGCGTAGACACCAGCGGCAGGACGTCGGCCAGGGTGTAGGGGTCGAGGATGATCGAGCCCAGCAGCGCCATCTCGGCCTCGGGCGCGTGCGGCGGCAGCTTGTCGTATACCCGGCTCAGGTCGATCGCCGGCGTGCCGCGGTCCTTGCCGGCCCTGCGGTGGTCCCCATTTCCGTGCAGGTTTTCCGATCCGTTCGCGTCCATGCGTGCTCCCGAAGTGTTCGACCTGCGAGAGTACGATCAGCCATGAGCACCGGGCAAGACGGCCACAAGCAGAACCTCTCCGACACCGCGTCCACGGGCTCGCAGACGCCTTCCGACAAGCCCACCGACGCGCATTTTTCCGGGCCGCTCGACGCCATCCACGCCTACGGCACCACCCACGACGAACACCTGCCCGACGAACTGCCCGAAGACCCCTTCCCCACCCTGCACGAGTGGGTCGAGTTCGCCAAGACAAACAAGGTCCAGCCCAATCCCACCGCCATCGCGCTGGCGACAGCAAACGACACCGCGTCGGAAGCGTGGCCCAACGTCCGCATCGTGCTCTGCCGCGGCATCGACGTCGATTCGGGCTCGATCTGGTTCTTCACCAACGGCAAGAGCGCCAAGGGCCAGGAACTGGCCGCCAACGCCCACGCGGCCGCGGTCTTCCACTGGGACGCCCTGGACCGCCAGGCACGCCTGCGGGGCATCGTCGAGCCCCTGCCCGCGGCCGAGAGCGACGCCTACTTCGCCAGCCGGAGCTGGGAGAAGCGCGTGGGCGCCTGGGCCAGCGACCAGAGCCAGCCCATCCAGTCGCGCCAGGCCCTGGTCGACAAGCTCGCACAGACCCTGCGCCGCTTCGGCATCGACCCCGACAACCCCCCGCCCCACGGCGCCGACGTGGACATCCCCCGCCCCCCGCACTGGGGCGGCTTCCGCATCATCGCCACCGAGGTCGAACTCTGGGTCGGCAGCCCGGCCCGCATCCACGATCGGGCCCGGTGGACGCGAGGGACGCCGGGCGAGGCTTGGCGTGCAACTCGGTTGCAGCCGTAAGCGGGCTGGTCCTCGACTCGGATTCGTTTCTTGTCTCGCCGAACCCACACCCGGGCGGTATAAGAAAAGAAACGTGTAGTAGGGATGACGCCGATAGATGCTGGCCTTCGTGGAGCCCCTTCATGACGCCCTTCACGAGTCGATGACCAGGGAGGTGCTTATCGGATTCGTTTCCTATCTCTCGCCCCACCCCGGGGGGCGAGAGATAGGAAACGAATCACGCTTCACCATCTGGTCACGCCGCCCTTGCCCGCACAACCCGCACGGCCCACCCCGGTTCCCGTCGATAGCCGCGAAGTTGCCGCCACTGACCGCCGATGATCCCTGGGTCGCCCGCGGAGTCGTGGGTGCGGGGGAACGCCCGTGGCAGGAAAGGTCCGCGCCCAACTGAGCAGCGTCGAGGTGGAAGCCCTCACCGAGCTTCTCATGCGCAAGCTCGATGCGATGATCATCGAGACCCAGCCCGAGGTCGCCGCACGCCTGCTCGAACTGGTCTCCGACCCCGACGCGGGGCTCAACGACTTTGCCAGCGTCATCCGCAACGACACCGCCCTGAGCGGCCGCCTGCTGCGCATGAGCAACTCGGCCTACTTCGCCCAACGCGAGCCGGTCACCACCCTCGAGCGCGCCTGCGTGCTGCTGGGCATCAACCGCATCCGCGCCCTGGCCCTGGGCTTCTACATGAGCCGATCCATCGACGCAGGCGGCGAGAAACGCTACGGCCGGACCATGTGGGGCAAGAGCCTGCTGCGGGCCTGCTTTGCCGCCAAGCTGGCCGAGGCCGTCAAGCCCAGCCTCTACGCCGAGGCGTTCCTCATCGGGCTCATGATGGACGCGGGCGTGCCGCTGGTGCGCACGCTCATCGGGCCATCGGTCTACGACGAGGTCTGCCCGGCCCAGCTCCCGCCCTCGCGCGCCTGCAAGAGCGAAAGCGAGCACTTCACCTATACGCATATCGACATGGCCCGCGCCCTAGTGCGGCGGTGGCGGATGCCCGACATTCTGGCCAAGCCCATCCTCTGGCATCACAGCCCGCCGCAGAACCTCAAGAGCACCGAGCCGGTGCACCTGCTGCACCGCATCTCGTTCTACGTGGGCGCCATGCACATCGAGCACGAGCCCCCGGCGGCCATGGCCGTCCCCCTGCCCACGCTGGGCAACAAGCTGCTGGGCCTGCCGAGCGACAAGCTGGGCCGCACCTTCGCCGTGGCCTGCAAGGAATACGCCGCGGTGCGCGAGTTCTTCGGGCACGTGGCCGAGGGCATTACCGACGTCGAGGCCCTGGGCATGCGGGTGCACGGCGCGATCAACAAGATCATGGAGCGCAGCATCGAGGAAGACCTGAAGCAAGAGGGCGATCTCTCACCAGCCACCTTCCGCTTCAACGCCGGACAGATCCAGGTTACGCGAGACGACGAGAACAGCGAGTTCCTGGTTGCCTTCGTACTCGACAGCGTCGGAAACCCCCAGGCCCGACATCGCTTTCCGGTGGGATCGGCCAGCGCCGCCGACCTGCTCAACGAACTCTGCCTCGAACAAGAGGACATCGACAAGGCCGAGCTGGAGAGCATGAGCGACTACCTGCGCGCCGTGGCGGCCTGACGCGCTCGACCATCACGCTCAATCGGCCAGTTCGCTGCCCGGGCGCACGCGTCGTGCCCGCCACACCATCCGCAGCAGTTCCAGCGGCCCGACCGGCTCGTGGCCCATGGATCGACGCATCATGCCCAGGCGATACGCGTGGGCCCACTGCTGGCTCATCACCTCGATGGCCCACCACCACGTTCGCGTAGGGTCGTACACGTTGGTCGCCTCGGCCGATGAACCGTTCAGCTCGATCACGCTGAACCCTCGGCCGGCCTTCAACTCCTGCTCGTCGGCATAGCGGATGTCGAACCGTCCGATGTCCAGGCCACCGGGCGACCCGTCGGCATTCGGGAACCGCCGGCAGATGCCATCAATCACGTCGGTCAGCTCGTCGGTGATCAGGTCGCCGCCGTCCTCGAACCGGCAGCCCTGCACGTGGTTGCCGGCCATGCCCATCTTCACCCGCTCGCCCGCCGGGGGCACGCGGTCAATAGCGCGCCCGAACCGCGCAACGAACACCGGCTCCTGCACGCGGAAGCGATCGTCTGCCAGAACGAGCTGGCGCAGGGTGCGCCTGCCATCGCCCTCGATGACCGGAAACACCTTGCGCGTCACCGCGAAGATCTCGCCCTCGTGGCCCCGCTCGTCGACTTCACCCGGCTTGTGCAGCCGAACCCAGAACAAGCCGACCTCGTGCGGCGAGGGATCGAACTTCTGCAGCACCAGGTCTGCCGGCACGCGAGCCACCTGCTCGCGCACGTCCTCGATGCCGTGGCACACCCGCACCGCCCGGCCGCGTTCGCCGCGATCGGGCTTGAGCACGACCGGGTAACCACCCAACTCGGGCCGCGTCTGGAGCAACCGTTCCACGCGCCGCACGCGACGCTGCGGATCGCTGTGCATGCGCACGAGCACGGTCGGCAGCAACGGCGCACCCGCGTGCTCCAGGGCCGCGGCGATCGTGCTCTTGCGCTCGCCCACGAACCCGCCCGCACCGGCGATGCCCGGGTTGGTGGCCGTAAATACGACCGGATGCCTGGCCCGCAGCGTCTGCGTTACGAACGTCGGGGTGAGCAGGATGTAACTGATCCAGCTGGGCCAGAACTCGTGGCTGATCCATCGCCACACCTGCGCCCGGATGCGCTGGCGGCCCATCCTGGTCCACACGCGCGGCAGCACCCACGTCAGCGGCGCCGCCAGCAGCAGCACGACCACGAGCGCCGCCACGCCCCACTGCTCCACCGCCCACCACCCGCCGAATCGCACCAGCAACCATGCGGGCAGCAGGGCCAGGATCCCGATAAGCAGGCACAGCACGCGTCGCCAAAGCCCGGGCCCGCGGATCGCCACGGCCACCGCCAGCCCGATGCTCGCGACGCCATAGTCGATGTACATACCCGCCACCAGTGCCGCGGTAACCACCAGCCCCATACGCCACCACGCCAGTGCCAGCAGCATGACGACCAGCGCCTCCAGCGTCCAATGCCGAGATCGCAGCCACGTTGCCGCCTGATCCAGCGACCGCGTCAGCGGGCCATGCTCGGGCCCCATCGCCACGTCCACCGTCGATCGAACGGGCCGGGCCCCCGGGTCCTCGTGCCGACGTACGAACGCCGCGATGTGCGCCGCCAGCGGCTCGGGCTGGGTGAAGGGCATGATGTGCCCGCCGTCCAGCCGTACGAGCGTCGATCGCTCGGCAAGCTCGTGGTGCACCTCGGCCGCCCATGGCGCTACCAGGAAGTCCTTCTGGGCCTGCAGGATGAGTAGCGGCTCGTCGAGCGTGCGCAGCGTATCGGCCAGCGGCCGCTGGTCGGTCTCCATGAAGTTCGCGATGAACGAGTACCAAAAGCTCCGCGGCCCCAGCATCCCGAAGTGCGGAACCAGCTCCACCGCCGCGAACACGCCTACGTATCCCAACGCGTACTTGGCCTTCTCGAACAGGTAGTCGCCCGATCCCTCGGTCTGCTGAGCGCCCGTGGCCATCATCATGGTGATCGACGCGATCTCCACCTGCCACGCCTCGGGCAGATCGGTCATGTTCAGCACGACCGCCCCGCCGTTGCTCCAGCCCAGGACGTGCACGCGATGCGGCGCCTCGCCCTGCTCTTGCAGGTGCTGGATCAACTCGCTGCACACGAATGCCATCCAACGGGCCGACGCATCGGACTGCGTCTGCGAGGCTCCGAATCCGGGCAGATCGACCGCGACCGAGTCGATGCCACGCCGGGCTAAGGCCGGAGCGAGTTGATCGAAGTTCGTCGCATCGCCCGGCGAGCCGTGGATAAGGAGAACAAAAGGCGCATCGGGCTGGCCCGACGCGTATGCGGTGTACGCAACGTCGCGGCTGGCAATGTTGACCACGCCCGTTGGCTGCGGCGGGGGCATCACCATGAGCCCGCGCGGCCAGATCGCGTACACCACGTGAGAGGCCACCAGCAGCGACAGGTACACCCCCAGCACCCACCGCCAACGCACGCGCCGCTCGGGCCGGGTCCAGTGCTCGACGCCCCGCACCGCCGTCAGCTTTCGCCGCCGATGGTGATCGGCGTGAGTGGCCCGACCACCTTGCGCCGCCGGATGCCCGGGTTGCCCAATTGACCGCACGCGGCCATGGTGCTGCGCCCCTTCGTGCGGCGCCGCTTCACGAACACGCCGTGCGAACTCAGGCGATGCACGAATGCCTCGACGTCTTCCTCGTGCGGCTCGGGCCACGGGCTGTCACGCCGGGGGTTGTAGGGAATCACGTTGACCATGCAACGCAGCGGCTTGACCCACTCGGCCAGTTCGTCGGCGTGCTCCATCGCGTCATTCAACCCCGGAATCAGCACGTATGCGATCAGGTATGGCTTGCCCGTGCCGTTGGGAAAGTCCAGCAGCGCATCACGCAACTGCCCCATCGGCATCGCTCGGTTGATCGGCATGATCTGGTTGCGGATGGCGTCGTTGGGCGCATTGAGGCTGATCGACACCCCAAGACGATGCCACCCCGGCTGCCGCACCGCCTCGCGCAGTCGCGCCAGACCGTCAAGCCGCCCCACCGTCGAGACGGTCACCTTGCTCATCGCAAGCCCACAACCGGCCTGATCGGTGAGCACCGCGATGGCCTGAAGCACCGAATCGGTGTTGTCCAGCGGCTCGCCCATGCCCATGAATACGAGATTGCTCGGCTCGGCCCCGAGCTGGTGCCGGGCGGCGTGCCACTGGCCGACGATCTGGGCGGGCGTGAGCGAGGCCATGAGCCCCATCTGCGCCGTCTCGCAGAAGCCACAGCCCATGGCGCATCCGACCTGGCTGCTGACGCACAGCGAGTGCGCCAGCCGGCCCTTGCGCCCGATCATGGGAATCACGACCGACTCGGCCTCCAGCTTCACGCCCTGCCGCTCGATGTCCAGTTCTTGGACGAACTTGGTGATGACCCCCTCGGGGGTGTCTTCCCGCTCGCTGCGAACTAGCCGACCGACATGCGGCACGCCCACCTGCTCGAACACAGGGTCGTCAGTCCGGCCTTCTCGCAGGAAGGCCTTGTACGCCCGAAGGGCCCATAACCCCCGCCCCTTCACCCGCGGGCCAACGGCCTCCACCCACTGGCGGCTGGTCAGGCCCAGGGGACTGGGCGTGTCGGTCGTCTGTTCGGCCTGGCTGTGCATTGCACCGATCGTACCGGCCGCCCGGAGGGGTCGGCCAGCGGAATTGTGAGGATCTGGCTTTCGACGCCACGCCGCGTGAAGTCGCGTCCCGATCAGGCCGAAGTCTGGAAGACGTGCATCGCCGGGCGCAGGGGCCAGGCAATGGGCACACCAACGCGGAGGCGCCGATGCCCCATCGCTCACGCCCGGCCATGGCCGGGTTCACGCTCATCGAGTTACTGGTCGTCATCGGCATCATCGCCGTGATTGCCGCCATCACGGTCCCCGCGGTCGCCAGCGCCCGCCAGACCGCACGCAGCACCATCACGCTGCAGCGACTGGGCCAGCTCTCGACGGTCGCCAACCTCTACGGCAGCGACCACAAGGACCGCATCTGGACCGCTCAGAACTGGCTCAAGACCGTCGAGGGCGACACTGCCCTTCCCGGCGTGCTGATCGAGGGCGGCTACCTGACCGACGACGAGATCCTCGAGTGCGCCGTCAATGGACGCCGGCTGCCCTACAAGGACTCCAGCGGGCGCACGCCCACCCCGCCACCGGGCCTCTACGCACACGCCGAGGTCGATAGCGACTTCGCCTTCGTGCACCAGGTCGAGGGCGCTCGTCTCGGGCTGCACACCCAGTTTGCCTATTACCGCGACCCGGCCCAGCGCGGCTGGAGCGGTGGCGTCTGGCTCGAAGATCAGAACGCGCTGGAGAATCTCCCGGGCGTTCCCGTCTTCGTGGAAGAGAATCCCGCCTTCTATCACGCCAACGACGAGATGCTCACCTTCAAGGGCTTTGACCAGCTCGACCGGCGCCACGATGGTGGCGGCACGGGCAAGAGCCTCATGGCCTTCCTCGACGGACACGCGGCCGGCATGGCTCCGCCCGCCGACGACGCGCCCGAGGGCCTGGAGGTCAGCGATCTGACAGCCGCACACTTCTACCTGAGCGCCCGCGGCGGACGCTGGCGGGCCATGACCCTCAGCAGCGAGTACCGCTACGGCTGGGTCAACGACCCGCGCTGAACCAGCGCCACGGACCGCGTGGCATCACGCCCCGTGGTGCCACGCTCGGAACATCCACACCTTCTTCTGGATCTCATCGCCGATTCCATCCAGGAGATTGACCGTCGTGCGATCGCCGGCCGTCTCGGCATCGTCGATGACCTCGCGGACTTCCTTGTGGATCGCCAGCATGTCCGCCACGAGGTTCTCGACCATGCGCTTGTCGTCGGGCGTGCCTTCCTCCTCGGCGATGCGCGTGTGCTCGAGGCACCGCGCCAGCGTCGGGAGCGGCGAGGCTTCCTTCGCACGCACACGCTCGGCCAGCTCGTCCAAGTACGTGGTCCAGGCGTTGTACATCTCCTCGAACTGCGCATGCAGCTCAAAGAACTGCCGCCCACGCACGTTCCAGTGGTAGTTCTGGATCTTGTAGCGGAACACCGCTGCATCGGCCAGCAACCCGTTGAGGCCGCTGATGATCTTGGCGTCGATCTCGGCGTTCATGGCTTCGCTCATGCGAATCCTCCCGTTCTCGGTCCTGCGGCCATGCCATGCAAGTGAAATAGCCCGCTGGGGACCGCGTTCTCCGCGTATTATTTTAGCCGGTGCACGACCCGCACCACCGGGGGTTCCACATGCACAAGCCGCTCTCGCTCGCCGCCATCGCCATCGCCACGCCCGCGTGCTGGGCACAGTGCGACTACGCCCGGGCCGACACGCTCGCGGCCGCCATCGTCGACGACAATCCGCTGATCTCGGGCGCCAGCATGCGTTTCGAAGACCCGCTGCTGCCCGGCCCGAGCCTGGAGCGTTTCTACGGCGACTACGACCGCGGCACCGTCGTGCCCATCGCCAGCGCCACCAAGCTGCTCTCGGCGATCGTCGTCATGAGTTGCGTGGAACGCGACGGCCTCGACCTGGACGCCCCCGTTTCGACGTATCTACCCGAGTTCGTCGGCACCAAGGGCACGATGACCGTCCGCCAGATGTTCAGCCACACCTCGGGCCTGCCTAGCAACAGCGTGTTCGCGTTCGATCCTTCGCTCACCCTCGCCCAGGCGGTCACGCGCATCGCGCTGTTCACACCGCTCGAAGCATCGCCGGGCACGGACTTCTGCTACGGCCAGGTCGGCATGCACGTGGCGGGCCGCGTGTGCGAAGTCGTGAGCGGAACCGACTGGGACACGCTCTTTGACGAACGCGTCGCCTCGCCTCTGGGCCTGACTTCGACCAACTACGACGGGCTCTACGAGACCGACAACCCGCTCATCGCCGGTGGCGCCGAGAGCAGCCTGGGCGACTACGCACGCGTGATCCGCATGCTGGTCGACGGCGGCGTCTACCGCGGCACGCGCATCATCGAACAGTCCTCCATCGATGCCATGACGACCGACCTCACCGCCGGACTGCCCATCCGATGCACGCCCGACCCCGGCGGCTTCCGCAACTACGGCCTGGGCGTCTGGGTGCAGACGCGGGCCGACGCCTCCCGGAGGATCGAGAGCCCGGGCGCCTTCGCGTATACGCCCTGGCTCGAACTCGATCAATCCGGCACACCCCTGCTCGGCGGCGTCTTCATGATCGAAGACGCATTCTCCTCGCTGAGCGATCCCATCGACGAGTTGCAGGACGCAGCCCTCGACGCCAGGCTCGCATGCACGCCGTGCCCGGCAGACCTGGACAACGACGGCACGCTCACGCTCTTCGACTTCCTGGCATTCCAATCGGCTTGGGCCGCGGGCGAGCCGGCCGGAGACTTCGATCGCAGCGGCATGCTCGACCTGTTCGATTTCCTCGCGTTCTCGAACGCCTTCGACGACGGCTGCCCCTAGCCGTTGTTCGACGACCGCCGACGCGTGCGCGGGCCATGGCCGCCAGCCGCGAGCTGCGCGGCGGTAAAGCTCCGCCCCGTGGTGCGCTTGTCCCATGTGTGCGCGGGTCCCTTGAATGACTCGTAGCTCATCCACAGGTCGAGCCAGTAGCTGCGAAACGCGTTGCCGTCCAGGCCCACGCCAAATCGCTCATAGTGCTCGTTCACGAGCCTCAGGACGCGGCGATCATCACCCTCGAACCCGAGCACGTTGCGGCCGTGGCGAACGCTCTCGGTATCCAGCGGCAGGAACCCGTAGCGGCCCAGCAACTGCATGATGTTGTGGGCCGCGTAAGGACCGACGCCCGGAAGATCAAGCAGGAAGCGCCGCACCTCATCATCGGGCGTGTTGGGATCTTCCAGCCACGCCTGCGGCACCTCGCCCCGGTTGAAGAGCCGGGCAAGGTCGACGATGCGCTGGTCGCGGTAGCCCACCCCGCACCTCGAACGAAGCCAGGAAGGCGACTTGCGCGCCAACTGATCGGCCGTGGGGAATGCATGCACGCCGCTGGGCGCGGCCTTGCCCACCCGAGCGCACAGGGCGGCGTTCATGTCGATGGTGCCCGTCCACCGCACGTTGCAACTGGTCACCGTCTTGATCACGTCTTCGAACAGCGAGCCCGAACGCATCAGCCGACCCCGGCCGCTGAAGCGCCAGCGATCGTCGATGGCGTGAAACGCGGCGATGTCGTCGGCCGACTCGTCCAGCCGCAGCATCCGCGTGATCATTGCACGGGCCTGGGCACACTCGCTCCGCGAAAGGGAACGGTCGGCCGTGGCGGTCAGCGGCATGCCCACGCGCTGTTGCCGAAGCACGAACCTTGCGGGCCCATGCTCGAGCATGTACGCCGCCGAGTAAGTCGAACTCGCAGGGACCCACTCGTACGGATCGAGCAGAAAGTAGCCGTACGAGCACGCGTCGCGCGGTAGATCGAAGTCGGCAGGCACCGCCAGGCGGAGCCGGGTCACGCGCGATGATGGCTGCGAGACCGGCACCGGCTAGACCGCCAGCAATCGATCGAACGGCACCGCGAAGGATGCAATATTCACGCACAGACGGTCGGCGGCGCGCGAGAACATCGGGTAGTGCTCGTCGAGCCGAGACTCGAGCTCGTCCAGCGTCATGGGCAAATCGCCCTTGATCTTCTTGAGCACCGACACGTGCCGCGTGATGCCAGGGCGGTCGAACTCGAAGTGGTACTGGAATCCGTACGTACGGATGCCGGCCTTGAAGCACTCCACGGGCGTGGTGCCGCTCTTGGCGAGCACCGTGGCGCCGGGGGGCGCCTGGGCCACGTGGTGCTCGTGGCTCTGGAACATCGCCACCTTCCAGGGCACGCCGGCCAGCATCGTCTCGGTCTGCCCGGCCACGGTCAGTTCCACGGGCTCGAAGCCAAGGGACATCTGCGGCAGCTTCTCGACCTCGCCTCCCAGCGCTCGCGCGATGAGTTGGTGGCCCATGCACAGCCCGATGACGGGCATCTGCGCCTCGTGGGCGGTCCGGATCAGGTCCAGCGTGCGCAGGATCCACGGCTCGTCGCTCAATGGCGAGCCCGGGCTTCCCAGCACGATGAGGCCCTGGGCGTTGTCCATATCGCCGGGCACCGCGGCCTCGCCATCGCGGTCGATGCGGCGGTAATCGAGCTTGAAGCCGTGGTCGCGCAGGGTGACCCCCAGGCGACCGGGGCCGAGGTGCTGTCCATCCTGAAGAACGATGATCGTGGCCATGGGAGCCGATGTTAGCGTGTGGGGGCCGTGTCCGCCCGGATCCATCCCCGGGCTCTAACCTGTGATGGGCCCAGCCCCAAGGCTCGACGCCCGACCCCGGCCCAGGAGAACGACGTGAAGAAGACAAGCCCCCGACTTATCCGGACGCTGCAAGCCACCTGCCTGGCGGTCACCCTGGCCGCCGGAGCGAGCACCGCCGCGGCCCAGAATGGCGCCCCCGCCACCACGGCCGACGCCCAGGAGCAGGTCGCCCCGGCCGACATCCGCCAATCCACCGTGAAGATCTTCACCACCAGCCGCGGCCCCGATCTGACCCGCCCCTGGACACGCCAGCAGCCCACCGACTCCACCGGCTCGGGCCTGGTCATCGAGGGCGGTCGCATCCTCACCAACGCCCACGTGGTCGAGTACGGCCAGCAGATCTTCGTGCAGCCCTACCTGACGAGCCAGCGACTGGCCGCCCGCGTCGTGGCGCGGAACACCGGCATCGACCTGGCCCTGCTCGAACTCGAAGACCAGGACGCGATCGATGGCGTGCCCGAGGCGGTGCTCTCGGCCGACCTGCCCGATATCGGCGACAAGGCCAATGCACTCGGCTATCCGCTGGGCGGCGAAGAGCTCTCCATCACCGAAGGCATCGTGTCGCGCATCGAGTTCGTGGGCTACCAGGCCGGCACACTCGGCCTGCGCATCCAAGTCGATGCCGCGCTCAACCCTGGCAATTCGGGCGGGCCCGTCACCGTCGACGGCAAGGTCATCGGCCTGACGTTCAGCGGCATCTCGCAGGCCGACAACATCGGCTACATCATTCCCAACGAGGAAATCCGCCTGTTCCTGGACGACATCGAGGACGGCGAGATCGACGGCCGCCCGTTCCTGCGCGAGACCTTCGACGGCACCCGCAACCCGGGCGTGCGGGCCAAGCTGGGCCTGTCGCCACAGCTCGAGGGCATGGTCGTCGCCGGTGCCGTCGAGGGCAACCCGCTCCAGTCGTGGGACGTGGTGACGAGCATCGCCGGCCGCAGCATCGACAGCCAGGGGCTGGTCAGCGTGACCGACGACCTGCGTCTTTACTTCGAGTACTTCGTGCACCACGGCCTCAACGACGACGACACCGTGACGCTGGGCGTACTCCGCGATGGCGAGCAGATCGAGGTCCGCTCGCCCGTCGTGCGCGGCGATGACGACTTCTACGAACCGCTGGACAACACCTATCCCAGCTACATGGTTTTCGGTCCGCTCGTGTTCACGCCGGTCTACCAGGCGCACGTCTACGGGCTTGATCTCGATCGCATGGCCGCCCGTCGCAGCCCGATCGTGAAGCGCGCCTTCACGGGCAAGGACCCCGACGCCGAGATCCAGGAATTCGTCATCCTCGCCGGCGGCCTGCTCAACCATCGCGTCAACGTGGCCTACGAAGTGCCACCCTTCTCGACGCTCAAGAGCATCAACGGCACGGCCATCACGAGCCTGGCCCACTGCGTCAAGACGCTCAAGGAACTGGCCAGTTCCTCGGAAGAGTTCATCATCTTCGAGTTCCATGACCGGGGAGCCGACCGCCTCGTCTACAAGCGCACGGACATCCTCGCGTCCATTGAAGACGTGCTTAACGAGAACGGCATCCGCCGACCGATCTCGAGCGATTTGGAAGATCTCTGGCCCGATCTGGGCGAATAACCAGCCTCACGCATACAACGCGACGGTGGCGTCGTGCGGGCCCAGGTAGTCCTGGCGGAACAGCATCCGCCCGCTGGCCCGCTGCGCCCACTTGAAGACGTGGAAGCTGCTGAAGCGGTTGGCCGGCCCGGTCGACTCTCGCCGCTTTCGCCCCGCAGAACTCAGGAAGTTGAACGCCAGCACCGCGCCCTCGCGCCGATGCAGGGCGTCCCACGCGCGGTCGAGCACCAGCAGGGCCGTGCGCTCGTCGAGCGTGTTGAGCGAGCCGCTGAAGACGACCTGGCTCACGCCGTGTTCGCGAACGAGTCGCTCGAACAGCCCCGCATCGCGCACGAAATCGGCGATCTCCCACGCGCTGCCCGGGAAGCGGGCCCGGGCTGGTTCGACCAGTTCGCTGATGCCCTCGACGCCGACGTAGGTCCTGGGCGTCTGATTGGCCGCTTGCAGGAACTCGAGCAGATCACCCCGCCCGGCGCCCATGTCGGCAAGCACAGCGCCCTTGGGCCGGCAGACCTCGGCCAACACCTTGAACCGCGTGACCTGATACTCCTGGCTGCGCCAGAGCAACGCCTCGAAGCCCGGGCCGTGAGCGCGCACCGCTTCGCGGTACGGCTCGAGATACCGCGGGTCGGGCTGGTCTGTGTTGGATGGCATGGGGTGCGGTTGGGTCAGCCGAAGCGGACCATGCGGGCAAACTGCTCGAATCGCTCGTCCAGTTCGCTGGTCTTCAGGCTCGCCAGGCGATCGAGGCTGAACGACTCGATGTTAAAACTCGCCACGATCGTCCCGTGCGCCACGGCACGGTGGATGGCCTCGAACGAGGTCGGGTCGGTGCCCGCATCGCCTTCGCGCGAGAGTGAGCCCATCATGCCGCCTGCAAAGCTGTCGCCGGCGCCCGTGGGGTCAACCACCTCTTCGGTCGGGTAGGCCGGCAGGGCGGCGATGCCGTCCCGATGCACGATGATGCAGCCGTGCTCGCCCTTCTTCACCACGACGAACTTGGGCCCCATCTCGATGATCTGCCGGGCCGCGGCCACGGTGTTGCGCTTGCCGGTAAACTGCTCGGCCTCTTCGAAGTTCAGCACCAGCCCGTCGATCTTCTCGCACAACTGGCTCAGCTCGGTCTTGGCGGTATCGATCCACAGGTCCATCGTGTCGGCGACGGCCAGCTTGCGATCATTCAACTGCTCGAGCAGGCCGAGCTGCACCGACGGGTGCGTGTTGGCCAGGAACACGTACTTGCTGTCGCGGAACGAGTCCGGCACGGCCGGCGGCTCTTCGGCCAGCACGCCCAGATCGGTGTACAGCGTCTCGCGCTGGTCCATGTTCTCCAGGTACTTGCCGCCCCAGCGGAAGGTCTTGGAGCCCTTGCGAACCTCCAGCCCGCTGTGATCGACGCCCTGGAAGTGCTCCATCGTCTTGCGGAGTTCGTCGGGGAAGTCTTCGCCCACCGCCGCCACGACCCGGACGGGCTGGCAATAGAAGGAGGCGGCCGCCGCAAAATACGTACACGAACCGCCCAGCACGTTCTCCCGATGGCCGTGATCAGGGGTGTAGACGGTGTCGATTCCAACGGTTCCGGTGACAATCAGAGGCATGGGATCAGCATAGGGCCAGCCCTTGGGGAAACAACCCCCCTCGCATGGAGCGTGGGAAACTCCGACGCGCACGTCCAGCCCGCTACGCTCGCCCTCCATGGCCAACCCCACCTCGCCCGCAACCCCGAACGCCAATCCCGCCGCCGGCGTGGGCTTCGGGCTGCTGGCCTACATCTGGTGGGGCAGCGTAGTGCCGATCTACATCAACACGCTCACCCGCGGCGACTGGGCGACGCCCGCGATCGAACTGATCGCACAACGCGTGCTCTTCGGCATACCGGTGTTGATCGCGCTGCTGGCGGTCATGGGCCGGCTGGGCGAACTCAAGGCTGCTCTCACCGAGCCCAAACGCCTGCGCGTCCTTGTCATGAGCGCGGGGCTAATTGCTTGCAACTGGTTCGCGTTCATCTACGCCGTCTCGACCAAGCGGCTCATCGACGCCAGCCTTGGGTACTACATCACCCCCCTGGTCTCCATTGCCCTGGGCATCCTGCTGCTGGGCGAACGCCCGCGCAAGCCACAGATCATCGCAATCGCCCTCGCGCTCGTGGCCGTGGTCATCCTCACGATCGATCGCGGCGGACTGCCCTGGATCGCCGTCACGCTGGCATTGAGCTTCGGCTTCTATGGCCTGGTCCGCAAGCGTGCCCAGACCAAGCCCGCGCCCGGCCTGTGCGTCGAGATGATCATCATGCTGCCCGCGGCAATCGGCCTCTACGCCTGGCTGTTCCGCTCGGGCGACGCCCAGATTACCCAAGGACCACCCATGCGCACGCTGCTCATGGCTCTGGGTGGCGTCATGGTCACGGTGCCACTGGTCGCCTTTGCCGCCGCCGCACATCGCCTGCGCCTGGCCACGCTTGGCATGCTGCAATACCTGGCCCCAACGGGACAATTCGTTCTGGCCATCATCTTCGGGCAGCAACTCGACGCCATCACGCTCGCCGCCTTCGGGCTGATCTGGACGGCATTGGCCCTATACAGCGCCGACGCGTGGCGAGCAGGCCGCAAGACTCGCCGAAGAACCAGTGCGTGACTACCGAGACCCGCTCTGCGAACTCGGGCGCACAAAGCTCTGGTAGGCCGCATCCATCGCACGCCGATAGATCCAGGCCTTCTCGAAGACCCGTGGCTCACGCCGGGCTTCTGCCAGGCTCTGCTCAAGCCGCTCGACGATCCGTGGCTCGAGTTCGTCTCGACCGAGCAACAGCATCGACTCGATCGTCACCTCGTAGATCGCAGCGCACGCCGCATGCTGGCCGGCATTAAACAGCGGCACGCCCTGCTCGACGGCCAGTTCATACAACCGCGCTGCACCAGCACGAAACGTGCCGGGCGTGGTTCGATCATCGCCCGATGAGGACGGTAGCAAAACCGCATCGATCAGGTGAACCACGCCATTGCCCGCCTGGATGTCGCTGGCGATGATCGAAGCCCCGTTGACTTGGAGCGTTCCCCGATCGGTTCCAAAGCGGATGACCTCACCCGTCAGTGCCTGCGTCTTGGTGACGCCGAGCAGTTCGCGGGCCTCCAGCCTGCCGGGCACCACGTGCAACGCCAGGATGCTCACCAGTTGTTGTCGATTGGCCGGCTCGAGCAACGCGCCCAGCGCACCATCGGGCAACGCAGCAAACGCGTCGTTCACGGGCGCGAAGACCGTCCATGGCCCATTCTCCGGGCCCAGCTGGTCGGCCAGGCCG
The DNA here is from genome assembly GCA_040221175.1 of Phycisphaerales bacterium. Lineage (NCBI taxonomy): Bacteria > Pseudomonadati > Planctomycetota > Phycisphaerae > Phycisphaerales > Phycisphaerales bacterium. The sequence goes on from JAVJVK010000004.1 coordinate 1,166,711, forward strand.
GCGGCCTTTATCGCGGCCACCAGCGTGCTGAGCTCGTCGGTCTCTGACGCGATCGCAGTGATCGACCGGAGTTCGGGCATGAGTACGGCATCAACGACGTGCACCACGCCGCCATCGAACGCGACGTCGGTTGCCACGATCGATGCCGTGCCCACCGTCGCACCCCCATCGCTCCCGACCCGCACGCTCTGACCGTTCAGCGTCTCCAGCGACCGGCGGGAAAGAACCTCGGAAGACGATTTCGCACCCGCCACCACGTGGTACGCGAGGATCGATCGAAGCGTCTGCCGGGCCTCGGGTCGCAGCAGTGCGTCGACCTGTTCCTTCGGCAGCGCCGCGAATGCATCGTTCGTTGGTGCGAAGATCGTCACGGGCTCGTCGGGCAGCGTCATCTCGGCCGCCTCGACGAGACGCAACAGCGTCGTGAGTCCGGCTTCGGTCGCGACGGTGGCAAGTTCACCACCGCTGGTCTTCGGGGAAGCGGCGCCCTGCGATCCGTAGGCACGGATCGATCGCACATCGAGCTGGAATGGACCGGGCTGCTTGTCGGAGAGCGACACGCCGATCGATTCGATGTTTGTCGGTATGATCTCGGGCGCGCCCGACACGAGCCGGCCAAACGAATACAACCGGAATCCTTCGAACGGCAGGCGAACGGTCTCCCACGTCCCCTCGGTGGTCTTGAAGTCCTGCTGGTAAGCACCGGCCATCATGCGCACGTTCGAGAGACGCACGTCGAACTTGTACGTCCGCCCGTCGCCACGAACCTCGACCTCGATGCCCTGTGCTCCCTCGAAGTCGGCGCCATCGACCGCGGTCCGAACCTGGCTGAACCCACCGTTGTTCTCCAGGCTCAGGTCGCCGCTGAAGCGCATCACGCCCGACTGCGGCGAAGACACCCGACCGGTGGACAGCCCACCCATCACGCCGTCCACGACGGTGCGCCACCCGTCCACACCGCGCTCGAACTCCATCGAGAAGTCCTGGGCCAGCGTCGTGTCCGAAGAAATCGTCAGGCCGGCCGCGACGATCCCCGCAATCAGCTTCGTCCGCATGTCATATCACTCCCACTCTTGGTTTTGGCCATATCCCCCGCAAAGGAGTTGGCAGGACTCTCAAGTGTGAGCGAACAAATGACCGGCATTCCGGCAAGGCTGCCGAAGCACGGGACAATGGGCGAGATATAGGGGAAGATGCGTACGCAGCATGAAGCCGCGTGACCGAAATGGCCATGCCCCGAAACCAACGCGGCTGCGAAATGCAGCCGCTTCGGGCCGTCGTCTAGTACCCCCCACAGGACTCGAACCTGTAACCCGCTGATTAAGAGTCAGCTGCTCTACCGATTGAGCTAGGGAGGCGTGGGTAGCTCCATTGTACCCTGCCAATCGCCTCAGGCAGGCCTCACTGGATTATCTGGATCGGCATTTTCCCGCAGAATTGCGCCTTCCCTGCAACGATGACGCTCAAAAGCTAGTAAGGCTTTACTAGACTAGCCCGCCCATGGTGGACAACGGAGGTGGCATCATGATCCGCACGATGAACTGGCGAAAGAGCATGGCGGCCGCGGCCGCACTCGTGCCCCTGGCGATGATGGGCGGCTGCAACAACGGCGTGCAAGGCGCCTTCTCGGGCGCGGCCCTGGGCAGCCTGGCGGGCCTGGGCATTGGCTCGGTCACCGGAGACCGCAGCGACGCCGTCACCATGGGCGCCATCCTGGGTGGCGTGGGCGGCGCCATCATCGGCGACCAGAACGCCCGGGCCTCGGCCTACAGCACGCGCAGCGCCCATACCTCGATGGCATACCCAAGCCAGCCTGTGTACGTCGATCGGCCCGTGTACGTCGAACGCTCCGTGTACGTGCAATCACCACCCGCGGTGTACAAGAGCTGGGGCGGCCGGGGGCACTACCCCCACCAGCGGCACTACTACCGCCATCACGCGCCGCGGCACTACCACGGGCATTACGACTACTGCCGCTGAGCGTCAGTCGGTCTTCATCGCCTCGGCAATGCGTCGCAGCGTGTCGGCCCACAGCCCCGCTTCGGCCCGAAGGTCTTCTTCGAGCAGATCGGCAACGGTCACGAGGTCGTCATTCCCAACGGCTCGCTTGAGATCGTCCAGTTGACGGGCGAGCGCGTCGGTACGCTCTTCCAGGGCGCCCTCGGCCGCGTATCCCGAAAGCGGCCTTCCCACCGCGGCCCCGCCCTGAACAACGGCTTGGCGGACGGCCTGCCATGTGCTGAGCAGTTGAGCCAGGGCGCCCATGGCTTCGCTCATTTCGCCGCGGTGGATCATCTCGGCGCACGCGGCGTGCTCGTCCTTCGCGCTCTCCATGGCGTCGGCCGCGTCGAACAGCGTGACCCGGACCAGCGAGGCGGGATCGGTCGACGTCATCTCCAGCACCTGCGCCTCGAGCGGCTCGTCGCTTGGCTCACCCAACTGCTCGCCTTCGACGGGCTGGCCGTCGACCATCACCTCGATGACGATCCGGCCCTGGTCCCGGGCCGCAGCCGCGCCCGCCTCCAACGCCGCCGCCAGCGTGGGACGATCGATCGCCAGGTCTTGACCGTCGAGGGTGGCCTTCATCGGGTAGATTCCTCCGTGCTCATGGCAGGTGCAGATCGGCCACGACGGGCGCGTGGTCGGAGATGCCATCGGCTGCTTCGCGGTCGATCCAGCAGTCCTTCATCGCTTTTTTCGCTGCCGGGTTGGCCAGCAGATAGTCGATCCGCCACCCACGATCGAGCGTGCGGGCCTGTCCGCGATTGCTCCACCAGCTGTAGGGCCCGTGCACGTCGCCGTGCTTCTCGCGGATGACGTCGTGCCAGCCTGCGTCGAAGAGCCCCCCCACCCACTCGCGCTCGTGGGGCAGGAAACCGCTTGTCTTCTGGTTGCTCCGCCAGTGGAAGATGTCCCGCTCGGTATGCGCGACGTTGAAGTCGCCACCGAGCAGCACCGGCGTGCGCTTCCGCCGCAGCGGCTGCACCCACTGGCTGAACTGGGGCATCCACTGCTCCTTGATCGCCTGCCGATGCTCGCCCGAAGAGCCCGATGGCAGGTACACGCTGGCCACCACCAGCCCTCCCACGTCCGCCGAGATCAGGCGGCCCTCCTCGTCTTCCTCGCAGGCGCCGTTGCACAGGCCGAACTTCACCCGCCTGGGCTTGGTCTTGCTCAGCAGGGCCGTACCCGAGTAGCCCTTGCGGGCGGCGGGATTCCACACGATGTGGTACTTGCCGGCATGGATCAGCGGCTCGGGCGCCTGCTCGCGCAAGGCCCGGACCTCCTGCAACAACACGACGTCGGCGTCGATCTCGTCCAGGCGATCACCCAGGCCCTTTTTCCAGGCCGACCGAATGCCGTTGATGTTCCACGTCGCAACTCGCATCGACCAGTGTAAACGCCGCAACGGGCGGGGCAAACGAATCGTCAGCTCGGCACCCATCGCTCGAACGGGCGATCACCGGGAATGCGCAGCGGATGCAGCGGGTCTCCCCCGCGCGACGCGCCCAGGCACCACAGCTCTCGACCGGCCAGCAGGCCCAGCACCGCGGAGGGCCGATCACGACGCCAACGCGCAACCGACGCGCCCCAGCCCACGATCACGCGGTCGGCCGACTCGATCGCGCGAGCCACGTGCATCGTGTTCTGGGGCCCTTCGGGGTCTTCCGCCCGCGCCAGGTCGGCCGGTCTGGTGGCGCGATATCCGTAGAGATTCACGACCACCACGCGCGCCACAGATTCGCACGCCGACGCGCTGAAGGCGCGAACGCGGCGAATCGTCTGATCATCGGTCGTCGCATCGGCGGTGCTGGGGTTCAGCATGACCCACGCCACCGTCGCCGATGCATGAGGATCGAGGATGCGTTCGAGCCGGTAGCGAAAGCGTCCGCACCGGGAAAACACGGCCGACATGCTGGAGGCTAGGCCGAATCGGGCCCATCGAGCCCAAGGGCCTTCATCTTCTTATACAACGTCGTACGGTTGATGGCCAGATCGTCGGCCGTGGCCTGGCGGTTCCAGTCGTTGGCCTTGAGCGCCTTGCGGATGATGCGCTTCTCAGGCTCTCGCAGCGCATCGGCCAAGGGCGTGGGCACCCACGGCGATTCCTGCTCGACCTGGCTGCTTGGACCGGTCGCGGGCGTCAGCGGCCCGGTGGCGTTCTCGATGACCTGCTGGGGCAGATCGTGCAGGCCGATCGTGGGCGTCCGGGTCAACACGGCAGCGCGCTCGACGATGTTCTGCAACTCGCGAACGTTGCCCGGATAGGTGTACCGGCGCAGCGCGTCGATCGCCTCGTCGCTGAAACCAAGCAGCGTCTTGCCAAGTTCTTCGGCGTGCTGCTTCAGGAAGTGCTCGGCCAGCATCGGCACGTCGTTCACGCGATCGCGCAACGGCGGAATCTCGATCTTCACCACGTTGATGCGGTAGTAAAGGTCCTGGCGGAACTTGCCCTCGGCCACCAGGGCCTCGAGATTCTGGTTGCTGGCCAGAACGACGCGCGTATCGACCTCGATGGTCTCGTTGCTGCCCACCGGTTCGAAGCGCCGCTCCTGCAGCACGCGCAGAAGCTTGAGCTGCATGCCCGGGCTGGCACTGTTGATCTCATCAAGGAAAAGCGTGCCGCCGTCGGCCGCGAGGAATCGCCCCGCCTTGTCCGCGTGCGCACCCGTAAACGCGCCCTTGACGTGGCCGAAGAGTTCGCTCTCCAGCAGCGTCTCAGGGATCGAGCCGCACGAGATCTCGACGAATGGCTCGTTCCGCCGCGGGCTGTTCTGGTGGATCGCCCGCGCAATCAGGCTCTTGCCCACGCCGCTCTCGCCGGTCATGAGCACCGTCGTCCGGCTCGGCGCGACGGCCTCGATCAACTCGAAGATCCGCTGCACGCGATGGTCGCGCCCGACGATGCCCTCGAGCCCGTATCGCCCTGCGAGTTGCTGCTTCAGCCGGCGGTTCTCGCTGAGCAGCTTGTGCTGGCCCAGCGCGCGCTCGAGCGATACACGCAGCTCGCTGTCGACCACGGGCTTGGTCAGGTAGTCGCTCGCGCCCAGCCGAAGCGCCTCGACGGCCGACTCGATCGTGCCATAGCCGGTGAGCATGATGACCGCCGCGTCGTGCTCCTTCTGGATGTGCGCGAGCAGGTCCATGCCGCCCATGCCGGGCATCGAGACGTCGCAGATGGCAAGGTCGAACGGGTGCGGCACGCGGCTTGGACCGTCGGTGTGCTGCTCGGCTTTGGCCAGCGCTTCCATGGCTTCGGCCGCATCGAAGGCCGTCGCCGCTTCGTAACCCTCGCGCGTGAGGAACTCGGCCAGACTCTCGGCGATGATCGGATCATCGTCGATCACCAGCACCTTGTGCGTGCCAGTAGACTTTTTGCCAGGGGCTGGAGCGGCTTCGGTGGGCATCGAACTCACCCGATGCTCTGGGCGCCGCGGTCCTGCGGCACGGGGTAGCGGGCTCGCAGCACGGCCCCGCCCCCGCGGCTGGGCGTCAGTTCCAGCGTGCCGCCCATGTCTCTGGCAACCTCGGCGCTGATGGCAAGCCCCAGGCCGAAGCCCTTCTCTTTGCTCGTCACCCCGGGCTCGAAGAGTCGGCTGGAGGCGACCGAGAGATCCAGACCCGGACCGCTGTCGCGGATCTCGAGCACCACCTGGGTTCCGTCGCCCTCGTCTTCTTCCAGTCGCAGCGACAGCGTGACCTTGCCAGGCTTACCCGACCGCTCCACGGCTTCGATGGCGTTGCGCAACCCATTGAGGATCAAGGGGTAGATCGGCCCCGCCGCGACCCTTTCCACCCCGGGTTCCAGACGCCCCTCCAGCTTTGCCAAGGCCTCGGCCGCAGCCGGCCCGACCACCGCCAGCGCGTGCTCGGCCGCCTCAGCCAGAGAAATGGGCGCTCCACGAGCGATCGTGGGCGAGCCAGGCCCGCCAGGGGCCCCACTTAGCGTGGCGTGGAGGATGTCGCACATCCGCTCCATCGCCTGGTAGGCCGTGTTCACGTGCTGGCGAACGCCATCCAGTTCTTGCACGGCCGACGCGCTCAACTCCGCGTCAAGCGACTGCCGCGCCAGGGCCAACTGCCGCATCGACCCGTCGAGCAGATTGTTCAGGTCGTGGGCCAGGCTGGTCAGCTTGTCGGCCACGGGGACCATGCCCTGCACGCCGGGTGCCGGACGACGCGACGGCCGGGGATCGCCCTCGGGACCCTGATTGTCTCGATGTTGCTCCATCGCATCGGTCATCGGCCGGTGCAGGGCTCGGGCTGTGTTGCTTCCGTGCAACACTTTGGCACATAATGTTCTCGGACGTTTACGACCGACAACATCCCGACCACACGCGCAGGAAGTGCGCCTCGGACTCAGGCGACGCCCAACGCCTCGGCATCGCGGTCGCTGAGCATCCCGCCGTCGGACCGCTCCTTCACCGTGCCGTCGCGCTTCCAAGATCGCTCGCAGCGCGGGTCGGAGCCATGGTCGGTCACGGCGATCTCGGCCGAGCCCACCTCCACCTTGCTCACGCCCAGCAGGTCGGCCAGATCGACCGGATCGAAGCCGTCCAGCAGCCCGTCGGCATTGGGCAGAGCTACCCATGCGTCCAGCGGGTTGTCGATGTCCTTGCCGCCCTTCTCCGCCGGGCCGCGGGCCTGCTCGATGGCGGCCAAGGCATCATCGCGCAGATCCATGACCTTGGCCCACCGCTCATCGGCCGACACGCCGCTGGCGGGCAGCACGGTCTCCAGGTGCACGCAGGTATCTACGTCGTCCTCACCCACGCGTCGCAGGGCCCGGAAGGCCTCGTCTGCGGTGTGGGGCAGGATGGGCGCCAGCAGGCGGCACAGCCCGTCGGTGACGTGGCGTAGCACCGTCTGCGTGCGCCGGCGGCGGGCGTTGTCCGGCTTGTCGCAATACAACCGGTCCTTGATGGCCGCCAGGTATACCGCGCTCATCGAGTCGTTGCAGAACGCATAGAGCTTCGCGTGCGCCACGCGGAACTCGTACTTCTCGTAGGCCGCCAGCACATCGCTGGTGAGCGCATCGAACTGCGATAGTGCCCATGCGTCGATGCTGGTGGGCTCGATGCTCTTGAGGTCAACCCCGTCTCCCGGCTCGAAGTCGCCCAGGTTGCCCAGCATGAAGCGGAGCGTGTTGCGCACCTTGCGGTACGCCTCGCCCGCGATCGCGAAGAACTCGTCGTCGACCTTGGCGTCGTTCTCGTAGCTCAGCGAGGCCACCCACCACCGCAGCACGTCGCAGCCATACTTGGTGAACAGCGCCTCGATGGTATCGCCGCGGCTCTTGCTGAGCTTCTGGCCGTCCTTGTCGACCATGAAGCCGTGCGTCACCACGGCCTTGTAGGGCGGCCGACCCATCGACCCCAGCGAGCAAGCGAGGCTCGACTGGAACCAGCCACGGTGCTGGTCGCTGCCCTCGAGGTACAACTCGCTGGGGAAGACGCCCAGGCGGTGGCGCATCACGGCGTTCCACGTCGCGCCACTCTCGAACCAGACGTCCAGGATGTCCTCGCCCTTGCGCAGCTCGCTCTTGCTGACGCCCTTGAGCTCGCTCGGCAGGTCGGCATCGTCGGCCGGGTTCCAGTTTGCCAGCAGTTCGCTGGGGCTCTCGGTAAACCACGCGTCGCTACCGCGCTCGCCAAACACGCGCGCCATCTCGCGGACGAGTGCGGGCGTAAACACGACCGTGCCGTCCTCGGTATGGAAGGCGGGGATGGGCAGCCCCCACGCGCGCTGGCGGCTGATGCACCAGTCCGGCCGGCTGTCGAGCATGCCCTTCAACCGGTTGCGCGCCCAGGCGGGGTGGAAGTTGACGCTCTCAGGATTGCTCGCGTCGACCCAGTGCAGCGAGCGCTCGCGCAGGGACTTCTTTTCGTCGCCGCCCACCGTGAACTGACCATCGATGCTCACGAACCACTGCTCGGTGCTGCGGAAGATCACCGGCGTCTTGCTCCGCCAGTCGTGCGGGTAGCTGTGCATGAATTTGGCGCTGTGGAACAGGTGCCCGCTCTCGCGCAAGCGCTCGGTGATCGCCTCGTTGGCCTTCCAGATGTGCTCGCCCGCGAGCCACTCGGGCGTCGTGTCGTCGTAGGTGCCGTTGCCCTGCACGGGGCAGTAGACCGGCAGCCCCACGCGCTTGCCCGTGTCATAGTCCTCGGCGCCGTGGCCGGGCGCGGTGTGCACCAGGCCGGTGCCGTCCTCGAGCGTGACGTACTCGGCCTCGTAGATCGTCCAGCACTTGTCCTCGCACTCGACGCCCTGGCCCTTGGGCGTGTACTGGAGGAACGGGTGGCGGTACTTGAGCCCCACCAGCGAGGCGCCGGTCGTCCTTGCCAGCACGTGCACGTCCTCGGCCTTGCCCATCTTGGCGACCGTGTCGAGCAACGCCTCGGCGACGACGGTGAGATTGCCATCGATGCGCGCAAGCACGTACTCGAACTTCGCCCCCACCGCGACGGCCAGGTTCGCCGGCAGCGTCCAGGGCGTGGTCGTCCAGATCATGAAGCTGGGGGTCTGGCCCGGACGCTCGGCGTCGGGGATGCCGAAGGCGTCGTAGACCTTCTCTTTATCCGCGGCCTCGAAGTCGACGTAGACCGAGATGTCCTCGCGGTCCATGTATTCCAGCTCGGCCTCGGCCAGGGCCGTCTCGTTGGCGATCGACCAGTGCACGGGCTTGAGCGCCCGGTACACCAGCCCGCGCTCGCACAAGTCCGCCAACACCTCGGTCACGGCCTTCTCGAACTGCGGCTGGATGGTCAGGTAGGGGTGCTCGTAGTCGGCCATCGTCAGCAGGCGGATCATCTGCCCGCTCTGCAATTCGACGTACTTCTTCGCGTACTGCTCGCACTCGGCCCGCACCTGCGCGCGGCGCTCCCAGACGTCGAGCCCGTCCAAGTCCTTGATCTTCTTGCTCTTGACCAGCTCGCCCATCACCTTGTGCTCGATGGGCAGGCCGTGGCAGTCCCACCCGGGCACGAAGGGGCAGTCCTTGCCCATCATGGTCTGGCTGCGGACCACGAAGTCCTTGAGCGTCTTGTTGGTCAGGTGGCCCAGGTGGATCGAGCCGTTGGCGTAGGGCGGACCATCGTGGAACGCGAAGTCCGGGGCATCCTCGCGCTGCTCGCGAAGCTTCTGGTAGATGCCCGCCTTCTGCCACCGCTCCACGCTGGCCGGCTCGTTGTTGACCAGGCCCGCCCGCATGGGGAAGGCGGTCTCGGGCAGGTTCAGGCTCTGGCGGTACTTGTTCTTGTCGGCCTTGGACTGGGTCGATCCGGTCATGGAGAGCACTCCGCGATGGCCGGCCCGCGGGGAATCGCTCCCAGGCGGGCTCGCTCGTTGGTCGTGGGCGGGGATGGTACGGGCGCGGGCGCTGGCACCCGCGGATCGGCGAACGGCGGCGGCGGCCCCTCAGCGGGGCGTCGTAATTCGGAGCGTCGCGTGGGCCGGGCCGGGGAGCATCCCCAAGTGTACGCGGGGTGTTTCGCCGGCGGGCCGGCCCGCTCGCGGCGGTATCCTTGATAAACCGCCCGCACCGCGGGCCACGCTCCCGGGGGACCCACCATGACACGCAGCCTGCTCGCCCTGGCCGCCATCGCCATCGCGCTTACCATCGCGAGCCCGGCCCACACCTGCTCGCGGGTGCTCTGGGTCACCAAGGGCCAGGGCGCCCTGGTGGGGCGCAACATGGACTGGTTCGAGGACATCAAGAGCAACATGTGGCTGCTGCCCCGCGGCATCGAGCGCAACGGCATGGGCAGCGGCCCCGTCGCCCGGGCCGACGCCAACCCCCTCACCTGGACCAGCCGCTACGGCTCGGTCATCATCACCGCCTACGACGCGGGCACGGCCGACGGGGTCAACGAGGCGGGGCTGGCCGGGCACATGTTATATCTGCCCGAGACCAGCGTGCCCGAGCGCGACGCCGGCACCCCCGGCCTGTGCATGTCGATGTGGGTGCAATATTATCTTGATAACTTCGCGACCGTCGCCGAGGCCATCGCCCACACGCGCCAGCACCCCTACCAGCTGCGCATGGCCGTCGAGCCCACCAGCGGCAAGCCGGCCACCGTGCATATCGCTCTGAACGACGCCACCGGCGACTCGGCCATCCTCGAGTGCATCGACGGCGAGCTGACCATCTACCACGACCGGGCCCACACGGTCATGACCAACCAGCCCACCTTCGACAAGCAGCTCGAGAACTTACGCCAGTACCGCGGCTTCGGCGGCGACAGGCGGCTGCCGGGCACCCACGAGCCGGCCGATCGCTTCGTCCGCGGCGCGTATTACAGCAAGAACCTGCCCGAGCCGACCAGCGAGCGCGAGGCCGTGGCCGCCCTGATGAGCGTGATGCGCAACACCAGCGCCCCCTTCGGCGTGGCCGACCCCGATCGCCCCAACGTCTCGACGACCGTCTGGCGGACCATCACCGACCTCTCCCGCCGCGTCATCTACTTCGACTCGGTGTTCAGCCCGCAGGTCTTCTGGGTGGACCTCAGAAAGCTCGACTTCGGCGAGGGCTCGGGCGTCCGGAAGCTCACGCTTGTCGACCGCTACGACCACCACGGCGATTCGAGCCGGGCCTTCGAGCCCGCCGCCATGTTCGACTTCCTGGGGCCCGAGGGCTGACGGCGGCCCCCGGGGGCCCGGGCGCGTGGCATGGTCCGGATAATGAGCGTGCCCGGGCGACCCGGGGACGCGCTCAGGCGACCCGGGGACGCGCTCGGGCGACCCGGCGACGCGCCCGGACGGCCCGGGTGGGGCCAGCGGGTGCACGACCGCGCCCGTGTGGCGGCTCGCCGGCCGGCGGGCCGATACCAACCATCCCCATTCGCCCCCGCCGGCGGGCCGCTATCTTTCGCACGCCCGGCGCGGGTCCATCCGCCCGCGCGTGGGCCCGTGGAGGACGCCGTGGCCGACCTTGATCGCCCCGCACCCAGCCTGGAGGCACTGGCCGAACTCGGCCGGTCGGAGGGGCTGCGCAAGGCCCGCCTGCTGCCCGCCGGGCTGCGGGCGATGGCCCTGGGCGAGGCCCTGCCCTGGCTGGAGGGCAACGACCGGCATCGCGCCGCCGCCTGGCTCATCCGCCGCGCAGGCCGTGGCGAGGGGCTCGAGGGCCTCAGCGCCGCCATCGCCCGGGTAGGGCAACTGGTCTTCGGCGGCCATGGCATCCCGGCCGGCCAGGAGGCCCTCTTCCAGCTCGCCCGGCAGTGGCAGGCCATCCCCGAGTCGCTGCGGGCGGCGGCTCTGGATGCCGCCGGCCCGGCCCGGTGGGTCCGCGCCATCGAGCGTTCGACGCTGCTGGAAGACCCCAGGGCCCGGGCCTGCGCCGCCGAAGTGGCCGGGCTGGTGGGCGGGCGGCTCGGCTCGCTGAGCGCCCTGCGCCTGGTGGGGCCCATGCTGGCCGACGACGACCGCGGCGTGGCCATGGCCGCCGAGCGGGCGCTGGTCCGAGCGACCGGGCGGGCCGCCGAGATCGACCTGGCCGCCATGCACACGCCCGGCGACCCCGAGGCGGGCTTCGAGGCCGGCGAGCCAACCGAAGCGGCCACGGTCCAGGGCGTGGAGGAAGTCATCGCCCGCGCGGTCATCGACTTCGATCAGCACCGCCGCTTCGGCGTGCTGCTGGCGGCCCTGGCGCTGCTGGGCGAGGCCACGACGTCGGCCGGGCGGCGCGGCGTGGGCACGCCCCTGGGCCGCTGGCTGGCCGGCAAGCCCACCGGCCCCAACGCGGGGGCCCACGGGGCCCTGCGCACCGTGCTGCGGAAGGCCGACCTGCCCCTGGCCCGCCGGCGAGCGCTCTCGTGGATCGTGATGGACCACCTGGCCCAGGCCGCCGGCGATCGGCTCAGCCGGGCCAGCACGCCCGCCGAGCACGAGGCGGTGCTCGAGCGGGCCTACCTGACGCGCCGCCGCCTCCGCGCCAGCCGCGTGGCGGGGCTCCAGGCCCGGCCCCGCCTGCGGCAGACCGCCGCGGGGCTGGCCGGCGAGGACGCCACGCCCCCGCTGGACTGGCCCGAGGCCTGCCCGGTGCCCGGCGAGGCGACCATCGAGCGGCTGGAGCCGGCCGCCCGCGCCGGGCTTGCCGAGTGGCTGGCGGCCTTGCAACTGGACCGCCAGGTCCGCGCGCGCGTGCTCGCGCCGCGGCTGGGGGACGACGAGACGCGGGTTCGCTACGCCCTGGCGCGCTTCGCGCCGCCGACCATCGTGGAAGACCTGGCCTACGACCCCGACGCCTCGGTGGCGCGTTCGGCGGCCCTGCACCTGAGCCGCCTGGGCGAACCCCTGGAAGCCACGCCCGCCGCGACCCAGCCCGTCGACGCGTGGATGGCCCGGCTGGACCGCCATCCCGACGAGGTCGTGCGGATGATCGGCCGGCAGGAACTGGCCCGCGCCGGCAAGCTGGGCGCCGGGCCGCTGGCGGCCTGCTCGGCCCGGGCGGCGCTCAAGCGCACCGACGCCGGGGGCTCGTGGCTGCTCGAGGCCATCGAGTCGGGCGAGCCCGCCCGGCAGATCGAGGCCATGGTCCTGGCGCGCCGCCTCCGATTGCCCGCCACGCACGAGGGCGTGCGCGATGCGTTGCTGGCGGCCGTCATGGCCGCCGGGCCCGCCGGGGGGCTGGCCGAAGACGACGAGCGGCAGCGCGTGGCGGCCTCGGCCGTTCGGGCCCTCTCGATCGCCCCGGGCCGGGAAGTGAGCCGGGCCATCGAGGCGGCCTGCGGCTACCCGGCCGCCCGGGTGCGGGCCAACGCCATCGAAGCGATCGACGATCGCCGCCGGCGCGGGCTGATCGAATCGCCGGCCGACCGCTTCGTCGAGCTTGCTGGCGATGCCCACCAGCGCGTGCGCGCCAACGCCGTGCGAGCCGGGCTCATCGGCATCGAGCGCAAGCCCGATCGATCCGCCAGGCAGGCCAGCGAGGCCGCCCTGCGCACCATGCTGGGCGACGAGCGGGCGGCCCACCGCGTGTCGGGCCTGTGGGTGGCCGGGCGCGTGCTGCGGCGTGGGCCCGAGCTGTCGCTGGGCCGAAGGTGGACCGAGCTGGCCGCCGTCATCGCCGACATGGCCCGCCACGACAGCGACCCGGGCGCCCGCGCCCGCGCCGCCGCGTGCCTGGGCAGCCTGGAGGCCGAGGCCCGCCAGCGCTGGCAGCGCGGGGCCAACCGCGGGGGCAACGGCAAGCGAGAGAAGGGCGCGGTGGCATGAAGCGCGGAAGCCTGTGCATTGTTATGTTGGTGCTGCTGCTGGCGCCCGCCGCGCTGGCCCAGGATGCGTACGAGACCGGACCCATCGAGATCATCAACGAGGGCGCGCCGGTTGACCAGCCGCAAGGCGAGCCCGAGGCCGCCGGCTCGTGGACCGACGCGTTGACCCCGGCGATGAAGCTGGGCATCGTGATGGTCGCCGTGGGCGTGCCCATGGCCGTCGTGGTGCTCGGACGCGTGTGGCGCAGCCAGCCCGAGCACGAGCGGGCGTTGATGCTGCTGAGCGTCTCCATGGGCCGCGGCCGGGCGTTCCGCCACCGCATCCGCTCGCTCTCGGGCGCACACGGCCCGGGCAGCCGCCCGATCTCGCCCATCGCAATGCTGCTGGCCCCCCGCGCCTTCGACGCCGCCCTGGACCACGCCACCCACGCCGAACGCGCCTACGGCGTGCCACTGCGCCACGCGGTGCATGGGTTCAGGAAGAGCTGAGCAAGGGGCACAGAGCGCCGTGCTTCAGCGTACCGCCACCGATCCCTGCTGAAGTACCAGGATGCTGCCCCAAGACCGGTCGGTCGAACCGCTTCCAATTCGCACGACTTCGGGTGACTCCAAACGCGGGCGTAGCGCTTGGTTTCGACACCGAACGCGCCGCGAGCCGACCCCCCGAACCACGCGATGCGTAGGCTGGGAACGGCGCGGCCGCGGCGCGTTGGCGGCGGTCGAGATCCCGCACCCCTGCCCGGGCCGCGGAATCAGCGACGCCGGCGCACCAGCGCGCCCATGCCCACCGCCAGGATGACGGCCGACCCGGGGGCCGGCAGAATCGCCAGTGCATCGACGTTGGCGAATTCGTTGAAGCTCAGCGGACCCTGGGAGTCAATGCCCAAGTCGCTACCAAACGCGTAGACCGCGAACAACCCCGAGAAGTCCGTAAAGAAGATGGTCGCCGCGTCGATGCCCGGTGTACCGCCCGACAGCGACGCCAGCGAAGCGGAGCCCGGCGACAGGCTGAAGAGGGCAAAGTCCGGCCCGCCCGCGCTGTCCCACATGATCAGGGCGTCCAGGTCGTCGGTACCGACGCCCAAGCTGTCCAACCCAATTAAGCCGGCGCCGGCGTACACGCCCGAGGACCCGCCGGGCATGACCTTGTAGATGTCTCCGGGCGTGGCCGTGATGACCGGGGGCTCGGAGTGGAAGTACGGCACGTCGTTGACCATGTCGCCATTAATGTCGAGTTTGCCCTGGACCAGGTTGTACGCGTCGATGTTATCGTGGCTGCCGGGCGTGATCGGAGGCGACGGGAACCCGGGCGGGACAGTGACGCCCGGCCCAAGCCCTGGCGTGAGCCCAAAGACGGACTCATCCAGAACGAGGAGGTTGCCCCCGCCCACGCCAGCAGTTGGCAGCACGCCAGCAAACGTTGGCACCGGCGCGCCAATGGGCGCCAGTGTGCCCTTGAAGGCTTGCGGATGGGTGAACGATGCGGTCGACGAATAGATATCGCCCGGATGCTGATTCGCGATGTTCTCGGCGAGCAACGCCGTTCCGGGCAAACCGGTCGTCGCCCGATCGACGCTGAACTGCAGGTTCAGCCTGGGCAGCACGGCGGGCGTCACCAACACATGGTCACCACTCAAGGCGTCCAGGTACGGGCTTGGCGCCCGGACGTGCGGCGGCACGCCCGGGCCGATGCTGCCAAGCAGGATGTCTCCGTCGATGTAGCCGAACGAGAGCGAAGGCGACGGCCCGACAACGCCCGCGAGCGTCGCGGGAAGCCCGAAGCCGTACGGATCCTCGGCACTCTGGAATGGCGGCACGGGCACGCCGACGATGGGCATCGACGGATTGTCGTCCAACGAGTACTGCCCCGGCTGCGCCGCCGCGCTCCCGCCAAGGACGAGCAAGCCCGCGGCCGCCAACGCGACCCCGATATGATGCGTCTGCGCTGTCATGTCTATCTCCTCTACCGCCTGATCAGCCCCGGACGAGCAAGACTTCACCGTCTCCCCCCCCCACGTGTCAGCGGCATTGTGTGCCAAACTAACAACGCCGCGCACCGTTGCCAAGAGGGAAACTTCCCCGTTCAGAGCCTCTGCGTATGAACACCCAAGACGCCCACATGAGCCATTCTGAACCCGCGTCGACGGCCGGCACTCCCGCGGACATCGCCATCCTCGGCGCCGGCGCGGCCGGGCTGATGGCGGCCATCAGCGCGGGGCGAGCGCTGCGCGACTCGGGGCGGCCCGGGCGCATCGTCCTGCTCGATGGCTCGAAGAACGTGGGCGTCAAGATCCTCGTCGCCGGCGGGGGGCGGTGCAACGTGACGCACCACGCCGTCGACGAGAAGCAGTACGCCGGCTCGTCGCGCAACACCATCCGCAAGGTCCTCCGTGCCTTCGGCGTGGCCGACACCGTCGCGTTCTTCGAGGAACTGGGCGTTGCGCTCAAGCGCGAGGACACGGGCAAGCTCTTCCCCACCACCGACAAGGCCCGCACCGTGCTCGACGCCCTGCTGGGCGAGGTCGACCGCCTGGGCGTCGAGCTGATGAATCCCTGGCGCGTGGCCAGCGTCGAGCGCGAAGGTGAAGGCTTCACCATCCACCGCGCGCAAGCCGAGGGCGCGCTGCACGCCGACCGGCTCATCCTCTGCACCGGCGGCATGGCCCTGCCCCGCAGCGGCTCGGACGGCGGTGGCTACCAATTCGCCCGCGCGCTGGGGCACACCATCACCGAGCGCGTGTTCCCCGCCCTGGTGCCCTTGATCGTCGGGCCCGACTCGCAATGGCTCACCGAACTGAGCGGCGTGAGCTGCCGGGCGGCCATCGAGGTACGCGCCGGCACCGGCAAGAAGCTCGCCCGCTTCGAGAACGACCTGCTCTGCACACACTTCGGCCTCAGCGGCCCGGGGCCGATGGACGCCTCGCGCTACCTGACCGCCGCGCGCCACGGGGACCGCGACGCCGCCCTGTTCATCTGCTGGATCGACGAGCCCTTCGAGCGCATCGATGCAAACTTACAAGGCCTCGGCCAGCGCACGCCCATGGGCTACGTGCGCGAGCACCTGCCCGAGCGCTTGGCGCGGGCGCTGTGCGAGCGGGCGGGCGTCGATCCGGCGACCCCGGGCAGCCAGCTCACGCGCGACGGCCGGCGCGCCCTGGCCCACCTGCTGGCCGCCACGCGCGTGGTCGTCTCGGGCGACCGCGGCTTCGCCCACGCCGAGGTCACCGCCGGCGGCGTGCCGCTCACCGAGATCAACCCTGCCACGATGGCCAGCCGCGCGTGCGAGAATCTATGGCTTGCCGGCGAGATATTGGATGTCGACGGGCGGATCGGGGGGTTCAACTTCCAGTGGGCGTGGGCGAGCGGGTGGCTGGCGGGGCGAAATGTTCTCGATGCCTGGTTACTTCAGCGATGACCACGCGAGCATGGCGACGAGGATGACGGCAAATGTCGCGACGCTTGCGATGGCCACGCGCGATGTGATCTTTGCTTGAAGTTGAGGTCGAAGCCCGTTCCAGCACGCCAACCCGCCAGCTAGCAGCATAAGCCCGCTGAGGGCGATGAGCCAGGACGGCGCACCGAGGCGTACGAGGTCTTCGGTATCGCCCACCGGCAGGACGATGGCGGTCGCGAGATACGCACCATTCGCGACCAAGCAGAAGCCCGCGAAGCCTCGGGCGAAGGCGTGCCACCTGCTGCGACAGGTTCGGAGCACGAGCCAAATCAAGGCGGGCAACGCGGAACCAACCGCTGGCCCGGCGAGTACGACGAACATCGGATTTGGGTTTCGAGAGAGATCGGTTCTCGAAAACTTCAGCGGATGCCACACGATGTCGGCGACGCTTCCACTACTCAGCCAGGCGCCAAGCACATGGCCGAACTCGTGCACGAGCATCATCGTGTACCACGAAGTGAGGGTCGCCGAAACGAGGAATACGGCAAGCACCCATGTGGGCAAGGTGTTCCGGGATTGCTGGCCTCGCTCCGAGAATTCTGTCATGCCCGTTATTTCTCGAACAGCTTCGACCGATCCGAGAACGCCTTGAACTCCAGCGCGTTGCCCGAAGGGTCTCGGAAGAACATCGTCGCCTGCTCGCCCGGCTGGCCCTCGAAGCGCACGTAGGGCTCGATGACGAACTCGACGTTTTCGCGACGCAGCTTCTCGGCCAGCGTCTTCCATGCATCCATGCCCAGCACCACGCCAAAGTGCGGGATGGGCACGTCGTGGCCGTCGACGGCGTTGGTCGGGGCCGCCGCTCGCGATTCATGGGAGAGATGCGCCACGATCTGGTGGCCGAAGAAGTCAAAGTCGATCCAGTGGTCGCTGCTGCGGCCTTCTGGACAACCAAGCAGCCCGCCATAGAACGCACGGGCGGCTGCGAGGTCGTGCACGGGGAAGGCAAGGTGGAACGGGTCGGGCATGGCTCAGTTCCCCTCCAGATCGATGTCGCCGGCGAAGTACCAGGATGCCGCGTGATCCTTCCCGAGTTCCTCGCCGCGAAGGATGGCCCGCAACGCTTCCACCGCAATGGCGTTGTGCCGCAGCACGGCGTCGTGGAACTCGCGCTCGGTCATGTCGCCGGTCTCGACCAGTTCCTCGTGCAGCGCCCGGAACTGCAGCCCACCCAGCATGTACGCCGCCTGGTAGAGCGGGGGATAGTCGCCGTTGACCGAGCGGCGAACCTCGGCCGTGGCATTGCGGCGCAGGTGGCCGACGTTCTCGACCAGGTAGTCCACCGCCTCCTCGGCGGTGATCTCACCCAGGTGGAACCGCAGGCTGAAGATGATGCGCGCACAGCGGTGCATGCGCCAGAACAGCATGCCCACGCGGTCTTCGGGGCCCTGCGCAAAGTCCATGTCCCACAGCCGCATCTCCCAGTAGAGCGCCCAGCCCTCCATCCAGAAGGGCGTGTAGAACAAGTCGCGATGCGTGCGGTAGCGCTCCATCATGAAACGCTGCAAGCCATGCCCGGGAATCACCTCGTGGTGCACCACGGCCCTGGAAAAGTGCCGGTTGTTGCCGCGCATGCTGGCAAGCTTGTCGGCGTGCTCCATCGAGTCGGTGGGGTACGACACGATGATGGTCTCGCCACCCAGGAAGTACGGGCTGACCTGCTGTCGCGCGGGCGACATCATCGACATCCGCCACGTCTTCTTGCACAGCTCGGGCACGGTGATCAGGCCGTTGTCCTCGATGAACGCCGTCGCCTCGTGGGCCATCTCGGCGATCATCGCCGGCTGCTCGCCCGGCGGCACGTGCTGGTCGCGCACGTGCTCGAGGGCCGCCTTCCAGTCCTTGCCGAAGCCCAATTCGTCCGAAGCCTGCAGCATCTGGTCGAGGCACCAGTCGTACTCGCGCTCGGCGATGGCGATGAGTTGCTCGGGCGTGTAGGCGATCATCTCGTGCTCGAGCATCCTCAGCAGCACGTCGCGGCCGACCGGGTCGCCGATGACCGGATCCTCGTCGCCCTTGATGCCCGCGACCTTCTCGCGCAGGGTCTCGGAGTGCGTTCGCAGCGCAGCCGAGCACGCGTCGTAGGGCTTCTCGCACCACCACGAGAACAGCGGGTCGTAGCCGTCATAGAAGTTGTACCAGGACCGCAACCCCCACGCGAGCCGGTCGAGCTGGATGGCCGCCCGCCTCGCCAGCACGCGGTCGCGCTCGCCCTGGGCTTCTTCCAGCTCGCCTGTCGCCTCCGCGATGCGTTCGGCCAGCTCGTCCAGCGTCTGCGCCGCCTTGCGCTGGTCCAGGGGCTCCAGCCGCCGGCGCGCTTCGAGCAGCCCCACGATGGGCTCGACGAACGGCACCAATGGCTCGATCTCGGCGAGTTGCTCGCGCTCGTACTCGGCCTGATCGATCTCGAACCGCACGTGTTCGCGCAGCAGCACGTGCTCGGCCTTGCCATCCACGTCCAGCGCGTCGAAGTCGACCGAATCCAGGCGCTCCAGCCATTCGCGATGGAACGCCTCGCCGCGCTCCAGGGCCGAGGTCGACATCGGCGCATCATGGAACCTTCGCACGCTGCCCAGATCGGCCCGGTACCGCTCGATCAACCCGGCCATGGTGGGCAGGCTGGGGTCAACGTCAGGCGACGCGGGATCGGCAAGGATGAGAACGATGGCGGCGATGATGGCGTGCAGCATGCAGGCATGTTACGGCAACAAGCGAAGGGCCCATCGCAAGACGCAAAAAGGGCCCGGCGTGTGCCGAGCCCTTCTGAAAACCAGAATCGGGGTGAGAGGATTCGAACCTCCGACCTTCTCGTCCCGAACGAGACGCGCTACCAAGCTGCGCTACACCCCGGAAGGTCGAGATGGTACGCCGCCACCCGCACCGGGGCGACCGAGGCCCATCCTGACCGACGTCCGATCAGTTCTGGATCTTGGGCTCGACCAGGTACACGTTGTCCTCGACCGTCGATGGATCGCCGTCCGGGCCCGCCGAGTAGAAATAAGGCCGGCTGTTGGTCGTCAGGCCCCCATCGGCATCACCCTGGGCCGGATCGCGGCGGATGTCCGACGGGAAGTATCCCGTGGCGGGGCTCGGAGCCGGGCCCAGGATGGCATCCACGGCCTCGGCCGAGCGGCGGACGCCGTGGAACGCCGGGTGCACGAACCGAATCGGGTTGCCCCAGGCATCGAGCACGGTGGGCAGCAGCGGCTCGCTGTCACCGGGCATCGGATCGGGCGCGGTCCCGTAGGCAAACTCGCGGTAGTTCTTGGTGTCCAGCCCCTCGAGCAGGTTCGAGACGCCCGAGACCCGCGTGGCCTCGGCCAGGAACACGCCCACGCTGTTGATGGGCGTGCCCGTCGAATCATCGACGGCGTCGGCCATCGGGAAGTAGATGACCGTGCCCGTCACGGCGCCCTCGGGCAGCCGCGGATCGATGATCGACGCCGGCGGGGCCGAGTCGGTCGCCTGCTCGTAGCTGTTGAGCACGTTATCGAGGGTCTTGAGCAGGTCGCGCGTCTGGCTGACCTTGCCGCCCTCGACCACGCGCGAGCCCACGGCCAGGCCCAGGGCGATGAGCACCGAGATGATCAGCACCACCACGAGCAACTCGATCATCGTAAAGCCACGCCGGCCGATCGCTTGCCGCATCATGTTCACCATCGAATTCCCCTCCCGCGTCTTGGATATGCCGGCCAGCCGGAGTCCGGGCCCATCACCCGCCCCAGCCTGCACCCATGGTACTGCCACCGGCCGCTCCGGTGGCTTCTCGGGGAGGGAGGCCGACCAGGGGTCCATCCGCAGGCGACGGCCCCCGGGTTCGGATTTGCGAACAAAACTCTATCGCTCGAGCCACGCTCCGGCCGTCAACCCATGCCCGGCCCGGTGATGCCGCCCGCCGGGGGTGGTCCACCGGCCGCCGGCCGAGCGGGCGCCGGTCGCTGCCCGCCCTGCCCGGCTTGCCCCCCTCCGCCGCCGCGCGGGCCCATCATGGGCCCCAGACCGCTGCGGCTTTGGGCCTGCTCGGGGCCGACCTGGATCTTGAAGATGTAATCGGTCACACGGGTGCGCACCGACTGCTGCATCTCGCCGAACAGCTTGGCGCCCTCGCTCTTGAAGGCGATGCGCGGGTCCTGCTGGCTGAAGGCCCGGAAGCTGATGCCGTCGCGCAGCTGATCCATCTGGTACAGGTGGTCGCGCCACTGGTTGTCCAAGGCCTCCAGCAGCACCATTCGCTCCAGGTGGAGCATCTCGGCCCGCAGGAGTTCCTCGACGCGCCCACGCACCACGCCCTCGCGCTGCTGGCCCCGCAATCCGCGCATCCAATCGGGCACGCCCGTGCGCAGGTTGAACCGCTGCTTCAAGTGTGCGTCGAGCGTGTCATCGTTGGGGCACGCCAGGGCGTCGCTGATCTCCTTGTCAAGCCGGCCCGAGTCGACGAACTCGCGCGATGCCTCTTCGATCTGCTTCTGCAGCGCCGCGGGGTTGGTCTTGCGAAGCTGCTCCTCGGTCAGGCCCAGCTGGTAGCGCCGGTTGGCCCAGTCAGAGAGCTGGCCCAGCGCGTCGCCCGGGCTCGTGCGCATCAGGTTTCGCGTCACGTTCATCGCGAACTCGGCAGGGTACTTCACTTCCAGGTCGTGGTAGATCTCACGAGCCTTCTGCTTGATGTACTCGCCCGCCGAATCGTCCTCGGACTCCTCGGCCTTTACGAGTTCCTGCGTCTGCACCTCGAAGCCAAAGCGGTTCTTGACCCACTTGGCCAGCTCACTCGCGCCGTAGTGCTTTTCGGTGAACCGAGCCAGGCCCGCCAGGTCGGCCTGATCGATCTTCTCGTGGGCTCGCTCGACAAGCGTGTCGAACACGTGGCGACGCTCGGCGGCCCCACCCTCGCGCAGATCCGCCGCGTGCAGTTCCACGTCGAAGCGGCTCTTGGCCCAGTTGATCAGGCCCGCCGAATCGAAGTCGACGCTGACTTCCGAGCCTTCCATGGGCATGTACTCGCCCAGGGTCAGGTCGATCATCTGCCGCGCGTCTTCCTTGGCCTCGCGGCGGATGGCCGTGTCCATCTCCTCGTAGTCCTTGCCGCGCAGGCGATCGGGCATGATCGAGCAATCAAGCTGCTGCTTGGCGTACTCGGCCGCGCACTCGGCGGGGTAGTCCTTGTCCAAATACTGCTCGCAGGCCTCGTCGATCACCACGTCGATGTAGGTCAGTACCAGGCCCTTGACGTCGCGGCCCTCGAGCACGCGCTGGCGCAGGCCGTAGAAGAACTGGCGCTGGTGCTCCATGACCTCGTCGTATTCGAGGATGTTCTTGCGGATCTGGAAGTTCCGCTCCTCGACCTTGCGCTGGGCCCGCTCGAAGCTCTTGCTCAGCCATGGGTGCTCGATGGCGTCGCCTTCCTTCATGCCGCCCACCTTGGACAGGAAGTTCTGCATCGCGGCGCCGGCGAACATCTTCATGAGCGGATCTTCCAGGCTCACGAAGAACCGCGTCGAACCCTGGTCGCCCTGGCGGCCCGAGCGACCACGCAGCTGGTTATCGATGCGGCGGCTCTCGTGCCGCTCGGTGCCGATGACGTGCAGGCCGCCCATGTCCTCGATGTTGTCGAACCAGCGGATGCGGTGGATCAGGAACCGGCCGCACGCGTCCAGCTCGGCCATCAGTTCGTCGCGCGTGGCCGCCTGCACCTGCTTGTCCGTCATGTAGGTGTACGTCGCCGCCCAGCGCTTGAGCAGCGCCAGTTCGATGTCTTCGAACGGCATCTGCTCGACGTCCCGCTTGCTTAGGCCGTCTTCTTTCAACTCAGTCTGGGCCATCTTGCGGAAGATGTTCTCACGCAGCTGTTCTTCGCTGGCGTCGGGCTTGAGCTCGCGCGAGGCGATGCCCCGGCGCAGCCAGTGGTCGATGAGATGCTCCCGCGAGCACTTGCCTAGCTTGATGTCCGTGCCACGGCCGGCCATGTTCGTCGCGATCATCACGGCGCCAAGCTGGCCCGCGTTCACCACGATGTGGGCCTCGCGTTCGTGTTGCTTGGCGTTGAGCACCTCGTGCTTCACGCCGTGCTTGCGCTGGAGCATCTTGCCCAGAAACTCGCTCCGCTCCACGCTGGTGGTACCCACCAGGATGGGTCGCCCCACGTCATGGAAGGCCTTGATCTCGTCGACGATGGCCTCCCACTTGTCCTTCTCGCGCAGGAACATCAGGTCGTCGTAGTCGTTGCGGATCACCGGCCGGTTGGTCGGGATGCTCACCACGTCCAGGCTGTAGATGTCGTTGAACTCCTGGGCCTCGGTGTCGGCCGTACCCGTCATGCCCGCCAGCCGCTCGTACATCTTGAAGAAATTCTGGATCGTCACCGTCGCGACGGTCTGCGTTTCCTGCTTGACGGGCACCTTCTCCTTGGCCTCCACGGCCTGGTGCAGCCCGTCGCTCCACTGCCGACCGATCATCGGCCGGCCCGTGAACGTGTCCACGATCACGACGCTGGGCTCGGGCTGGCCCGTCTGGGGGCTCTGCGTGTTCATGATGACGTAGTCGCGGTCGAGCTCGTACACCACGTGGGCGCGCAGCGCCTGCTCCATCAGGTGGGGCAGGTCCATGTTTTCATCGACGTAGAACGAGCCCACGCCGGCCTTGCGCTGTGCCTCGGCGATGCCCTCGTGCGTCAGGTACGCCTGCTTGCGCTCGGGCTTGATCTCGTAGTACTGCGTGTGCTGGTCGCGGGCCTCTTCGAGGGCCGGCAGCTCCTTGCGCAGCTGCGCCAGCTCGGCCTGCATCTGCTTCGCGTCGTCCTTGCTCCGCGCGGTGCGCACGTCGCCCTCGAGCGCCTTGATGCGATTGACCGCCTCCTGCACCTTTTCGTCGGCCTGCGTCCAGGGCTTGTTCAGCTCCACAAGGTGCCGCGCAAGCTCATCGGCCTGCTCGTACCGCGGCCGATCCTCGTGGGCGGGGCCACTGATAATCAGGGGCGTCCGCGCCTCGTCGATCAGCGTCGAGTCCACCTCGTCGACGATCGCGAACTCGCGCCGACGCTGCACCTGCTCGGCCACCGATCGCTTCATGTTGTCGCGCAGGTAGTCAAACCCGAACTCGCTGGTGGTGCCATACACCACGTCGCAGCGGTACATGTGCCGCTTGATCTCCTCGGGCTGCATGTGCTGGGGGTGGATGGCCCCCACCGTCATGCCCAGCGCGTGGAAGAACGGGAACGTCCAGTCGCGGTCGCGCTGCACCAGGTAGTCATTCACCGTCACGACGTGGATCTTCAGTCCCTCGACCGCCGCCAGGCACGTGGCCAGCGGCGCCACGATCGTCTTGCCCTCGCCGGTCTTCATCTCAGCGATCTTGCCCTGGCTCAGCACCATCGCACCCAGCAACTGCACGTCGAACGGACGCGTCCGGAAGGGCGGTCGGCTCTCGGGAATCAACTCACGAACCGCCGCGTAGAACTCCGGCGGAATCTCCACCCGCACCCAGCCGGGGATGGGCTCGGTCGAGCCCAGGAACTCGTCCTTCTCGTCGGGCACGGCGCCCTGCGGGGCTTCGCCCATGAACGTGCGAGGCAGCATCAAGGGCAGCTCGTCGGCCTGCTTCTTGAGTTCGGCGTGCAGCTTCTGCATGTCCGCAGGAAGCTGGCTGGCGTCGAAGTCGTGCTCGGGGTTGAGCGTGTTGCGGATGCCCACCGAGCGGTCCATGGCTTCTCGCGCCACTGCGAATACCTCGGGCAGGAGCGCTTCGGCCTTCTCACCACCTTCGATGCGCTTGCGGTACGCGCGGAACCTGCTCTTGAGCTCCGAGTCGGTCAGCCCGCTCATCTCGTCGCTGAAGCCGTTGATCTGCTCGACCTTGCTCGTGTACTTCTTGACGAAGCGCTCGTTGCGGGTGCCGATGATCTTGTTTAGCACGGGCCCGATGACGGGAATGCCCTGGTTGCTTGCCATGATGGATGCCTCACGATGCCGCGCCTCCGGCCGTGCCGCTTCCTGATGCACAGGAACGCACGCCGCGACGCCCCGATGGGGATGCCTTGGATCTGGAAAAAGTCTCGGGCGAGAGATATCGCCGCCGCGACCCGCCCGAGAGCGACCGCGCCGGCATGGGACCGTCTCACGCCATCGCGGGCGGAGGCAGGTCCAGAAGTTCATGCAGCCCGTGCATTGCGGGAAGGGGGCCGCTCACCTGGGCCGACAGAGGTACGAAGTGCGCAGTGGGCACCGGCGCCAGGCGCTGGCCAGCATCGGGCACGGCCGCACACGCCAGCAGGCCCTCGACCATCCGGCTCAGGCCGGCCACGCTCGTGCGAGCCGGGCGACCCTCGGCGGCCACGCGGAATCCCTGGGGCGACACACGCATGGCCGCATCGGCCGAGGCGAGCACGACGAGCAACGCCGCCAACGCCGCGAGCGATGCCGCTCGGCCGCCAACCGTTGTTCGCATTGTGTTCGCGGAATGCGTCATCGTGCCACCCGTACCATCGGCCGCCGAAGCCCGGACATTCCGTGAATGCCTCGATCACAAGCGACAGCCGTACGCCTAAGTATCGGCCCGCCGAGGCCCACAAGCAATCTTCCGGCCGCCAACATAACAGCAAGCCGCGCCCATGGGCCGATATCCTTCCGATCCACCCGCCCGCGGCACCGGAGGCCTCCAACCATGCAGTCGACCATGACCGAAACCCACGACCGCCGGATGCTGCCCAACACTCGCAACGCCATCACCCACAAGTTCTCCGTGGGCGGCCACGAGGGTTATCTCACCATCGGCCTCTACGACGACGGCTCACCGGGCGAGGTCTTCATCAAGATGGCCAAGGAAGGCTCGACCATCAAGGGCATGGTCCAAGCCTACTGCCGGGCCCTGAGCCTGGCCCTGCAATACGGGCTGCCCATCGAGGAGGCCGTCACCCGCTTCAAGGGCATGCGCTTCGAGCCCATGGGCCACACCGCCAACCCCGAGATCCCCGAGGCCACCAGCCTCGTCGACTACGTCGCCCGCTACCTCGATCTGCACTTTGCCAAGCAGCGCTGAGCGGATTAGCCAACCCGATTCGGCGGCTCTTCCCCCGCCAGAATCGCCCGCACGTTCCCCGCCACCATCGCCGTCATCATCTCCCGATACCGACGCTCCGCACTCCCGATGTGCGGCGTCAGCACGGCGTTCTTCGCCGCGATCAGCCCCGGGTGCACCTCCGGTTCTCGCTCGAAGACGTCCAGCCCCGCGCCCCAGATCTGGCCCGACGCCAACGCCTCGGCCAGCGCCGCCTCGTCAACCACCGGCCCGCGCGCCGTGTTGATCAGGATCGCGTTCTCCTTCATCAGCCCCAGCCGCCGCTCGTCGATCAGGTGTCGCGTCTGCTCGGTCAGCGGCGTGTGAAGGCTCACCACGTCGGCCCGCGCCAGCCCCTCGTCGAGTTCCACCCGCTCGGCCGCCAGCGGCGCAAGCTCGAAGTCCCAGTGTCGGCTCCGCGCCACGTACAGCACGCGCATGCCCCAGCCGATTGACCGCAGAGCCACCGCCCGGCCAATGCGCCCCGCCCCCACGATCAGCAGCGTGCGGCCGGTCAGGTCGGCCCCCAGGAAGTCGCCCATGCCCAGCGGCCCGTTTTCCCGATACGCCTCGCTCCGCGCATAGGCATCAGCCTCCACCACCCGCCGCGCCACCGCCAGCAGCAGGGCCCACGCCAGGTCGGCGGTGCCCTCGGTCACCGCATCGGGCGTGTTGGTCACCACCACGCCGGCGTCCTTGCACGCCTCGAAATCGATGTTGTCGGTGCCCACTGCGTACTGACACACGCCAAGGAGTGATCCCTCGCTGGCCGTAAGCATCTCGGCGTCGACCTTGTCGGTAAACATGGTCACCAGCACCCGCGTCCCGGGCAGCGCGTCGAGCACGACCTGCCGGTCGGGCAGCCCTTCGCCCAGCACACGCACGCGGGCATCGCCGACGTCGAAAGGGCCGGGCATCGCCCGCGTTACTAGTACGTCGTTGCTGCTCGAACCGGAATTTGGGCTGTTTTTCACGCCGCGATCGTACTCCGGGCCGCGTCATGCAAGCCGATGCTCGAAGGCTTGAAACCGGCCCACGGACCTCGCAGACCCCTGTTTTTCAAGGGTTCGCGCGGCCGAGAGCAGAAATTTCGCCCAAAAACCACTGTTTTTTCAGGCTCAAAGCCCGTCAAGCCGAACAACTGTCGGCGAGCGGATGCGTACAGATACTTGCCTGGAGTATGGGCAAACCGCCCGGCACGAACGCCGGACCCCTCGCACGGAGTGCAACAATGGCCAAGAAGACCACGACTCGTTCTCGCAAGAAGACCACCAAGAAAACCGTTCGTCGCACCAAGACCGCCGCCAGCAGCCGCAAGGCGCCGGCCCGCAAGACCTCCACCCGCCGGGCGACCGCGACCAAGTCCACCGGCACCAAGATCACCGGCGCCAGGGGCAAGCCCCGCACCAAGAGCGAGATCCAGGCGACCATCGCCGAGCACGTGGGCATCTCCAAGAAGGAGGTCGCCCAGGTCTTCGACACGATGAGCACCATGATCGCTGCCGACCTCAAGAAGGGCAGCGTGGGCACCTTCAACGTCCCCGGCATGATGAAGGTCACCGTCCAGCGCAAGCCCGCCACCAAGGCACGCAAGGGCATCAACCCCTTCACCGGCGAGCCCACCACCTTCAAGGCAAAGCCCGCCCGCAACGTCGTCAAGGTCCGCCCCCTCAAGGCCCTCAAGGACATGGTCGCCTGAGGACTCAGGCACCCAGCCCAGCCGGCGCATAGCCTCTGCTATGGCCACCCAATCGCACGCCCCAACGCAGCGCACCCAGCCCGTGCGCCGCGTTGCAGGGCGTGCGGCCGTTGCGCTCGAAACAACCCTGCTCGCCCACGGCCTGCCACGGGGCCAGGGCCTGCCGCTGGCCGGGGAACTCGACGAAATCATCGCCGGCCACGACGCTCGGCCTGCCACCATCGGCGTGCTCGATGGTGTGCCCATCGTCGGCATGACCAGCGAAGAGCTGACCGAGTTCCTGGGCCGCGGCCACATCGAGAAGGCCAATTCCGCCAATCTCGGCCCGCTCATCCACCAGCGGGCTACCGCCGCCACGACCGTCAGCGCCACCGTGCAACTGGCCGCCAGCGCCGGCATCCGAGTCATGGCCACGGGCGGCCTCGGCGGCGTGCACCAGAACGCGGCGCAGCGGCTGGACATCAGCGCTGATCTCTCCGCCCTCACCCGACACCCCGTCGCCGTCGTCTCAAGCGGCGTCAAGGCCATCCTCGACGTTGCCTCCACGCGCGAACTGCTCGAGACCCTGGGCATCCCCGTGCTTGGCTACAAGACCGAGACCTTCCCGGCGTTCTACCTCACCGACAGCGAAGCCAGCGTCGACGCGGTGTTCGACGATCCCGCCGAGATCGCCGCGTTTGCTCGGAAGCACCTGGCAGCCACGGGGCGCGGCATCCTGGTCGTCAAGCCCGTGCCCGCCCAGCACGCCATCGAGCCACACCTGTGGCACCACTGGCTGCAGGAAGCCCAGAGCACGACGCCGGCCGTGCAGGGGCGCGCCGCCACGCCAGCCATCCTCGACGGCCTGCACCGCATCTCGAACGGCAAGACGCTCAGCGCCAACCTCGCGCTCGTGCGCGAAAACGCCGACTTGGCCGCGCGCATCGCCGCCCAAATGGCCCGCTAGCGCAGTCCCTTCACGAACGCGCCCAGGCGCTCGATGCCCTTGCGGATGTCCGCCTCCGAGCAGGCATAGCTGATGCGCACATGCTCGTCGCCGCGCCCGCCGAAGGCTCCGCCGGGCACCATCGCCACGCCGTGCTCTTCCAGCAGCGCCTCGCAGAAGCTCAGCGAGTCGGTCACCTTGGCGCCCCCCGCGCTCGCCTTGCCGTAGTGCCCTGCCACCCGCGGAAACGCGTACATCGCCCCCTGAGGCCGGGCCGTCTCGACGCCATCAACGCCCTCGAGCATGGTCATGACGAGGTCGCGACGGGCCTCGAACGTGCTGCGGAACCGCTCGATGTCATCGGCGGACTTATCGAAGGCCGTCGAGATGGCTGGGTACAGGAACGACGTGATGTTGGTGATGGTCTGCGCCTGGATGCGCGACATGGCGGGAATGAGCTCGTCGGCCAGCGCCCCCGTCGCCGCCGCATAGCCCACGCGCCAGCCGGTCATGGCGTAGCTCTTGCTCAGCGCGTTGATCGTCAGCGTGCGATCCTTCACCGGCTCCATCGAACCCATCGACACGTGCTCGAGCCCGTCGAACACCAGCTTCTCGTAGATCTCGTCGGTCACCACGACCAGGTTCGGCGCAATCGCCCGAACCGCGTCACCCAGCACCTCGGCCAGCTCAGCCAGCGCCTCACGGGTATACACCGCACCGCAGGGGTTGCTGGGCGTGTTGATGATCACCATGCGCGTGCGCGCCGTGACGGCCTTCCGCAGCGCTTCGGGTCTCAGCACGAAGCCGTCTTCGGGCTTCAGGTCAACCTCGACGACCGTGCCGCCGCACATCTTCACGATGGGCTCGTAGCTCACCCACGCGGGCGTGGGCACGATGACCTCCCATGGCTGGCCGTCGGGCGCCATATCACCAAGCAGCGCAAAGCACGCCTGGAAGAACGCGGCCTTGGCTCCCGAGACGATGACCACGCCATTGGCGTCGATCTCCAGCCCGTTATCGGCCTGCAGCTTCCGGGCGATCGCCTCACGCGCGGGCTTGGGACCCGCGGCCGCCTCGTACTTGGTCTGCCCGGCCTCGAGCGCGTCGATGGCGGCCCGCTTGATGACCTCGGGCGTGTCGAAGTCCGGCTCGCCTGCGCCGAAGCTGACGATGTCCTTGCCCTGGGCCTTCAACGCCTTGGCACGCGTCGCGACGGCCACCGTGGCCGAACCCTCCAAGCTATCGACTCGCTCAGCCAGCTTCACCCAGGACATCTCGACCCTCCAGCACGCCAATCCCGACCACGCGTCCCCTTGCCGGACGCCGGCCAACCATACCGTTGGCCTCGGGCGGTAACCATACGCCCGCTCTGCCCCACGCCCGATCAAGGACCGACCCCGAGCATGAGCCACGTTCCTCGTTCCGCAAGCACCACCCACGACGAATTGCCCCAGGCCTTCCGCGATAAGGCCGCCGGCGTGAAGCTGCTCTGCCTGGACGTTGACGGCACCCTCACCGACGGCGGGCTCTACATTAACGAGGACAACGTCGAGACCCGCCGATACAACGTCCACGACGGCCAGGGCATCACCGCCTGGCATCGCCTGGGCTACGCCACCGCCATCGTCACGGCCCGTCCTGCTCGCTCGGTCCGTCGCCGCGCCAGGGATCTGAGCATCGCGCACCTCTACGACAACGTCACCGACAAGCGGCAGACCATCCTGACCCTGGCCCGCTCGCTCAAGCTCACGCCCGAGCAGATCGCCTTCGTCGGCGACGATCTCTCCGACCTGCGAGCGATGCACACCGTGGGCTGCCCCATCGCCGTGGGCGATGCAGACCAGAGCATCAAGGACCTAAGCCTGCTGACCACCAAGGCCCTGGGAGGCCACGGAGCCGTGCGAGAGGCCATCTGGGCCATCGTGCGCGCCCAAGGCAAGCTCGATCACCTCATGGCCCTGTACGCTTAGCTCACTACCATCGGCAATGCCAAACACCACCACCGGCAAGAGCCGGCGCGGCAACGCATCCAAACGCATCCTGCTGGCCGTGGCCATCGCGGCCATCGGCGTGGGCGTGCTCGTCTACGTCTTCGCCAGCGGATCCGGCGGCCCCAGGCAGGGCCCCCAGGGACAAGGCCTGCCCCCCGTGGGTTCCGAAGAAGGGCTCCAACTCGGTGGGCCGGGCGGCCAGGTGGCCCGCAACGTCGATATCTCCTTTGTCGATCGGGAAGACCCCACACGCACCCAGGCCCGCATGATCGCCGGCCAGATGGCCCCAGAGGGCTCGCGCGGCTACATCGCCACCGAGCCGCGCATGTGGATCTATCAGTCGGCCGGCCAGACCATCCACGTCATGGCGCAGCGGGGCGATCTGGCCATGCCCGCCCGCAGCCAGCCGCCCGAGCGCGGCACGCTCACCGGCGACGTCGTCATTCGGATCTACGAGCCGGGCGTCGACACGAGCCCAGGCGTGCTCGATCAGGCATCGCCCGCCGCCACGTTCAAGACGCCCGCGCTGGACTTTAACGTCGAACTGGGCACCGTCTCGACCCAGGAAGTCGTGACAGGGTCGGCCGAGAACCTCGTCTTCGAGGTCGACGGGCTGGACATCCGAGGCAACCAGGTCACCAGCCAACTCGAGCGGCTGGAGAGCCCCCGTGGCGGCACGGCCACCTTCACGCCGCCACCGTCCCGGCCTCGCCAGGAGCAGCCCGGGTCGCCCGCGACGCCCTCGGACGCACCCGCTCCGGCGCAGCCGCCCGCCGGCACTGCCGCCCCCGCACCGCAAACGCCTGCTGCGGCCCAACCGCAGGCCAATCCCATCGAGCAGTACTACCACCTCCAGCTCCGCGACGACGTGACGATCACCCGCGGCTCGATGACCACCAACGCCGATGCGCTCGACGCATGGGTGCGCCTGGTAGACAACAGCCTGCCCGACGGAGCCATCGCGCCACTCACGCCGCGAACGGCCAGCGGCCAGCTCGACACGACGGCCCGCCTCATGACGGCACTGCTGGCTTCGTTGCAGGAAGGCGAGCCCGAGTCCGCCCCGCCCGGCGAACCCATCACGCTGACGTGGGATGGACCGCTGGTAGCGCGTCCTCTGGCAAGCCGACCACGAGAGCTGGCCAGCGACGACCTCGCGTTCCGTCTGAGCGCACCCCAGCGCGGCCTCGTCCAGGTGGCCGATGCCGAGCTCAACGCCCGCGGCCACGCGGCCACGATCGACTACTACCCCACCACCCAGCGGGCCATCCTGCTGGGGCCGGCGGCCAACAGCGTGTTCGTCACTGCTCCGGGCGTGGGCGAGGCCCGCGGTATCCGCGTCGAGCTCGACCTGCTCTCGCAGACGGCCGCGATGATCGGTCCGGGCCAGCTCACCGCGCTCGGCCAGGACCAGGAAGGCCGCATCGCCTGGGCCGAGCGCGCCGACATGACCTTCCGCAGCGTTCCCGCCGGCGACGGCCAGCGGCAGGCCCTGACGCTCAGGGACGCGAACTTCCGCGGCAAGGTCAACGGCCAGACCCAGGACGCGCGATTGAGCGCCGAGACCGTCGACGCCGAGTTCTTCGACGTCGATTCGAGCCAGCCGCTCATCCGCCGGTTGGTCATGACCCGTGAGCCCAATGAACCGGCCACCGCCAGCAGCGACCGCACCGGCAGCCTCAGCGGTGATCGCATCGAGTTGCTGTTCGTGCACGATCGAGCCCGGCAGCGCTCCCTGCCGGACAGACTCATCGCCACCGGCTCGGTCGAAGGGCGCGGCCAGGATGCCACGTTCACCGCCAACGCGCTCGACGCCGAGTTGATGGCCTCCATGGAAGGCTCGAAGCTGCGCACCGAGGTGCAACAGGCCGAGCTGACCGGCGACGTTGACCTGCGAGCCAACGATGCGCAGGGCGCCCGCGTGTCGGCCACGGGCGCGCGCGTGTTCATCCGACCCCAGGACCAGTACGCCGAGATCGAGGCCGCCGACGGCGCCATCGCCACCGCGTCGCGCGCGGGCACCGAGATCGCCGGACCGCAGATCCGCCTGGACGCCCTGAAGGGCCAGGCCCAGGTCTTCGGCCCCGGCACGCTGACGCATGAATTGCAGCGTGAGGATCGCCCCCGCCCCAGCACCCTCACGCTGGGCTGGGACAACTTCATGCTCTTCGACGACGCAAAGGGCCAGGCCGAGGCCGACGGCAACGCCCGCATCAACCTCACCGACGGCCGCACCGAAGAAGACCGCATCGCCGCGGCCAACATCCAGGTCGCCTTCACGGCGCCGCCCGACGACGCAAGCGAACCCCTGGACCCACAGATCGCCGAGGGCCAGCGGGAGTTGCTCTGGGCTCGGGCCGAGGCCGATCCCGCCCCCGGCTCGGTAGTCATCATCGAATCCCGCCGATTCCTGGGCGCCTCGCCCGAGGACCGCACGCTCAAGTCGGCCCTGGTCCTCATGGTGCCGCAGGCCACGATCGACGGACCGACGAGCAACATCGAAGCGGTCGGCCAGGGGCGGGCCATCATCCTCGAGCAACCCGACGCGATGCCGCTCGACGACGGCGCGACCGCCGAACGAGGCCGTGGCTCGTTTACCGACCTTGCGCGCGGTGGCTCGGGGCAGGCACTCGTCGACTGGCTTGGCTCGATGTCCTTCGACCGCGCCGCCCAGGAACTCGTGCTCGACCGCAGCGTGCGTCTCAGCCACCGCAGCAACCCGGATGCGCCTCAACTCGATCTGGACTGCGAGCAGCTCACCATCACGCTCGAAGGGCTCGACCGCTCCCGCTCGGCCACCACGCTCCGCCGGGCGGTGGCCGAGGGAGCCGTGTACGCCGCCACCGACGACCGCGAACTGGTTGCGCGAAGCCTCGACTACGACGCCGCCAGCGGCATCATCATCGCTTCGGGAGACCCGATGGCCCCCGTCGTCGTCTTCGATAAGCGAAGCGCCCAGCCCGCCTCGGCCGCCAGCGTCCGCTGGAACATCAACACGGGCGAATTCACCATCGTGCGGCCGCTGCCCGCGGGCGGAGCGATTCCGGGGGGTTAGAAACTGCTGGTGGGCTCTCAGCCCCCCATCGCCTCCACCCGCTTCTCCTGGCTGCCGATCGATTCGATCCGCAGGCCGAAGTTTTCGCCCACCTTCACAGCCACGCCCGAGCCCACCTCGCGGTTGTTGACACGCAGCGAAAGGTCGTCCTCGGCGGTCTTGTCCACCTCCAGGATCGTGCCCGGCCGCAGGCCCAGCACCTCTCCCACGGACATCGTCCGCTCGGCCAGCACGACCACCACGGGCACCTCGAGGCTCAGGATGGTCTTCACGTCACGCGCCATGCACAGGCCATCGGCCCGCCGGCAATGCGGACTTGAGCGTGGAAACCCGGCGGAGGGGTCAACCGTCGTAGCGGCCGACGATCAGGCTCACGTTGTGCCCGCCGAAGCCGAAGGTGTTGTTCATCGCGTAGCGAACGGGCGACTTGCGGGCCTCGTTGGGCACCAGGTCGATGTCGAAGTGCGCTTCGGGGTTGACCAGGTTGATGGTCGGCGGCACGAGCCCCTCGCGCAACGCGTGGATGCAGCCGATGAGCTCGACCGCCCCCGAGGCCCCAAGGGCGTGGCCGTGCACGCTCTTGGTCGAGCTCATGAGCAGCGAACCGCCCTTGCTCTTGCGGGCATGGTCGCCGAAGACGTCCAGCACGGCCGCCACCTCGGCGCTGTCGCCCAGGGGGGTGCTGGTGCCGTGGGCGTTGATGTAGCCGATATCCTGGGGCTTCAGGCCCGCGTCTTCGAGCGCCCAGGTCATGGCCTGGCGGGCGCCCCGGCCGGCCTCATCGGGCGCGGTGATGTGGTAGGCGTCAGCGCTGGCCGCCCAGCCCACCATCTCCGCCAGGATCGTCGCGCCCCGGGCCTTGGCGTGGGCTTCGGTCTCCAGCAAGAACGCGGCGGCGCCCTCGGCGAGCACGAACCCGTCTCGATCGGCGTCGAACGGTCGGCTGGCCTTATCGGGCTCCTGGTTGCCGCTCAGGGCCTTCATGGCCTGGAACGCGCCCACGCATAGGGGGGTGATGGCGGCTTCGGTCCCGCCCGCGATCATGACGTCGGTGCGTCCGCGGCGGATGGTCTCGAGCGCTTCACCGAGGGCATTGCCCGAGCTCGCGCACGCGGTGGCCATCGCCGTGGCCGGACCGCGCAAGCCGTAGCTGATCGATGCATTGCCCGCCGTGGCGTTGACCATCAGCTTCGGAACGGTCAGCGGACTCAGCCGCTTCGGCCCGCGATCCAGCAGGATGGAGTGTCCATCCTCGATGGTCGCGATGCCGCCCACGCCGGTGCCAAAGGCCACACCCGCGCGCTCGGGCTCCATCGACGAGAAGTCGATGCCCGACATCTTGACGGCCTGGGCGATGGCGGCCATGCCGAACTGGGCCGAGCGATCGAGCCGCTTGGCTTCACGCGGGTCGATGTGCTCGCCCGGGTTCCAGTCCTTCACCTGGCCGGCAACGTGGGCGCTCCACTGGCCCTCGAAGCGGGCGAACTCGTCGCCCTCGAGGCGAGTGATGCCCGAGACGCCGTCGCGCATGGCAGCCCATGCCGACTGCGGATCGGGACCCATGCAGGTGATGGCCCCGACACCGGTGATGACGACCTTGTGCTGGTTCGTGGCGTGGCTCCCCATGGCGTGGAACCGCCGGCGGCATCAGCCGCCCGGCGGACTACTCGATGCCGTGGGCCTGCTTGATGAAGTCGATGGCCTGGCCGACCGTCTTGATCTGCTCGGCCTGCTCGTCGGGAATGGACGTCTCGAATTCGTCCTCGAACTCCATGACAAGCTCGACCGTGTCGAGGCTGTCGGCGTTCAGATCCTCCACGAAGCTCGTGTCGCGGCTGATCTTTTCCTTTTCGGCGTGCATCTGCTCGGCGACGATGTCGATCACCTTCGACTCGATTTCAGCTTCGGTCACCTGTAAGCCTCCAGTCCCCGGGGGATCGAACGTCCCCCTTGCGGCACCCCAACGCGACGGGCGAGGGGAAGTCTGACCACCCGCCGCCCCAAGTCAACCGCCAGTGGCGGAAGGCCGAGAACCGTTCGGGTGGCGCGATTCTACCCGCAGGCGGGCCACCGGGGCAATCCGGGCCGCCCACCTTCCCAACCCCGGCCCATCCGCAACCCGATCCCGGCCCAAGTCTGGACGAGGTCTGGACCAAGCCTGAACCAGGACTGGACCGGGCAGGGGCCCGGCCCTCAATCGGCCAACCAGCACCGCCCCACGGTTCTCGGGCATCGGCCTGTAGGGGTCGCGCCGCGCGGGAGGGCGCCGCGGGGCCCGCCGGCGGCTCGGGCAGGATCCCGGGCTTCTGTCGGGCCCCGGGCCAGCCGATTCCTCACCCTGGTCGCCGGTCGGTGTCGGTGGCGCTGCCTTTGTCCGTTCCAACGAGGGATGCGGGGGGAATGACGATGATGCCAGACAATCCGACCGAGTTCAGCCAGCAGGTGGCCCAGATCCTGCGCCGCCTCCAGCCCGAGTTGACCATCGACTCGATCCGCGAGGACGAGTTGGTCATCGCCGGCCGCCGGCTGGACCTGATCAACCTCTTCCGCATCGTGAGCCATGATCCCCAGCGGGGCGTGGAGATCGTCGAGCACTACCTCGAGCAGCTCTTTGCCGGCGACCTGATGTACGTCAACGCCATGAGCTTCGACATCGCCCGGCCGCGGATCATGCCGCGCATCCAGCCCGAGAGCATCTTCGAGAGCCTCAGCCGCCGCCTGGTGGCCCACACGCCCTTCGTCAACGGAGCCGTGGTGGTGTACGTGCTCGACCTGCCCCAGATGACCGTGAGCATCACCACCGAGCAGCTCGTCCAGTGGGGCGTGAACATCGAAGAACTCGAGGACATCGCCCGAGAGAACCTCGACCTGTACGCGCCCGAAATGGACGTGCAACTCGTCGAGAGCCGCGAGGGCGGGACGGCCGCCATCCTGGCCGAGCAGGACGGCTACGACGCCGCCCGCCTGCTGCTGGGTAAGCTCTACCACCGCCTGGCCCCCTCGCTGGGCGGCGACTTCCTGGTGGCCATCCCCGCCCGCGACATGTTCGTCGCGCTCTCCCGTGAACCCGCCGAGTTCGTCCAACGCATCCAGGACCGCGTCCGCCAGGACTACGAGCGGCTGCCGTACCCGATCACCGATCAACTCTTCTACGTCACGCGTGACGGCGTGGCGGGGACCGGAGAGTCGAAGGCGGCATAACCGGCCCGGGCCACGGGCCCACTACCCTTGGGCCTTGATCCTGCTCATCGACAACTACGACTCGTTCACCTGGAACCTCGTCCAACGCCTGGGCGAGGTCGCACTGGCGCGCGGTGAAGTCCTCGAGCCCGGCGTCGGCCTGGTCGTCGCACGCAACGACGAGATCACGCCCGACCAGGCCGCCGCCCTCGACCCCTCGGGCATCGTCATCAGCCCCGGCCCGTGCACGCCCACCGAGGCCGGCGTGTCGGCGGCCATCATCGAACGCTTCGCGGGCGTGGTGCCCGTGCTGGGGGTGTGCCTGGGCTGCCAGGTCATGGCCCAGATGGACGGCCTGCCCGTCGCCCGCCACGACGTGCCCGTCCACGGCCGGACCAGCCCCGTGCACCACGACGGCTCGGGCGTGTTCGCCGGCCTGCCCAGCCCGATGGAGGCCGCCCGCTACCACTCGCTGGTCATCAAGGGCGAGATCCTCCCACCCGTACCCGGCCGCGACGGATGGGCCATAACTGCCTGGACCGACGAGCCCACCGCAGACGGCGGCGCGCGCCGGGTGCTCATGGGCCTGCGCCGCGTCTGGGCCGATGTTGCCAGGGCCCCGCTGCTGGGCGTGCAGTTCCACCCCGAGAGTTATCTGACCCCTGAGGGCCCTGCGCTGCTGGGGAACTTCCTGGGAATGGTTGCTCGTCATCGACAAGCCGTCGCCGCCGCGACTGTCTCATGAATCGGGGAACATTCTCCGATTCTCGAGGTATACTCCCCATGGTGACACCCGTCCGCTTCATCGCGTTGTTGGTGTCCCTGGCCGTCGTGCTGGCCGGGCCGGTATCAACGTGGGCCGCCACGGGCGATTGCTGCTGCGTCGAGACGGCCGCCCAGGTCGATGCCGACGTCGCGGATTCCTGCTGCGGATCGGATGCGCCCGCTGACCAGAATTCGCACGACGAAGAGCCGGGCGATTGCCCCAGCGACTGCGACGCGTGCGTGTGGTGCGCCACCATGGGCCAGTTCGCCAAGATGAGCCGCCCCCCCCTGGGGCTTGACCTGCCCGATCCGCAGCCCGACGCGCTCACGGCACTCGAGCCGCAGAGCCACGCCATCGAGGCCCACTTCTCGCTGCTGCGTCCCCCGCGAGGCTGAACGTCCGCACCCGCGTTGCGCGCCCGCCTTATGGCGGTCGCGCGATGGTCCATGCGCAACGTTCACCCGCGGAGAGTCCGCCATGAAACCTAAGTCTGTATTCGGGCGCATCCCGCCCTCGACGGCCGTCGCCGCCGGCGTCGCTGTCATGCTTGCCGGCATCGTTTTCTGGACCGCCGGCGAGAGCTTCACCCCGGCCACGCCGGTGCGCGTGGCGCCGGTGGTCTTCGAGGCATCGGCCGCCGAAACGCAAGCCGCCGAGCCCGGCGAACGCCAGCCCGCCGGCCAAGCCATCCAGGCCCCCGGATGGCTCGAGGCCGCCCCGTACTACACCGCCGCCACCGCGCTGACCGACGGCGTGGTGGCCGAGGTGCTGGTGCTCGAGGGACAGACCGTCGAGAAGGGCCAGCCCGTCGCGCGGCTCGTACCCGACGACGCCACGATCGAGCTCGCAGCCGCCCAGGCCGACCTGGCAAGCGCACAGGCCGAACTGGCCGTCGCCGAAGCCAACCTCCGTGCCGCCCAGACCGACTGGGACAACCCGATCGATCGCGAGCGCGCCGTCGCAGCCACGAAGGCCCAGCTCGCCGAGACCCGAGCCCAGCTCGCCCAGTTGCCCGCGCTGATCGAGACCGAGCGGGCGATGCTCAAGCAGATCGAGGCCGAGCTCGACCGCGCAAGCCGGGCCGAGCGGGGCGGGGCCGCCAACGAGCTGGAGGTCATCGTGCTCACCCAGCGCGTGGCCGGCCAGCGGGCAACGCTGGAAGCGACCGAGCAGCGGCAGGCAATCCTCGAGGCCCAGCGCAACCGCCTGCAAGCCGAGGCCACCGCCGCCGAGCGAAACTACGAGCTGCGCATTATGGAAAAGCAGAACCTCGACCTTGCCCGCGCCAATGCCCAGCGAGCCGAGGCGGCCGTCCAGGTTGCACGGGCACGGCTTGACGAAGCACAACTCCGCGTCGATCGCCTGACCATCAACGCCCCGATCACGGGAGCCGTGCAACGTCGACTGAAGGTTCCCGGCGACAAGATCATGCTGGGCATGGACGACCCGCACTCGGCCCACGTCGTGCACCTGTACGACCCGGCCAAGCTCCAGGTCCGCGTCGACGTGCCGCTGGCCGACGCGAGGCACATGTTCGTGGGCCAGGAGTGCGAGGTCATCGTCGAAGTGCTTCCCGACCAGACCTTCGAGGGCGTGGTCGATCGCATCACCTACGAGGCCGACCTGCAGAAGAACACGCTCCAGGCGAAGGTCCGCGTGCTCGATCCCTCGCCCCTGTTGCGGCCCGAGATGCTCACACGCGTGAAGTTCCTGCCCCGCGGCGGCGGCCAGCAGGAAGCGCCAGAGCTGGGCGACACCGCCATGCTCGTGCCCACGGGCGCCATCGACGGCGGCCGCGTGTGGGTCGTGCGCAACCGCCGCGGCGACACGGGCAAGGCCTTCGCACAGGGCATCGAAGTGCTCGAGGACCTGGGCGACTACGCCCGCGTCCGCGGCGCGCTCCGATCAGGAGACCTGCTCGCGCTCGACACCACCAATCTCAACGACGGCGCTCGCGTGCGCATCGCTACAGGCAGCAAGGACAGCGACCAATGACATTGATCAAATGCGAACAACTCACTCGTGAGTTCAAGAAGGGCGACGAGATCATCCGTCCGCTCGACGGGCTCGACCTGAACGTCCCCGCCGGCGAATTCATGGCCCTCATGGGCCCCAGCGGCAGCGGCAAGACCACGCTGCTGAACCTCATCGCCGGCATCGACAAGCCCACCAGCGGCAAGCTCATCATCGATGGAATCAACATCGCCGACCTCAGCCGCAACAAGCTGGCGGCCTGGCGCAGCGAAAACGTCGGCTACGTCTTCCAGCTCTACAACCTCGTGCCCGTGCTCACGGCCTTCGAGAACGTGGAGCTCCCACTGCTGCTGCACAAGCTCAGCCGGGCCGAGCGCCGCCAGCGCGTGCAGAAGGCCCTCGAAGACGTCGGCATCTCCGACCGGAGCGACCACTTCCCGCGACAGCTCTCGGGCGGCCAGGAGCAGCGGGTGGCCATCGCCCGCGCGATCGTCACCGACCCGACCATCCTCGTGGCCGACGAGCCCACGGGCGACCTGGACAAGCCCTCGGCCAAGTCCATCATGGAACTGCTCAGCCGCCTCAATCAGGAGCAGGGCAAGACCATCGTGATGGTGACCCACGACCCGGGTACCACCGACTACGCCACGCGCACGCTGCACCTGGACACCGGCAAGCTGGCCGGCGACATGACGCACGACCGAGCCGACGCGGACTCGAACGCCGCCGAGGAGGTGTTGGCATGAATATCTTCCGATTCGTCCCCTACATCGCAAAGCAGGCCTGGCGCCACCGCGTGCGTTCGGGCCTCACGCTCATGGGCATCGCCATCGCGATGTTCCTGTTTACGGCCGTGCAGGCCATGCGCAACGGCGTCGAGGCGGCCACCACCGCGACGGCCAACGACACCACGCTGGTGGTCTACCGCAAGGACCGCTTCTGCCCGGTCACCAGCCAACTTCCCCAGGACTACCAGCGCCGCATCGAGTCGATCCCCGGCGTGGTGTCCGCCGTGCCCATGAAGGTCGTCGTGAGCAACTGCCGGACGAGCCTGGACGTGGTGACCTTCCGCGGCGTACCCAAGGACGACTTCATCGCCGCCCGGGGCGAAAAGTTCCAGGTCATCGACGGCAGCCTCGAAGACTGGAAGCGGCGCACCGACGCGGCGCTGCTGGGCGAGACCCTGGCCACCCGCCGGGGCCTGAAGGCCGGCCAGACCTTCGACGCCGCGGGCATTACCGCCTATGTCGCGGGCGTCATCCGCTCGAAGGATCCGCAAGACCACAACGTCGCCTACACCGCCCTGGAGTTCGTGCAGCTCGCCGGGCGAGACCAGTTGGGCATCGTCACGCAGTTCAACGTGAAGGTTGAAGACGCCAGCATGCTCGACCCCGTGGCCGAGGCCATCGACGATCAGTTCGCCCGCGCCCAGGACCCCACGCAGACGTTCGGTGAGAAGGCCTTCGTCGCGCGCATCGCCGACGACATCGTCGAACTGGTCGGCTTTGCCAACTGGCTGGGCATTGGGGCCCTGATCGCCGTGCTCGCGCTGGTGGGCAACGCCATCATCCTCAGCGTCCAGAGCCGCATCGCCGAGCACGCCGTGCTGCAGACCCTGGGCTTCAACGGCCGCCTGGTCGCGTTGCTCATCGTGGCAGAGGGCGTGCTCATCTCGCTCATCGGTGGCGTGCTGGGCGCGGCCGTCGCCATGCTCGTGGCGCGCTTCGGCAGCTTCGCGCTGTCGGTCGAGGGCCAGTCCATCCCCATCACCGCGAGTTGGCAGCTGCTGGCCGTGGGCGTGGGCGTGTGCGTAGCGCTGGGCGTGCTGGCGGGGCTGGTGCCCGCGTGGCAGGCCTCTCGCCGCGAGATCGCAACGTGCTTCCGGGCCGTGTAAGAAAGGAAGCCGATGCGGCTGAGACAACTCCCCTTCGAATACGCCTACCGCAACCTCGGCCGCAGCCGCGTGCGCATGCTCGCCAGCATCATCGGCGCCACGCTCGTGGTGCTACTGGTGCTGTCCGCCGCTGGCTTCGTCCGTGGCATGCAACTGACGCTCACCCAGGGCAAGGGCCTGCACGAGAACGTCATCATCATGAGCACCGGCAGCGAGGAAGCGCTGGAGCGCAGCCAGATCGACGCCTCCACCGCGGGCCAGGCCATCGCCAGCATCCCGGGCCTGGTTGAGCGCGGCGGGGTCACCTACGCCTCGCCCGAGATCAACATCGCCCTGCCGGTCAACACCGACGCCAGCGACACCACGCCGCGCCAGGCCGTCATCCGCGGCGTGCGCCCCGTCGCGTTCCTGGTGCACAGCGAGGTCGAGATCGTCGAGGGACGCCAGCCCCGCAGCGGGCAGGACGAGATCATCGTCGGCTCGCTGGCCGCCACGCGCCTGGGCCTGCCCGACGAGCGCCTGGCCGTCGGCAACACGCTGTACTTTGACAACCGCGACTGGACCATCGTCGGCAAGTTCCGCGCGCCCAACACGGTGATGGACGCCGAGATCTGGATGCCCATCATCGACTTGCAGGTGGCCACCAAGCGCGAAGCCACCCTGTCGGCGGTCGTGGTGAGCCTCGACACCGCGCGCTTCTCCGACGTCGACGTCTTCGCCAAGAGCCGGCTCGACCTCGAAATCACCGCCATGCGCGAGGCCGACTACTACGCTTCGATCGCCGCGTTCTATCGGCCCATCCGCATCATGGTCATCGTCACCGCCTCGCTCATCGCGCTCGGCGGCCTGCTGGGCGGGCTGAACACCATGTACGCCAGCTTTGCCGCCCGCGTACGCGAAATCGGCACGCTCCAGGCCTTCGGCTTCACGCGCGCCGCCATCGTCACCAGCCTCAGCGAAGAGTCGCTCTTCGCCGCCGCCATCGGCACCATCTTCGGGGCCATCCTGGGCCTCTTGCTGCTCGATGGCCTCGCCGTCAAGTTCTCCATGGGCGCCTTCGCGCTCACGCTCGACGCGCCGGTCATGCTCGCGGGCATCGCTGGCGGCGTGCTCGTGGGCCTGGTGGGCGCCATCCCGCCAGCCATTCGCTGCCTGCGTTTACCCATTCCCCAAGCCCTCAAGATGCATTGAGTACCATTGCACCAACCGAAAGGAGCCTCCCCATGAAGTTCACACGCACCATCGCCGCCGCCTCCATCGCCGGCCTTGCCCTCGGCCTGGTCGCCTGCAAGGAAGAGTCGACGAGTTCGACCGACGGCGCCTCGACGTCCAGCGCCGCTCCGGTCTCGGCCGAGTGGAGGCTCGCCTCCATGCCAGCCGATGCGCAGGGCGTCAAGAGCATCAAGGACACCGCCGCCGAAGGAGACACCGTCACCGTCCGCGGCATCATCGGCGGCCGCAAGGACGCATTGAGCAAGGACTCGGCGTTCTTCGTGATGGTTGATCCCGCACTGGAAAACGTCTGCGTCAGCGAAGACGACCACTGCGACACGCCGTGGGACTACTGCTGCGCCATGCCCGAAGACATCCAGGCCAACAGCGCCACGGTGCAACTCGTCGATGCCGAGGGAAACCCGCTGGAGTTTGATCTCTCGGGCCAGGGCATCTCGCCGCTGGACGAAGTCGTGGTCGTCGGCACCGTCGCGGCCCGTCCGACGCCGCAGGTGCTCACGATCCGCGCCACCGGGCTACATCGCGTGGCCCAGTAGGCCATAATGCCTCATGTCCGATGCGCAGAAGATCACCGATGCCCTGAGCGAATTGCACGCGCGGTACGCCGGCCTGGATGACGGCGAGCTGGCCGACTACATCCCCGAGCTGGCCAACGTCGACCCCTCGCTGTTCTCCATCGCCGTCGCGACGGCCGACGGGAACGTCTGCGCTGTCGGCGATCACGAGACCCCGTTCACCATCCAGTCCTCCTCCAAGCCCTTTACCTACGGCCACGCGCTGGGCATGCACGGCCGCAGCATGGTGCTCAGCCGCGTGGGCGTCGAGCCCACGGGCGACGCGTTCAACTCCATCATCAAGCTCGACGCGGCCAACCGCCCCCACAACCCCTGCGTCAACAGCGGCGCCATCGCCGTCACCAGCCTGCTGCGAGAGATGGACGCCACCGCAAGCGTCAAGCAACTGCTGGACAGCTTCAACCGCTTCGCCGGCCGAAAGCTCAGCGTCGACCTGCCCGTCTTCACCAGCGAGCGCACGCACGGCAACCGCAACCGCGCCATTGCCTACCTCATGCTGCACTTCGGCATGATCGAGGGCGACGTCGATGCCATCCTCGACCTCTACTTTCAGCAGTGCGCCATCCAGGTCACATGCAAGGACCTGGCCGTC
Organism: Phycisphaerales bacterium; assembly: GCA_040221175.1. NCBI lineage: Bacteria > Pseudomonadati > Planctomycetota > Phycisphaerae > Phycisphaerales > Phycisphaerales bacterium. The sequence goes on from JAVJVK010000004.1 coordinate 1,210,311, forward strand.
ATGGCGGGCACGCTGGCAAACGGCGGGATCAATCCCGTCACCGGCGAGCGCGCCCTCGACGCCGCCTACGTCCGCGACGTCCTCACCGTCATGCAGACCTGCGGCATGTACGACTACTCGGGACAATGGGCATACACCGTGGGGCTGCCGGCCAAGAGCGGCATCTCGGGCGCCATCTTCGCCGTCGTTCCGGGCAAGCTCGGCATCGCCTGCTACTCGCCCAAGGTCGACCACCACGGCCACAGCGTGCGCGGCCTGCGGGTCTTCGAAGACCTCTCCCACGAGTTCGGGCTGCACTTGTTCGAGGTCGACCACCAGGACGGCACCGCCGCCATCGACTCGATGTTCGAGCGCCGCACGCCCGGCGCCCAGCCAACCACCGATGCGCTTCCCGAGAGTCCAACGGCATACACGCCCGATCGCGGGCGTGCTCCGGAACACTCAGAGTAAGGAAGGGCCGAGACGAGTCGTGCTCAGCTGGCCTCGGCCCGAGGGTGCGCCTTGTCGTAGCTCTCGCGCAGACGCTGGCCGCTCAGGTGCGTGTACACCTGCGTGGTGCTCAGCGACTGGTGGCCCAGCAGGGCCTGCACCGCGCGAAGATCGGCGCCATTGTCCAGAAGGTGCGTGGCGAACGTGTGCCGCAGCGTGTGCGGGCTGATCGAAGAATCCAGTCCCACCATGCCCAGGTACTTATCCAGCTTCCGACGGACGCTCCGGCTGCTCAGCCGCTTGCCGTGCTTGTTGATGAACAGCGGGGTCTTGTCGGCCTCGCCCTTCAGCACGTTGCTGAACCTGGGATCGGTGCGCAGTCGCTCGACGTAGCGGCCCATGGTCTCCATGGCACGCTCGCCCAGCGGCACGAGGCGCTCCTTGTTGCCCTTGCCCTTCACACGGATCACCCGCTGTTCGAAGTCGATGTCGGCAAAGGTCAGGCCCACCAGTTCGCTCACGCGGAGCCCGGTGGAGTAGAGCGTCTGCAGGATCGCTCGGTCGCGCGTGCCCAGCACGTCCTTCTCGTCCGGTGCGCTCAGGAGCTGCTCGACCTGCTCGATCGTGATGGCCTTGGGCAGCCGCTTGGTCTGCCGAGGCGTGCGGATCTGCACCATCGGGTTGCTGCTGGCGACCTTGCCCCTGACGGCCCACTTGAAGAACGAACGCAGCGTGGCGATCTTGCGCGCCAGCGTCGCGGCCGAGTAGTGGTGCGCGTCCAGGTGCTCGAGGAACTTGCGAATCAGCTCGCTGTCGGCCTCGCAGATCGCATCGGTCAGCGTCGGGCCGGCGCCCTTCTGGCCCGCCAGGCGGCGTTCGTAGGCGGCCTGCTCGGCGGCAGGGTCGATCTCGCGCTGCAGGTGCTCGATCAGGAACTCGATGAACTGCTTCAGGTCGGCCCCATAGCACCGGGCGGTGTAGGGGCTGAACTGACGCTCATCGGTCAGGTAGGTGCTGAAAGCTTCGGTGAGCGGCAATGCCGTCATGTCTGCACTCCTTCGCGGGGTCCACCGCGGACCCTGCAGGCGTCTGAGCGAGGTCCGACTCGCACGCCCGACGCATGAGATATCGGCCAGTTTCGAAGGCGGGTTTGGTTCCGTTCAAACATTCTGAACGACTTTTTTCGCATCGATAGCTACTGGCTTTCCCTCATTTCCGTGGCCTCCAGGCCACCCGTGGCCCGATCTCGGGCCAAACGAACCCATTCGCGGCGGAGCAGCAGCCCCACCGACTCGTACGTCACGAATCGCTCGTACGAAGGCATGCTCCGCAGGTACCGCTCCCACCCGAGCGACGACACCGTTTCCTGACGCCCATCGGCGTAGCGACGCACCCGCATCTTCACGTCGTGGTCACGCCCGTCGAGCACCAGCATGACCGAACTCGCCGGTCCGCGACCCTCCAGGCTCTGGGTGCCGAAGTAGTCGTAGTCGGTCGGCTCGTCGCGGAGGTTCCGAGGATCGATCTCGATCTCGGTCGAGCCGCCCCGGGCCAGCGAACCCGGACGGGCGTATAGCCCGAGCGCGATGCCCATGACCGGCGCATATGGGTCATACGCGGTAATGCTGCCCACCACCACGCCGTCGGCGCCGACCGCCCGGGCCAGGCGATCCAGATCGGCCGGCGTTTCGGGGTGAACCATCTCGAGGCTGGCCATCGCGTCGATCGTGCGGTTCAGCGGCAACGCTCGGAGTCCCTGCACCTGGGTGATGGTCGCCACGAGCGTGTCGCTCACCACCAGGCGGTCCACCGCCGTCGTCCCGCTCTCGTTGCGAAGGGGAACGACGGCCCACACGGGCTCGCTCGGCGTGCTGGCATATGGCGAAATCAACTGCTGCGGCGGTCGCAACGGATCGGGCTTCGCACAGCCCGACACCAGCGATACCACAACCGACAGGCTCAGCGCGATCAACGCGCTCCAGGCTTTCATACCCGTATTGTTGCACCAAAGAACAACGCCCGGAGTTACCGGGCGTTGCGATCAATGGATTTTCGGGCTTTCCCTTAGTTGCCGCCCGTGTCCGGCACGCCGGTGTACGCCGGGCCCTGGTTGGCTGGGTTGTTGACGTCGGGGTCAACGCCCGTGGCCGCCAGGATGGCGTTGTTGGCGCTCATGGACCAGATGTTGTCCACGCCGCCGCGATCGGAGATGTAGAAGATCTCGTTGCCCGGGCCCCACGAGGGCATCAGGTTGACGGCGTTGTCGTCGGTCAGCTCCACCAGGGCGGTGCCATCCTGGGCCACCATCCACAGCTGGGCCGAAGTCGGACGGGTCTCGTCCATCTTCGCCCACTGGGTGGGGTTGGGCACGGTCGCGAAGCTGATCCACTTGCCATCGCGGCTCCAAGCCGGGTTGATGCACGCGGCATACGGGCTCGAAGCGACCTGTGTCAGGTTGCTGGCGGTCATGCCGTTGAAGTCCAGGCTCCAGACGGTAAAGGCGCGATCGCCGCGCTCCTTGCTCTGCTGGAACAGGATGCGCTCGCCGTTGCCCGTAGCGCTGTTGCCGGCAACCGGCGACCACTGCGGGAACAGGCCGTAGGTCAGGAACTTGCTCACGCCCGGGTTGCCGACTTCGGTTACCCAGAGCTCCCACTTACCGCTCACCTCGCCCAGGCGGCTGAAGGCAAGGTACTTGCCATCGGGCGACCAGGTCGGGTGAAGCTCGTGGCTGCTCTCGGTGGTGATCTGCACGGCCTTGCCACCGGTGGTGGGCATGACGAACAGGTCCCAGTTGCCCGAGCGATTGCTCGAGAAGGCCACCCGCGTGCCGTCGGGGCTGAACTTGGGCATCACGTCGTTGCCCTCGCTCTTGGTCAGGCGCGTGATGACGCGGCTGTCGACCGGCTTGATGAAGATGTCGCTGGTCAGGCTGTGCTGCGTGCTGGCGAACGTGATGTAGCGACCATCGGGCGACACGTCCGGATCGAAGTCGGCGCCCTCGACGCTGAAGCTGATCTGCGAAAGGTTGTTGCCGCCGATGCGATCCGGATCGAGCGCCACCAGCCCGGCATTGTCGGTGAACACCTCGCCGTAGAAGCCATGCACCGCGTCGGTGGGCTGGAACTGGGCGGGCGTCTTGGGGCTCAGGCTCAATCGCTCGCCGGCCCGAGGTGAACCACCCATGTGCTGGAAGCCCTGCGAGTCATCGGCCGTCAGACCGATGGCGTAGGGATCGATGGGCGTGGACGTTGACGGCGAGCGGTTGCGGTCGTAGTTGCTGCTGGCCACCGGCTGGCGGTACGTCGCCCGCGCCGTCGTGGGCGTGCTGGTCTGCTGCTCGCTCGTGCGGATCACCGGGCCGCCGGCCGTAGCCGTGCCCGAGCTGGTGCTGCACGCGGTGGTCAAGCCGGCAACCGCGATCAGCGCCGCGGCGGCCAGGACGGTCGAGTTCATGCTGCTGTTCATCATCGTTCGGGTCTCCATCCCTGGTTCACGGTCCCGTGACTTCCAATCGGCGGGCCAACCGCGGCCCTCGCTGCACCGCCCGTCGCGGCACACGCCACGCGGGCAAGACTCCCGGCCGAATGTCCGGACCAATCAGTCCGGTCACATCGCCCGTGACGGTTGTTTCGGCGCTCCAGAGACCCGCCTGAAGTCCGACTGCCTCAATGCAACGAAAATCGACCGCCCGCCCCGAGCCAAGACCGGGTTATGGGTCGCTCGCCAATGAAAAAGACCCGACGCTCTCACGTCGGGCCTCACCACGGCTCCCGTTTGCTTGCAGCGAATCAATGGCCCTCAGGCATGGCTATCGGCCGACCGTCCCACGATCGCGGGGGTCTCGCCCCGCCGGACCCACGGCACGTTGGGCCGCTCGTCGGTGGTGTGGGTCAGGTGCTCGAGGTAGTGTCGAAGCTGCGGCTCGGCGAATCTCTCTAAGAAGGCTGGCGAAGCCGAGCGGTTGATGGTGATGATGCGATCGACGACCTGCTCCCGGGTCAATCGCGTTGAAGGGCCAGGCGAGTGGATCTCCGCCATCTCGCACGACTCGGGCATGGCAGCCAGGTCGCGCATCGTGTCGTCTCCGATGTTCCCCGAGCAGCCGGTCCGACGGGCCGGCCGCGGGGTGCGGTGGTTTCGGCCCTTCGAAAGCCCCCGATTCACATTTTTCGGACCTCCGAACGCCGCTCTCGCACGCATAAACTCGATCATGCTGCTCTTTGGCCCAAGGTCTGGTGGTGGGTGGATGCTCCGCTCACAAGGTGCTGAGCCCGACTGGCCCGCCTGGGCCGGCAACATTTTTTCAGACGCACCCGAGCCCCAACCCAACCAAACACTGATCGCCTGGTCGGGCTGGTTCGATGATCAGGCCGACCCCCAATCGGGCGTCTTCCATCACGACCCACGCACCTGGACCGCCATCGGATGGGAAACCCTCGAAGCCCGGCTCGGCGAGATCCTGCCCAGGTTCGAGGCCGCGAACGCCAGCCTCCTGCTGCGGCCGCACGTGCGTCATGTGATATCGGACGCTCCGGCCATTCGGCGCGTGCTGGGCCTCTTCGAGACCTCGGCCCTGGGCATCCTCCTCGAGCCGGCCGCCATGCTCACCGCCGGCATGACCGGCGACGCCAGGGACCACCTCACCCGCATCCTCGAGGCCCTGGCCCACCACGAAGGCGTCGCCGCCGTGCTCATGACCGGAGCCGAGCGGCCCGCCCTGGGCGAGGCCGACGGCGAGCACGACGACATCCTCGTGCCCGCCCCGCTCACCCGCGGCTGCCTCGACTACCACGACCTGCTGGCGGTGCTGACCGACCACGGCCCGTTCGAGCGGCCGCTCGCGCTGTACGACGAGGATGTCCCCGCGCAGCTCGACATGCTCCGCCAGGCCGGCGTCCTACCCTCCCAGCCCGCTCATTCCTAGATATCCGCAGGGAGCCAGCATGCCCACCGAGCCCCGCACGCCCACGCTCGACCACCCCAACTTCAAGGCCGTCAAGGACGCCTTCCCGGGCGCCAAGCTCAGCGGCACCGAGTTCCGCGGGCTCAGCTCGCTCATCGTCGAGCCCAAGGACGCCCACGCCGTCATGGCGTTCCTTAAGAACGACCGCGGCTACGACTTCCTGTCGGACGTCACCGCCGCCGACTACCTGAACTACCCCGCCGACATGCCCGGCCGTTTCGGCGTGATCTACAACATGATCAACACCCAAACCGAGGACCGCTTCCTGGTCAAGACTTACGTCGATCCCTCGCTGCCCACCGACGGCATCCAGGAGGATCCGTCGCTGGTGGTCGATAGCGTCACCGACATCTGGCCCGGGGCCGAATGGCCCGAGCGCGAGGTGTTCGACATGTACGGCATCCGCTTCAACGGCCACCCCGACCTCCGCCGCATCCTGACCTGGGAGGCCTACCCCGCCCACCCGCTGCGCAAGGACTACCCCGTCCGCGGCCGCGGCGAGCGCGAGAGCTACAAGATCGTGGATCGCAGCGATGCGTGAGTGAGGCGGGCGGAGCAAGTTCCCTTGCTTCAAGCGTCGTTTTGGGTCATACTGGGTACATGCGTCGCGCCGCTTGCTTGCTCTCTCTTGTACTTTTGACGAATGTGGCGGCGACACTCGCCGACCCCTGCGACAGCGTTCGCATTCCGCCGCCCGGCGTCGTCCCACCGATCGACTTCGGCGGCCGGCTCATCATCGACGGCGACTTCTGGTTCATCGGCGACGTCAACGCCCGCGTGCTCTGCCCGGGGTACTTCGGCTGCACCAGCGGGGCGATGCACGTCTACGAGATGGTCGACGGGTCGCTCGAGCATCGCCAGATGATCATCCCGCCCACCCCAAGGGCGGGCGACTTCTTCAGCGGCGCGGCGGACCTGCACGAAGGCCGGCTCATCATCGGATCCCTGACCGAGGAGTGGCCCGGGCTCACGGCCAAGGGCGGCGCCTTCGTGTACGAGTACGACGGGCGCAACTGGGTCCAGACGAGCGACATCCGGCCACCCGATGGCATCGATCCCACGCTGTCGAGCCGCCTCGGGAGCTTCGTCGCCATCGAGGGCAACGCGGCCTACCTGCGACCGCTGAGCAAGCGGACCGTCTTCGCGTACGAGTTCGACGAGGGCGAGTGGACGTTTGATCGGCTCATCGAGAGCCCGGACGGATTGCCGGCCAATGCGTTCTTCGGGCAGGTCGTGGTTCCGCACGGGCCGTGGCTGTTCATCAGCGCGCCGCAGGATTCGACGGCGTTCGATCGCGGTGGCTCCGTGTACGTGTTCCGCCGCGATGCGGGCGGGTCGATCCAGTTCCACCAGAAGCTGATGCCGTTCGATGCGCCCGGCGGTGTTGCGAAGAACCAGGCCTTCGGCGTCGACGTCGCCTTTGACGGCGAAACGCTCGCGGTTGGAGCGTACGGGGCGATGCGGGGTAGCGTGGAAGCCGGGGCCGTGCTCACGTACGAGCTCGTAGGCGATCAATGGACGTTCGCACAGGAGCTTTTGCCGCCGCCATCGGACGAGTCGTCCGGCATGGGGCTACCCGTTGAGTTCAGCGGCGACGTACTGCTAACAAGGGCGTCCGCCGAGCGCACGCCGACCACCTCGGCGTCCGTCCACTACTTCCGTCGCGGTGGCGACGGAGAGTGGGCGCACGTCGCACGGCTCGATCCCGATGTCCCCGTCTTTTCGCGATCCTATGGCATTTCGATTGCGATCCAGGGTCAGCGGGCGCTGTTGGGAGCCATCGACGATTTTGACGCCTCGGGCGACGACTTCGGCGCCGCCTACCTCTTCGATCTATCCTGCTTCGGCTGCCCCCCCGACCTCGACGCCGACGGCACCCTCACCATCTTCGACTTCCTGACCTTCCTGAACCTCTTCCAGGACGGCGACACGCTCGCCGACTTCGACGGCGACGGCGAGCTGACGATCTTCGACTTCCTGGCGTATCAGGACGCATTCGACGCGGGCTGCCCGTAGCGGCCTAGAAGATCGCCCACAACGCGATCACCACCGCCAGCACCACGCCACCCACGATGGCCCAGATGGGCGTGCCCTTGCGCGGACCAGATCCCGGGCCCACGCTGGCCTGGCAGTGCCAGCACACTGTCGCGTCGTCGTAGAGTTCGGTGCCGCAGCGCCAGCAGGTCTGTGTGACCCCGCCGAAGCGGTCCAGGTCGTCTTCGCTGGGGCCGTCGTCGGGCAGGCCGAACTCGGGGGCATGCTCGAGCACCTCGCCCCGCCGGGCCGCGGCTCGCTTGGCGATTGCGGTATCGGGCATGTCGTCGAGCGGGCGATCGTCGCGGGCCATGTCTCAATCGTACCGGCCGCCGCCGGCACGCCCCCGCGGCGCGACAGGCCGGTGGGGCTTCTCCCAACAACCTTGTTGCCGAGCACTCGGCCGGGCCCGATGGCGGCTCTTTCGAGCTATTGATTGAGAATTCGCCCTAGGGTCGATAGACATCATCCGGCCGCGCATCGTTTCGGTCGGGCGAGGCCCCAAGGAGGTAGACCATGGCCAGAGAAGTCCATCTGACGGCCCGCCAGCGGACGGCCCTGAGCGTTCCCCCGCTGCTATTGCGCCTTGTGCTGGCGATCATCTTCTTCTGGGCAGGCTACACCAAGATCTTCGGATACATGGACGTCACCCCGGAGAACCGCGGCGCGCTGGTCGCCGCGGGCGTGCTCCCGGCTGCCGGCGCCCCAACGCCGGCGGACGAGACCCCCGTCGACGAGCCCGCCCCGGACACGGCGCCCCCCGCGGCGCCAGACCCCACCGAGCCGCCCGCCGAACAGCCCATCGACGAACCGGCCGGCGAGCCCGCAACCGATCCGATTGACGAGCCCGATCCGGTCGACGACCCGACGGACCCGATCGAAGACCCCGTGGACGAGCCCGGGCTGGCCGCCGCGGATGAACCAGCCATCACCCTCGTCGCCCAGGCCTCGCCCGAGCGTGTGCGCAAGCTCAACGGGCTGGCCTTGTTGCTCTATGCCTCGGCCAATCCGCAGCCCGAACTGGCCGACGACGCCGACGGCACGCTGGAGGCCCAGCGGCCCATGGCGCTCTGGCCCGCGGCGGTGGGTTCGCCGCCTTGGCCGGTGCGATTCGCGTGGGCGGCGGCGTTGACCGAACTGCTTGCCGGCCTTGTGCTGCTCGTGGGCCTGTTTACGCGCCTGGGCGGGCTGTCGGTCGCCGGGGTCATGGGCGTGGCCATCTGGCTCACAGAGATCGGTCCGGCCATCCAGAGCGGCAATACCTGGCTGGGCTTCCTGCCCATGTACGAGCCCATGGACGTCTCGAGCTACACACGCCTGCTGTACCAGTTCTCGTTGTTGATGATCGGCCTGGCCCTGCTGTTCTCGGGCCCGGGCATGCTGTCGCTGGACCGCTGGATCTTCGGCAAGAGCGTCGCAGACGACGAGGACTAACCCGGGCGAACCCCGAATCTGGGGAACACAACCGCGTTCGCAAGCGAAGGTCTCTGGTGGCTGGGCTCCTATGGTGAGCCACTCGCCATTGGAGGCCTTTCTCGTGACCACCACCGACACCTCGGCACTTCAGGACGCCACCATCCTCATCGTCGACGACGACAAGGACGTGCTGCTGGCCATGGAAACCGCCTTCAAGGCCGAAGGCGCCGTCACGCACACGGCCGGCGACGGCAACCGGGCCATCGAGCTGACCCTGGAAGAAAAGCCGGACCTGGTGATCCTGGACATGATGCTGCCGGCTCGGTCGGGCTTCCTGGCCCTTGAGAAGATCAAGGGCAACACAGACAGCCCGCTGGTGATCATGGTGACGGCCAATGATGGCAAGCGGCACCAGGCATATGCCCAGTCGCTGGGCGTCGACGGCTACCTCATCAAGCCCGTGCCGCTGGGCCAGCTCATGGAAACGGCCGCCGAGCTCCTGGCGAGCCGCAAGTAGGGGGACCCCGGCCGGATGCCCAAGCGTCAGATCGTCATCGTGTCGTCCGAACCCGCCGACGAGGGCCTGCCGCCCCTGGGCACCATCGATGAGGTGTCACAGGCACTGGCCGACTTCAACACCGCTCCGGATGGCTCCGAGCGCAGCGCCTCGGCCGGCACGGTGGTGCTCCACGGCCCGGGCCTGGTCGTCGAACTGCCGATGGGCCTGGACCGGGTAACCCAGGGCCTGGTGACCCTGATCGACGAGGACGTCGCCTGGCCCGTGCTCATGCGGCTGGTGAAGAACCTGCCCTGGAAGCTGCTGGATCTGGAGACCGGCCGCAGCTTCGGCTGACCCGCTCGTTTTCACTTCTGCGTGCGTCCGAAGCCCCGCTCCGTGCGTGGCCGGCTGTCAAGTTGGGCAAGAACTGTCGTATGGGCGATGGCCCCACGTCCGATTTGGTCTTTCGTCAAGGAAAAGACCTGGAAAATCTTGCTCGATCGAGTCTTTTCTGCACGGATCGCGATACGAAAAAGCCCCCAGAGGGGTATAACTGATTGTGCCAGCATGCAGCAACGTGCTGGCGCTCGTTTGAGTTTCGTGCACGTTTGTATGTAGGAGAGACAAGATGACCAAGATCAGCGCTGTTATCGGTATCCTCGGCGTGGCCGGCATGGCCGCCGCCCAAGTCAGCCCGGGCCCCTTCACCCCCGAGGCCACCGACGATTACGAGAGCTACCCCGGCGCCCGCGCCGAGATTACCTCGATGTTCGGCGGCACGGTTCCCGTGATCCCCGGTTCGGTGTTCCACGCCTCGGTCGACGAGGGCAACTGGAGCGACTTCCGCAGCCCCGGCGGCCCGATCCAGCCCACCTCGGGCACGAAGTTCGGCACGCTGTTCGGCTTCGGTGACATCACCCTCGACTTCACCGGCTTGGGCGGCATCCTGGGCTTTGGCGGCATGGCGAGCGCCGCGGGCGTTGGCGCCGACACCATCGAGTTCTTCGACATGTCGGGTGCTCCCATCGGCAGCTTCGTCGACGCCGACGGCTTCGGCCCGGGCGACGGCACCATGGAAGCCTTCAGCTTCGTGTCGACCGTTCCGATCGGCTCGGTCCGCCTGGACGGTGTCGAGACCGCCTACGACGACCTGACCTACACCACGGTTCCGGCTCCGGCCGGCCTGGCCGTGCTGGCCGGTCTTGGCGCCATCGCCAGCCGTCGTCGTCGCGCCTGAGCCACCTGCGTTCAGCCGATTCTGCTTGACCATGCGCGCGTCTCCGGGGTGCCGGAGGCGCGCGTTTTTTCGTACCCACCCCCGCTTCCGGCCCGACCGCACGCCCAACACCCTAAACTCGACGCGTGGACACCCTGCTTGCCGCCCTTTCGAACTGGAAGTCCTTCACCGCGCTGGTGCTGGGCGACTTCATGCTCGACCAGCAGCTCTACGGCGATGCCGAACGCCTGAGCGCCGACGCACCGGTCCCCGTGCTGCGCGTCACCAGACAGGAAGCCATGCCCGGCGGCGCGGGCAACCTGGCCGAGGACCTGGTCGCGCTGGGCGGCCACGTGAAGGTCTTTGGCGTGACGGGCGAAGACGCCGAGGGCGCGATGCTTCGTGATCGGCTCGGGGCGGCGGGCATCGACACCAGCGGGCTCATCGCCGATGCCCAGCGCCCCACCACGGTCAAGCGCAACCTCATCGGCCTGGCCCAGCATCGCCACCCGCAGAAGATGTTTCGCGTGGACTTCGAATCTCGCGAGGCGCTGCCCGAAACCATCTCGAAGAACGTGCTCGCCGCGCTCGAGGCGGCCCTATCCGACGCGGACGTGCTGTGCCTGGAGGACTACGACAAGGGCGTGTGCGACCAGGCGACCTGTCGCGCAGCGATCGAGCTTGCGCGCAAGCATGGCGTTCCACTGCTGGTCGACCCTGCGTCGCGCGACGACTTCGGCCGCTACCGCGGCTGCACGTCGATTACGCCCAACCGAAGCGAGGCCGAGCGCGCGACGGGGCGGCGCCACTCGATGAACTCGGCCGCCCAGCGGCAGGAACTGGCCCGCGAACTGGCCGCAGCGCTCGATTGCGAGGCCGTCGTGCTCACGCTTGATAAGGACGGCGCGCTGCTGCTCGAGCAGGATGCCGAACCGCTGACCATTCCGACCGTGGCGCGCGAGGTCTACGACGTCACCGGTGCGGGCGACATGATGCTCGCCGGCCTGGCCGCCGCCCGGGCCAACGGGCTGTCGTGGCCCGATGCCGTACGCTTTGCCAATGCCGCGGCGGGGCTGGAGGTCCAGATCTTCGGCGTCAAGCCCATCCCGCTGGCCGACGTCCACCGCGAGCTGTTGCGGCAGGCCGGGCGGTTGACGGGCAAGCTTCGCACGCTCGAAGAGGTTCGCGCCGAGGTCGCCAGCGTCCGACGAAACGGTGGCACGGTCGTCTTCACCAATGGCTGCTTCGACGTGCTGCATGCCGGACACGTCTCGCTGCTCGAGAAGGCCGCCACGCTTGGCGACTTCCTGGTGGTGGGGCTGAACAGCGATGAATCGGTGCGCCGGCTCAAGGGCGAGGGGCGGCCGGTACACGCCGGGCTGGATCGCGCGCGCGTGCTGGGCGCACTCGAGCCCGTTGGCGCCGTGGTGTTCTTCGAGGATGACACGCCGATCGAACTGATCGAAGCGCTGACGCCCGACGTGCTGGTGAAGGGGGCCGATTACGCCGGCAAGGAAGTCGTCGGCCAGCGCGTCGTCGAAGCCGCCGGCGGCCGCGTCGAGCTCATCGATCTGGTGCAGGGGCTGAGCACCACCAGCGCGCTGTCGCGTCTGGGGGCGGGGCGGTGAACCCACCGGGGTCCGCGTCCGTCGCTCGACGCGAACACGTGGCCATCGTGCACCCCTGGGTGATCGAAGCCTTGCTGGCCGGCCGGAAGACGATCGAGAGCCGCTTCTCGCGAGACAAGCGACCGCCGTTTGGCCGCGTGGAGGCGGGGCATCGCATCTACTTTCGCACGACGGGGGGTGGCTATGCCGCCCGAGCCCGCATCGCCGAGGCCGAGTGCCTGGAGGGACTGACCGAGGCCCGCGTGGCGAAGATCGAGGCCGAGCATCGCTCGGCCATCGGCGGCGACGATGCGTACTGGAAGTCAGCGCGCCGCGCGCGCTGCGTGACGCTGGTGCACCTGCACGACTGCGAGGCCGTCGGCCGCGGGCCATCCCTCGATCGACAGCGGGGAGACCGCCGGGCCTGGTTCGTGCTGGACTAGGCCGACGGCCGTACACTGGCAGCCAATGGAAGCTCATGGGGCGGTCCAAAGCCTGGCGTTGGCCTTCGGGGCGGGTGCGCTCATCACCCTCGTCAGCGATCGGGTGCGCCAGCCGCCGATCCTCTTCCTGCTGCTGGTGGGCTTCGGACTGGGCGTGAACGGGCTCGGCCTGGTCGACGGCGACGCCCTGGGCACCTCGGGCCTGCTTGCCATCGTGTCGGTATCGGTGGGGCTCCTGGTCTTCGAGGGCGGGCTCGGGCTCGATCGAGAGACCATTGCCCGCGCGCCGGGGGCGGTGCGCGGCCTGCTCACCATCGGCGTGATCGTGAGTTGGCTGCTCACGGCGATGCTGGCCCACTTCCTCGTTGGTCTGCCGCTCGACCTGTCGATCCTGCTCGGGGCCATGCTGGTGGTCACCGGGCCCACGGTCATCCAGCCCATCCTGCGACGAACACCCCTGAGCCCAAGGCTGCACTCGGCCCTCATGGCCGAGGGCATCCTGATCGATCCAATCGGCGTGGTGGCCGCCGTGTCGACGCTCGAGATCGTTCGGCTTGCCATCGAGCAGCCCGGCTCGGCCAGCGCGGGGGCCATCCTGGTCCAGTTCCTCGTGCCGGCCGTCACCGGCGTGGGGCTTGGCATCCTGCTGGGCTACGTCGCCGCCCGCGTGCTGCGGATCATCAACGGCGATCGCAAGAGCGACACCCAGACCATCGTGCTGGTTGGCCTCTCGGCGTGCATGATCTCGTTCGGCCTGGCCGAGGCGGTCTCGAGCGAGGCCGGACTGGTCGCCGCCACGCTGTGCGGTCTGGTGCTGGCCAATGCGGCCCGGCCGAGCGCCGAGTCGATGCGCCGGTTCAAGGAAACCACCGCTGTGATGCTGGTGGGCGCGTTGTTCATCCTGCTGGCCTCGCGCGTCCAGCTTGGTCGGCTGTTCGACGTGTCGTGGCAAGAGGTCGTATTCGTTGCGGCCATGGTGCTGCTGGTCAGGCCGCTGTCGGTGCTGGCGGGCACGATCGGAACGGGCCTGACCTATCGCGAGCGGGCATATACGGCCCTCATCGCGCCGCGCGGCATCGTGGCCATCGCTCTGGGCGCCATCGTGGCCATCGAGATGGGGCGCACCGCCACGCAGGTGCTCGACAGCCGGCCCGAACTGGAGACCCACGCCAAGCAGCTTGAGTCGCTGGTCATCCTGGTCATCGTCGTCACCGTCACGCTGGCCGGCCTGACCGCCGGGCCGCTGGCAACCCTGCTCCGCGTTCGGGCGGGCCGACCCAACGGCGTCATCATCGTCGGCGCCCACCGGCTGGGTCGCGACGTGGCGGCGCACCTGCGGGCACTGGGCGTCCCCGTCCGCGTGGTGGACACCAACGCGGCCAACATCGCCGCGGCCGCCAGCGAGGGCATCTCGACAAGCATGGGCAGCGCCACGGACATCCGCTGGATGGATCAGGACGTCGCCTCGACGGGGTTTGGCAACGTGCTGGCACTGTCGGACAACAGCGAGGTCGATGGCGCCGTGGCGCGGTGGGCGGCCCAACGTTTCGGCGTGGGCCAGGTGCTCCAGTGGCGCCGCGACAAGCCCGAGCCCTCGCCCAAGGGTCAGCCCCAGGCCGGCACCGCCATGAAGTGGGGCCGCCCGCTGCGGCACATGCTCTTCCAGATGGACGCCGGGCTGGCGCGCGTCGCCACGTGGGAAGGCGAGCGGGCCGGTGCGGTCGCCATCCTGGCCGTCGATGACACCAGCCAGGTCCACCTGATCGACGACGGCGACGTCGAGAAGGCCTTCCCTGATGGCGTGCCGGAGGGAACCCAACTCATCGGCGTCGAGATCGGACCGGCCAAGAAGCAGGGCGCCGAAGCCCCCGGCGAATCAGACGAGAGCCCGGCGGCCGGCGATCCGACGAATCAGGCCGACAACGACAACGCGGGCGGAGCCTGACGACCCCGCCCGCGCGATGGGCGATCAAATCACTGTTTGGGTTGGCTTACCAGCCGCCGCGACCACCGCCGCCGCCGCCGCCCCGACGGTCACCACCGCCGAAGCCGCCTCCCCCACCGCCGCCGCCGAAGCCACGGCCACCCCGGCCGCCACCGAAGCCGCCACCGCCACCACCGGCGTTGGCCCGCGGGCGGGCCTCGTTGACGGTCAGGGGCCGGCCGTCCATGGGCGTGCCATGGAGGTTCTCGATGGCCTTGTGGCCGTCCTCATCGTTCATCTCGACGAAGCCAAAGCCGCGGCTGCGGCCGGTCTCGCGATCCATGACCACGCTGGCCGACTGGACCTCTCCGAATTGGGCAAAGAGTTCGGCGAGCTCGCTGTCGCCGGTGCTGTACGGCAGATTGCCGACGTAAATCCGCATGACTGTGCGATCCTTCTGTACAAGCGTGCCCGGGAACTACTCACTGACTGAGAGTCCAGGCGCCCCCGCCCCGGGCCCGGGCGACGCCTGCCGATGCGGGCAATCCCGCACTCTGGGGCAGATTGTACCAAAAATCGCGTCCCGAATCGAGGGCATTTTGGGTGTGCCGGGCACGAATCTTTGCCGGCAGCCGGTGCGACCATCGAACTGACGTGTTGACGCCACCCGGGATGGTCGATACCCTTGAGGCCGCTTGCGGGTGTAGCTCAGCGGTAGAGCGTCACGTTGCCAACGTGAATGTCGACGGTTCGAATCCGTTCACCCGCTTTCGAGACTCTTCTTGAAAACGCCGCCCCCGTCAGGGAGCGGCGTTTTGCATTGCCTCTTGCCCGCTCGACCCCGGGCCGGGCCCGGCGAGCAGCCCCACAAGCAGCAACGCCGCGAAGCCGGCCACCGCCAGGCCGAACAGCCGCACGTGGCGGTGCACCGTGGGCATGACCGCCCGGGCGAACCGGCGGTGCCACCGCCAAGGCGTGCAGAACAGCACGACCGCCGTCACGACGATCAGCCAGCCCAGGCTCCAGAAGATGATCGGCCGCCACATGGCCGGCGCGTACACGACCAGCGCGAGGCCGAATACCAGGCGGAGGGCCTGCTCGAGCAGGTGCGTCCACGCCGAGGAGGCGAACGCTCCGAAGAACCGCCGCACCCAGGCTGGGCGGACGAACGCCGCAGCCGCGATCGCAAGAAACGCGGCGGCGGCCACGAAGACGATGATGCCCGAGGCGATCAACACGACGCTGCCCCCGGGGCAAGGCTACGCGGGGGCGATCAGGCGCAGCCCGCATCGAACTCGTTCTGGAACGCCAGGAAGTCGAACAGGCTCAGGCTGCCGTCGCCGTCAAAGTCGGCCTGCAGGTCGCCGGCGTCGAACAGGTTCTGGAAGCCAAGGAAGTCGAAGATCGTCAGTTCGCCATCGCCGTCGATGTCGGCCCGGCAGGCATCGATGCGCAGCACGACGAAGGCCTCTTCGAGTTCATCGAGCCTGGAGATCGGCGAATAGCAGTGGCCGCAGCAGTCCTGGCTCAGGATGAACAGGACCGTGCGGGTGGCCAGGATCACCTCGCGCGGCCCGTCGGTCGGCGCGACGAAGTCGGCCTCCCAGAACATGATGGGATTCTCGTAGGGCGTGGGAATGCCGCCGATCGCCACGATGCGGTGCGCCTGGATCTCGCGTACGCCGTCGATGCCGACCTGCCCCGGCGTGCCATACGGAAAGCCGTACCCGAGCGCGTGGTCATGAATGTGCTGGGCGTGGGCCGACATCAGCAGGTTGGTCCCCACCGTGGCCACCGCGCAGTCGAACTGGAAGTGCGCCCAGAGCTCGATGTGCACGGTCTCGCCGGGCGCAGCCGTGGGCGGATCCAGCACGATCTCGAGCCGAAAGGGCCCTTGGGCCCACACATAAGGCACCATCAGGGCCCACGCCACTGCTGCGTACAAGCCGGCTCTCATGTCCGTGCTCCCCTTGTCACCAACACCCACGCTGAAAGTCATTCTGGAAGTACAAGAAGTCCAGCACTGTCAGGATGCCGTCCGCGTCGAAGTCCGCCATGGCATCGCCCGCTTCGAAGGCGTTCTGGAAGACCAGAAAGTCGTAGACGGTGAGCGCGCCATCGCGGTCGAGGTCGACCGGGCAATGCGCGCAATCGGTGCGGAACACGTGAACAAACCCGCTGCTCTCGGCCGGCCAATCGTGACGCGATGCAACGGCGACCATGTCGCCGCTCAGCGAAAAGCCCGACGCGTAGTCCCAGAGGAAGGTCGTTGGCAAGAAGGTCTTGTCCTCGAGCCATGCGCCCGAAGTATCGCGCCTGAAGCCATGGACCGTGGCATCGCTGTAGAACGAGGGTCGCTCCGAGCGAACGATCATATATTCGTCGACAACCTTGATACCCCGGCCGAAGTGCTCGCCCCTTTGGGGATTCTCAAGCACGATGCGACCGACGTACGTCCACCGGCCATCACGCACCTGGTACTCATGGATGGAGCCCCATGCCGGATCATCGTACGGAGCTCCGATGAACAGGCTGCCGTCGCTCAATGCCAGCGACGTGCCGTACTGGGTGGTGTCAAACGGATCGGGCGGATGGAGCTTCTGCTCGAAGGCCAGCGTGCCATCGGGCAGCCGCCGGTAGAGGTAGACCGCGCCCGTCAGGCGAGCGCCTGAGAATTCGCGGTGCGCGCCTACCGCGACCCATTCGGCGTCCATGGCGATGACGCTTCCGAAGTAGGTCCGCTGGTCGAGTACGTCCGACACGATTTCCTGCACCAGCTCCCACCGGCCCGCGTCGTTGGCATACACCATCACCCGGTTGGGAATCGCCGACGAACCGAGGATCGCCGTAGAACCCAACAGGGCCGTCCCGCTGCTGGCGCCCGTCGCCGTTGGATCTTCGAGATAGGCGGCCGGCACCCAGCGGTCGTCTCTGAACTCCAGGATGACGCCACCCACCGCGGACATCGGCGCGCCGGCGGTCACCAATGCCCGATCGCCATCGATGATCATCCCGCCGCCAAAACGCAGCGAGGGCGGATCGAGTTGGACATCCTCATGAAACACCCACCGGCCATCCGCATCCTGTCGGTACGCCGACACGATGTCCAACCGTCTGGGCAGGACCAGAAGATGGTCGCTGGAGATTGCAACCCCGCCCCGAAACTCACCGGGCGCATTGGGCACGATCTCCTGTGCCGGAGGACACTGGGCGATCACCGATGCGCACGCCCCGCAAACCCCCGCAACTACGGCTGGAACGAGTGCCCTCATACAGCACAGTATGACGCGAGATTCGCCCGATGCCAGATCGGCGCGCAACAGCCCGATCGGTTGATCACGCCGATCGGGCTGGCAGGAGCAAGGGCCAGTCGATGCGTATCAGGCGCAGCCCGCGTCGAACTCGTTCTGGAAGGCCAGGAAGTCGAACAGGCTCAGGCTGCCGTCGCCGTCGAAGTCGGCCGCCAGATCACCGGCGTCGAACAGGTTCTGGAAGCCAAGGAAGTCGAAGATGGTCAGTTCGCCATCGCCGTCGATGTCGGCCCGGCAGGGGGTCGAGCCATCGACGTCGACGTAGTAGATGGTGTTCAGGCCGTCGAAGTCCTTGTCGCGGATGAAGTAGATGCGGCTGCTATCGGCCGACCAGCGGATGTCGCCGTAGCCACCGTTCACGTCGGCGTAGACGGGCAGGTCGGGCGTCAGCTCGCGCAGGCCCGTGCCGTCGATGTTCACGACGTACAGCGAATCGACGGTGTCGACGAAGACGTCGCCGCTGAAGGCGACCTTCGTGCCGTCGGGCGACACGGCCAGGCCGTCGATGTCCTGGAACTCGCCGTCCAGCGACACGATGGGCTCGACCTCGACCTCGCCGATGGTCGTGGGGATGCGCACCAGGCTCTGCGTGTCGGCGAAGTCCCAGTCGGCGGTGCAGACGAAGTACTGGCCGTCGGGCGTCAGCTCGCCGTCGACGATCTCCCAGAAGTCCGGCACGTTCGTGGGCGTGATGAACTGCGGGTCGAAGCTCGAGCCGTCGGTGGGCAGCACGCCCAGCACCTGGGGCTGGGGACCGCCGGCGAACTGGCTTCCGTAGATGACCGTCTCGCCATCCTCGGTGACGTCCCACTGGAACTGATCGATGTCCACGTCCAGCGGCGTGATGCCGAAGATGTCGAAGCTGCCATCGGTCAGGGCGTTGAAGATGCCGTCGCTGCTCTCGTCGTTGAGGTAGATCAGCTCGGTGCCGCCCTTGATGAGCACGCCGTCGCCGGCGACGCCCGTGCCGTCGGTGATCTGGAGCTGGTCGCCGCCGGGGATGGGCAGGCGGAACCACTCGTTGCTCGGGTTGCCGATGGTCTGGTCGCCCTTGAAGTAGACGAAGTCCTGGCCCACGATCGGCGCCTCGTCGACGTCGTTGTGCAGCGTCGGATCGTTCCAGATCTCGGCCGTGCCGCCGGCGATGGGCACGCGGTACAGGTGGTCGCCGCTCACGCCGTCGTCGACCGAACCGACGAAGAAGATGAACTGGCCATCGAGCGACAGCGTGAACGCGTCGACGTCGCCGGTGGTGACGGCCGGGGTGATCACGACCTCGGTGCCTTCCTGGGCCGAGGCGATCGTGGCGGTGGCGGCCAGCGCCAGGCCGGCGGCCAGCGCGATGGTGCGGGTGCGTGTCATGGGTATCTCTCCGTGTGCGTTGGAAAAGCGAGGGTGGAACAAATCAGGATGGAACGTAGAAGCCGCGCCGCCGGCGACTGTCAGCGCGATGGCAAGCGTGCATAAAGAGCGCGCGAAGGTTGCGCGAACGTGTGCATCGACGGGCGACGATGGCACGATGCGCAGGAATGATCCGGCCAGCACGCACCCGGCGCGTTCGCGCACGGACGCCGCCATCGCACACCGAATCACGCCACGAGGCCACCGACCATGCACACGCCCCGCGCCCGCGCGTTCACGCTCATCGAACTGCTCGTCGTCATCGCCATCATCGCCCTGCTCATCGGCATCCTGCTGCCCAGCCTGGGCGCCGCGCGCGAGGCCGGCAAGAAGGTCAAGTGCGCCTCGCAGATGCGCCAGATCATGACGGCGTGGACCAGCTACACCCTCGACCACAACGAGTACCACCACGGCAGCCGCCAGAACTACTCCACGCGCATGGAAGAGCGCGGCGGACGCGGCAGCCAGGGCAACGTGCTCCTGCCCTTCTACGAGGACTACAAGCCCGGCCTCAGCGGCGGCCTGGGCGCCTACTGGGGCGCGCTCTACGACAGCTACCTCGGCGTGGACGTCGACGACAGCATGTTCACCCCCCCGGGCATCGGCGACCGCAGCCACCTTTCGGGATGGGACGTGTGGAAGTGCCCCAGCGCCCAGGAGATCGACCGCTACGGCATCACCGGCCGCGGGGCCGAGGGCAACTTCGATTACGCCACCTACTGCTTCAACGGCGTCTTCCGCAACGGCGCGGGCAGCGACGCGGCGCTCTGGAAGGCCGGCGGCTACAACGACGCCCGCCCCAAGCGCATCACCGAGGTCACCCAGCCGGCCAAGCTCATCGTCTTCAAGGACGGCTACGAGCAGATGATCGACGGCAACGGCGACACGCTCAACGACCTCTACCAGCACGGTGCCAAGAAGGACGAGGAGTACTTCCGCCACGGCCACAGCTGCAACACCTGCTGGCTCGATGGCCACGTCTCGGACATCCCCAAGGAAGACCTGCCCAACACCCTGCCCTGGTACACCGACGTGTGGGACAAGGACCGCCCCGGCGGGCCGCGGTAAACCCGCCGCACGCCCGCGAACCCGGCGCGCCCGGCCCCGGTACCATCGCCCGTGGCCGACGCCCCCAGCACCATGTCATCGCCCGCAGCCGGGGGCCCCACGCCCATGCCCCAGGCGACGCGCTCCGAGCGCGTCGACCCCACGCTCTACCTGCACCCGGCCACGCTGGCCCGCCTGGGCAGCCTCGAGCTGCGCGCCAAGATGATCGTCGAGGGCGTCATGAGCGGGGCCCACCGCAGCCCCTACCAGGGACAATCCGTCGAGTTCGCCCAGCACCGCCAGTACGTCGCCGGCGACGACCTCCGCCACCTGGACTGGAAGGTCTACGGCCGCAGCGACAAGCTCTACCTCAAGCAGTATCAACAAGAGACCAACCTCGACCTGGTCGTGCTCGTCGACGCCAGCGGCTCGATGCAGTACGGCAGCCGGCTGTTCTCCGACGCGGCGGCAACCGGCGCCAGCACCGGCCCCAGCGGCCAGAGCAACTGGCGCAAGATCGACCACGCCACCGCCCTGGCCGCCGCGCTCAGCTACGTGACCCTGCGCCAGGGCGACCGCGTGGGCCTCTACACCTTCGCCGACACGCTGCTGGGCGGGGTCGAGCGCTCCAGCAGCCAGGGGAGCTGGCGCCGCATCGTGTCGGCCCTGGCCCAGGCCCCCGTCGACGGCCAGGCCGACTTCGGCCGCGTCTTCGACCAGGTCTTGGGCAAGCTGACCAACAAGTGCCTGCTGGTCGTCCTCAGCGACTTCTTCACCGACCCCGGCGTGCTCGAGGCCGCCTGGGCAAGGGCCAAGCACCGCGGCCACGACGCCATCGCCTTCCAGGTGCTCGATCGCTCGGAGACCGACTTTGCCTTCAAGGACCCCGGGCCGTTCGAGGGATTGGAGGGCGAGGGCCGCCTGAAGATCGACCCCCGCGCCCTGCGGCCTGCCTACCTCGAGGCCCTGGCCGAGCACACCCGGGCCGTCGAGCGCGGGCTCCGGCGCGTCGGCTTCGACTTCCACCGCCTGAGCACCCACGACTGGCTGGGCCCGCCCCTGGCCGCCTACGCCGCCCGCCGCGAGAGCCTCCTGAAGCGGAGCAAGATGGGATGAGGGGAAGGCATTGGGCATTGGGCACGAGGCAATGGGGGGGATGCGGATGATGCTCCGGCATCCGACCCATTGCCCATTGCCGATTGCCCATTGCCCGGGCCGCCCGAGCGCGTCCCCGGGCGCCCCGAGCGCGTCCCCGGGCTTCCCGGGCACGTCCCCGGGTCATCCGGGCGCGTCCCCGCGCTTCCCGAGCGCGTCCCCGGGCTCCCCGGGAGCATCCCCGGACGACCCGAGCGTGTCCCCGGGCTCTCCCAGAGCATGCTCGGGGAACCCGGGGATATGCCCGGGCTCTCCGGGGAGTCGCTTCTCGGACGTCTTGGGCCGCGTTGACGGGGGGTTCGCCCGATGAGCTTCGTGAATCCCCTCATCCTCGCCGCCGGGCTGGCGGCCATCGCCATCCCCATCGCCATCCACCTGCTCATGCGTCGCCGCCGCAAGCCCACGCCCTGGGCGGCCATGCGCTTCCTGGCCGAGGCCATGCGCAAGCGCCGGCGGCGGCTGCAGCTCGAACGCCTCCTGCTCCTGGCCGTCCGCTGCCTGCTGGTGGCCGCCATCGCCCTGGCCCTGGGCCGGCCGACCATCCGCGGGCTGGCCGGCGAGTCCCCCTTCGGCTCCAGCGCGGTCACCCTGGCCATCGTGATCGACGACTCGATCGCCTCGGGAGTCCGCGACGGCGGGGACGCGACCGCCCTGGACCGCCACCGGGCCATGGCGGTGGAGCTGCTCGAGAGCCTCCGCCCCCAGCGCGGCGACCGGGCCATGCTGGTGCCCATGAGCGGGCCGCTGGCGAGCCCCGCCGACGCCCCGGCCGCCAGCGCCACCGAGCCCACCAGCGACCTGGCCGCCCTGAGCCAGTTCCTCGAGGACCTGACGCCCACCGATGCGGCCGCCGACGCGGCGGGGGCCCTGGCGATCGTCGCCGACGCCCTCTTAGCCGATGCGCTGGATGAAGAGGCCGGCGGCCGCTGGGTCGTGGCCGTGCTGGCCGACGGCGTGGCGGGGGTCTACCCCCCCGGCGAGATCTCCGCCGCCGCCACCACCCCCACCACGCCCCCCACTTCCGAAGCCGCCGGCGAGCGCCCCGAGGCGTCGGTGCTGGCCAGCGACCCGGCCCTGGCGGCCCTGGGGCCCGATGGCGACGCGGGGATCGCCGCCCTGACGCCCATCCGCCCGGTGCTGGTGGTCGGCCAGGGCGAGGCCGTGGCCGTGGGCGCCCCCGCCCGGGTGACCATCGGCCGCAGCGGGGCGGGGCTCGACCAGGAAGCCGCCCGGACCGTCCGCCTGCGCTTCGTCGACGACGCGGGGCCGGGCCCCTGGAGCACCGCCACGGCCCGCTTCCGCCCCGGGGAGCGCACGGCCTCGGTGGTCCTGGACGCCCAGGTCGCCGGCCGGCCGCGGGGACTTGCCTACCTGGAGGCCCAGCTGGTGGGCGAGGGCGGCCAGCCCGACGGCCAATCCGGTGGCCAACCCGGCGGCCAGCCCGGCCAGCGGGGCCAGCGGGGCGATCTCGGCGTGCCGGGCAACGACGCGGCGGTGGCCGCCGTGGCCCTGCGCCGCCAGCTCACCGTGGCGATCATCGAGGCGGCCGGCCCGGCCGGCGCCCCCGCGGGCGCGCTCAACCCCGACGACCCGGCCGCCTGGCTGCGCGCGGCCCTGGCCCCCGACGCCATGGGCGAGGCCGACCCCCTGGCCGACATCGCCGTGACCACCGTGGACCCCGCCGTGGTCGACCTGCCCCGGCTGGCGCGGGCCGACGCGGCCTTCGTGCTGGCCCCCGGCCGCGTGCGCGAGGGCGGGTGGCGGGCCCTGGCCGCCTTCGCCCGCCAGGGCGGGCTGGTGGCGGTCTTCCCGGGGCCAACCAGCGGTCTGGCGCCGTGGGGGGACGCCATGGCCGAGGCCTTCGAGCTGCCCTGGACCATCGGGCCCGAGGCCGTCGAGCACGACCAGCCCCTGTCGATCGCCCGCCGGGCCGGCGACGACCCGCTGGGCCTGCTGCGGCTGGTCGAGGGCGAGCTGGAAGCCCTGCTGCGGCCGGTGACCGTCTCGCGGCACCTGCCCCTGGGCGTCGAGCCGGGCGGCGTGGGCCAGCCGCTG
Source organism: Phycisphaerales bacterium (assembly GCA_040221175.1). NCBI lineage: Bacteria > Pseudomonadati > Planctomycetota > Phycisphaerae > Phycisphaerales > Phycisphaerales bacterium. The sequence continues at coordinate 1,233,814 of JAVJVK010000004.1, forward strand.
TTGACCCTGGGCAACGGCGACCCGGCGGCCCTGCTGGCCCGCCCGGGCGAGGGCGGCGGCCGCGGGCTGATCGTGCTCTTCGCCGTGCCCCTGGCGGCCAGCTGGACCGACCTGCCGGCCCGGCCGGTGATGGTGCCGCTGGCCCAGGAGCTGGCCCGCGCGGGCGTGGGGCTGGCGGTGGACTCGCCCGGGGCCATCGCCGGCGAGCGACCGGCCGCCCCCGCCGGGGCGGCCCAGCTGCGCCCGGGCTGGGCCCTGGCCGCGGGCGGCTCGATCGCCCCGGTGCCCGTGGACGACGAGGGCGCGGCGGCCCGGCCGCTGCGCCGGGGCGGGCCGTGGCTGGCCCTGGACGGCGGCGGGCGCCCGGCGGGGCTGGTGGCCGGGGCGCCCGCGCACCCGGGCG